>DASRXW010000062.1:0-32725 GCA_035654055.1 Conexibacter sp.
CGGGGACGCATACTCCGCGGAGCTGCCGAGATCGCAGGTCGTGCACGTCGAGGACGCGGGGCACTGGCCCTGGCTCGACCGCCCCGGCTTGATCGATCGCATTGCGACCTTCCTGGACGAGAGCTGACCGGCCACTCCCTCGCGTGCTTCTCGGGCTCGCGTGCACGCTGCTGGCGCTGCTGCCGGCCGCCGCGCCGGCTGCCGCAAGCGGCGATGGCAGCTTCGCGAGCGCGATGCTGCGGGAGCTCAACCGCGTGCGCACCAGCCACCGCCTGGCGGCGATGCGCGAGGACGGCCGGATGGACCGCGGCGCAGCCGGTCACTCGCGCGACATGGCGCGGCGCGGCTACTTCGCCCACGGCCCGTGGCCGGGGCGCGTGATGGCCGCCGCCGGCAGGGCCCACAGCATCGGCGAGGTGATCGGCTGGCGCGTGCAGAGCAGCCCGAGCAGCGAAGCGGCAGCGATGGTGCGCGCCTGGCTCGGCTCCCCGCCCCACCGCCGCGTCCTGCTCGACGGCGACTTCCGCCGCATCGGCATCGGCCGCGCCACCAGCTCCCAGAACGGCCGTCCCACCGCGCTCTACACCGTCGACTTCGCGTCGACGGGCTGAGCGGACGCCGCGCCGTCGAGCGCGCGGAGCGCGGTGCACTAGCCTCCGCGACCGCCATGGTCCGTCCGCGCATCGCTCGGGACCCGCGCCGGCTCGCGCCCCCTGCGGTCGCGGCGGTGCTCGCGGCCGTGTACCTGATCTGGCAGCCGCCGAGCCTCGACCTCGCGGCCGCGGAGTACCGCGCGTGGCTGTTCGGCCACGCCGGCTTCTCCGTCTGGAACGCGCAGTGGTACGGCGGCCACCACCTGCCCGGCTACAGCGTCGTCTTCCCGCCGCTCGCCTGGTGGCTCGGACCGCGCGCGGTCGGAGCCATCGCCGTCGTGACCGCCGCATGGCTGTTCGAGCGCGTCGCCCACGACCGCTACGGCGAGCGCGCATGGGTCGGCGCAACGTGGTTCGCCGCCGGCGCCGCGACGACGCTGTTCAGCGGCCGCATGACGTTCGCGCTCGGCCTGGTCCCGGCACTGGCCTCCCTGTGGGCGCTGCAGCGGAGCACGCGCGAGCCGGGCCGCGCAGCGCTGCCGCTTGCCATCGCGCTCGCGCTCCTGACCCCGCTCGCCAGCCCCGTCGCCGCCCTCTTCCTCGCGCTCGCGGGGGCGGCGTCTGCGCTGGGCGAGCGGCGTGCCCGAGGGCTGGTCATCGCGGTGGCGGCGCTCACGCCCGTCGCGATCCTCGCCGCCGCGTTCCCGGAGGGCGGCGTCGAGCCGTTCGTCCGCTCGGCGTTCTGGCCGGTGCTCGCGTTCGCGGCGGGCGCGCTCGTGCTGCTGCCGCGCGAGGAGCGCACGCTGCGGATCGGCGTCGGGCTCTACGCGCTCGGCTGCACGGCTGCCTTCCTGCTCGACACGCCGGTCGGCGGGAACGTCGTGCGGCTCGGCGCGCTGTGCGCCGGCCCGCTCGCCGCGCTCGTGCTGTGGCGGCGGCGAACCGCGGCGCTGCTGCTGCTCGTGCCGTTCCTGCTCTGGTGGCAGTGGAGCGCCGCCGTCGACGACGTGCGCACCGCGAGCGGCGACCCGAGCGTGCACGCCGCCTACTACGCGCCGCTGCTCGCCGCACTGGACCGCGCAGGCGCGCACGACGGTGCGACGGGTCGGATCGAGATCCCCTTCACGCGCCTGCACTGGGAGGCGCGCTGGGTCGCGCCGTCGATCCCGCTTGCGCGCGGCTGGGAGCGCCAGCTCGACGTGGAGCGCAACGCGGTCTTCTACGCCCATCGCGGACGCGACGGCGCGCCGCTGACCGCCGCGGCCTACCACGCGTGGCTCCAGCGCAGCGGCGTCCGCTGGGTCGCGCTCCCCGACGTGCGGCTCGACTACTCGGCGAAGGCCGAGGCGCGCCTGATCGCGCGCGGGCTGCCGTACCTGCGGCCCGTCTGGCGCGGCGCGCACTGGCGCCTCTACGAGGTCCGCGACGCAGCCCCGCTCGTGGACCCCCCGGCGCGGGTCCTCAGCGCCGGCGCCGACGCGCTCACGCTCGCGGTCCCGAGGCCCTCGATCCTCCGCGTGCGCGTGCGCTGGACGCCCTACTGGGCAGTCGTCCAGGGGGACGCCTGCGTCGCCCCGGACGGCGACTGGACGCAGTTGCACGTGCGGCGCGCCGGAACGGTGCGGCTCGGCACCCGGTTCTCCTTCGGACGGATCGCCGCGCACAGCGCTCGTTGCGGCGATGCGGATGTCGTGAATGCCGGGTAACAGCGGTAGGATGCGGCGCTTCCCCATGATCCGCGGCCTTCGCAACATCGAGCGGCGCCTGCTGCCGCACGGATGGGCGGACGCGGCGCGCCAGCTGCTTCTCTTCGCCGCCGCCTACTACGCGTACCAGATCGTTCGCGGCACGGTGAACGGCAAGGTCGCCGCGGCCGCGTGGAACGCGACGAAGATCATCAACCTCGAGCACAGCATGCACGTGTTCGCGGAGCCGAGCGTGCAGGCATGGGCGTCGAGCCGCAGCTGGATGATCCACGCTGCCGACTGGATTTACCTCAACTCGCACTTCGTCGTGACGGTCGGGGGGCTCGTCTACATCTACCTGCGCCGTAACGACAGCTTCTACTTCGTGCGCAACACGTTCATGATCGCGATGGGCTTCGCGCTCGTCGCCTACGCGCTCTACCCGACCGCACCGCCGCGGCTGATGCCGGAGTGGGGCTTCACCGACTCGGTCGCCGCCTTCACCGGCGTGCGCGTCGAGAACGAGCCCGTGAGCGCGCTGCTCAACCTGTACGCCGCGGTCCCGTCGATGCACGTCTGCTTCGCGCTGATGGTCGGCTGGCCGCTCGCGCGGCTCGTGAAGCCGATGCCGCTGAAGGTCGTCTGGCTCCTCTACCCGTTCCTCGTGACGTTCGTCGTCGTGGCGACGGGCAACCACTACTTCTTCGACGCGCTCCTCGGCGCGATGACGGCCGGGATGTCGGCGCTGCTGTCGCAGCGGCTGCTCGCCCGCTGGCGGCCTGAGGCGTGGTCGTTCGGGCGCGCCGAGGCCGAGGCCGCGGCGTGAGCACGGTCGACGAGTTCTCCGCGGCGGTGCGCAACCGCCTCATCGAGTCGCGCCTGACGCCGAACGCGATCTCGATGACCGGACTCGTCGGCAACCTCGTCGCCGCCGTGCTCGTGTGGCAGGAGTACTTCTTCCTCGGCGGCGTCGCCTTCATCCTCGGCTCCGTGATGGACACGCTCGACGGGCGCTACTCGCGCATGTCGGGCAAGGGCACGCCGTTCGGCGCCTTCCTCGACTCGACGCTCGACCGCATCGAGGAGGGGATCGTGCTGACGGCCGTGGCGGCCTACTTCGCGACGCAGGGCGACGAGCTCGCGGTCGCGGCCGTCGTGCTGGCGGTGCTCGGCTCGCTGATGGTGTCGTACACCCGCGCGCGCGCCGAGGCGCTCGGGGTCGAGTGCAAGGTGGGGATCGCGAGCCGCGCGGTGCGCGTCGTGATCCTCTCAGTCGGCCTCGTGTTCGCGAAGGGCGCCGGGCTCGGCGACTTCGAGCTGCTCGCGCCCGCCGTCTACGTGCTGGCCGTGCTCTCGCTGTTCACGATGCTCCAGCGCATCTTCCACGTCCGGCGCGAGCTGTCGCGCATCCCCTAGTGTCGTGAGTCCTTAGTTCGGTGGCGGTCTTCCGACTCAAGACACCAGCGTCCCGAGCCGGGTGTAACCCCCGCCGGCTGGCGGGGTGTATCCCCCAGACCTTTCCAGGAGAGGACTTCCTTCATCGTGAGCACCAGCAACACTTCGAGCAACGGCGCCAGCCGCTACCAGAGCGAAAAGGTGCGCGTTGCGATCATCGGCGTGGGCAACTGCGCCTCGTCGTTCGTGCAGGGCATCCAGTACTACGAGGATGCCGACCCGAGCGGCAGAGTCCCCGGCCTGATGCACGTCGACCTTGGCGGCTACCACGTCCGTGACGTCGAGTTCACGGCCGCGTTCGACATCGACAAGGACAAGGTCGGCAAGGACCTCTCGGAGGCGATCTGGTCCGGGCAGAACAACACGATCAAGTTCTCGGACGTGCCGCACCTCGACGTCCCCGTCCACCGCGGCATGACGCATGACGGCCTCGGCAAGTACCTCTCGCAGAAGATCGAGAAGGCGCCGGGACAGACGGCCGACATCGTGCATATCCTGCGCGACACGAAGACCGACGTCGTCGTCTCCTACCTGCCGGTGGGCTCCGAGCAGGCGACCAAGTGGTACGTCGAGCAGGTGCTCGAGGCCGGCTGCGGCTTCGTCAACTGCATCCCCGTCTTCATCGCCCGCGAGGACTACTGGGACGACCGCTTCAAGAGAGCCGGCCTGCCGATCGTCGGCGACGACATCAAGTCGCAGGTCGGCGCGACGATCACGCACCGCGCGCTCGCGCGGCTGTTCTACGAGCGCGGCGTGATGCTCGAGCACACCTCGCAGCTCAACGTCGGCGGCAACATGGACTTCTTCAACATGCTCGAGCGCGAGCGCCTCGAGTCCAAGAAGATCTCGAAGACGAACGCCGTGACCTCGGTCGCCGGCGTCGACCTGCCCGCCGACGACGTCCACGTCGGTCCCTCGGACTACGTGCCGTGGCTGACCGACCGCAAGTGGGCCCACATCCGCCTCGAGGGCAGAGCGTTCGGCGACGTCCCGCTGACGTGCGAGATGAAGCTCGAGGTGTGGGACTCGCCGAACTCCGCCGGCATCGTCATCGACGCCGTGCGCTGCTGCAAGCTCGCGTTGAACCACGGCGTCGGCGGCCAGCTCGACGGGCCCAGCTCGTACCTCATGAAGTCGCCGCACGTGCAGCGCCCCGACGACGAGGCGCGGCTGGCGACCGAGCAGTTCATCGCCGAGCACGGCGGGCTGCCTGGCACGCAGCCGGTCGGGGCGCCTGCTCCGACGTCGGCTTCCTCCGAGTCCTGAACGAACGCCGCCGGCGAGGCGCGTGAACCTCACCCCGCCCTGCGGGGTCGGATTCACGCGCATCCGCGGAATGCGAGGATGGCGGCGTGTGGGACACCCTCTCGATGCCCGTCGCCGGGTCCCTCGTGGCGCTCGAGCCACTCGCCGAGCGGCATGTGGAGGAGCTGCGGGCGGCGGCTTCGGACCCGCGGATCTCGCAGTGGTTCCCGGTGCCGTTGCACGAGCCGGCCGGGTTCGACGCGTGGCTGGCGGATGCGCGCTCGGCATTCACGGAGCGGCGTGAGGTGACCTTCGCGACCGTGCGGCGGGCGGACGGCGTCGCCGTAGGCTCGACGCGCTTCATGGCGCTGCGGGAGCGCGACCGCTCGGTCGAGATCGGCTCGACGTGGCTCGCGCCCGCCGCCTGGCAGACGGGCGCGAACGTCGAGGCGAAGCTGCTGATGCTCGGGCGCGCGTTCGACGCGGCCGGCTGCATCCGCGTGGAGCTGAAGACCGACGCCCGCAACGAGCGCTCGCGTGCGGCGATGGCGGCGCTACCAGCGCAGTTCGAGGGGATCCACCGCCAGCACCGGGTCCTGCTGGACGGGACGCTGCGCGACTCCGCCTGGTACAGCGTGATCGACCGCGAGTGGCCCGCAGTGCGCGCGAACCTCGAGCGGCGGCTCGCGGCGCGGGCGTAGCGCCCGGCGCGCCTCGACTCGCCGTCCACGGCGCAGGTCTATCCTCCAAGGCGTGCCCGCGCGCCTCGCGATCGCCCAGGTCACTCCGTTCGCCTGGGAAGCGCCGCACGAGGTGAACCGCGAGGTCGCACGCTGCGCGGAGGAGCTCGTCGCGCGCGGGCATCGCGTGGTCGTGATCGCGCCGTCCACGTCGAGCGCGCTCGTGCGCGACTCGCGCAAGGCGATTCACGCGGCGCGCGAGCGTCCCGCGTCGCTGCTGGAGCCGGTCGGTGACGCGCCGGGCGTAGGGGCGGGGGGCGGGTACCGAGTCCTCGGCGTCGGCGAGGTGCTGGCATTCTCCCCGTCGCGGCGGCGCGCCGCCTCGCTGCCGATCGACGTCGCGCGGACGATCGAGCAGGCGCTCGCGCTCGCGCCGCTCGACCTCGTCCACCTGCACGAGCCGTTCGCGCCGAGCGCCGCGAGCGCGGCGCTGCGCCACTCGCGCGCGCTGAACGTCGGGACCTTCCACGCGCCGACCGAGGGCGTGCTGACAACGCAGGTGGCGCGGCGCGTCGTCGAGCTGTTCCTCGGCCGACTCGACGCGCGCATCGCGAGCTACGCGGCGACGCGCGACCTGCTGCAGCGCTGGTTCCCCGGCGACTGCCGCGTGATCCTGCCCGGTGCGGACGCGACGGAGCCCGACGCCGGCGCGAGCGCAGCCGCAGATGCCGACGACGGCCACGTCGAGATCGCATTGATCGCCGACGAGGACCGGCCCGCCGTCCGCACGCTGCTGCGCGCGCTGCGGCGGATGCCGGCGACGGGCGGCTGGCACGCGACCGTCTGGTCGCGCCGCGCCACGCAGGGCGCCGGACCGCTGCGCGCCGAGCTGCGCGAGCGGATCGCGTTCGTCGGCCCGGACGACTGCGACGAGGACGCGCTGCTCGCCCGCGCGCAGATCGTCGTGCGCGCGTCGAGCGGCGTCGCACCGGCCCCGAGCGGGCTCGTGCGCGCGCTCGGCGCCGGCTGCGTGCCCGTCGCCGCGCGCCTGCCGGTCTACGAGGAGCTGATCGGCGACGGCGAGCACGGGCTGCTGTTCGAGCCCGGGGACGCCGACACGCTCGCCGCGCAGCTCGCACGGCTCGTGGCCGACCCGGGGCTGCGCGCGCGCTTGCAGCGCGCCGCCGATCCGCTGCGCGAGCGGCTGCGCTGGTCGCGCGTCGTGGACGAGCTGGAGGACGTCTACGCCGAGCTCGTCGCGCGCCGCCACGACGGACGCGGTGATCGGGCGCTGCGGGCGAAGGTCGCCAGGCGGCGGCGGATCGACGTCGACCTGCACATGCACACCGACCATTCGCACGACTGCGTGACGCCCGTCGAGGTGCTGCTCGCGACGGCGAAGGCGAGAGGCCTCGGCGCGATCGCCGTCACCGACCACAACGAGATCTCCGGCGCGCTCGAGGCGCAGGCGAAGGCGAGCGGGATCAAGGTGATCGTCGGCGAGGAGGTCAAGACGGCCGACCAGGGCGAGGTGATCGGCCTGTTCCTGAGCGAGCTGATCCCGCGCGGGCTGACGCTGCAGGCGACGATCGCGGAGATCAAGCGCCAGGGCGGCGTCGTCTACGTACCGCATCCGTTCGACCGCATGCACGCGGTGCCCGACTACGAGCACCTGCTGGCGGTGCTCGACGACGTCGACGCGATCGAGGTCTTCAATCCGCGCGTGGCGATCCAGGAGTTCAACGAGGAGGCTGCCCGCTTCGCGGCCAAGTACCGCATCCCCGCCGGCGCCGGATCGGACGCGCACGTCGCGCAGGGGCTCGGCTCGGTCCGCATCTCGATGCCCGACTTCGACGGGCCGCAGGAGTTCATGGAAGCGCTGCGCGAGGCCGACATCGTGCGCACGCCGGCTTCGCTGCTCTACGTGCAGGCGCTGAAGTTCCTGCAGACGAGAGCTACGCCCAGAGGGGCGCGCGCAGCCTCGAAGGAGCGTCGCGTCCGGCGGGCGGCACGCAAGTCCTGATGCACGAGCAGGGACATGCCGGGGGTGCGTCCAATCTTCCCCCCAGCATGCCCATCACCGACGACGAGATCCGCGAGAAGTACCTCGAGCGGGCGATCCGAGAGCTGAACCACTTCACGCGCGAGCTGCAGGAGTGCACGCATTGCCCGCGCGGCAACCTGATGCCGGTGCTGGGGTCCGGCCACCCGCAGGCCGACGTCTTCCTCGTCAAGCACCATCCGCGCCCCTCCGAGATCGAGGAGGGCGTCGCCTTCTACGGGCGCGCCGGCGGTGCGCTGATGAAGTCGCTCAAGCGACTCAACATCGACCCGCTCGCCGTCTACGGGACGCTGTGCGTGAAGTGCCCGCTGCCCGACCCGTCGCTCGCCGACCCGGCGTGCGTCGAGCGGCTGCTCGAGGAGCTGGCGATCGTGCAGCCGAAGATCGTCGTCGTGATGGGCGAGGACGCGCTCGACGTCGTGAACGAGCTGGAGGTCCCGCTCGGCCGCATGCTCGTCGCGGAGCCCGGCGCGCTCCAGCGGCTGACGCCGTCGATCGAGGCGCTGTACGTGCCGAACATCGACGACGCGCTCGACGAGGAGAGCGCCAAGCGCGCCTTCTGGCGCGCCTTCCGCGTGCTCGGCGAGTGGTACGAGAGCCTGCCGCCGTATTGATCCGGCGGTCGCTGCTCGCTGCGCTCAGCGCATGTCGCTGAGGCGCTGAATCGTCACGTCGCCGGAGCCGGCCTTCGCCTCGATGCCGCGCGCTGCGTTCGGGTCCCGCTGCACCCGCACGTGCTGGTCGCCCGAGCCCGTCTGCAGCGACACGCGGTAGGGGACGTCGGGAACCGCGATCGTCACGTTGCCGGAGCCGGCCTCGGCGCGCACGCTGCGGGGCGCACGCAGCGCGTGGAGGTCGACGTCGCCGCTGCCTGCCCGCGCGGAGATCTCGGTGCCGCGGTAGCCCTGGACCGTCACGTCGCCCGAGTCGGCCGCGAGTCGCAGCGGACCGGAGGAGGCGTCCGCCTCGACGTTGCCGGAGGACGCGTCGACGCTGACCGCATCCGCCGTGCCGGCGACCTTCACGTCGCCCGAGGAGGCGTGCACGACCACGCGCGTGCCGATCGGGACGCTGATGACGAACGAGGCGCCGCACTGGCCGACGCCGACCTGCGCCCACAACGAGCACCTGCTCCCCAGCCGCAGGCTGCTGCCGCCCCGGCGCGTCTCGACGCTCGGCTGCCATGCGCCGCGCCACATGCCGCGCTGGATCGCCATGTCGACGCGGATGTCGCTGCGCCGCTGCCCGGCGATCGTCACGTCGCCCGAGCCGCTGTCGATACGCAGCTCGCCGACGGCCGCGAAGGTGCGCGAGCGGTGCTCGGTGCTCGCGGTCGTGAGCGACAGCAACGTGACGACCGCGTAGGCGCCGATCAGCGCACCGATCGCGATGCAGAGCGCGACGAACGGCCGCGGCAGGCCGCGGCCCTTCGGCGGCGCGGGGGGAGCGGTGGTGGACATGGGCGGCACGATAGGCCGCGTGGAGGGAGGCGGCGATGGGACCGGCCACCGGGCTGTGGTGGGGCTGGCCCCCGGCCGGCACGCCGGCGAGTCGCCGGGCGTGGTGCCGGGGGTGCGGGCGCCCGCGGAGCGGCGCGCGGGGCTACGGCAGCAGCACGAGCTTGCCGAGCTTGCCGCCGGCGGCGAAGCGCTCGTACGCGGCGGGCGCCTCGTCCAGCGGGAACGTCTCTGCCACGGGCACGCGCAGCGCTCCGGCCTCGACGAGCGGCAGCACGTGGCGCTCCAGCGCGCGAGCGGTCGCGGCCTTCTCCTCGAGCGGGCGGGCGCGCAGGGTGGAGGCCATCAGGCGCGCGCGCTTGCCCATCAGCGCGAGCAGGTTGATCTCGGACTTGACCCCGGCGCCGACGCCGATCACCACGATCCGTCCGTCGATCGCGAGCGCCTGCAGGTTCGCCGGCAGGTTCGGCGCGCCGACAAGCTCGAGGATCACGTCGAACGGGCCGTGCTGCTCGAAGCCCTCCGGCTCCACGACGTCCGCGCCGAGCGCCGCGACCTGCTCGCGCCGGTCGGGGTTGCGGACCGTCGCCGTGACGTGCGCACCGGCGCTCGCGCCGAGCTGGATCGCGGCGGTGCCGACGCCGCCTGCGCCGCCGTGGACGAGCAGTCGCTCGCCGGCGCCGAGGCCGGCCTGCGTGAAGAGCGCGTCGTGGGCGGTCGTGAAGACCTCCGGGAAGCCACCCGCGGACGGCCAGTCGAGGCCGGCCGGCACGGGCATCAGCTGGCGCTCGTGGACGACGGCCAGCTCGGCCTGCCCACCGCCGCCGACGATCGCCATCACACGGTCGCGCTCCGCGAAGCGCGTCGCGCCGGGGCCGTTCGCGACGACCTCGCCGGCCAGCTCGAGGCCGGGGATGTCCTGCGGCGAGCCGGGCGGCGCCGGGTAGAGCCCGCGGCGCTGCATCATGTCGGCGCCGTTGAGCCCCGCGGCGCGCACTCGCACGAGCACCTCGCCGAGGCCGGGGGCGGGGTCGGGGTGCCGCTCGACGAGCACCTCGCCGTCGCGGATCGTGGCGGCTCGCATGGCGGTGGAGTCTACGGCGAAGCGGCCTGGTTCGTGGTCGCTGCGCCGCTGCGTCAGCGCCCTTCGCGGGTCGTGGCGCTCAGCCCCACTTCATGACTCTGGCGATCGCCGAGTCCATGAAGCGGTCGGGCAGGAAGCGCGCCGCCGTGCCGCGCGACTTCGCCTCGCGGCCGACGAGGTAGCGCGTGCGCGGCTTGCGCGCGGTGAGCGCGTGGGCGACGTCCTTCGCGACGGCGTCCGGCGGCAGGCCGGTCTTCGCGCCCTCCTCGGAGGCGGTGCGCACGGTCGCGATCAGCGGCCCGTAGTCGCGGTGCGCATCCGGGCCCATCGTGGCTTGCAGCTGCTCGCCGGAGGCGATCCCCTTGTCCCAGATCGGGGTCGCGATCGTGCCCGGCTCGATCACGGCGACCTCGATCCCCCACGGCCGCAGCTCGCGGCGAAGCGTGTCGGAGAGGCCCTCGAGCGCGAACTTCGAGGCGGCGTAGGCGCCGAGCAGCGGGACGGCGACACGGCCGCCGATCGAGCTGACGTTCACGATCCGCCCGCGCGCCGTGCGCAGCAGCGGGAGGAACGCCTGCGTGACGGCCACCTGCCCGACGAGGTTGACCTCGATCTGGTGGCGGAAGTCGTCGATCGGCTGGTGCTCGAGCGGCGCCGGGACGGCGATGCCGGCGTTGTTGACGAGGCCGGCGAGGCGCCCGCCGGTCGCCTCGCTCACAGCCTTGGCCGCAGCCGCGATCGAGTCGGCCTCGGTGACCTCGATCCGCAGCGGCGTCACGCCGGGGATCTCGCGGGCCAGCCGCTCCCCATCCTCCGCCTTGCGCACGCCCGCGAAGACCTGGAAGCCGAGCCCCGCAAGCCGCCGCGCGCACGCCTCCCCGATCCCGCTCGACGCGCCTGTGACGACGATCGCTCCGCGCTGTCCGTCGGCTGCCATGTCGGCGATTCTGTCAGGCGGCGTGGGAGCGCGAGCCGGGTCGGTGGGCTGCGGAGAGCCTTTGCCGAATGCCATATAGCTGGTGGCGACAACGTGCCTACCCGCCCGTAACGTCATGCGCGCACGGCGGAAGCAGCTTCTGCCATTCGATTCCTCCGGACGCCGGGACTGGGCGGGGCCGTCGGTCCCGGCGTCCATCGGACGCCTCACGGCTACGGAAGGAGGGAGACATGGCAGCAACTGCGACAGCAATGGCGTTGCTGGTGGCCCTGCTGGTGATTGACCGGTTGGTCGACAGGCGGCGCTAACGCGGAGACTGCCGAGCGAGGCTGCATCGACGGCAGGCCCCGTGGTCGATGCGGTACGAGATGGGCCGGGGGTTGCCACCCCCGGCCCATTCGCAATCGGAGGCGCCATGGCATCCGCTGCGACAGCAATCACCTCGAAGCATAAGCAGCGGAAGCGGTCACGGCAACCGCATCCATGCGGTGCTCGCGGGAGCCGCTCTCACTCCGTCATCAGCGCAACGGGAACGGCGAGGCCGGCGGAGCGTCGGAGGGTGGCAATGCGACGGCCTGGCTGGACGGCGGGGCGGGCCGGGCTGGAGTGCTCGCCGAGATGGGCCACGGTCGCGTCGAGGTCGGGGACCTTGAACGCGAGGCCCCAGAAGAAGGCAGGGTGGTCGGTGCCGCCGGCGCGCTCGATCGCCTCGTCGGGCTCCTGCACGACCTCGAGGATCACCGGGCCGAGGCGGAAGAACGCCTGCCGCGGCGCGCCCGCCGGCGTCGGCTCCTCGCGGATGCGGCGCAGGTCGAGCCCGGCCGCCTGCAGCACCTGCACCGTGCGGTCGAGCACAGGCGTGATCGCGACGACGTGGTCGAGCGTGGCGATGCCGTTCGGGTGAGGGGAAGGCGGGTCGCCCTCGGCGGTCGGGCCCTCCGCGTGCTGCGTCGTCAGCCCATCGAGATCGCCGCTCGCGACGCCGCCGAGCGTCCAGCTCACCAGCCCTCGGCCGGCGGTACGACCGGCGAGTTGGATCCGCACCCCGCCGACGCAGCAGACGTCGCCCGAGACGGCGAAGCCCAGTCCCGCCCACGTCGCGGGCTCGTCGGCGATCGTCAGCTCGTCGATCGTCACGCTGGACATCGCCGGCACGCTACCGCCGCGCGGCGGGCGCGCGTGCCGGTCGGGCCGTCGCTCAGCCGCGCTCGAGCAGCGCGACGCACTCGATGTGCGGCGTCTGCGGGAACATGTCGACCGGGCTGACGCTGCGCAGGACGTAGCCGGCTTCGACGAGCTGCGCCGCGTTCGGCGCGAGCGTCGTCGGGTTGCAGGAGACGTAGACGAGCCGCTTCGGCGAGGCGTCGACGATGCGTCTGACGACCTTCGCGGAGAGGCCGGCGCGCGGCGGGTCGACGACGACGACGTCGGGCGTCCCCGCCTTGGCGACCAGCTCTCTCAGAGCGACGCGCACGTCGCCGGCGAAGAAGCGCGCGTTGTCGATCTCGTTCAGGCGCGCGTTCGAGATCGCGTCGCCGATCGCCGGCTCGATCAGCTCCAGACCCCACAGCTCGGAGGCACGCGGCGCGAGCATGAGGCCGATCGTGCCGATCCCGCAGTAGAGGTCGTACACGCGCTCGAAGCCTCTCAGCGCGGCATACTCGCCGGCGAGCGCGTAGAGGCGGTCGGCCATCTCCGTGTTCGTCTGGAAGAAGGCGTGCGGCGAGATGCGGAAGCGCAGGCCGCCGACCTCCTCGTCGAGGTAGTCGGTCCCGTTGACGAGCTCCGTCTCCCCCAGCGCGGTCGTCTCGCCGACGCCGTCGAACGCCGTCCACAGCAGGCCGTCGCAGTCGACCGCCTCGGCGAGCCCGTCCGAGTCCAGGGCGCCCGGCATCGTCACGAGCCGCACCTGGAGCTGCCCGGTGCGGCGACCCTCGCGCACGACGAGATTGCGCAGGAAGCCCTCGTGCGTGCGGCGGTCGTAGGCGGTGAGCCCCTTCGAGCGACACCAGTCGAGCACCTGCCGGCTGGCGACGTTCGAGCGCTCGGAGGCGATCAGGCAGTCGTCTATCGGGACGATCCGTTCCCAGTGGCCGGGCGCGTGGAAGCCGTACACCAGCTCCCCGTCGGGTTCGGTGCCGAACGAGTATTCGAGCTTGTTGCGATAGCGCCACTGCTCGACCGCCGGCACGATCGGCTCCATCGCGAAGCCGTCGAGCTTGCCGATCCGCCGCAGCGCCTCCTCGACCTGCTGCTGCTTGATCTCGAGCTGGCGCTCGTACGGGAGCACCTGCCACGGCACGCCCGGGTGCGGCGCGTGCGCGGGGATCCGCTCGGGGCTCGGCTCGAGTATCTCGGTGGTTATCGCTTCGGCGTAGTCGCGCTTGGGGCGCGTGACTCTCGCCAGCACGCGGTCGCCCGGCACCGCGCCGACGACGAACACGACGTAGCCGTCGAGGCGCGCGACGCCGTTGCCGCCGAAGGCGAGCGAGTCGACGGTCAGCTCCAGCTCGTCGCCGCGACTCGGGCGTTGCCTTCTCGTCAGGGAGGTGGACACGCCGGCTAGCATCGCACGCCCATGGACCTCGCCGCATACCGACTGGAAGCCGAGGCGTTCACCGCCGCGCTCGGCGAGGAGTACCACGGCCACTTCGCGGGGCTGAGACGGGAGCTCGACGTCGAGCCGATCTACGCGCGGCACGCGGCGCTGTTCGCCGCCGACTCGATCGCGCGGCTGCGCGATCAGGCGGCCGCCGCCGCGGCACAGGGCGAGGACGCGGCACGGCGTGCGCGCATGCTGCTGGACTTCGCGGTCGAGGGCCACATCGGCCTCGTCTCGACCGACCTGGAGGCGGAGCTGGCGCAGCGCGAGGCCGGCCTGCAGCTTTCGATCGGCGACGGCACCGACAAGGCGATCCCGTTCCGCGAGGCGCCGATCGCGCAGGCGAACGAGCCCGACCGCGCGCGCCGCGCGGCGATCGAGGCGGCGCGGCTCGAGGTGACCGAGACGCACCTCAACCCGCTGCACCGCGAGGCGCTGGAGCGCACGCGCGCCGTCGCGGTCAAGCTGGGCTGGCCGAGCTACCGCGCGCTGTGCGAGGAGCTGAAGGGCTTCGACCTCGACCGCCTGTCGCGCGCGACCGAGGCGTTCACGGCGGCGACCGACGAGCCCTACGACGCCCTCGTCGGCCCGGTCGTCGCGCGCACGCTCGACGGCGTGACGCTCGTCGACCTCGCGCGCGCCGACCTGCCGCGGCTGTTCCGCTTCGCCGAGGCGGACGCGGCGTTCGACGGAGCGCAGCTGCTCCCCAGCTTCGAGGCGACGCTCGCAGGGCTCGGGATCGACCCGGCGGCGCAGGGCAACGTCCATCTCGACGTCGCGTCGCGACCCGGCAAGTCGCCGCGCGCGTTCTGCGTGGCGGTGCGCGTGCCGCAGGACGTGCGGCTGGTCGTGCCGCCGATCGGCGGACGCGACGACTTCACCGCGCTGCTGCACGAGGGCGGCCACGTCGAGCACTACGCGCACGTCGACCCGTCGCTCGCGTTCGAGTACCGGCACCTCGGCGACAACGCGGTGACGGAGGCGTTCGCGTTCCTCTTCGACCACCTGGTCGAGGACCCCGAGTGGCTGCGAGCGCGGCTCGGCGTGCAGGACGCGGACGGCACGCTCGCGGCCCACGCACGCGCGACGCGGCTGATCTACCTGCGCCGCTACGCGTCGAAGCTCGCGTACGAGCTGGACGTGCACCGCGTCGACCCGCCGGCGGACGACGCGCTGCGCGAGCGCTACGCGACGCTGCTCGGCGCGGCCGCACGCGTCGACTGGCCCGCCGCCACCTACCTCGCCGATCTCGACCCCGGCTTCTACGTCGCCTGCTACCTGCGCGCCTGGGCGCTCGAGACGCACTTGCGCGCGCACCTGCGCGAGCGCTTCGGCGAGCGCTGGTTCGCGCGGCGCGAGGCCGGCAACGCGCTGCGCGCGCTGTGGCGCGACGGCCAGCGACTGTCGGCCGAGGAGCTGCTCGGCGAGCTGACCGGCGCCGAGCTCGACTTCGGCGCGCTGCTCGCCGACCTCGGGCTGGAGGGCGCGCTGCGCTGACGGGCGGGCTCCTCGGAGGGCGTCCCGGCTGACGATGCCGAGACGCCCGACGGGATCCGACCTACTTCTGCTTTCTGCGCGAGCCGCCGACGACTCTGCGGGCGCGCTCGGCGCTTCTCATGAGGCGGTCGACCGAGTCGGCGCCGCGCGCTCTCACGGTCGAGCCGTCGAGCTTGCGCGAGAGCTGCTCGAGCTGCTCGATGCCCTTGCCGAGCAGCTGGTCGAGGTTCGACAGCACGTCGTCCTTCTGCTCGCGGCCGCGGCGCACCAGGTCGCCGACGAGATCGTTCGCGTCGCCCCTCGTCATGCGCCCGCGCTCGACGGCCTCGTCCATCGACTCCTGGATCACCTCGGAGGCGAGCACCACGAGATCGCGCGGCTCGAAGACACGGTTCGAGAGCTGATCGCGCAGCGCGTCGACGAGCTGGCCGACGGGATCGCCCGTGCGCTTGCGGGCGGCGCCGGTCGCCTTTCTCGGCGCCGACTTCGCGGCCGGTCTTCTGGCGGCGCGTGTCGCTCTTCTGGCGGCCGGTCTTCTGGCGCCAGCTCTTCTCGCAGCCGGTCTTCTCGCAACGGCTCTGCTCGGCGCAGCTCTTCTCGCGGCAGCCGCACCTCTGGCAGGCGCTCTTCTCGCGGCGGCGCCTCGGGCCGCAGCTCTTCTCGCGGCAGCCGATCTGCTCGCAACGGCTCTTCTCGCAACGGCTCTGCTCGGCACAGCTCTTCTCGCGGCAGCCGCACGTCTGGCAGGCGCTCTTCTCGCGACGGCGCCTCTCGCCACGGTTCTCGTGGCTGGGGATCCTCTGGCGGCTGCGGCGCGTCTGGCAGCCGGTCTGCGGGCGGCCGCGGCTCTTCTCGTGCCGGAGGCTCTTCTCGCAGCGGGGGACTTCGGCTGGGGCATCGATGCTCCTCGTTATGGACAGACAGACGGACCGGTCGGCGCGAGGCTACCGCAGCAGCAGCTCCAGCAGCGCTTTCTGGGCGTGGCGCCGGTTCTCGGCCTGGTCCCAGATGCGCTGCCGCGATCCGTACAGGACCTCGGCCGTGATCTCCTCACCCGGGTGGGCGGGCAGGTCGTGAAGTGCGATCGCGCCGGGCGCGGCGCGGTCGAGCAGCGCGTCGTCGACACGGTAGTCCGCGAGCGCGGCGCGGCGCGCGTCGGCGGTCTGCTCGTCGCCCATGCTGACCCACACGTCCGTGTAGACGGCGTGCGCGCCGACGACCGCTTCGACGGGATCGTCGGTCAGCACGGCACCCGCGACGGGCTCGAGCTGGTAGCCGTCCGGCGCGGCGACGCGCACCTCCACGCCGGCGAGCGCGCCGAGGATCGCGAGCGAGCGTGCGACGTTGTTGCCGTCGCCGACGTAGGCGAGCACGAGCCCGTCGAGGCGGCCGAACGCCTCGCGCAGCGTGAGCAGGTCGGCGAGCGCCTGGCACGGGTGATGGCCGGCCGTGAGCATGTTGACCACGGGGACGGTGGCGTACTCGGCGAGCTCCGCGACGAGCGCGTCCGGGCCGGTGCGGATGCCGATCGCGTGCACGTGACGCGACAGCACGAGCGCTGTGTCGCGCACGGCCTCGCCGCGGCTGATCTGCAGCTCGTCGGAGCGCAGGATCAGCGGGTGGCCGCCCAGCTCGACGACGCCGGCCTCGAACGAGACGCGCGTGCGCGTCGAGGGCTTCTGGAAGATCAGCGCGACGTGCTTGCCGGCGAGCGCGCGCGACGCGAGCGGCTCGGCCTTCAGCTCGAGCGCGCGCTCGATCAGCGCGTGCAGCTCGTCGCGCGTGAGCTCTTCGCCGGTGAGGAGGTGGCGCGGCAAGCGCGCAAGTGTACGGTGAGCAGATGGTGCTGCGCGTGCTCACCTGGAACGTCTTCCACGGCCGCGCGCTGCCGCCGCGCAACCAGGACCTGCTCGTCGCGTTCGCGGCGCGGCTGTCGGCGTGGCCGTGGGACGTCGCGCTGTTGCAGGAGGTCCCGCCGTGGTGGCCGGAGCGGCTCGCACGGGCGTGCGACGCCGAGCAGCGTCGCGCGCTCACCTCGCGCAACGCGCTGCTGCCGCTGCGGCGCGCGCTCGCACGCCCTCGGCCGGAGCTGATGAAGGCGAAGGGCGGCGGCGCGAACGCGATCCTCGTGCGCAGACTCGGGATCGCGGCGCACGAACGCCGGCGCGTTCGCACGTGGCCCGAGCGGCGTGTCGTGCACGCCGTGCGCGACGGCGACGGGCGCTGGTTCGCGAACCTCCACGCGAGCGTCCACGACGACGCGCGCGCGCACGCCGACGTCGCGAGGGCGCGTGCCGCGGTGCTGCGCTGGGCCGGCGACGCGCCGGCCGTGCTCGGCGGCGACCTCAACGTGCGCGACCCGTACGTGTCCGGCTTCGTGCACGCCGGCGGCCACGAGGTCGACCACGTCTTCGCGCGCGGGCTCGAGCCGGCGGGCCGCTGCGAGACGCTCGACCGCGGCACGCTGTCGGACCACGCGCCGGTGCTCGTGACGGTGTCGGACTGAGCGCGGCGGCCTCGTCAGGCGCCGCGCGCGCGCAGGCCGAAGCCGCGCACCAGCAGCAGCGCCTTCTCCCCGAACGTGCCCGACGCGGGCAGGACGCCGAGCTGCACGGCGGCGTCGTAGCGATCGAAGAAGGCGCGCACGCGCAGCAGGCGGCCGGCGCGCAGCTCGGCGTAGACGACGCCGTGGACGACGACGAAGCGTCTCGTCGCCGGCAGCCCTTCGAGCGCGCCGCGGTGCGTGCCGGCGAGCTTGCAGGGCGCCGCGACGAAGCGGCCGGCCGCGTCCGCGAGGCGCTCGCCGGCGCGCTCGACGCGCACGTCGGGGAAGGCCCGCCACAGCAGCTCGGCGTGCGCGCCCAGCTCGTCGGCGCCGATCAACGGCGCGCGCGTGAGCGGGTCCTCGTACTGGACGGCGGGGTCGCAGAGCGGAGCGAAGGCGGACGCTTCGCGGCCGCACCAGGCGGCCTCCCAGCGGTCGAGCAGCGCGTCGAGCGGCGGCGGCGGGGCGAGCTCGGCGGCCGCGGCGTCGGCGGCGGCAGCCCCGGCAGCCGAGTCGTCGCCGCCGTGTCCGGCGTCGGCGCGAGCAGCGTCCGGCTCGTCAGGCATCGGCCGGCGACGCGGCGGGCGCGCCGAAGTCGGGCAGGCCGGCGTCGGGCGTGGAGGCCTCGGCGTAGAGGCGTCGTGGGATGCGCCCGGCGCCGCGCGCGAGGCGGCCGCCCTCGACGCCGGCGCGGATCGCGCGCGCCATCGCGACCGGATCGTGGGCGCGTGAGATCGCGCTCGCCGCCATCACCGCGTCGCAGCCGAGCTCCATCGCGAGCGCCGCGTCGGAGGCGGTGCCGACGCCGGCGTCGAGGATCATCGGCAGCGCGGTCCGTTCCCGGATGATCGAGATGTTGTAGGGGTTGCGGATCCCCATCCCCGAGCCGATCGGTGAGCCGAGCGGCATCACCGCGGCGCAGCCGACGTCCTCCAGGCGGCGGGCGAGGATCGGGTCGTCAGTCGTGTAGGGGAGCACGACGAAGCCGTCGTCGACGAGCGCCTCGGCGGCGAGCAGCAGCTCCGGCGCGTCAGGCAGCAGCGTGCGGTCGTCGCCGATCACCTCGAGCTTGATCCAGTCCGTATCGAACGCCTCGCGCGCGAGCTGCGCGGTCGTGATCGCGTCGCGGGCGGTGTAGCAGCCGGCGGTGTTGGGGAGGACGTCGACGCCCGCCTCGGCGAGCACGTCCATGATCGAGCCGCGCTGCACAGGGTCGACGCGGCGCAGCGCGACGGTCACCAGCTCCGCGCCGCTGACGCGCAGCGCCGACGCCATCTCCTCGAGCGAGCGGAAGCCGCCGGTGCCGAGCAGCAGGCGCGAGCGGAACGAGCGGCCGGCGATCGTGAGCAGGTCGTCCACGGGCGCGGCGACCTCAGTGTCGGCGGTCGGCGAGAGCGGGCCTTCGGCGGTCGACATGGCGGGTCATCCTCCCTGGATCGCGGTCAGGATCTCGACGCTGGCGCCGGCTGCGAGCGCGGTCTTCGCCCACGCGCCGCGGCGCACGACCTCGCGGTCGACGGCGACGGCGACGCCGCGCGCGTCGAGCGGGACCCCGAGCGAGGCGACCGCGTCGGCGACCGTCGCACCGTCGGCCAGCTCCTGCCACTCGCCGTTCAGCCGGACGTTCACGACGAGGCTCCTGCATGCTCGCGGGCGGGCGCGAAGCGCGTGGCGCGGAACGGCGCCGCGACTGCCGGCGGCTGCTCGCCCGCGAGCGTCGCGGCGAGCACGTCGGCGACGAGCGGCGCGAGCAGGATCCCGTGGCGGAAGCAGCCGGCCGCCCACTGCAGCCCCTCGATCGCGCCGCGACCGAGCACGGGCGCGTTGTCGGGCGTGCCGGGCCGCAGCCCGGCGGCGACCTCCTCGATCGCCAGCTCGCTCACGCCGGGCACGAGCTCGATCGCGTCGCGCAGCAGCTCGAAGATCCCGCCCGCCGTCGCCGCGGTGTCGAAGCCCTGCTCCTCCATCGTCGCGCCCAGCACGTAGCGGCCGTCGCCGCGCGCCACGAGGTAGCCCGGCTGCATGCGGATCACGCGCGTGAGCAGTCCGGGCCCGGCGGGATCGCGCAGGCGCATGATCTGACCCTTGACGGGGCGGATCGGGATGCGCGCTTGCTCGGGCAGCCCATCGAGCGCGCCGGCCCACGCACCGGCGGCGATCACGACCTGGTCGGCGGCGATGCGCTCGCCGGCGCCGACCGGCGCTCGGCTCGCGTCGCCATCGCCGGACGTGCGCAGCTCGAGGCCTTCGACGCGCTCGCCGTCAGGCGCGACAAGGACCCGCACGACCTCCGCGCCCTCGCGCAGCACGCCGCCCGCTCGCTCGACCGCGACGGCGAGTGCGGCCGCAAGCGCGCGCGGGTCGATCGCGTGGTCGCCGGGAACGTCCAGCGCGAGTCGCAGCGTCGGCGAGAGGGCAGGCTCGCGCCGACGTGCCTCGCTCGCGAGCAGCCGCTCGACCGGCAGCCCGAGCGCCTCGCGCTCGGCCAGCTCGCGCTCGAGCGCCTCGGCCTCGTCGCGGTCGCGCGCGACGGCGAGGGTGCCGCACGCGGTGAAGCCGGGGTCCCGCCCGGAGGCCTGCGTCAGCTCGGCGACGAAGGACGGATAGCAGTCGAGCGACGCTCGACTGAGCGCGAGCAGCGACCGCTCGCCGCTGCGCGCCTCGCTGATCGGCGCGAGCATGCCGGCGGCGACGTGCGTCGCCCCGTGCGCCAGCCGGTCGCGCTCGAGCACGACGGTCCGCAGCCCGCGCCGCTGCGCGCGCCACGCGACGGCGAGGCCGGCGATGCCGCCGCCAACGATGGCGACGTCGAACGAGCGATCGGACTGGTGGGGCATGTGCTCCTTCCCTGCGCCGGCATGACCCGGATCAGGTTCAGACGGTCGGCGGCCGGAGTGCCGCCCTCTCAGCCCAGCGAAGGGCTCCCGTAGGGGCGATGGTAGCGCCGGACGGCGCTCCGCCTCAGCGACGTGTGAGCGACACGGCCCGCCGCGCTCGCGCGGCGGCGCTCCCGGCGCCCCTGTGGACGCGCGCGAGCTCGCCCGTGTGCGCGGGGTCGCCCGTCGCGTCGGGCTCAGACGCCGGCTCGGCCTCCGTCGGGGCATGGCCGCCATCTCGGTAGCGGCGCACGACCAGCAGCGTCACGCTCGCCGCCACGAGCGTGACCACGTTCGGCAGGAAGATGACGACGTCGGATGTCACGACGCCGTGGACCATCCACACGCACGCGTTCCCGATCAGCACGCAGACGAACGCCTGGCTGACCTCGGAGGAGTCGCGGATCTCATGGACCCGCCGCGCCTGGAGCAGCGGCGAGAGCGCCATGACGACGCCGGAGATCGAGGCGAGCAGGCCGGTGAGCGTTACGAGAGACATCGGCTGTTCCAGACTTGACGGTGGGGTGGGCGAGGCGAAGCCGTCCGACAGGGGATTGGGGGACGGCGTGCGTCTGGGGACGCGATCGAGGAGGGTGTCGCCGCCTATCCTCCTCGCGCGCGGCGTGCGACCGAACTCGCGGAGGAGGCCTGCCGCGTGCGACAGGTCGCACATCAAGATACAGGCGCGCACGCGTTCTTCAAGTCCGTGTGAGCACTCTCACACGGCGCCGGATCGCCGCTCCCCGGCGGCGATCCGCAGCCCTCCCCGCGAGCTTCCTTCGCAGCGGCGCGACGAGCAGCGGGAGCGGCGCGCGACCCGTCACAGGCTCGCCGCGATCGGCGGCCGCGGATCCATCTGCGCGTGAGCCCGCCGCGCTCAGGCCGCGCTCTCGACCGTCTCGCGCGCGAAGGCGGCGATCAGCTCGGCGAGCGCCTCCGGTCTGTCCTCTGGCGAGAACGTGCGCGCGCCCTCGATCAGCTCGAGCCGCGCGCCGGGGATCGTCGCCGCGAGCCGCTCGGCGTCGGCGCGCGGGAAGAACTTGTCGTCCGCGGACCAGGCGATCAGCGCCGGGCGGTCGAACGCTCTCAGGCGCTCCCCCGCCTCGACCGTGTGGCGCGACTCGATCCCCGCGCAGACGCGCCGCAGGTCGGCGCGCACGTGCGGGCTCGCGAGCGCGGGCAGCACGTAGGAGTCGGACGGGGCGTCGGGGATCGGATCGTGCGTCAACAGGCCGTAGGCGATCGGCAGACGGCGCGCCGCCCGCATCCGCAACGGGGCGAGCGCCGCGAGCGCGCCGCCGGGCAGGCGCAGCTGGGCGAACAGCGGCTTCAGCATCGGCGGCGGGAAGTGCTCGAACGCGTCGCACGACGTCAGCACGAGCCGGCCGAGCCACGGCGGGCGCTGCGACGCGGCGATCTGGCAGAGCGCGCCGCCGGTGTCGTTGCCGACGAGCGTCGTGCCCTCCAGCCCGAGCGCGGTCACCGCCTCGCCGATCAGCGACCCGAGGTCGGGCGGCGTGAGCGGGCGCGCCGGCATCGGCACGAGGTGCGAGCCGAGCGGCATGTCGATCGTCACGCGCGTGAAGCCGTCGAGCCGCGGCACGACCTTGCGCCACAGGTTCGCGTTCACGAGCACGCCGTGGACGAAGACGACGGCCGGTCCGTCGCCGCTGACGTGCACGCGCACGCGGCCGCCGTCGACCTCGAGCGTGCGCGCCGGTCCGAGATCCTCGGCACGCCAGTCTGCGTTCCCGTTCGACATGCGGTCCGCTCCTCTCACATACAGGTTGTATGTCCTAGCATACAGACGGTATGCAGAGGGAGGAGCAGGCTGTCGCCACGCGGACCGAGCTGCTGCGCGTCGCGCGCGAGCTGTTCGCCGCGCGCGGCTACGCGGACGTCGGGACGGAGGAGATCGTGCGCGGCGCGCACGTGACGCGCGGCGCGCTCTACCACCACTTCGCGGACAAGCGCGACCTCTTCCGCGCCGTCCACGCCCAGCTCGCCGACGACCTGCTCGCGTCGATCGTCGCGCAGACCGCCGGCAGCGCCGACGCGTGGGAGGCGCTCACGAGAGGCGTGCGCGCGTTCCTCGACGCGTGCACCGACCCGGCCGTGATCCGCATCTCGCACCTCGACGCGCCGGCCGTGCTCGGCTGGGCGGAGTGGCGCGAGGTCGACGCGCAGCACTGGCTCGGGCTCGTCGTCGCCGCGCTGCAGGAGGCGATGGACGCGGGCGTGCTGCGCCGCCGCGAGGTGCAGCCGCTCGCGCACATGCTGCTCGGCGCGATGGTCGAGGCCTCCATGCTGATCGCCAACGCAGCCGATCCCGCCGCGGCCCGTGCCGAGGTCGAAGGGCCGCTGCTGGCGCTGCTGGAGGGACTGCGGGCGTAGGTCGTCTCCGCAGGCGCCCACCGACCGGCCGGCGTTCACCGCACGACTGCCAAGATGCAGGGTGATGACGTCTCGGCTTGGTGACGACCGGCGTGCGCGGCTGCGCGGCGCGCGGCTGTACCTGGTGTGCGGCGCGGCCGGCGGCGGTCGCGACCTGCGGACGTTCCTCGACGCGGCGCTGCGCGGCGGTGCGGACGTCGTGCAGCTGCGTGAGAAGGACCCGGCCGTCGGCGACGACGCGCTGCTGCGCAGCGCGCGGGTGTTCCGCGAGGCCTGCGACGCGCACAGCGCGTTGTTCGTGCTGAACGACCGGCCGGACCTCGCGGCGGCTGCGCACGCCGACGGCGTCCACGTCGGGCAGGACGACATGGGGATCGCGGACGCGCGCGCGCTCGTCGGCGAGGACCTGCTGCTCGGCCGCTCGACGCACACGCCCGAGCAGGTCGAGGACGCGGCCGTGGCCGACGTCGACTACTTCGCCGTCGGCCCGGTGCACGCGACGCCGACGAAGCCGGGCCGTCCGGCCGCCGGGCTGGAGCTGGTGCGGCACGCCGCCGGCGCCCTGCGGCCCGTGCCGTGGTTCGCGATCGGCGGGATCGACGCGCAGACGGTCGGCGACGTGGTCGGGGCCGGCGCGACGCGGATCGTCGTCGTGCGCGCGCTGACGGAGGCGGTCGATCCCGAGGCGACGGCTCGCGCGCTGCGCGGCGCGCTCCCGCAGGAGGCCGGCGTTGGCGCAGCGTAGCCGCAAGCGCGGGCGGCGCGAGGCGCCGTCGGAGCGCCCCGCGGCGGGCGCCACCGCAGGCGACGGCACGAAGCCGCCGAGCCGCTCCGAGCAGCGCAACGAGGCGATCCGCGCGCAGCTCAGACCGCTCGCGGAGGGCGAGCGGCCGGGCGCGGTGACGGCCGGGGCGATCGTCGCAGCCGCGCTCGCGGCGCTCGTCGTCGTGGGCTATGCGTCCGGAGCGCGCATCGGCGGACAAGGCTCGCTCGCGGGAGCGCTGCTGCTCGCCGCGATCCTGCTCGTCGCCGCCTGGGGGATGTGGAACGTCCGCTACTGGGCGGTGCTCGGGTTCGAGGCGCTGCTCGCCTTCCAGGTGCTGATCGCGGCGCTGTCGCTGCTGGTCGCCTCGAACGTGTGGGCGGCGGTCCTCTGCCTCGCGGTGATCGGCCTCGGCGGCTGGCTGTTCTGGAAGCTGATCCGCGCGATGGCGCGCATCCAGATGCCCGAGCGCAGGCCGGCGCCGTGAGCGCGTCGCGCGAGGGCGCAGGCGACGCGGCCGCCGCCGCGAACGGCGCGGTGGCCGGCTGGGCCTACTGCCACGTCGACCGCGTCCGCTTCGGCGACCTCGACCCGATGCGCCACGTCAACAACGTGTCGTTCCTGTCGTTCTTCGAGGACGCGCGCATCCAGTACATCAGCGGCCTGCTCGGCAACGACCCGATGACGCGCAGACAGTTCGGCCTGATCTTCGCCGAGTGCAGAATCAACTACCGCGCGCCGGCGTTCTTCGACGAGGAGATCCGCACCTGCATCCGCCCCGGCGCGATCGCCCGCTCGAGCGCGAGACTCGAGTTCGCGATGCATGCCGTCGGCGACGACCGCCTGCTCGCCGAGGGCTACGGCATCGTCGTCGGCTACGACTACGCGGCCGGCAGATCGATGCCGCTGCCCGAGTCGCTCAAGGCCGCGCTCGGCGCGGGCGCGAGCGCCTGACCAGACGATCGGGGGGTGGGATTCGGGCGCGAGAACGCGGGCTGGACGGGGGGTCGCATAGACTCGCCGCCATGCCCGAATCTGCATATGACTGCATCGTCATCGGTTCCGGTCCCGGCGGTTACGTGGCGGCGATCCGTGCCGCCCAGCTCGGGATGCGGACCGCCGTCGTCGAGAAGGACCAGGTCGGCGGCCGATGCCTCAACTACGCCTGCATCCCCGCCAAGGTCGTGCTCCGCTCGGCCGACATCCTGTCCGAGATCGACGAGGCCGCGGACTTCGGCATCGAGGTCGCCGGGCGCACCGTCGACTTCGCGGCCGTCCAGGCGCGCCGGCAGAGAGTCGTCAAGACGATGACCGGTGGCGTCGGCGGGCTCTTCAAGAAGAACGGCATCGACGTGATCGAGGGCTACGGCGCCGTCACGGCCGCCGGCACGGTGCGCGTCGGCTCTGCCAAGGATGGCACGGAATACACGGCGACGAAGGGCATCATCGTCGCGACCGGCTCGGTCAAGCGGCCGATCCCGGGGACCACCTTCGAGGGCCGCGTGATCGGCACCGAGGAGGCGTGGGCGCTCGAGCAGCTGCCGCAGAAGCTCGCCGTCGTCGGCGCGGGCGCATCCGGCGCCGAGATCGCCTCCGCCTACGCGCGCCTCGGCTCCGAGGTCCTGCTGTTCGAGGCGCTCGACCGCGTGCTGCCGACCGAGGACGCCGAGATCTCGAAGCTCGCCGAGCGCGGCCTCAAGAAGCAGGGCATGCAGATCTTCACGAGAACGTTCGTGGAGAACGTCAGATCGGCCAGAGACAAGGTGACGTTCACCTACAACGGCGAGCAGGACGAGGCCGACTGGCTCGTGATCGCCGCCGGCCGCGGCCCCGACGTCGAGGGCCTCGGGCTCGACGAGGCGGGCGTGAAGCTCGACGACAGAGGCCTCGTCGCGGTCGACGGCGCGCAGCGCACGTCGGTGAGAGGCGTGTGGGCGATCGGCGACGTCGTCCACGGCCCCGCGCTCGCGCACAAGGCGTCCGACGAGGGCATCATCGCCGCGGAGGACATCGCCGGCCAGGCGACGCATCCGATCGCGTACGTCGACATCCCGCGCGCGACCTTCTGCGCGCCGAACGTCGCGAGCTTCGGGCTCACCGAGCAGCAGGCGAAGGACGCCGGCCACGACGTCGTCGTCGGCAGACTGCCCTACGGCGCCGTCGGCGCAGGCACCGTCTACGGCGACCGCACCGGCCTGATCAAGATCGTCGGGGACCGCAGATACGGCGAGCTGCTCGGCGGGCACATCATCGGCGCGAAGGCGACCGAGCTGATCCAGGAGCTCGTCAACGTGCGCGCGCTCGAGGGCGGCTACCCGGAGGTCGCGCGCATGATCCACGGCCACCCGACGCTCAGCGAGGGCGTCATGGAGGCCGCGCGCGCCGCCGACGGCTGGCTGATCCACGGGTAGGAGCGCGATCCTGTCCGAGCACGGGCTCTCGGTCACGCGACACGCCGGCGACGGTCCGGCGACGCGAGGCGGTGCCCGGCCGGACCGCTCCCAGCCCGTCTTCTACTTCGATCTCGGCAGCCCGGAGTCGTACCTGGCTGCCGAGCGCGTGATGGCGGAGCTGCCGGTCGTGCCGGAGTGGGTGGGGATCCTCGCCGCGGGACTGCCCCGCGGCGTGGGCGGCGACACGCCGGCGGACGAGCGCCGCGCCGCCGCCGAGCGGCGCGCAGCCGCGCAGCACGTGCAACCGCTGCGCTGGCCGGCGACATGGCCCGACGACGACATGCGCCTCGCGATGGTCGCGACGACGTACGCGAAGCAGATCGGCCGCGCGGTCGCGTTCTCGCTTGCGGCCTTCCGCCAGGCGTTTGCCGGCGGCCGCGCGCTCGACGAGGACACCATCCTGATCGCGGCCGCGGCGTGCGAGATGCACCCGCGCGCGGTGCTGCAGGCGCTCGGGCGCAGATCGGTCGGCGCGGCGCTCGACGCGGCCACGGCCGCGGCGGCCGCCGCCGGGGTGCGAACCCTCCCCGCGATCGCGATCGGCGAGGTCGTGCTGCAGGGCGGGGACGCGGTCGAGCAGGCGGTCGCGGCGCTCGCCGAGCGGGGTGCCCCGGGATGACCGCGCGGCGCGCCTATCGGCTGATCGTCACGCGCGGCGGCGCCGGCCCGGCGTGGCTGGCCGGGCCGCGGCGGGTGGACCACGTCGAGATCGTCGACGTCGAGAGCGGCGAGGTCGTGCTGTTCTGGGACCTGCCCGCCGTGCAGGCGCGGCGGCTCGTGCGCGCGCTGCGCGAGGACCTCGGCCGCCTCGACGCGGACGCGTTCCTCACCGCCTGGCGCGACGCCGGGTAACGTCGCCCGCAGCTCGTCGCTTGCGATGAGCGGAGGGCGAAACGCCGCGTACCGCAGCTCGTCGCTCGGCGATGAGCGGAGGGCGAAACGCCGCGTACCGCAGCTCGTCGCTCGCGATGAGCGGAGGGCGAAACGCCGCGCCCGCGCACGCCGCCGCCTGGCGAGCCAGCCAGCCTCCGCTAAGGTGGCTCGCATGGCCACGACACCGGCAGCGAGACGTCGCCGGAGCCGGTCGGACAGCGCCGCGCCGCCGCTGCCCGAGCCCGACGCGGCGCGCGAGTGGCTCGCGACGATGCTGCTGATCCGCCGTTTCGAGGAGCGCGCCGGGGAGCTGTACGCGAAGGCGAAGATCGGCGGCTTCCTCCACCTCGCGATCGGCGAGGAGGCGACGATCGTCGGTGCGGCACGCGCGCTGCGCGACGCCGACTACCTGATCTCCACCTACCGCTCGCACGGCCACGCGATCGCGCGCGGCACGCCGCCGCAGGCGGTGATGGCGGAGCTGTTCGGCAAGCAGGACGGCTGCTCGCGCGGGCGCGGCGGCTCGATGCACATGTTCGACCTCGAGCGGCGCTTCATGGGCGGCTACGGGATCGTGGGCGGGAACCTGCCGATCGCGGCCGGCTTCGGCCTCTCGGCCGAGCTGCTGAGAACCGAGGACGCGACGCTCTGCATGTTCGGCGACGGCGCCTCGAACCAGGGCACCTTCGGCGAGACGATGAACCTCGCCGCGCTGTGGAGACTGCCCGTCGTCTTCATGGTCTCGAACAACCAGTTCGGGATGGGGACCGCGCTCGCGCGCCACTCCGCGGTGACCGACCTGCAGCGCAAGGGCGAGTCGTTCGGCGTGCCCGGCGTGCGCTGCGACGGGATGGACGTCGCCGACACGCACCGCACGATCGTGGACGCGCTGCGGCGCGCGCGCGACGAGCGCCAGCCGGTCTTGGTGGAGGCGGTCACCTACCGCTTCCGCGGGCACTCGATGGCCGACCCGGAGGAGTACCGCACGAGAGAGCAGGTCGCCGAATGGCGCAGACGCGACCCGATCGCGCTCTGGTCGGCGCGGCTGGAGGAGGCGGGGATCGTCGACAAGGCGGGCGTCGAGCAGCTCGACGCGGAGGCGGTGGCGCGCGTGGACGAGGCGGTCGCGTTCGCGGACGCGTCCCCGTTCCCCGCACCCGAGTCGCTCTACGACGACGTCTACGTGCTCGGCGACCAGGTGCGCGGCTGGTACTCGGTCGACGAGCGCTCGCCGGGCGTGCACCGCGGCGAGGACGAGCGCGAGCACGGGGTCGACGCGGCGACGCGCGAGGAGTACGACCAGCACGCCGCCGGCCCGCACGAGGCGACCGAGGCGCGGCCGGCGGACGAGGCGCAGGACGTCGACGTCGGGGCGGGCGGGCGCACGCACGACGGCGAGCGGGGCGGCTGATGGCCGTCGTCCGCTACCGCGACGCACTCAACCAGGCGCTGCGCGAGGAGCTGACGCGCGACGAGCGCGTCTTCCTGATGGGCGAGGACATCGGCGTCTTCAACGGCGCCTACAAGGTGACCGCGGGACTGCTGGAGGAGTTCGGCGAAGCGCGCGTGCGCGACACGCCGATCTCCGAGAACACGATCGTCGGGATGGGCGTCGGCGCGGCGATGACGGGCACGCGGCCCGTCGTCGAGCTGATGACCGTCAACTTCTCGCTGCTCGCGATGGACCAGATCGTCAACCACGCTGCGCACATCCACTACATGTTCGGCGGCCAGGCGAAGGTGCCGCTCGTCATACGGATGCCGCAGGGCGCCGGCCACCAGCTCGGTCCGACGCACAGCCACTCGTTCGAGGCCCTGTACCTCCACGTCCCGGGCCTGCTCGTCGCGGTCCCCTCGACGCCGGCCGACGCGAAGGGGCTGCTGAAGTCGGCGATCCGCGACGACAACCCCGTGATCTTCATCGAGCACGAGTACCTCTACGGCCAGCGCGGCGACGTGCCCGATCCAGGGGACGGCGACCATCTCGTGCCGTTCGGCAAGGCGGCCGTGACGCGCGCGGGCGAGGACGTCACGCTCGTCGGCATCTCGCGGATGGCGCTGACGGCTTCGCGTGCCGCGGACGTGCTCGCCGACGAGCACGACGTCTCCGCCGAGGTGATCGACCCGCGCACGCTGCGGCCGTTGGACCTCGACACGATCCTCGCCTCGGTCCGCAAGACGAACCGCTGCGTGATCGTCGAGGAGGGCTGGCCGCACGGCGGCGTCGGCGCGAACCTCGCCGCGCTGATCCAGGAGCAGGCGTTCGACGACCTCGACGCGCCTGTGGGTCGCGTCACCGGCGCGGACGTGCCGATGCCCTACTCGAAGCCCTTGGAGCAGATCGCCTTCCCCCACGAGCCGCAGGTCGTCGCGGCGGCGCTTGCGACGCTCCGCGACCTCTAGAAAGGACCGCCGCCCGTGCCCGACGTCGTCATGCCCCACCTGTCCGACTCGATGGAGGAGGGCACGATCCTGAGATGGCTCAAGTCGTCCGGCGACGAGGTCGAGCGCGGCGAGGAGCTGGTGGAGATCGAGACGGACAAGGCGAACATGACGTACGAGTCCGACGCAGCTGGTGTGCTGGAGATCGTTGCCGCCGAGGGCGACACGCTGCCGATCGGGGAGCTGATCGCGCGGATCGGCGGCGGTGGCGACTCGCCCTCGGGCCAGGCCGCGCGGCGGGCGGGTCCTGTCGACGGGGGAAGTGTCCCCGCGGGCGGAGCCGCGGAGACAGCTTCCCCCGCGCCACCCGCCCGATCGGCGTCCGCCGCCCCGGCCGAGCCGGCCGCTCCCTCCCCCTCGATGCCCGCTGTGGGTGGGCGTGGCGAGGCGCCGACGCCGACCGAAGACAACGGGCGGCGCCCGAAGGCGTCGCCCGTCGCGCGGAGGCTGGCGCGGGAGCGGGGCGTGGACCTTGCGTCGGTGAGCGGGACCGGCCCCGGCGGTCGGATCGTGAAGGCGGACGTGGAGGCGGCGGGTGCGGGCGCTCCCGCTGCCGCCGCGCCTGCCCCCGCCGCCGCGCCCGGCCCCGTCACCTCCGGCGAGGGCGGGACCGGGAAGGGCGCGGTGACGGTCGTGGAGCTGTCGCGGACGCAGCAGACGATCGCGCGGCGGATGGCGGAGGCGAAGGCGACCGTGCCGGACTTCCAGGTGTCGATGGAGATCGACATGGCGGCGGCGGTCGCGGTGCGCGAGCAGTTGAAGGCGCTCGCGACCCACGACCGACCGGTGTCGTCGTACAACGACCTCGTCGTGAAGGCCGCGGCGCTCGCGCTGCGCGAGTTCCCGCGCGCGAACGGCGCCTACAAGGACGGGAGGTTCGAGCTGTACGAGCGCGTCAACGTCGGCGTCGCAGTCGCGGCGGAGGACGCGCTGATCGTGCCGACGATCTTCGACGCGGACCAGAAGTCGCTCGGCGAGATCGCCGCCGAGACGCGCGCGCTCGCGGCGCGCGTGCGCTCCGGTGCGATCACGCCGCCCGAGCTGAGCGGCGGCACGTTCACCGTCTCGAACCTCGGCATGTTCGGCGTGACCGAGTTCACCGCGATCGTCAACGCCGGGCAGGCGGGAATCCTCGCCGTCGGCGCGCTGCGCGACGTCCCGGTCGTGGTCGACGGCGCCGTCGTGCCGGGCAAGCGCATGACGCTCACGCTCGTCGGCGACCACCGCATCCTCTACGGCGCCGACGCCGCCCAGGTCCTCGCCCGCATCCGCGCCCTGCTCGAGGCCCCGCTCGGACTGGCGCTCTGAGCCACAGGGCGTAGGAGCACCGGCCCGCGCGTTCGAGCCAGTGCGGGCACGGTGCCGCCGCCGCGTTCGCGATCCTGTGCAGCGGTCATGGAATCCGGATCGACGCCGACGCTCGAGCTGGAGGCGAGCCACCGGTACGGGATCGTGCTGGCGGTCGCGCTCGCCGCCGTGCTGTTCCTGATCATCGCGCCGGAGACGTCGTGGAGCCGCGCGGTCGGGCTGCTGTTCGCGGGCGGGATGCTGCTGGTCGTGATCGCGACGAGCCGCGGCGACATGCGGCTGCGCGAGCGCGTGGGCGTCGCGCTGCTGCTCGCGACGGTGGTGCTCGTGGCCGCCGTCGCGTTCGACTGGATCCCGCAGGCGGTCGGCACCGCGACGAGCGCCGTGCTGATCCTGACGACGCTCGTGCAGCTCGTGCGGGGGCTGATCGTGCTGCTGCGCGTGAGCGGGGTGACGGTGCAGGCGGTGGCCGGGGCGCTCGCGGTCTACCTGCTGCTCGGGATCGTCTTCTCGTTCGCGATCACGACGATGGCGAAGGTCGGCGACGGCGCGTACTTCGCACAGGGCACCGACGGCAGCGAGAGCCAGCGCGTCTACTTCAGCTTCACGTCGATGACGACGACCGGCTTCGGCGACTTCACGCCCGCCCAGCGCGGCGGCCGGGCGGTCGCCGTGCTGGAGATGCTGACCGGCCAGATCTACCTCGTGACCGTCATCTCGCTGCTCGTCGGCAACCTGCGTCGCAGACGCGAGGCCGAGGAAGCCGGCGCTCCGGGCGCGCCGAGCTGAGGTCGTCTGGATCGCCCGCTGGGCGCGTAGCCGGACGAGCGCGAGCCCGAGCAGCTCCTGATCCGTGGCAGCCCATGGCCTGAGGCTCGGCGCGTGCCCGCGCACTCCTGGGCTTGCCGACAGGGTCGGCGTCCGTGTCAGCCGTCCAAGCCGACCGCCGCGAGGTCGAGCGGGTGCACCCACGCCTCCTCGAGCAGCTCGCCGCCGGCGCCCTGGAGGGCAGTGCGCAGCGGGATCGCCCAGCGGTGCTCGAGCAGCGCGACGGCCGCCGCGGTGCCGGGCGGGATCGCGTCGGCGACGTACCAGACGTCCGCCTCGAGCGCCTCGAGCTGCGCGGCCGCGGTGGGCGCCTCGGCGCCGCCGTCCTCGGCCTCGGCGATCAGGCCCGTGAGCGCGCCGACGAGCGCGCCGCTCTCGACGTCACCGCCGACCTCCTGCGAGATCTCCATCAGCTCGACGCTGCCGTCCTCGTGCTTGCGCACCAGCAGCGCATCGACGAGCCGCACGATGTCGTGCTCGGCGAGCCGGTCCAGCTCGGCGAGCACCTCGCCACGCATCTCCCCGCCCGCGAAGCCGAGCACCACGAGCTGCATCGGACCGCTCTCCATCGCGTCCATCCGCTCGGTCGTCATGCGCCCAGCACCTTGCGCTTGGCCGCGTCGAACTCGTCCTGCGTGAGCACGCCGGCGTCGAGCAGGCCCTTCAGCTCGGTGAGTCTGGCGACGACGTCCTGGCCGCCGGCGGGTGTAGCAGCGGTGGGCGCGGCCGCTGCCGGAGCAGCCGCGACCGGCTGCTGCTCGAGCGCCTCGAGACGCGCCTCCTGGTCGGACACGCGGCCGGCCGACCGCTGCGCGTGCTTGCCGGCGACGTAGCCCGCGCCTCCCATCATCGCCGCGCGCATGAGCGGGCGCCGTCGTGGAGCGAACATGCTTCCAACCTCCGGTTCGTGGGCAGGGTCACCGTATCGCCGTCGCGGGTGGCGCGC
>DASRXW010000063.1:0-26261 GCA_035654055.1 Conexibacter sp.
GCGCCGACGTCGGCTCGTCGCACAGCAGCAGCTTCGGCTCCGCGCCCAGCGCCCGTGCGATCACGATCCGCTGCAGCTGCCCGCCGCTGAACGCGCGCGGCTTGTCGCCTGCGCGCGCGGCGCTGATGCCGACCTGCTCCAGCAGCTCGGCGACGCGCCCGGGCCGCTCGCGCCGCGGCAGGTGCTTCAGCGCCTCCCGCACGTTGGCGCCGACGCTGACGAAGCGGTTGAGCGCCTCGAGCGGATTCTGGAAGACCATCTGCACGGGCGAGGTGACGCCGACGCGCAACGCCGGGCTCTCGCCGTTGACGGCCACGCGGCCCCCGGTCGGCCGCTCAAGCCCTGCGACGAGCCGCGTCAGGGTGCTCTTGCCCGCACCGCTCTCGCCGACCACCGCCAGCGTGCGCCCTGCCTCGACCGACAGCGACACGTCGTGCAGGATGCGGCGTCTGCCGCCCGCGACCGCGTAGTCGTGCGAGACGTCCTCGACGCGCAGGACGACGGAATCGCTCATGCGGCGACCGCCCCTTCCCCGTGCGGGTGGTGACAGGCGAGCTCGCGGCCGGCGCCGGCCGTCAGCGGCGGACGCTGCGCCGTGCAGAGATCCGTGGCACGCGGACAGCGCGGCGCGAACGCGCACCCAGGCGGCCGGGCGCTCGGGTTCGGCGGCGCCCCCGCGATCGTGCGCAGCGGCTCCCGGCGCTTGGCCCACAGCGTCGCGGACGCCTCCAGCAGCGCAACCGTGTACGGGTGGGCCGGCGCCTGCAGCAGCTGGCGCGTGGGCCCCTGCTCGGCGACGCGGCCGGCGTACATCACGGTGACCTGATCGCAGAAGTGGCTGACGAGCCCGAGGTCGTGGCTGACGAGGATCACGCCCGTCCCCTCCTCCTTCGCCGCGCGCGCGAACGCGCGCAGCACCTCCACGCGCACGCCCGCGTCGAGCGCAGAGGTCGGCTCGTCGAGCACCAGCAGCCGCGGCCGCGGCATCATCCCCATCGCCGTCGCCACACGCTGCGCCATCCCGCCGCTGAGCTGATGCGGGTAGAGCGCCATGATCGCCTCGGGATCGGAGAAGCCCATCTGCGCGAGCAGCCCGGTCGCGCGCTCGCGCGCCGCCGCCGCGTCCATGCCGCCGCGCAGCACGACGCCCTCCACCAGTTGGTCGCGCACGCGCAGCAGCGGGTCGAGCATCCCGAGCGGGTTCTGCAACACGACCGACGTCTCGACACCCAGCAGCGCGCGCACCGCGTCGAGCTGGCCGAGCCCCATGCGGCGACCGGCCACCGTCAGCTCGCCCTCGGCGCGCAGGCCTCCCGGCAGCAGCCCCAGCAGCGCGCGCATCGTGACCGTCTTGCCCGCGCCCGTCTCGCCGACGACGCCGACCATCTCACCCGCGCCGACCGTGATCGAGACGCCGTCGACGAGCGTGACCGGCGAGCTGCCGCACGTTCTGACGACGATCTCCCGGGCCTCCGACACGTCCCTCATCTCTCCACCATCTCCACGTCGACGCCAAGGCGCTCCTGCAGGCCGTCGCCGGTCACGTTGGCCGCGAGCAGCAGCAGCGCCAGCATCGTGCCCGGGAAGACGACCACCCACCATGCCTGTTGCAGACTGGAGCGACCCTGCGCGATCAGGAAGCCGAGGCTCGCCCTCGGTGGCTGGATGCCGAGGCCGATGAAGCTCAGGCTCGCCTCCCACAGCAGCACGAAGCCCATCTGCAGCGAGGCCAGCACCAGGATCATCGCCGCGGCCGACGGCAGCAGGTGCACCGTCAGCAGGCGCAGGCGGCCCACGCCCGCGAGCCGCGCCGCGGCGACCGACGCGCGCGTGCTCTCCAACTGCACCTGTGTGCGCACGACGCGCGCATACGGCACCCAGCTCACGACGCTGATCAGCAGGATCAACGTCAGCATCGAGTGCCCGAGCGTCGACGTCGCGCAGATGAACAGCAGCAACGGCGGCACCGCGAGCTGCAGGTCCACCACCCGCATCAGCACCGCGTCCAGCGCCCCGCCCACATAGCCCGCGACCACCCCGATCATGCTGCCGAGGACGGCCGAGATCGCGACGACGCAGACGCCGATCACGAGCGATGTCACGACGCTGTGCGCGACCCACGACAGCACGTCATGGCCGAGCACGTCGGTGCCGAGCAGGTGCCCGGGGCTGCCGGGCGGCTCGAGCGCGCTCGCGAGGTCCTGCCGGTTGGGGTCCTCGAGCGCGACCTCGCCGACGAAGGCGAGCACGAGCGCGAACGCATAGATCCCCAGCCCCAGCCGCAGCGACCCGGGCACCCGATGCCAGCGGCGCCGGCGCGTCGCCGGGCGGCCGGCCGCGGCGGCAGCGGCCGTGGCGTCGGCGGCGCTCATGCGGGCCTCCGGATGCGCGGATCGATCGCGTACACCGCGAGGTCCGCGAGCAGGTTCAGCGCCACGTAGCCGATCGCCACGACCACGACGACGGCCTGCACCGTCGCGACGTCGCGCACGCCGGCGGAGGCGACGACGAGCGAGCCGATGCCGGGAATGCCGAACACCACCTCGACGATCAACGTCCCGCCCAGCAGCCAGCCGAGCTGCAACGCCAGATACGTGATCAACGGCGGTGCCGAGTTGCGCAGCCCGTGGCGCAAGACGATCTGCCGCTGGGTCAGCCCCTTCGCGCGGAGCGCGACGACGAAGTCGCGCCCGAGCACGTCGAGCAGCTGCGAGCGCATCAGGCGCGTCAACGTCGAGATCAGCGGGATCGTCAGCGCGGCGACCGGCAGGACATACGAGGACGCGTCGTTCGCGCCGAAGCTCGGCAGCCAGCCGAGCTGCACCGCGAACACGAGCACCAGCACCAGCCCGACGAAGAACTCGGGGATCCCCTGGAGCGCCATGAAGGTGCGGCGCAGGCCGACGGCCACGCGGCTCTCGCGCCGGATCGCGCCGTACGTCGCGACCGCCACGGCGATCAGCGTCGCGAGGACGATCGCGCAGCCGACGAGCGTGAGCGTGTACGGCAGCGCATTGCCGACCCGCGCCAGCGGCGAGCTGGAGACGCTCGACGACGGTCCGAAGTCGCCGTGCAGCAGGTTGCCGAGGTAGTGGACGTAGCGAACCGGGAGCGGCTGGTCGTAGCCGTACTGATGGATCAGCCGCGCCCGGGTCGCAGCGTCGAGGTTGCTGTAGCGCGCGTCGACCGCGTTGCCCGAGACGCTCGTCAGCAGGAAGCTGATCGTCGCCGCGCCGAAGACGACGAGCAGCCCCTGGACGACTCGGGTGGCGATGAAGCGGACCATCGATTGACGCGCGCCCCGCCTGCCTCAGGCCGCGCCGTTGAGGTAGGCGTTGCCGAGCAGCGTGATCACGTTCGGCGGGGTGCGGTACCCCTGCACGCTCGCGGACGCCACGTCGATGCGGTTCGGGACCCACAGGGTCGCCCACGCCGCGTCTCTCGCCCACAGCTCGACCGCCTGCTTGATCACGGCCTCGCGCGCGGGCCCGTCGGGCGTCGACTGGACCTTCGCGACGAGCTTGTCGTACGCGGGCGTCGAGTACTTCCCGCGGGCGGCGATGTCGCCGAGCGTGAGGTGGAACGGCCCGCCGGTGACCCACCCGTACTCGTTCCAGTGGATCTGGTATCTCGGGTTCGGGCCGTTGATGTCCGCCTCGTAGGCGGCCGGGTCGAGCACCTCTGCCGTGACCTTGAAGCCCGCGGCGTTGAGCTGCCCGGCGAGCGCCTGCGAGATCTCGCTCGCCAGCACCGCGTCCGCGCGCGCGGCCATGCGCAGCGGCGAGCCGTCGTAGCCGGCCTCCTTCAACAGCGCTCTCGCCTTGCTGGGGTCGTACGCGTAGGTCGTGTCCGCGACCACGTAGCCGTAGACGCCCTGCGGGAGCATCGAGTCGTCGACCTGAGCCTGCCCGAGCAGCAGCTTGTCGACGAGCGTTCTGCGGTCGAGCGCGTGCAGCACCGCCTGGCGCACGCGCAGGTCGGTGAACGGCTTCATCGTGTAGACGGGGCTCAGGCAGACCGTCGTCCACGTCGGCTTCGACTGGACGGCCAGGTTGCTGTTCGCTCTCATCGACTGGGCCGGCAGCGGCGCGACCTGCACGATGAGGTTGACGTCGCCGGCGGCGAGCGCCGAGTTGCGGGCGCTCTCGTCCGGGACGTTGCGGAAGTCGAGTCTGGCGACGCCGGCCTTCTCGCCCCAGTAGCCGTCGAACGCGGTCAGCTCGATCGACTCGCCGTCCTTGACGGAGGCGAACTGGAACGGCCCCGTGCCCGCATGCTGCTTGGCGACGCGCTTCTCGGCGTCGGCGGTCGAGCCGGCGAGCAGCTTCGGCGAGAAGATCGGGCCGACGTACGTGAGGTTGCGCGCGCAGTCCGGGAACGGATCTCTGTAGCGGAAGATCAGCTTCCCGGGCGTCGAGTCGTCGAGCGTCGGCGCGCCGAGCAGCACGCCGAAGGTGCTGGTTCTGCGCAGCGTGTACTCGATGCTCTTGCGCGCGGCGGTCGCGTCCAGCTTGGTGCCGTCGTGGAATCTGACGCCCTCGCGCAGCGTGAACGTCCACGTGCGCGCGTCGGGGCTCGTCTCCCATCTCGTCGCCAGGACGCCGACGAGCTGTCTGTACTCGGGATCGAACCCGGTCAGCCCCTCGTACACCTGCGCGCACACCGAGATCGTCGAGATCGCGCCGTCGACGGTCGGGTCGAGCGAGACCGGGAAGCCGGCCATCGCGAACGTCAGCGTGCCGGTCGGTCTCGCCGGGCGGCTGCCCGCCGTGCCGGCGCCGCCGGCAGTCCCGGTCGTCGAGCTGCCGCTGCCGCAGGCGGCGAGCACGGCGCTGAGGCTCGAGAACGCCACCAGCCCGCCCGCGCCCCGCATCAGGAATGCCTGACGCGTGAGCTCGCGCCCATCGGCCGCGCCGCGGATCTCGGCCGCGAGCGATTCGGGCACCGCCCCGCTCTGGCGCGACAGCGATCTGGCCATCTGCCTCTGTGATTCCTCGTTCGACAGCACTCTCTCTCCTTTTCGGCCACACCCGGCGCAGACCAGCCGAGATTGCATCACCGTACTACTGACTAGACGTGCCGTCAACTAGTGATTCAATCTTTAGCCAGGTGGCGAACCGCTTTCAGGATCCGTGCTGCGAACGGGCACGCGCGGACGGGCGTCAGTCCGCTTGGACCGCGTAGCCCGCGCCGTGCAGGTCGTCGAGCAGGCGGGCGAGGTGCTCGCGGTCGCGCGTCTCGACGGTGAGCGCGACGCCCGTCGCGCGGACGGGCAGCGGGACGCCGTCGCGGACGTGCTCGACGGCGATCACGTTCGCGTTCGCGGCGGCGACGGCGGTCAGCAGCGCGGCCAGCCCGCCGGGACGGTCGGAGACTTCGGTGAAGAGGCGCGCACGACGGCCGGCGCGCGTCTCCTCGTGACTGGCGATCGCCGCGAGCAACCCGACGTCGACGTTGCCGCCGGAGAGGATCGCGACCGTCGTGCCGGCGCTCGCCGGCGCGACGGCGCCGGACAGCAGCGCGGCGAGCGACGCGGCGCCGGCCCCCTCCACGACGAGCTTGGAGCGCTCCAGCAGCAGCACCATAGCCTCCGCGATCGCGTCCTCCTCGACGGTCGCGACGTCGTCGAGCCAGCGCTCGAGCAGGGGCAGCGTGAGAGCCCCGGGGCGCTTGACGGCGATCCCGTCGGCGATCGTCTGCGCGCTCGCGGAGACGACGAGCTCGCCGCGGCGCAGCGACGCAGCGATCGGCGCGCACGCCGCCGCCTGCACGCCGATCACGTCGACCTCCGGGCGCGCCTGCTTGAGCGCGAGCGCAACCCCGCTCGCGAGCCCGCCGCCGCCGATCGGCACGATCACGCGGCGCAGGTCGGGGACGTCCTCGACCAGCTCGACCCCGACGCCCGCCTGCCCCGCGATCACGTCGTGGTCGTCGAACGGATGGACGAACGTCAGGCCGGCCTCCCTCGCGCGCTCGCGCGCGAGCGCGACGCACTCGTCGACGGAGGCGCCCTGCTGGTGGACCTCGGCGCCGAACGCACGCACCGCCTGCAACTTCGAGACGGCGGCGTCGAGGGGCATGAAGACCTCGCAGGCCATCCCCGCGTGGCGCGCGGCGTACGCCAGCGACTGCGCATGGTTGCCGGCGCTGCCGGCGACGACCCCGCGGCTCTCGCGCTCGACCCGCCGCAGCTTGCTCAGCGCGCCGCGCAGCTTGAACGAGCCGGTGCGCTGCAGGCATTCCGCCTTGAACGCGACGGTCGCGCCGCAGCGCCTGGAGACGCTGGCGGAGGTCAGGACCGGCGTGCGGCGCGCGATCGGCGCGGAGGCGGCCTGCTCCTCCAGCAGGCGCGCGTAGACGAGCGCGTGCGGATCCTCATTCAACGGCACGCTTGCCTCCTGTGCGCTCTCGATGCCGGTCCAGATCACGGTAGGACAGCCAGCGTATGATGTCAACTAGTGATCTAATCTATCGAGTGGCCAGGCGACCGTATGATCGGGCGATGACCGGGTCTGCCCACCTGGTCCGGGTCGCGATGCCGGGCGGCGCTGCGCTCGCGACCGCGGTCGCGCTCCCGCACGCCGGCTTCCACGGGCCGGCCCTGCTCGTGCGCACGCCCTACGAGGGCGACCTCCACGGCAGCACGCGCGGGCTCGAGCTCGAGCAGGTGCTCGCCGCCGGCTTCGCGCTCGTCGCGCAGGACGTGCGCGGCCGCGCCGCCTCGACCGGCCGCTTCGGCTTCATCGCGCAGGAGCGCGACGACGGCCGGCGCACGCTCGCGTGGATCGCGAGCCAGCCGTGGAGCGACGGGCGCGTCGCGACCGCGGGCGCGTCGTACCTCGGGCGCGCCCAGCTCGTGCTCGGCGACGCCCGCCCGGTGCTCGCGGCGATGATCCCCGCGGGCGCCGGCCTCGGCTCGGCCGACACCTGGCGCCCTGGCGGAACGGTCGACGTCGCGGTCGCGGGCTCGTGGATCCGCACGCTCGGCCGCGAGCGCCTCGACATGTTGCCGCCAGCGGACGCCGAGCGCATGCGGGCGCTGCTCGACGGCGACGATCCGGTCGCGCCGGTGCGCGCCGCGCTCACAGCCGGGCACCCGCTGCGCGGGCTGATCGCGCCCCTGCTGCCGGCGCTCGACGGCACCGACGAGCGCGCACCGGCGCCGAGCGTGCCGAGCCTCCACATCTGCGGCTGGTTCGACGGCGCCGGCGGCGGCACGATCGACGCATGGTCGGAGGCGTGCGCCGGCGGCGGGGGCCACCACCTGATCGTCGGCCCGTGGGCGCACGACCACCTCGGCGACGCGCAGGGCGACTGCACCTTCCCCGCCGGCGCGGCCGACGCCTGGGGTCTCGCCGCGCGCCAGCTCGCCTTCCTCGCCTGCTACATCCATGGCGAAGGCGAGCGGCCGCCGGTCGCGGAGGTCTACGTGACGGGCGCGAACGCCTGGCGCACATGCGCGAGCTGGCCGCCGCCGACGGTGGAGCGCGAGCTGCTGCTGACCGGCGAGCCGTCGCTCGCGCTCGTGGACTGGGCGACAGGACCGCGCCGCGGCGCGTTCGACGCGGGCGGAGGAGCCGCGACGGCGGACGCACGTGCCGCGACCGCGCTCGTGCTCGCGAGCCACGCTGACGACCCCGCGCCGGCGCTCGGCGGACCGTCGACCGGCATCCCGGTGCCGGGCCGGCTGCAGATGCGCGAGGGCCCGGTCGATCTCGCGCCGCTCGCCGCGCGTGACGACGTCGCAGTGCTGCGCTCGCCCGCGTTCGAGGCGCCCGCCGAGCTGGCCGGCGCGCCGCGGCTGACCGCCTGGGTCGCCAGCGACCGCTCGCCCGCCGGGCTCGTGGCGCGGCTCGCGGAGGTCACGCCCGACGGGCGCATGACGACGCTCGCGGCCGGTGTGGCAACCGCGCCCGCGCCCGCCGGCGAGCCGGTGCGCCTCGACGTCGCGCTGTCGCCGCTGCACCACCGCGTCGCGGCCGGCAGCCGCCTCGCGCTGCTGCTCGCCGCCAGCTCGTACCCCCACTACCTGCTGGGGCTGGACCGCGACCGCACGCAGCGGGTCCTGACCGGCGATGCCGGACGCGCGGCGCGCCTGCTGCTCCCGCTCGTGCGCTGAGGCGCCGCGTCAGCCGCCGACGCGGCGGCGGCGGCGCACCGCGAAGTGCGGCTCGTCCGACGCCTGAAGATGCCAGCCGCGCCGCCGCGCGAGCGGCTCGCCGGCGAGCGTGCAGACGACCTCGTCGAGCAGCAGCGCGACGCTCCCGGCCTTCACGCCGAGGCGCACGGCGACGTCGGCCGGCAGCGCCACGGCGGACAGGTCGCAGTCGGCGTACTCGACCGTCAGCGCCGGGTCGGCGAGCAGCGCGTCGAGCGCCGACCCGCCGGCCTGCGCGAGCCGCTCGGGCGACAGCACGTCGCGGCGCACGGCGTCGACGAGCCAGGCGACGGGCGCGTCGCCTATGCGCGCGAGGCGATGGGCGACGAGCATGGCAGCGCCCTCTGCGATCTCGAGGCGGTGCGCCGTCTCGGCATCGGCCTCCTGCTCTTCGATCTCGACGTCCGCCGTCGTCAGCTCCTGGCCGGCTTCGTGCGCGAGCGTCTCGAGCGAGCTGAGCCGGTCGAGCGAGTAGCGCGCCGCGTCGCTGCGCGGCATCACGATCGCGCCGACGCCCTGGCGGACGGTGATCAGGCCGGCCTCCTTGAGCGTCCGCAGCCCGGAGCGAACCGTCACGCGCGAGACGCCGTAGCGCTCGGTCAGCTCCTTCTCGCTCGGCAGCAGCTCCCCGGGACCGATCAGGTCGCTGAAGATCAGCTCGCGCGCGATCAGCTCGGACACCTCGTCGGCGAGCGGACGGCGCGGGACGAGCGCCGTGCGCGAGGCGGCCTGGTCCTGCTCGCGCAGCGCGAGCGCGACGGCGAGCGAGCGCTTCGACTTGGGGACGACCATTGCGCGGAAGCTTATCGGTCCACAGGGCAGTTGTCAGATGACTACCCGTCGGCGGCCTCGGCGACGAGCGGGCCGTCGATCGCGATCGTGCCGGCGGCGTCGGACCTGACCGCCGCCCGCAGCTGATGGTCGCGCGTCGCCGCCAGCAGGCCGCGCGCGTACTCGGTCCCCGGGCCGGCGAAGAACGAGCGCGCCGGCGCCAGCTCGACGGGCCGCCCCGTCCGCAGCACGAGCACGTCGTCGGCCATCACGTGCGCGAGCCCGAGGTCGTGCGTGACGAGCAGACAGGCGAAGCCCTGCTCGGCCTGCAGCCGCATCACGAGGTTCGCGATCTGCGCCTGCACGGAGACGTCGAGCGCGGAGGTCGCCTCGTCGCAGATCAGCACGGACGGGCTCGCCGCCAGCGCCCGCGCGAGCACGACGCGCTGGAGCTGGCCGCCGCTGAAGGCGCGCGGACGCGCGCCGGCGCGCGCCGGGTCGAGCCCGACGCTCTCCAGCAGCTCGGCGACGCGCGCGCGTCTCGCCTCGCGCGGCAGCCCGCGCAGCGGCGCCGCGACGCTGCGCCCGACGCTGACGTACGGGTTGAGCGCCTCGTTCGGGTGCTGGAAGACGACCTGGACCGGCGAGACCTTCCCGGCGCGCAGCCGCGGCGGCGCGCCGTCGACCTCGACGGCTCCCTCCGACGCCTGCTCGAAGCCGGCGATCAGCTTCACGAGCGTCGACTTGCCGGCGCCGCTCTCGCCGACGACCGCGAGCGTGCGCCCGCGCAGCAGCTCGAACGAGACGCCCTCGAGCGCGCGGAACGACGTGCCCTGACGGCGGTAGTCGGCGGCCGCCTCGTGCACGCGCACGACGACGCGGTCGGGGTCGTCCGGCTCGGACACCGTGCGCAGCGGCGCGCCGAGGACGACTGCGCCGGTGACACGCTCGCGCTCCGCCTCCATCTCCTCGGCGCGGTGGCAGGCGGCCTGCTCGCCGCCGGCGACGTCGCGCAGCCGCGGGCGCTCGACGTGGCAGCGCGCGATCGCGAGCGGGCAGCGCGGCACGTAGGGGCAGCCGTCGGGCCGCCGGGCCGGCGGCGGCGGCGCGCCGGCGACGGTCGCCATCGGCTCGCCCGGCGCGGCGTCGAACGTCGCCGAGCAGTCGAGCAGCGCGGCCGTGTAGGGGTGGCGCGGCGCCGCGACGACGGCGGCCGTCTCGCCGCGCTCGACGATCGTGCCGGCGTACATGACGATCAGCTCGTCGCAGAAGCGGTTCACGAGCCCGAGGTCGTGGCTGATCAGGATCACCGCCGTCCCCGACGAGCGCGCGAGCTCGCGGAACAGGCCGAGCACCTCGAGCCGCACGTGCGCGTCGAGCGCGGACGTCGGCTCGTCGAGCACGAGCACGCGCGGGCGCGGCATCATCCCGAGCGCCGTCGCGACGCGCTGTGCCATCCCGCCGCTGAGCTGGTGCGGGTAGAGCGGCAGCACCGCGTCGGGGTCGGCGAAGCCCATCGCCGCGAGCAGCTCGCGGGCGCGCGCGTCGGCCTCGGCGCGCGTCGCCAATCTGCGCTCGACGACGCCCTCGCGCAGCTGCTTCGCGATCCGCTGGAGCGGGTCGAGCATGCTGTGCGGGTTCTGCAGGACGCACGACGTCTCGCGCCCGAGCAGCGCTCTCAAGCCGTCGCCGTCGGCGAGGTCGAGCTGCCCCTCGCCGGCGAGCGCGAGGCTCCCCGCCGCGCGCAGGCCCGCCGGCAGCAGGCCGAGCAGGGCGCGCATCGTGAGCGTCTTGCCCGCGCCGGTCTCGCCGACGACGCCGGTGATCGTTCCGGGCGCGAGCGTGAAGCTGACGCCGTCCACCAGCGGCTTCGCGTCGGCCGCGCCGACGCGCACCGTGACGTTCTCGACGACGTGCCGCCCGGAAGCGGCCACGGCGGGCGGGGCGATGTCGTGTTGCTCGGCGCTCATGCGTCCGTCACCTCGACCTCCACGTCCAGCTGCTCGCCCAATCCGTCGCCGATCAGGTTCGAGGCCAGCACGAGCAGCGCGAGCACCAGCCCCGGGAAGGCGACGACCCACCACTGCTGCGCGAGCGCGTCGCGGCCCTGGGCGATCATGTAGCCGAAGCTCGTGCTGGGGGGGTGCACGCCGATCCCGACGAAGCTGAGCGCCGTCTCCCACAGCAGGATCCAGCCGAGCTGCAGCGAGGCGAGCACGATCACGAGGCTGCGCGTCGCCGGCAGCAGCTCGCGCACGAGCACGCCGAGGTGACTGGCGCCGGCGAGCCGCGCGGCGGCGACCGAGGCGCGCTCGCGCTCGACGAGCACGCGCGTGCGCACGACGCGCGCGTACGGGACCCACGACGGGATCGCGAGCAGCACGATGATCACGAGCAGGCTGCGGCCGACGACCGACGCCGCGCAGATGAACAGCAGCAGCGGCGGGATCGCGAGCTGGAGGTCGACCAGCCGCATCAGCAGCGCGTCGAACGCGCCGCCGACGTAGCCGGCCAGCAGCCCGACGGCGACGCCGACGAGCGCCGCGACGGTGACGACGCTGACGGCGACGAGCGCCGAGATGCGGATGCTCGATGCGATCCACGCGAGCACGTCGCGGCCGAGCGCGTCGGTCCCGAGCGGGTGCCCGGCGCTGAGCGGCGGCAGCGCGGCGGTGAGGAGGTCCTGGTGGTTCGGGTCCGGCAACAGCAGCGGTCCGAGCAACGCGAGCACGGCGGCCGCGACGACGATCGCGACGCCGACGACGAGCGATGTCGGCCAGCGGCGCCGGCGCGCACTCAGCGCGCCGCGGGCACGGCCCGGCAGGCGGATCGACGTGACGCTCATCGGCCCGCGACCCGGATGCGCGGGTCGAGCGCGACCACGAGCAGGTCGGCGAGCAGGTTGCAGAGCACATAGGCGGCCGCCGTCAGCACGATCGCCGCCTCGACCACCGGCAGGTCGGTCTGCGTCGTGGCGGTGACGGCGAGGTCACCGATTCCGGGCCAGCCGAAGACCGTCTCGACGATCAGCGTCCCGCCGAGCAGCCAGCCGAGCTGCAGCGCCATGAAGGTGACGATCGGCGGCAGCGCGTTGGGCAGCACGTGGCGCAGGACGATCTTGCGCATCGACAGGCCGCGCACGCTCATCGCGATCACGAAGTCGCTCGTCATCACCTCCAGGAGCTGGCTGCGCAGCATCCGCACGAACGTCGACACGAGCGGCAGCGCGATCGCGCACATCGGCAGCACGATCGCGCTCGGCGAGCCGTCCGCGATCGCCGGCAGCCAGCCGAGCGTGACGGCGAACACGATCACCAGCAGCAGCGCGAGCCAGAAGTCCGGCACGCCCTGGATCACGACGAGGCCGTTGCGCACGACGCGGTCGCTGCGCGAGTCACGCTTCAGCACGCTGCGGATCGCGACCGGCGCGGCGATCAGCCACGCCAGCACGACCGACACGAGGATCAGCAGGAACGTGTTCGGCAGTGCTCGGAGGACCAGCGCGAGCGCCGAGTCCTCCGAGCGAAACGACGTGCCGAAGTCGCCGCGGAGCAGACGGGAGAGATAGTCCGCGAACCGCGCCGGCAACGGCTGGTCGTACCCGTACTGGTGGATCAGCTCCCGGTGCGCGCGCTCCGTGAGCTGCGCACCGGTGCCCAGAGCGTCCACCGGGTTGCCGACTGCGTTGACGAGCAGGAAGCTGATCGCGACGGCGCCGAGGACGACGGCGACGCCCTGTGCGAGCCGCGTCAGCAGATACCGCGTCATCGGTGCCGAGCCTGGTTCGGGTCCTACGCCCGGTAGATCGTGTCGAAGCGGTACATGAAGCCGTTCTTGGCCGACTTGTACCCCTTCAGGCTCGCATCGAGCGCGTCGCTCGATCTGACCTCCGCGACCGGCAGCACATAGTCGCGCTCCTGCGCGAGCGCCTGCAGCTGCTTCAGCAGCGCCTCGCGCTGCGGCCCGTCGGCCGTCGCGTTCTGCTTCACCTGCAGGTCGAGCACGTCTCTGCCCGTGTAGCGCGCCGACTGCGTGTCGGCGAAGACGCTCGGCGTGTAGAAGAACGGGCCGCCGTTGATCCAGCCGAAGTTGACGACGAGGATGTCGGTCTTGCGCGATCTGCCGTGGAACTCCTCGCCCTGCTCGGCCGAGCCGAGCACGACCGTCTTGGCGTGTATGCCGGCCTCGCCGAGCATCGCGACGACGGTCTCCGCCTGGCGCACGGTCGTCTGCGGGTCGCTGGAGCCGTAGGCGACGGTCACCGTGTGGCCCGCGCCGCCAGCCGCCTGCCAGAGCTGTCTGGCCTTGGCGAGGTCGCGCGTGTACTGGAGCGACGGCTCGGTGTAGCCGTAACAGCCGTTCGGCATCAGGCCCTTGCCGACCGAGCCCTGCCCGAGCAGCAGTCTGTCGATCATCAACTGGCGGTCGAGCGCGTAGGAGACCGCCTGGCGCGCGCGCTGGTCGGTGAACGGCGCGCGGTCGCACGCGAAGATCAGGCGGTCCTGGAGCCACGTGACGGCGCTCACGAGCTGGAAGCGCTTGTCACCTGAGATCTGCTGCTGGAGCTGCGGGCCGAGCTGCAGCATGAAGTCGATGTCGCCGGCCTTCAGCGCCGCGACGCGGGCGCTCTCGTCCGGGACGACACGACAGTTGATCGTCTCCAGGTACGGGCCGTGGCCCCAGTAGCCCGTGAACGCGTTCATCGTGAACGAGTTGCCGCTGAAGGGGGCGTCGAAGCGGAACGCGCCGGCGCCGTAGCTTCTCTGCTCGAGCGTCTTGGAGACCGCGTTGCCCGAGCCGACGAGCGCCTTCGGCGAGATGATCCCGAGGATCGGCGCGTTGCGCGCGAGGTCGGGGAACGACGCTCTGTAGCTGATGACGACCTTCTTGGGATCCGAGTCGTCGATCTTCGTGAACTCGCCCGCGTAGGAGCCGAGGAACGAGCCGATGCCGTCGCGGTAGTGCTCGAAGGACTTCTTGACGGCGGTCGAGGTGAGCGGCGTGCCGTCGTGGAACGTGACGCCGTCGCGCAGGCGGAACGTCCACTCCGTCGCGTCGGCGTTCGAGGACCAGTCGGTCGCGAGCGCCGGGACGAGGTCGGTCGGGTCCTCGCTCCAGCGCGTGAGGCCCTCGTAGACGTTCTGGTTGACGGTGTACGTCTCGGTGCCGTAGGCGCGCGCGGGGTCGAGCGACTGCGCCTTCTGGTTCAGTCCCCACGTCATCGAGCCGGTCGGTCTCGCGGGCGGCTTGCCGCCCGCCGAGGCGGCGCTCGTGGAGGAGCCTCCGCCGCTCGACCCGCAGGCCGCCAGCAATGCGCTCGCACCGGTCAGCGTCACGGCGCCTGCGACGCCGCGGCGCAGGAACACGGCGCGCGAGATCGGGGATCCGAGCCCTCCCATGCGACCAGCTTCACGACCCGGGCCTTCGCCCGCCAGTTCTTCGGTCATCGACAACAACCCTCCACCCAAGAGGACGTACGTCCTGGCGGCGATCTCCGCTTCTCACCTTGCTCGCCGCAGGTCGTATGTTTATAAGATGTGTGACATGTTACCTGTACCTTCCGAACCCGTCAAGACAACGCACGAGCGGCGCCGTGCCGCAAACGACATGGGGGTCGTACGATGAGCGCGATGGCGCATCCGTCCTCGCGTCTCGCACTGCTGCCGATGGCAGACGGGACGCAGCTGGCGACCGCGGTCGCCCTTCCGCACACGAGCTTTCGCGGGCCCACTCTGCTCGTGCGTACCCCATACGAGGCCGAGTTCGTCACCAGCACGCTCGGGCTCGACGTCGACGAGCTGCACGCGGCCGGCTTCGCCGTCGTCGGGCAGGACGTGCGCGGGCGCGGCGCCTCCGGCGGCTCGTTCGGCTTCCTCGCGCAGGAGCACGCGGACGGGCGCGCGACGCTCGCCTGGATCGCCGCGCAGCCGTGGAGCGACGGGCGCGTCGTGACGGCCGGGAACTCGTACCTCGGGCGCGCGCAGCTGATGCTCGGCGACGCGCCGGAGCTCGTCGCGATGATCCCCGGGATGGCTGGACTCAGCTCGCGCGAGACGTGGTGGCCGGGCGGCGTGCTCGACGTCGCGACGGCCGGCTTCTGGCTGCGCGAGCTGGCCGAGAGCGCGCTCGACGGCGTCGACGCGCCCGCGCGCGCCGTGCTCGAGCAGCTGCTCGCCGGCGAGGACCCGCTCGCGTTCGTGACAGCGCTGCGCCAGCCCGCGCACCCGCTGCGCGAGGCCGCGCGCGTGCTGCTCCCGCACCTCGACCCCGACGGCGAGCCGAACGGCTCGAGCGCGCGCCCGCCGCGCGTCCCGAGCCTCCATATCACCGGCTGGTTCGACCCGCTCGCGGGCTCGACGATCGCGACCTGGGAGGCGGCGCGCGCCGGCGGCTCGCGCGACCACCACCTGCTCGCCGGCCCCTGGACGCACGCGACCCTCGGCAGCGTCGTCGAGGACGTCGAGCATCCCGGCGGCGGGGCGGACGAGCTGACGCTCGGCGAGCGTCAGCTGGGCTTCATGTCGTGGTACGTGCATGGCAGCGGCGAGCGGCCGCCGCTCGCCGAGGTCTACGTGACGGGCGCGAACCGCTGGCGCTCGTACGACCTCTGGCCGCCGCCGTGCGACGAGCTGGCACTGCAGCTCGGCCCCGCGGGCGAGCTGACGGCGGGGCCAGTCGCCGCTGGCGAGCGCGTGCTCGCGAGCCGCGCCGCCGACCCGGTGCCGTCGCTCGGCGGCACGGCGACGACCGTCGCGGGCGCGCCCGTGCAGCCGCGCCCCGGCCCCACCGACGTGACCGCGCTCGCCGCGCGCCCCGACGTGCTCGCGTTCGCCGGCGCACCGCTCGCGCAGGCGATCGAGGTCGCGGGCACGATGCGGCTGAGCGCGTGGGTCAGCGCCGACCCCGCGCCCGCCGGGCTCGTGGCGAAGCTCGCCGACCGGGCGCCCGGCGGGACGCTGCGGGTCGTCGCCGACGGCGTCTGCGCGGAGCCCGCCGCGTGCGACGACGATGGCGACGGCCACGAGGCCGCCGGCCGCGCGGGCGAGCCGCGGAGCGGCGAGCCGATCGAGCTGCGGTTCGCGCTCTCGCCGGTGCACCACCGCTTCGGCGCCGGGCATCGCGTCGTGCTGCTGCTGTGCGCGAGCGAGCTGCCGCGCTACGCGCTCGGGCTCGACCGCGACCGCACGCTGCGCGTCGCGACCGGACCGCCACGACCGGCGCGGCTTGTCCTCCCCGTCGTGCGCGAGGTGAGCGCATGACGCCCGCCGCGCACGTCTGCCTGACGTTCGACGTCGACGGCGAGGCGCCGGGGCGCTACGCCTACGGCGAGCCGGAGCGCGAGCAGATCAGCGTCCGTTCGTGGGGCCGCTACGGCGTCGTGCGCGGCCTGCCGCGGATCCGCGCGCTGCTGGAGGAGCTGGAGGTGTACGGCACCTTCTTCGTGCCCGGAGCGACGGTCGACGCGTTCCCCGACGCGATCGCGGCGACCGCCGCCGCGGGGCACGAGATCGCCCACCACGGCTACCACCACTACCCGCCGCACCAGATCCCCGCGGACGAGCAGCGCAACGAGATCGAGCACGGCATCGAGGCGATCGTCCGCTGCACCGGCGCGCGTCCGCTCGGCTACCGCTCGCCCGCGTGGGAGCAGACGCCCGTGACGTGGACGCTCGTGCACGACGCCGGCTTCGTCTACGACAGCAGCCTGATGGGAGACGACCGGCCCTATCGCGAGACGATCGCCGGCCGCTCGCTCGTCGAGCTGCCGGTCCACTGGGCGCTCGACGACTTCTTCCACTTCGGCGCGCACCAGGACGGCTTCGGGCCCGGCCCGACGCCGCGCGCCGTGTTCGAGATGTGGTGGGACGAGGTCGCGTCCGCGATCGCCGAGCAGCGCGCGACGACGCTCACGTTCCATCCGGAGGTCGTCGGGCACGCGTGGGCGTTCGCGCCGTTCGCGGAGTTCGTGCGGCGCCTGCACGCCGACCCGCGGATCGCGATCGTGCGCTGCGTCGACCTCGCGCGCGCGCACGAGTAATAGGGCGCCTGCGGCCCGCTCAGTCGAGGCGCATGAGGCGCACGGCGATGTGCGCGAGCAGGCGGTCGTCACCGCGATCGAGCCGCAGCCCGGTCAGCTCCTCGATGCGGTGCAGGCGGTAGTAGAGGCCGCTGCGGTGCAGGCTCAGCGCGCTCGCCGTCGCCTTCACGTCGCCGGCCGAGTCGAGGAAGGCGGCGAGCGTCTCGGTCAGCGTCGGCTCGTCGCGCAGCACGCGCGCGAGCCGCTCGGGCACGTCGCGCGCCGCGCTTGCCGGCAGCTGCGCGATCAGCCGCTCGGCGCCGAGGTGCGTCCATGCCGCGTGCGGCAGCGGGCGGGATCCGGTCGCGCCGACGAGCGCGACCCCCAGCGCGATGCAGGCGTGCCGCCACCCGTCGGCGACGTCGAGCAGTCCCGCGACCCGCGCCGACTGGCCGATCGCGACCTCGCCGTCCGCGCCCCCGAGCAGCCAGCTCGCGATCTCGTCCTCGTGCAGGACGGTCACGACCGGGTCCTCGAGCGACACGAGCAGGGCGATCGCCGTCGGCAGCGTCCCGAGCAGCACGCGCCCGGCCGACAGCCGCCCGGCCATCCGGTGCGAGGGCACGAGCGCGTCCGCCCCGAGGGTGCGCGGGGCGACCGCGCAGACGACGAGCGGCCGGTCGGGCAGCAGACGGCGATCGCGGATGACGGCAGCGGCGGCCTCGCGCTCGAGCGCCTGCGGCGAGCACAGGCGCGCGAGCAGCGCGCCTTCGTCGACCGGGCGCCGCACGGGCGCGCCGAGCACCTGCGCGACGCGCCGGGCGGTCGTCGCGATCCGCTCGAGCTGCTCGTCGACGAGCTCGTGGTGGGCGTCGAGCAGCCACAGGTAGCCGAGCACGTTCGCGCCGCTGCGGACCGGCGCGCAGACGCGCTCCTCCATCGAGATCTGCGGTTCCGGACGCGTGCGCAGGACGCCCTGCGCCTGCGCGATCCCCTGCGCCTGCAGCGCGCGCCGCACCGCGGGGGACGCACCGCGGCGCATGATGCTCTCGCTGCGCACCGGGTCGATCTCCCCCCATTGCGAGCTGTAGGCGAGCGGCCTCAGGTCGGCGTCGTCAAGCAGCACCGGACGCTCGAGGGCGAGGCTCAGGGCCTCGACCAGCGCTTGCAGGGAGTCGGACCGTTCCATGACGACTGACGTGGGAGCGACTATAGACGCCGTCGTAGGCCTGGCCCGGACGGCGTCAACGCATGCACTCCGGCGTCGACGCATGTGCTCCGGTGGCGCCGGCGAGGCCTGAGCGATCGCGTGGCATCGGACCGGTCTGTAATCTGATCAGGTGACTGCATCACTCAGCGATCGAGGACCATGCCCCCCACCGCCTCCGACCCCGACAGGACCCTGCACGCCGACATCCTCGGCTACGCGAACGACCTGCAGGCGGCCCCGGGCGGCCGCCTGCGGCTGCACGTCAGCTCGTCGTTCGACGCCTACCGCGCGCGAATCGTCGCGCTCGACGGCGCCGACGCGGCGAGCGGCTGGGGGACGGCGCTCGACCTCGGCACCCACCGCGGCCGCGAGCAGGCGATCACCACCGGCTCGTGCGTCGTCGTCCCGGCTCCGCCGCAGCCGACCGGGAAGCCGCTCACGCTCACGCTGGCAGTGCTGCCGACGCTGCCGGCCGACGGCCGCACGCAGGGCCTGTTCGCCTGGAGCGGCGGCAGCGCGGAGGGCGCCGAGGGGCTGTGGCTCGGGCTGCTTCCCGACGGGCGCCCGCTCGCCGCCCTCGGCTGCGACGGCGGCGCCGCGCGGGTGTCCGGCGCGCACCCGCTGCGGGCCGGCGAGTGGCACCGCCTGACGGTCGCGGTCGACCCGCGCGACGGACGCCTGACGCTCGTGCAGGAGGCGCTCTCCCCCTGGCTGCGCGATCGTCACGAGGGGACCGCGGCGTGCCCCGGCGCGGCGCGCTGGGGCGGCGGTCCGCTGACGCTCGCGGCCACGCGCTGCAGCGCGACCGCACGCGACGGAGGCGCCTTCGCGCTGGACGAGCCGTTCGACGGCAAGCTCGCCCAGCCGCGGCTCGCGACCGGCGCGCAGCGCACGCCGCTGTGCGCATGGGACCTCGGCGGCGCGGCGCGAGGCGTCGTGACCGACCGCGGGCCGGCCGGCGCGCACGGCTTCACCGTCAACACGCCGGCGTCCGCCGTCACCGGGCCGGACTGGGACAGCCGCGAGGTCGACCCGCGGCACGCGCCGGAGCGGTACGACGCGCTGCACTTCCACCGCGAGGACCTCGACGACGCGCGCTGGGAGCCCGACTTCGAGCTGCACGTCCCGGAGGGCTGCGCAAGCGGGCTCTACGGCGTCGCGCTCGAGGCCGGCGACGCGCACGACGTGGTGCCGTTCGTCGTCGGGCCGCCGACCGGGACGGCGAGCGCGACGACCGCGGTGTGGCTGCCGACGTACACCTGGATCGCGTACGCCAACCAGCGCTGGAGCCCGGCCGAGGCGCTCGCGAACCAGCACTTCAGCCTGCTCGACGGGGAGGCGGAGCAGCCGGGCGACCGCCGGCTCGACGCCCACCCCGAGCTGGGCCTCTCGCTCTACGACCGCCACCGCGACGGCTCCGCCTGCCGCTACTCCTCGCTGCTGCGCCCGATCGTGAACATGCGCCCCGAGCACACCTACCGGCACACGGGCGAGCCGCGCGAGTTCACCGGCGAGCTGCGCTTCCTGCAATGGCTGCGCGCGCGCGGGCGCACCGTCGACCTCCTCACCGACGCCGACATCGACCGCGAGGGCGCCGAGCTGCTCGGGCGCTACCGGCTCGTCGTCAGCCCCAGCCACCCCGAGTACGTGACGTACGGCATGCACCGCGCGATCGAACAGCACGTGACCGGCACGGGCCGGCTCGCCTACCTCGGCGGCAACGGCCTCTACTGGGTGACGGGCGTCGACCCCGACCGACCGCACGTGATCGAGGTGCGCCGCGGCCATGGCGCCACCAACCCGACCGGCGACGCACCGCCCGGCGAGAGTCACCTCAGCACGACCGGCGAGCTGGGCGGCCTGTGGCGCTTCCGCGGCCGCTCGCCGCAGCGCGTGCTCGGCGTCGGCATGACGGCGATGGGCTGGGGGCGCGGCGACGGCTACGCCTGGACCGAGGAGGCCGAGGACGAGCGCGTGCGCTTCGTGAGCGAGGGGATCGACCGCACGCAGCCGCTCGGCGCCGGCACCGACGCCTTCCCGTGGGGCGCGGCCGCCGACGAGATGGACCGCGCCGACCCCCAGCTCGGCACGCCGCCGAACGCGCTCGTGCTGGCGAGCTCCGCCGGGCGCCACGACAGACGCTTCGTCGTCGCCAGCGAGGACGCCGCCTACGGCGACGGCGAGGAAGCGCTCGCGCAGCTCGTGCGCGCCGACGTCGTGTACCTCGAGTCGCCGGCCGGCGGACGCGTCTTCTCCGTCGGCTCGATGGGCTGGACGGCGGCGCTGTGGCACGCGCCCGACGTAGCGCGCGTGACGGAGAACGTGCTGGACGAACTGGGGAGCTGAACGATGCTGGATCCGGACCTGAGAGCCGTGCTCGCGGAGATCGCCGCGGGACCCGCCGACCCGCCGCTGACGCCGGAGACGATGTGGGCCGTGCGCGCCGTGCAGCACCGCCATGTCGCCTGGGGCGTCCCCTACGAGGAGGTCGCGGCGGTCACCGAGCGCGTCGTGGACGGGCGCGACGGCCCGATCCGCGTCAAGCTCTACGACCCGCTCGGCGCGGGGGACGCGGCGACGCCCGCCATCCTGCGCATCCACGGCGGCGGCATGGTGAGCGGCTCGCCCGAGTTCGAGGACCGCAGCTCGCGCATGCTCGCCAACGCGCTCGGCGCGCGCGTCGTCGGCGTCGCCTATCGGCTCGCGCCGGAGCACCCGTGGCCGGCCGGGCTGCACGACTGCATCGACGCGCTGCGCTGGCTGCACGCGGAGGCGGCGACGCTCGGCGTCGATCCGGAGCGCCTCGCCGTGCTCGGCCACAGCGCCGGCGCGCTGCTCGCGCTGAGCTGCGCGATCGCGCTGCGCGGCGAGGCGCCGCGCGTGCGCCGCTGGGTGGCGCTCGAGCCGACGACCGGGCCGCTGCTCGAGACGCGCTCGCGCGCAGAGCACGGGGACGGCACCTACCTGCTGGGCGTCGAGGAGTCGAACCGTTGCTGGGAGCTGTACCTCCAGGGCGCGGCGCCGACCACGCCGACGGCGGCGCCCGCGCTCGCGACCGAGGACGACCTGCGCGGGCTCGACCCGGTCGCCGTCCTCACCGCCGAGTACGACCCGCTGCGCGACGAGGGCGAGGCGTTCGCGCGACAGCTCGCGGCGGCCGGCGTGGACGTCGAGCAACGGCGCTTCGACGGGCTCGTCCACGGCAGCACCGACTTCGCCGGCCGCGTGCCGGCGGCGCACGCCGTGCTCGACGAGATCGTGCGGCTGCTGCGTGCCGACTTCGCCCCGGAGCGACGGCAGACCGCGTGACGCGCCCGCCGGCCGCCGGCCGCCGAAGCAGCCGGGCGCTACGATGCGCTTGCTGATCCAGTCATCGGATGTCTGATGGCGACCCGTCACAGCAACAGGAGGATGGATGTCGACCGCTGACTCGCGGCCCGCCGGGCGCCGGCCGCTCGCGACCGCCCCCGGCACGTGGGGCATCGAGCCCCCGCCGCTGCCCGACTACCCGGCCTGGGAGCGGGTGCTCGACCAGACCGTCGAGGCCGGCTTCGACGGCTCCGAGCTGGGGCCCTACGGCTACCTGCCGACCGACGTCGCGGAGCTGCAGGCCGCGCTCGAGCAGCGCGGCCTCGCGATGCCGGGCTGCTTCGTGATGGAGCCGTTCGAGCAGCGCGAGCGGTGGCCCGAGATCGAGGCGATGGCCGAGCGCACGTGCGCGCTCGCGGCCGGCGCGGGCGCCAAGGTGCTGATCGCGATCGACGGGCTCACGCCCGAGCGCAGCGCGTCCGCCGGCCGCTCCGACGCCGCGCCGCGGCTCGACGAGGCCGCCTGGCAGACGCTCGTCGAGGGCGTGCGCCGCACCGGCGAGATCGCCGCGCGCCACGGGATGCGCGTCGCCTTCCACCCCCACGCGGGCACGTACGTCGAGTTCCTCGACGAGATCGACCGCATCGCCGAGGCGCTCGAGGCCGACGGCCACGGGCTGTGCGTCGACACCGGGCACAGCGCCTACGCGGGCGTCGACCCGGTCGCGCTCGTCGAGCGCCACCCGACGAAGGTCGCGCACGTCCACCTCAAGGACGTCGTCGGCGAGCGCCTCGCCGAGGTCACGGCCGCGCAGCGCACGTTCGAGCAGGGCGTCGCCGACGGCGTCTTCTGCCGCCTCGGCGCCGGCACGGTCGACCTCGACGGCTTCGGCGCCGCGCTGCGCGCGGTCGGCTACGACGGCTGGTGCACGTTCGAGCAGGACCGCGTCGTGGAGCTGTTCGACGACGCGCTCCCGGAGGCGCGCGCGAGCGTCGAGCACGTCCGCGGGCTGGGCTACTGAGCACGAGGAGGGGCGGCCCGCGTCGCGCGGCCGCCCCTCCTCGCCACTGCGGGCGCCGGCGCTACGCCAGCTTCACGCCGTATCTCTTGCCGAGCGCGTTCATCGTCGCGCGGCGCGCGAGGCTCGCGTCGACGTTCGTCTTGTCGATGATGAGGCCGCCCGAGTCGTAGCCGCCGATGTGTCCGCCGCGCTCGAGCTTCTCCCACGCCTGGAACACCGGCAGGTAGCCCTGGACGTAGCCGTCCGCCGTCACGACCGCGATCGCCCAGCCGTCCTTGATCGCCTTGGCGGCGTCCTCGCTCTCGTCCCACAGGCCGATCGTGTAGTCGCCGGGCTTTCTGCCGGAGCTCTTGAGCGCGGGCAGCAGGCCGAGGAGGCTGGACTGGCCGCCGGCGATCAGGAAGCCGACGAGGTCGCCGCCCACCTGCAGCATCTTCGCCTTGTACGCGTTGATCGCGTTCTCCGTCCCTCTGCCGGAGTCGTCGACGAACAGCTCCACGGTGAACGACGTGCCGTTCTTCGCGTTGTAAGCCTTGATTGAGTCCTCGGCGCCGTAGACGCGCTCGTTGAGGTTCGCGTTGCCGGCGAAGCCGACGCCCGCGACGACCTTGCCCGACTTCTTGCCGGCCTTGCCGAGCGCGTCGGCGAACAGCGCGCCCATCTTCGCGCCGGCCGCCCGCTCGTTCGAGCCGTTGAAGGCGATGTCGAGTCGCTCGGCGTCTCTCGGGATGTTGTTGGCGTTGTTGAAGATGACGAGGATGCCCTGCTTCTGCGCGTCCGCCGCCGCCTGCGCGACGCCCGGGACCCACGCCGGCGTCACGAGCACGTCCGGCTGCGTGAGCACCGCCTGGTCGATGACTCTGACGACGTTCTCCGGCGAGTACTGCGCGATCGGGATCCCGACCTTCTGGTAGTCCCAGCCGAGCGTGCGCGTCGCCTCGATGAACCCGAGGTCGGTGTCGAGGTTCCACGGCGCGATCGCCGCCAGCGCCCACACGACCTTCCGCCTCTTGCCGCTGCCGACCGTCGTGCCGCCGCTGCCGGTCGCGGTGGCCGACTGGGTACCTCCGCCGCTGCCGCACGCCGCGACAAGGCTCGCGCCGGCGAATGCCGCCGCACCCGTCAGCACCTGACGGCGCCCGACGCGCGGGCCTTCGAGCTCTTCGCTCATCTGCACTCCTCTCCCTGCTGCGTTGATACGGGGTGTGACATCAGGACGTTCTTCCTTCCTGAATTCAGACCGGCGGGTGACTCTTCGCGCTGCGACTGCGCCAGAAGCGCCGGAACAGCCGTCGCACCTCGTCGCGCCGGTTGAGGCCGACCTCGGCCGCGGCGACGATGGCGATCAGGAGCCCCACGTAGAACTGCTGCCAGTTGGCCTGCACGCCCAGCAGCACGAGGCCGTTGGACAGCATGCCGATGATCGAGACGCCGAGCAGCGTCCCGTAGATGCTGCCGTTGCCGCCCGTGATCGCGACGCCGCCGACGATCACCGCGGCGATCACCTGCAGCTCGAAGCCGCTGCCGGTGGACGGGTCGCCCTGCAGCAGCCAGCCGCCCTGGAGTGCGGCGATCAGGCCGCAGGAGGCGCCGCTGAGCACGAACAGGGCGAACTTGACGCGCCGCGTCTTGATGCCCGTCGCCATCGCCGCCGTCTCGTTGCCGCCCGTCGCGAAGATGTGCGCGCCGAAGCGCGTGAAGCGCAGCACGAAGCCGCCGAGCAGGCAGACCGCGAGCGCCCAGATCGCCTGGTCGGGCACGCCGCCGAGGATCGTGCCGTTCGCGATCGAGCTGAAGCCGCGGCCGCTCGCGTCCGTGTACGAGATCGGGTTGCCGCCGGCGACGCCGATCGCGAGCCCGCGGAAGAGGCTGAAGCCGGCGAGCGTGGCGATGAACGCCGGCACGCCGATCACCTGCGTGACGAAGCCGTTGACCGTGCCGACGGCGATCCCGAAGGCGACCGCGACGAGCGCGGCGACCCACAGGTTCGCGTGCCAGCTCGAGGCGGCCACGCCCATCATGACTGCGCAGAAGCCGTAGACCGAGCCGATCGACAGGTCGAGCTGAAGCGCGATGAAGAGATAGGTCATCGGCACCGCGACGATCAGCAGGAACGCGCTCACGCGCGCCATGTCGAAGATGTTGGCGCTCGACAGGAAGTGCGGCGCGGCGATCGAGAAGTAGGTGAAGAGGCCGACCGCGACGACCGTCAGCGCGACCTGACGGCCGACGGTGGCGAGATTGAGCGCGCGCAGGCGAGCGCCGAGCTCGGAGCGGCTGCGCTGCGGGGCGATGGCGTCCGCGCTCATGCCTCGGCACCGGTCCGGCGCCCGTGGACGAGCAGGCTCACGAGATCGTCGCGCGCGAGGTCGGCGCGCGACTCGTCCGCGACCTTGCGGCCGAGACGGAAGACGACGATGCGATCGGCCACTTCGAACACGTCCTCCATGTTGTGGCTGATGACGACGACGGCCTGGCCCTCGGCGCGCAGCTCCTTGATCAACTCGACGACGCGCCGCGACTCGCGCACGCCGAGCGCCGCGGTCGGCTCGTCCAACAGCAGGATGCGGCTGCCGCGCAGCACCGCGCGCGCGACCGCGACCGCCTGCCGCTGACCGCCGGAGAGGTCTCTCACGACGGTGCGGACGCTCGGGAGCCCGACGCGCAGGCGCGCGATCACGTCTGTCGCCTCGCGCCGCATGCGCCGGCGGTCGACGACCAGGCCGTAGCGAACCGGCTCCTGCCCGAGGAACATGTTCGAGGCGACGTCGCGCTGCTCGATCAGCGCAAGGCTCTGGAAGACCGTCGCGATGCCGAACTCCTGCGCGCGCAGCGGTGAGGTGAGGAACACGCGACGACCGTCGATCTCGATCGTCCCGTCGTCCGGCTCCTGCACGCCGGCGAGCATCGACACGAGCGTCGACTTGCCCGCGCCGTTGTCGCCGCACAGCGCGACGACCTCGCCGGCCGACAGCTCGAAGTCGACGCCCGCGAGGGCGGTCACGTGACCGAAGGACTTCTTGAGCCCTCTGACGACCAGGAACGGATCACGCGCGGGGCCGGAGGATGAAGACACACTCATAAGGAGATCATATGACCCAGTCCCCTGATGTCAAGTCGTCGCGAATGTGCTGCTCGGCGTCACACACTCAGCTTTCCCTTCACCCGCCGCGCCCGACGCCTGCACCTGCCGCGCCTGGCTGTGCGCGTCGGCGCGCGTGCTGGCACGCTGCCCTACGCGTAGCGATTCTTGACCAAATGTGATCTAATGACATGATGTCATGTAAACGGCGTGCATTTCCGCGCCCGATCGCAGCCGAGGAGGACCAGGCGTGAAGCCCACCGGCACCCCAGAGACCGTCCGCCTGACCGCCGGCCAGGCGCTCGTGCGCTACCTCGCCGCCCAGCACAGCGAGCGCGACGGCGTGCGCCGCCGCGTGATCCCCGCGATGTTCGGGATCTTCGGACACGGCAACGTCTGCGGCGTGGGGCAGGCGCTGGAGCAGGAGCCAGAGCTGATGCCGTACCTGCAGCCGAAGAACGAGCAGGCGATGGTGCATACGGCGATCGGCTACGCGAAGGCGAACGAACGCCTCGCGACGCTCGCCTGCTCGGCCTCGATCGGCCCCGGCGCGACGAACATGGTGACCGGCGCCGCGACGGCGACCGTCAACCGCATCCCCGTCCTGCTGCTGCCGTCCGACACGTTCGCGACGCGCCTCCAAGGCCCGCCGATGCAGTCGCTCGACGACCCGTTCAACCCCGAGGTCACCGT
>DASRXW010000064.1:0-65243 GCA_035654055.1 Conexibacter sp.
GATTGAGGAGCTGCTCGCCGTAGAGCCCGTAGACCGTGCCGATGACGCACCCGACCCCGAGCAGCAGGACGCTCTCGAGCAGCAGCGCCTTCCACAGCTGGCGATGGTCGATTCCGGCGAGCTTGAGGTCGGCGAGGCGCCGTCGCCGCTGCCACACCATCCCCGCCATCGCCGCGGCCATCGCCAGCGCCGCCGCGATGAGCATGAGGCTCGCGATCTGCGTGAGGCGCGAGAGCCCGCCACGGGTCGTCGCACGGTCGCGCAGCTCTCGTGCTCGCGCCGTCTCGACGGCCAGCCCCGTGTCCGGCCCGAGCGCCGCACGCACGAGCGTCCGTCCTTGGATCGGCGTGACACCGGCGGCGAGGTCCAACTGGAGCGCGCTCGCCTGGTCGGAGCCCCAGGCCGCACGGTAGTCGTCGGCGTTGAGCACCAGCGTGCCCGGGGACCAGCCGAAGTTCGTCGTGATCGCAGCCAACCGCAGGCGCTTCGGCACCGGGGAACGGAGCGTGAACCACCGTCCGACGTGCAATCCCTGCTGCTTGGCCACGGCCTCGGAGGCGACCGCCCAGCCTCCGGCGCGCACGTGCGCCACCGCAGTGCGCAGATCGCCGTCGACGATCTGGCTGGACGGGAATGGCCGTGGCGACGCCGACGGCGGCGCGATCACCCATACGCGCCGATCGCCCATGTCGAGGAAGCTCCCACGGTAGACGCGGACCGCCGTCACCTGCGGAACGAGCGCGATTCTGGCGATTGCGTCCGCCGCCGCGAACGGCACCGTGGCGAGCGTGTTCGACGTGCCCGCCGGCGACACCCACAGGTCCGCCACCGCGTTCAGGTCGCGGGCGTTCGGGTCGAGCCCGCCCTGGAGGTCGTGGTGCGCACCCTCGATCGCCGTGCTTCCGAACACCGCGATCGCGGCGATCGCGGCGATCGCCACCGACCGGGTGTGCGCCGACATCAGCTCGCCGATCGCGATCGCCGGCACCACGCTCGCGATCCGGCGACGCTGACGATCAGCGAGCTCGAGCACGGACGCCAGCGCGACCGGCAGGACGAGCAGCATCGAGGCGACCAACGCGACCATCCCGAGTGTCGCGGCAGGCGGCGCCGCGAGCAGGACGACCGTCGTCACGACGAGGCAACCGGCGCTCGAGACGACCAGGGGCGCGCGCCGCAGCGGCCGCTCCGCCTCGCCGCCGGCCTCTTCGCCGACCGCGTCCATCGCCGGCGCGCGGAAGGCGGCCACGAGCGGAGCGAGCGCCGCCAGCGCCGCCGCGAGCGTGCCCGCGACGAGCGCCAGCACGATCGCCTGCCAGTCGACCACGCGCGCCGTGCCGACCGGGAAGGCGATGCCAAGGTAACCCGGCGCGGGATGGAAGACGAAACGGGAGAGCAGCTCACCGAGCGCGAGGCCGACGCCGGAGGCGACGATCCCGAGCACCAGCGCATCGAACACGAGCACCTCCAGCACCCCCCCGAGGCCGTACCCCGACATGCGCAGCTCCGCGATCAGCCGCCGCCGCTCGCGCGCCATCAGCAGCATGGCGTTGAACGCGAAGAGGAATCCGACCATCGCGCTGATGGCGGCGAACAGCGCCGTGGACTGGTCGTTCGGCATCGCGGCGCGTGCGAACAGCCGGCCGTCGGAGTCCGTGTCGCGCACGTCGACATGTCCAGCGGCGATCCGGCGCAACGCAGCCGCGACGGCAGAGCGCCGGCCGGGATCCGCGAGCACGACGACGCGCGACACGCGCCCCTCCATGCCCGTGATCTGCTGTCCGTACGCCAGCGGTACGACGACCGCCGGAACGTCGGCGAGCACGCCGACATCGTCGTGACCGACGATCGCGCCGACCGGGGCGCTGACCGTTCTCCCGCGGACCTGCAGCATCACCGACTCGCCGAAATGCACGCCGAGCGCCTGCCCGACCGGAGCCGGCAACACGGCAGCGCGCAGGCTGGCGAGCCGGCCGGCCGCGTAGCCGTGCAGCAGCGTTCCGCCGAGCCGCGCCAGGCTCGGGTCGGCGGCGAGCAACGTCGCCGAACGCGCGCCGGCAGGTCCTCGCAAGTTGACCGGCACTTCAAGCAGCGGAGCTGCGGCGCGCACGCCGTCGACGGCTTCGACCGCGCGGAGCAGTCTCGCGTCGAACCCCTGCGGCCCGCGCGCGACGAGCTGGAGCTGCGCGTTGCCGACGAGGCCCTGCGTGAGCTGCGCGATCGAGGCGCTGAGGCTGCGGTTGGAAACCTGGACGGCGAACAGCAGTGCGACCCCGACGGCGATGCCGACGAGCGCGAGCAGCTCCTGGATCGCGCGCGCGCGCACGCGCCGGCGATAGAACCAGAGGAGGTTGCGCAGGCTCATTGCGACTCGAGCGTGGCCGGCAAGCCGGGCTGAAGGTCGGGCGCGTACTCGACGAGCCGCCCGTCGCACAGCGCGATGACGCGATCGGCGAAGGCGGCGGCCTGCGGGTCGTGCGTGACGAGCAGGACGGCCGTGTCACGTTCGCGGCAGATCTCGCTCAGCAGCGTGAGCACCTCACGCCCGCGCCGCGTGTCGAGGTTCCCCGTCGGCTCGTCGGCCAGCAGCAGGCCGGGGTCCGTCGACAGCGCCTTCGCGATCGCGACGCGCTGACGCTCGCCCATCGAGAGCGCTCCCACCTGGTGGTCGGCGCGCTCGTCGAGTCCCAGCCGTGTCAGCAGCGGCGTCATCCGCTGGTGCGCCTCATGAACGTGCAGCCCGGTCCCCATCAGCTTCAGCGACGCGTTGTCGATCGCCGACAGACCCGCGATCATGTGGAACGTCTGCAGCACGAAGCCGACCTCCCGCAGCCGGTAGCGGGCCGCCTCGCGATCCGACAGGCGCGTGATGTCGCGCCCGGCGACGACCACCTCGCCGCTGTCCGGCGCCATCACGGCGGCGATCAGCTTCAGCAGCGTCGTCTTGCCCGAGCCGCTCGGCCCGTAGAGCGCAACCAGCTCGCCGCGCGCGACCGCGAGCGACACGTCATCGACCGCGCGCACCGACTCGCCGCCGGGCACCGGGTAGTGCTTCACGAGGCGACGGATGTCGAGCATCACGCCCGCTCGTCGCGCCGCTGCGGAAACGCGATCACCTCGCCCGGGTCCCGACGCATCGCCTGGATCAGCTCGCCGTCGCCGAGCGACATCACGCGGTGCGAGCGCAGCGCATCCGGGATCTCGGGAACGGTCGCGAGCACCGCCATCCCCCGCTCCTCCGCGATCGAGCGCAGCAGCGCGAGCACCGTTTCGCGCTCCTCGATGCCGAGCCCGCTCGTCGGGTCGTCGGCGAGCAGCAGCGCGGGGTCGCGCACGACGGCGTGCGCGATCGTGACGAGCGTCCGCTCCGCATCGGACAGCTCGTGCCAGCGCGCGTTGGCGAGATCCCCCGCGCCCACGCGCTTCAGCGCTCGCGTGGCACGGCGCTCCGCCTCACCAGCCGCGACGACTCTGAGCAGGGGCAGCGCGACGTGGTCGAGCATCCGCATCCCGGAGGCGAACGGACCCTGGCGGCCCACCCAGCCGATCCGCGCATGGATCCCGGTGAGCCGCCGGAGGCGCCCGGCGCCGAGGTCGCGACCTTCGAAGCGCACGGTCCCCGCGTCGGGCGCGTCGATGCCGGCGGCGATGCGCAGCAGCGTCGTCTTGCCGGCTGCGCGCTGCCCGAAGATCGCGACCAGCTCCCCTGCCTCCACCTCGAGCGAGACGTCGTCGAGCACCACGATCTCGTGCCGCCCGCGCCAGTGGCTCTTGCTGACCTGCTCGAGCGCGAGCAGCGTCATCGTGGTGCTTCGGGCTCGGAGCGCGGCGACGGCACGGGGCCGAGCCTGTGCTCGTCGCGCTGGATCGCCCGCTTCATCGCGGAGCGGATCTGCTGCACGGCCTCGATGCGCACTGCGAGCTGCGCCGCCTCCGTGCGCCGCAGCCAGACCTGCCCGATCTCGCGCCACTCGACGTCGCGGCGTCGCAGGTCCTCGACAGGGCCGCCCTGCTCGCCGAGCTCCGTCATGCGCTCCAGGCACGCGCCCTCCAGCTCGCGCGCCAGCTCGACGAGCCACGGCAGGTCCTCGGCGCTCGCGAAGGCGACCTTCAGCCAGAACGGGTCGCGCTGGGGCGCGAGATCGCTCGGCGCGCGGACCCAGGCGCGGAACTCCTCGCGGCCGGCGGCGGTCGCCTCGTACCAGACGACTCCGCGGTGGGCCGAGACGACCCCGTCGACGGCGGCGTCGCGCGCGCGGATCATGCCCTCGACGCGGAGCGATCTGAGCGCCGGGTACACGGCGGTCTCGGACGGGCGCCACCCTTCGATCCGCTGCTCGAGCCGCTGGATCAGCTCATATCCGTAGCCCGGCCGCTCGATCACCAAGCCCAGCACCGCATGCTTCACCGACATGGCAGGTCTCCTCATCCCGGCAGCCGATTGAACCCAACCGTACATCAGCTCACATGCGTGCGCCAGGGGGTGGACGGAAACCGGTGCGTTGTGCTATCGCGCGCGCCAGACCGGTGCACGCTTCTCCGCGAAGGCCCGAGCGCCCTCGCGTGCGTCCTCGGAGGCTCTGACGGGGCCGACGATCTCGGCCTGACGCTCCCAGCGCTCGGCGGGCGGCCAGCCCGGCGCCTCGACGAGGACGCGCTTGGAGGCGGCGAGCGCGAGCGGGGCGTTGCCGGAGATCTGGCCCGCGAGCTCCAGCGCGACGGCGACCGCCTCCCCCGGCTCGGCAAGCCGGTTCACGAGCCCCAGCTCGGCGGCGCGCTCGGCGGCCATCGGCTCGCCGGTGAGCGCCAGCTCCATCGCCACGTGGTAGGGGATCCGCGCGGGCAGCCGCAGCAGCGCGCCGGCCGCGGCGACGAGCCCGCGCTTCACCTCCGGGATGCCGAGCTTGGCGCCGCGCGCTGCGACGATCAGGTCGCACGCGAGCGCGATCTCCAGGCCGCCCGCGACGGCGAAGCCCTCGATCGCGGCGATCAGCGGCTTCTGCGGTGGGCGCTCGACGATCCCCGCAAAGCCACGGCCGGGGACGCTCGGGCGCTCGCCGGCGACGAACGCCTTCAGGTCCATCCCCGCGCAGAAGCCCTTGCCCGCGCCTGCGAGGATCCCGACGTGCAGCTCGGGCGCGGCGTCGAGCCGCTCGAGCGCGGCGGCCAGCGCTTGCGCGACGGCCGCGTTCACGGCGTTGCGCTGGTCGGGGCGGTTGAGCGTGACGAGCAGCACGCCGTCGCGCTCCTCGGTGAGGACGGCGGGGTCGGGCGCGGACATGCGGCGGAGGCTAGCGGCGGGCGCGGCGGGCAGCGCCGGGAGCGTCATGCGCGGGCGCGCCCCGGAGGGGGCGTCACGCGAACAGCGTCAGGTCCGGCTCGCGCTCCCCGCGCAGGACGCCGAGGTCGACCTCGGCGCAGGCGATCCCGCGGCTCTCCGCGAGCACGCGCGCCTGCGGCTTGATCACCTGCGCGGCGAGCACGCCGCGGCAGTCGGCCATCGCCGGGTCGAGGCGGATCCGCGTCAGATAGCGGGAGAGCTGCTCGACCGCGTCGATCGTGCCGACGCGCTTGATCTCGACGGCGATCCAGCCGTCCGCTTCGTCGCGGCACATGAGGTCGACGGGGCCGATGTCGGTCGCCCACTCGCGGCGCACGAGCCGGAACCCCTCGCCGCACCAGTGCGGCTGCTCGGCGAGCAGCTCCTGCAGGTGCGCCTCGACGCCGTCCTTCTCCAGCGCCGCGGCCTCCCCCATGTCGTGCGTGACGTCGGAGAGCACCTCGGCGATGCGGATGTCGAGCCGGTCCTCCGTGCCGTTCGCGTGCTTGCGCACGACGATCAGGTCGTCCTGCTCCTCGATCGCCGTCGGCGGCGTCATCCAGTTCTGCGGCTTGAAGCCGCCGGTGTCGGCATGCACCATCACCGACCCGTCCGACTTGATCATGATCAGCCGCAGCGCCTCCGGCAGGAGCGCGTCGAGACGGCCCGTGTAGCGGACCTCGCAGCGGGCGACGATCAGGCGCACGAGGCGGGACCGTAGCGCGCCGACGAGACGAAACGGCGCTTGCGTTCGCCGCAAAGGCTCCTCTACGATGTGGGTGCTGGTACGACGCTTCGGGGGAAGTTGCGCGTTTTGGGGTTTAATGCGCGTTTGTCGTGTCCGTCCACACCGTGATCGCCACCGCTGACATCGAGAGCCGCCCGGCGGCCGCTCCTGTGCGTAGACGCGCCTTCGCCACGTCGCGAAGACGCACGTTCGTCGTGTCTCGAAGACGCACGTTCGTCGCGTCCTACTCGTGATGAACCGCGCGACGCTCGCATCCGGAGTCCGCTGAGGCCCGAGCGAGCGGCGCCCGCACCGACCGCACGTCAGCTTCCGACTCAGGAGATCACCGACACCATGTCCGCCACCGCTCCCGGCACCACCACATCGGTCGTCACGCCCGCGCCGCTGATCTGGCCCGAGCGCGACATCCACTCGCTCACGTCCGTCGACCTCGACCCCCGGCTGCCGAAGAACGTCGAGCCGCTGCTGCCGCAGCTGCGTCAGCTCGCCGCGCTCGGCGACGCGCTGCGCGCGTTGCAGGCGCTCGACGGGTCGTTCGTGCACGAGGGCCAGGCGCGCGCGCTCGCCGAGGCGTCGGCGAAGCTGATGGAGGAGATCGCCGACTCCGGCGCCGTCTCCCCCGAGCAGGTCACGATGCTGCGCCGCCGCGCCGCCGCGCTCGTGGAGCTGCGCCACGACCAGGAGATCGCGCACGCCGAGGCGGCGCTGTCGACGCCGCAGAACCTCACCGTCATCGCCGGCCCGATGTGCACGTTCCGCAACAAGACGCGCACGCCGCTGCACTCCGTCGTCGCCTGCACGGCGCACGAGCGGGGTGACGCGCTGATCGCCGCGCTCGACGCGTCCTCGCGCCAGGCGCTCGACGAAGTGAACCGCCTCTGCGGCACCGACGACGTGTCCGTCGGCGGCGTCTTCGCGATGCAGGTGACCGATCTGATCGCGATGGGCGGCGAGTCGAACGCCTTCCCGAAGCACTTCGCGTACTTCCTGCCCGAGGACGAGGGCGCCGGCTACGGCGAGGTCTTCAACAAGACGATCCTCTTCCGCAACGTCTACGGCCTGCGCTACGAGCAGATCTCGAAGCCGCTCGGCGCGGCGTTGCTGAAGGGCCACAAGCCGGCCGACGGCGTCGACGTCCGCGACGTGCTGATCACCTGGATGCGCGGGCACGACATCGCGCACGCGGTGCAGACGCCGCGCGCCGGCAAGCTCGGCCCGAAGGACGTCGGCCACGAGCCGTGGTACTCGCTGCAGGAGGCGATAGCAGACGCGTTCGGCAGCGCGATGGCGTTCACGCCGACGTGGCTCGCACACGCCGGCTGCTCGCTCGACGACATGGTCGCCGTCTACCTCGCGGAGGCGCTCCACTACCTGCGTCGCGGGCCGTGGAACTGGGGCGACGCCGGCGCCGGCTGCGTCGAGCTGAGCTTTCTCGCCGAGAACGGCTTCGTCGACGTCGACGCCGAGGGCGCGATCACGTGGGAGACGGCGCGCGTGGTGGAGGGGATCCTCCAGCTGTGCGCGACGCTCGAGCGCGACGTCGTCTCCTCGCACGACGCCGCCTCGGTGCAGACGATCCTCGACCGCTACGGCTGGCGCGAGGACAGCGTGCTCGCGCCGACGCTGCGCAAGATCCGCGACGAGCTGGGCGGCGTGCCCACCTCGATCGCGTACCTGTAGCACCGGAGCTCAAACGCCCTGGCAGGCGCCGAGGCGCCGAGCTTTGGCCTGCGAGGCCCTGAACAGAGACCTCGCAGACCAAACTCGCGCCTCGCGCCGCCAACGGCGCCAGACTGACGAGCGCCGGGTTCAAGCCGCGCGGGCGGCGCGAGGCGCAAGCTTGCCCTGCGGCGAGTGTTCATCGTCAGGCAGGGCAAGTCTTGCGACTCGCGCCTGCCACGCACGCCTAGGCCCCAATCGCGAGCGGGGCAACCTCGAACAGCCCCGCCGTCTCCTCCAGCTCGCGCAGGCGCTCGTAGTCGCGGCGCAGCAGCTCGCGGTCGGGGTCGACGAGGTAGATCATGCCCGGGCAGGAGAAGAGGTCGACCGTCGGCGTGATCTCGTCGCCCGGCTGGGCCATCGCGATCGCGCCCGCATACGAGGGCAGCGCCTCGACCGCGCGCATGCCGGCGTCGGAGACGACGCGACCGGCCTGGTGGGAGATCAGCATCACGCAGCGCGAGGCGGCTCTGAGCTCGTACGGCTGCGCCGCCCGCCGCACGACCGACGCCGGGTCGAGGTAGGCGTCGACCGTCACGGTCACGTGCGAGGGCGTGCAGCAGTCGATCACGTCGTCGCGGATCGAGCCGTGCAGGCGCGCGCCGCACTCCACGAGCACCGGCCCGCCAGCCGTCAGCATCACCTCGGTGTGCGCCGGGCCGAAGCGGATCCCGAGCGCGTCGAGCACCGCGTGGACGTACGGGACGACCTGGTCCTGCTGCTCGCCGCGCGCGTCGAGCAGCTCCTCGAAGTCGTAGGCGAGGTTGCCCGCGATGCGGCGCTTCGTGTCGCGCCACACCTCCGAGACGTGGTGGACGCCGTCCCAGCTGACCGAGTCCGTGAACAGCTGCGTGCCGCGCAGCAGCTCCTGCACGAGCAGCTGCTCGTTGGCGCCCTGCAGCGCGTTCGGGCGGCCGAGCACGTCGGCGAACGCCGCGCGGATCGCGTCGGGCGTCTCGCACAGCGAGACGCCGTCGGTGCCGGCGCTGTCGAGCGGCTTGACGACGACGGGCCAGTCACCGCGCTTCGCAGCCCACGCGGCCGCCTCCTCCGCGTCGCCCGTCTTCAGCTCCTCGACGGCGCGCAGGCCGGCGCGTCGCAGTGCGTTGGCCATCTCGTGCTTGTCGCGCCGCGCGCGGCTCAGCGCGCTGCCGTTCGAAGGCAGGCCGAGCCGCTCGGAGAGCGCGTCGGACAGCAGCACGCCCGGCTCGGAGCCGACGACGACGAACGCCGGGTCGTGCGCGGCCACGGCCGCCACGGTGGCGTCGAGGTCACCGCGGTGGATCAGGTTCTCGACGAAGTCCTCGCGCCGCAGGCGGTCGATGTAGAACGGCGACTCGTCGGGGTTCGACTGCACGTGCATGACGTCTAGCCCGGCCGCGCGGAAGCGCGGCGCGAGTCTCGCGCCGGTCGAGTAGGCGTCGACGACGACGGCGGTGCGGCGGTCGGGCCCCGGCGACGCGGACGGGGATCCGTCGAGCGAGCCGCCGCTCATGCCCGCGCCACCAGCACGAGCCGGTCCTCCGGACGCTTCGGCGCGCCGGTGAAGTCGCCGTAGCCGCGGATGTCCGCGAAGCCGACATCGGCGAGCATCGCCTCGAGGTCCGCTCTCTCGTACATGCGGATGCGCGAGTGGACGACGTCGTCGCCGAGCTCGTATCTGACGTGCAGTCTGCCGGTCGTGAAGTCGACGTCGAGCGTCTCGGTGACGCCGTTCGTGTCGCGCACGACGACGCCCTCGTCCGTTCTCAGGCGAAAGCGCGAGCGCTCGAGGTCGGAGAGCTGCATCACGATCGACCCGCCCGGCTTCAGCAGCCGGTGGAAGACGCGCAGCATCGCGATGTCCTCCGCCTCGGTCGCCCCGTATCCGAACGAGGAGTAGACGTTGACGAGCACGTCGAAGCGGCCGAGGTCGGCGGGCAGCGGCTGCGTCAGGTCGAGCACGCGGTAGCGCGGGCCGGGGCAGCGCCGCTCCGCCTCGGCGATCGCCGCCGGTGAGATGTCGACGCCCGTCGCCTCCATCCCCAGCGCCTGCAGCGCGGCGCAGCAGCGCCCGAAGCCGCAGCCGGCGTCGACGATCGTCGTGCCCGGTCTCAGCCCCAGCAGCTCGACCATCTGCGCGGCGTCCTCGGCGGTCGTGTCGTATCCGCCGAGCCGCTCGGCGATCCGCATGTAGGCGGGGCCGTAGGTGTCGAGCTCGTTGAGGACGTTCTCGTCGGTGGGGATCGTGTCGTCGGTCACGTGGGTGTCCTAGCTGATTCCGGCGGGCGCCGTGTCGGCGCGGCGCAGCGCTTCCGCACGCGCCGCCTCGGCGCCGGCGCGCACGAGCCCGAGCGCGCCCAGGCCGCTGACGAGGATCGCGCGCATCACGCGGCCGACGCGAGGAGCGTACGCGCCCGCGAGGTACCACTCGCTGAGGTGGCCGGCGTAGCGCACGTACTTGAGCAGGTCGAGCCCCTCCAGCGCGCGGTTGAGGTTGCGGCGGTGGAGCTGGGATTGCAGCACGATGTGGCGGTAGTCGGGATCGTCGGGCGCGGGGTCGGCGGGACCGTCGTTGGCCGGGTCCCACGCCTTCGCCCACGCGAGCGCGATCCGCCAGCCGGTGTTGCGCTCCACATCGAGGAATCCGTCGAGCGGGGGCATCACGAGGCCCTTGTGGACCGGCTTGTCGAGGCAGAAGCCGAGCACCGCCATCGCGACGAGGTCGTCGGCGCCGAGCAGCGGCACGTCCTCGCGCGCGACCGCCTGCACCTCCGGCCGCGCCGCAAGCTCGTCGAGCAGCACGTCGACGAGCTGCGCCGTGCCCTTGCTCGACGACAGCTCGCCGTCGACCTCGGAGGAGACCATCCCGTGGACGACGTGCGTGCTCGGCAGCACGCGCATGCCCGGCTCGAGTCTGCCGAGCAGCTCCTCGACGTGGATCACGTGCGCCTTCCACTCGTCGCCGGAGAGGTGGATCAGGTCGGTGCCCGCGGGCTCGGCGAGCATCATGTCGAGCCACATCGCGACGACCCGCAGGTGGTGCGTCGGGAAGCCGTCCGCGCGCGTGAGCGGCATCACGGGATACGAGTCGTCGCCGGTCAGGTACGCGATCGTGCCGCGCGGCTCGCGCACGAACGTGCCGCGCTCGACGCCGAGCTGCGCGACCTCCTGCGTCCGCGCCGTGCGGTCGGAGTCGTAGAGGATCCGCTCGAAGCGGACGCCGAGCCGCGCGAGCGTCGCATTCTGTCCCTCCACGGCCCAGTCGCGCACCTGCCGCCACAGCGCGAGCGCCCGCGGATCGCCCTGCTCGACGCCGCTCAGCAGCCGCTGGGCGTCGTCGTCGATCTCGTGCAGGTCGCGGGCGACGGGCGCGTCCGCGTCGTGGACCTCGGCGACGGGCGCCTCCTCGCGCGCGTAGCGCGCGTACAGCTCGCCGACGAACTGGTCGCTCTTGACGCCGGCCTGTTCAGGCGTGGCGGGCGCCGCGTAGCGTGAATAGCCGGCAAGGGCCTCGCCCATCGAGCGGCCCGCGTCGCCGATGTGGCTCTGGCGCTCGACCTGCGCGCCGGCCGCTCTCAGCGCGCTGGTGATCGCCTGCCCGAGCGCGATGTTGCGCAGGTGGCCGACGTGCAGCGCCTTCGTCGCGTTGGGGTCGCAGAAGTCGACGATCGCGCGCTCGGCGGCGCGCAGGTCGTCGGTCGCCATCCCGGTCAGGCGGCCGGCCTCAAGCCCGGCGCCGGTCGCCGCGATCTGCTCGTCGGCGAAGCGCATCAGGAAGCGCTGGTCCTGCTGCTCGACAGACGCGATCGCGGGCTCCGCGCGCAGCGCGTCGAGCGCGCGCGCGGCGAGGTCCCGGTCGCGCGTGATCGCGCCGACGTCGGCGGCTTCCCGCTGTCTGAGGATCGGGACGACGCGGAAGGCCTCGGCGTCGACGGCGCGCAGCGCCGCCTCGACCGCGTCCAGCAGGTTGTCCGCCCGCAGCGGCGCGCTCGCGCCGTCACGCATGCCCCGCTCCCCCCGACCCGAAGTGGTGAGCACGCGAGACGGGGCTCGAACCCGCAACCATCGGCTTAGAAGGCCGGTGCTCTACCAATTGAGCTACTCGCGCATGTGGCTGGCGGTTCCGCTGGGCGGACTCCCCCAAGCCCCGCTGGAGTCTAGACGAGACGCGTTCGCGGAGGCGGGGGCTCGCGCCGCTCACGACGCGACGCTCTCCGCCGGCAGGACGCGCGGCGTGCGCTCGCGCAGCCCGCCCAGCAGCGACAGCACCTCCGGGTCGCGGCCGAGCGTCAAGGCATGCTCGCAGGCCTCGATCGCGTCGCTCACGCGGTGCGTGCGCGCCAGTGCGTGCGCGTAGCGCGACCACGCGACGGGCGACTCAGGCGCGAGCAGCGTCACCGCCTCGCAGGCGGTGACCTCCGCGCCGACGTCGCCGGACAGCTGGTGCACGAGCGCGAGGTCGAGCAATCCCTCCATCGTCGGCGCGAGGCCGCGCGCGTGCTCGAGCGCCTCGCGCGCGCCGGTGCGGTCGCCGAGCCGCAGCCGCAGGCGGCCGAGCCGCTCCCACGCGGACGCGTCGCCGGGCGCGCAGACCGTCTCCTTCAGCGCCGAGTCGCGCGCCAGGTCGAAGGCGCGCATGTCCTCGTAGATGCGCGCGGCGAAGCGGTGCGGCGTCGGGCGCTCCGGGTCCACGCGCGCCCAGTCGCGCACGGCGCGCGCGGCCGCCGGCAGGTTGCCCGACTGCCAGAAGGCGACCGTGAGCTGGCGCAGCACGACGGGGTTGCGCGGCTCCGCGTCGCGCGCGTAGACGAGCCGTTGCGCGGCCAGGACCGGATCGCCCTCGGCGAGCGCGTGGCGGGCCGCCGTCATGAACCGCTCGACGCGGTCGGCTGCCGGGTCGGGCTTCGAGAAGTCGACGAACTGGAGCGTGCCGGCGGGAATCGTGCGGACGCCGTGCTGGAACTTCACGCGCGCCCACTGCTGCGTCTCGTCGCCGTCGCCGGAGAAGTAGATGCCGGTGACGCTGCCGACGCCCCACTCGGGGTAGGCGACGCAGCGCGCGTAGCGGTGGACGACCGAGTGGTCCGGCACGCGCGAGCCGAACGGGTCGTGCTTGGCCTGCTCCTCCGAGGCCTCGCGCTGGCGCTGCTGCTCGGCGTAGGCGCGCGCGCCCTCCTCGGCGCGCCGCTTGCGCGCAGCGGCTGCGGACACCTTCACCGCGTTGGCGGAGACCTTGCCGCCGCGCGACGTCTCGGCGATCTGCTCGAGCTGGTCGGCCGCCTCGTTGATCGCCTGCAGGTGGCGCTGATGCTCGTGCTGGCGACCCGGCGGAGCGATGTCGGGATGCCAGCGCTTCGCCATGCGGCGACGGGCGAGCTGGACCGCCCGCTTGTCGAAGGGCGGCTCGAGCTCCAGCAGCAGGATCCCCTGCTCGATGTCGAACACCGTCGGCATGACCGTCTGAGGGTAGCGAGGGCCGGGGAACCGGCGTGGCCGAGGCTGGCTATCCTCCCCGGCTCGGTGTCCGCCCAGTACATCTTCACGATGCACCGCCTGTCGCGGTCGTTCCCGCCCGACAAGGAGGTGCTGAGAGAGGTCTCGCTGTCCTTCTACCCCGGGGCGAAGATCGGCGTGCTCGGCTACAACGGCGCCGGCAAGTCGACGCTGCTGCGGATCATGGCCGGCACCGACACCGAGTACCGCGGCACGGCGCAGCTCGCGCCCGGGGCGGCCGTCGGGATGCTGGAGCAGGAGCCGCACCTCGACGAGGCCAAGGACGTGCGCGGCAACGTCGAGGACGGCGTCGCCGAGCTGCGCGACCTGCTCGACCGCTTCAACGAGCTGGCGGCCAACTACTCGGATGAGAGCTCCGATGAGTTCGCCCGGATCCAGGAGCGGATCGACGCGGCCGACGCGTGGAACCTCGACACGATGCTCGACACCGCGATGGACGCGCTGCGGCTGCCGCCCGGCGACGCCGACGTGACGACGTTGTCCGGCGGCGAGCGGCGCCGCGTCGCGCTCTGCCGCCTGCTGCTGCGCGCACCCGACCTGCTGCTGCTCGACGAGCCCACCAACCACCTCGACGCCGAGTCGGTCGCGTGGCTGGAGCAGCACCTGAAGGACTACAGAGGGACGATCGTCGCGATCACCCACGATCGCTACTTCCTCGACAACGTCGCCGGCTGGATCCTCGAGCTCGACCGCGGTCGCGGGATCCCCTACGAAGGCAATTACTCAGGCTGGCTCGTGCAGAAGCAGGAGCGCCTGGAGCAGGAGGAGCGCTCCGACAAGGCGCGCAGACGCACGATCGCCAAGGAGCTGGAGTGGGTGCGCATGAACGCGAGCGCGCGCCGCGCGAAGCCGAAGGCGCGCCTGAACGCCTACGAGACGCTGCTCGCCGAGGAGCGCAACGTCAAGCTCGACCAGGTGCAGATCCACATCCCCGCCGGACCGCGGCTCGGCGAGGTCGTGATCGAGGCCGAGGGACTGCGCAAGGGCTACGGCGACAAGCTGCTGATCGAGGACCTGACGTTCAAGCTCCCGCGCAGCGGCATCGTCGGCGTGATCGGGCCCAACGGCGCCGGCAAGACGACGCTGTTCCGCATGCTGACCGGTCAGGAGCAGCCCGACGCCGGCTCGCTGAAGCTCGGCGAGACGGTCGACCTCGCCTACGTCGACCAGTCGCGCGACGCCCTGGATCCCGGCAAGTCCGTCTGGGAGGAGATCTCCGGCGGCGACGACCAGATCATGGTCGGCGAGCGCAAGATGAGCTCGCGCGCGTACGTGTCGGGCTTCAACTTCAAGGGCACCGACCAGCAGACGAAGGTCGGCAAGCTGTCCGGCGGCGAGCGCAACCGCGTCCACCTCGCCAAGCTGCTGCGCAGCGGCGGCAACGTGCTGCTGCTCGACGAGCCGACGAACGACCTCGACGTCGACACGCTGCGCGCCCTGGAGGATGCCCTGCTGGCGTTCCCCGGATGCGCCGTCGTGATCTCCCACGATCGCTGGTTCCTCGACCGCATCGCGACGCACGTGCTCGCGTTCGAGGGCGACTCGCAGGTGCGCTGGTTCGAGGGCAACTTCGACGCCTACGAGGAGGCGCGGCACGAGCGCCTCGGCGCCGAGGCCGACCGCCCGCACCGCATCCAGTACAAGAGACTCGTCCGCTCGTAGCCTGTCGTCGGGGTTGCCGGTACGCCGGCGGACGGGTGGCTCTCGCCCGGTCGAGGCCAGTCGTGTGGCCGCGCCGCAGCGCGCAACGAACCGGGATCCGCAGAAGCCTCGCCGGACGAGACCACCCGTCCGCGGCTGATTCGGCCACGCCGGGGCTCCTGCTCGCTCATTGGCGGAGGGCTCAGCGCGCGCTCGCTCAGCCGGGTGCGGGTGGTCTCGCTGGAGAGGCTTCCGCGGATCCCAGGGACGTGGCGCAGTGCAGCGGCAATGCACGACTGGCCTCTCCAGCGAGAGCCACCCGCAGCCCAGGCGTACCGACACGGCTGAGACACGGAGCGCGCTAGGGTCCGGTGCATGGGAGACGTCTCGAAGGCCGTGCTCATCACCGGCTGCTCGTCGGGGATCGGGCGGGCGACGGCGCGACGGCTCGCCGCGCACGGCTGGACCGTCTACGCGACGGCGCGCCGGCCGGAGTCGATCGCCGACCTCGAGGCGGCCGGCTGCCGCACGCTCGCGCTCGACGTGACCGACGAGGACTCGATGGTCGCCGCGGTGCGCACGATCGAGGAGACGCACGGCGCGGTCGGCGTGCTGATCAACAACGCCGGCTACTCGCAGAGCGGCGCGGTCGAGACGGTCACGATGGACGCGGCGCGGCGGCAGTTCGAGACGAACGTCTTCGGGCTCGCGCGGCTCACGCAGCTCGTGCTGCCGAAGATGCGCGAGCAGCGCTGGGGCAAGATCGTCAACCTCGGCTCGATGGGCGGCAAGCTCGTCTTTCCGGGCGGTGGCTGGTACCACGCGACGAAGCACGCGCTGGAGGCGATCAGCGACGCGCTGCGCTTCGAGGTGCGCGGCTTCGGGATCGACGTGATCCTGCTGGAGCCGGGGCTCATCACGACCGAGTTCGGCGAGGCCGCGGTCGCCAGCATGGCCGCCCCCGACGCGCTCGCGGCCACCGGCGCCGGTACGAGCGGCGATCCCTACGCGACGTTCAACGCGACCGTCGGCGCGGCGACGAAGGGCGTCTACGACGGACCGATGCGCGCCTTCGGCAGCGGGCCCGACAAGGTCGCGAAGGTGATCGAGCGTTCGATCCGCAAGCGCCGCGCCCCCACGCGCGTGACGATCACGCCGTCGGCCAAGCTCACCATCCCCACGCGCCGGCTGATGCCCGACCGCGCGTGGGACGCGCTCATGCGCGCACAGTTCCCGACGCCGAAGTAGGGTCCTCCTCGCAACAGGGCCCGATCGTGGCGCCATAACACACCAATTCTTGGATATTTTGGTGTTGGCGGGACATACGCACCCGCAAACGATTGGGGGAGGTCTTCCAGATGGGGACCAAGGCCAGGTCCGTCTCATGACGGCTGCCGTGCTCGCTGTGACGCTCGCGACGACCGGCCAGGCGCACGCCGAAGTCGCGTTGCTCGGCCCGGAAGAAATAGTCGCCCATGCGGCAAGAATGACGTTTACGGTGGGAGCGAGAAGCGTGGTCTGCGACGTTACGCTCAGCGGGACGCTCGCTCAGGAAATGACACTCAGAGCCAGATCCGCTGCGGGATCCGTCACCGAAGCGCAGGTATCCGGCTGCTCGGGTGGCACGGTCGAAGCTCCACTAGGCATCCCGTGGGCCATCACCTACTCGAGCGTACTAGGCGCTCTGCCGGAAAGAGCCACAGGAATGCTCCTTCAAGTACAGGGCTTCACGGTGCGAATCAGACCGACGGGAGCGACGGGCTGCCTATTCGGCGGCACGCTGAATCTCCTAGTTCCGCTGAGCGAAATGGCGACGTCAGCGTATTACGCAGGGGAGAAAGAGTCGAAATAATAGCGCTCGTCTTTCCGCGACCACCTGCCCTTGTCCTCAATACAGGGCGAATGGTGAACTTCGGGGTCCTTGGCGGCGAAGCAAGATGGAAGGAAGTAACACTCCGAAGTCAAGAATCGCTGGCGGTCGTTAGACCTCAGAGCGTCGGAATACTTGTCGAACCGGGAGCATTTTCAAACGTAGATGTCAGTTGCATCGGTGCTGTTCTCGGGTTTGGAGAAAAATGCAGAGTGAGGATCGAAGCCATACCGGGAGCATTGCCGGAACTCACCAAGATGCGCGCGAAAGCCATAGTCACGTATCTGGTGGAAGGCGAAGTCGAGACGACCGCGTTCCCCGTGCGGGCGCTGTCGTAGCTCGCCGCGCTCAGCGCACGAACGACGTGTCCGGCGCGAGCCGGAGGGCGAAGGCGGCGATCAGCTTCGCGGCGTTCGCCACGTCGTCGAGCTGGCACAGCTCGACGGGCGAGTGCATGTAGCGCAGGGGGACCGAGACGAGCGCGGTGGGGATCCCGGCGCGGGTGAGGTGGATCGCGTCGGCGTCGGTGCCGGTCGCGCGGCCGGCGGCGGCGACGGTGAAGGGGATCCCCTCCGCCTCCGCCGTCTCGTGCAGCAGCTCGAACACGCGCGGATGGATCGTCGAGCCGCGCGTGAGCGACGGGCCGGAGCCGAGCGGGTGCTTCGTCAGCTCGCCGAGCTCGACGCCCGGCTGATCGGTCGCGAACGTCACGTCGACGGCCACCGCGAGGTCCGGCGCGAGCGAGAAGGCCGTCGTGCGCGAGCCGGCGAAGGTGATCTCCTCCTGCACCGCCGCGACGGCCGCCACGTCGCCGGGGGCGCCGCCGGCCTCGGCCACCAGCCGCGCCGCCTCCAGCGCCACGTAGCAGCCGATGCGATTGTCGAGCGCGCGCGAGGCGATGCGGTCGTTCGGCAGCTCGACCGGCTCGCCCGCGATCACCGCGACGTCGCCGATCCGCACGCGCTCGCGCGCGTCGTCGCCGTCCTGCGCGCCGATGTCGATGTGGAGGTCCTTCAGCTGCGGGACGCGCTTGCGGTCCTCCTCCTTCATCAGGTGGATCGGCTTCTTCCCGATCACGCCCGGGATTGGGCCCTCGCGCGTGAGCAGCGTGACGCGCTGCCCGACCAGGATGATCGGGTCCCAGCCGCCGACCGAGCCGAAGCGCAGGAAGCCGTCGTCGTCGACGTGCGAGACGTGCATGCCGATCTCGTCGATGTGCCCGACGATCGCCAGCAGCGGCCCGTCGCCGGTCCCTCTCACGCGCGCGACGGACGACCCGAGGTCGTCGGCGGTCACGTCGGCGAAGGCCGCGGCGGCCTCGCGCCATGCGGCCGCTGCGTCGCTCTCGTAGCCCGACGGGCCCGGGGTCGTCAGCAGCGTCTGCAGGAGCGGCGGCGTCGGCACGGCGGAGAAGCCTAGCGGGCGACCGGCGCGCGCAGCCCGGGCCCGAGCGACGGCGGTCGCAGCAGCGACGGCCCGAGCGCGGCGCCGGACGACAGGGCGGCGGCAGCAGCGGATGCGACCGCCGCGGAGGACGAGTGCCAGCCGAGCGCACGCGCAGAGGCGCTCACCTGTCTGCCGTCGAGCCGGCCCGTGACGCCCGAGCGCGCGACCGTGAGGCGCCCGTGCGCCGCCGCAGACCCCGCGACCGTCAGCGTGAAGCGCGAGCTTCTCGCAGGGATCAGGCCGCTGACGGTGACGCCCGGAACGTACCCGTAGCCGCGCAGCCGCAGGCCGCGCGGCCCGTCGAGCCCCGCGCTGCCGGAGCGCAGGCCGCCGAACGGCTGCGGCTGGCCGCCCGACAGCAGCTGCTCGATCAGCTGCGAGGACGCGTCGTCGAGCGTGCGCAGGAGCGCCGTGATCGTGCGGCCGCTGCGACCAGGCAATCTTCCGACGCTGTGAAGGTCGGCGAGCCGGCGCGGCGCGAGCGGCAGCGGCGGCGCCGCGCTCGCGTGGTGCCGACAATCGCCCGGCACCAAGCCGCCGACGAATGCCGCGACGGCGGCTTGGGCGCAGTCGGTCGGGTCCGAGAAGAGCACGGCATGGCCCGCGTCCGGCACCTCCAGCAGGTGCGCGCCCGGCAGGCGGCCGGCGAGCGCCAGCGCGTCGATGCGCGGGGTGCGCAGATCGTCGTCGCCGGAGAGGATCAGCGTCGGGGTCGGCGGGAGCGGCGGCTGCGGCTGCGCGATCGGCGCCTCCGGCCACGCGCGGCAGAGGTCGGCGCTGCCGAGCGCACGCACGGTCGCGCGGTCGAACGGCGCGAACGCGCGATCCGCGATCGCCGCCGCGGCCGCGTCGACGGCTGCGCGGCGCTGGCCGAGCGGGGTGCCGGCCGGCCACGGGACGACGCCGTCCTGGCACGTTGTCGCCGCGTAGACGGCGTCACTGTCCGAGCCGGCGCCGAGCGAGTCGGCGGCGCGGTGGGCGGCCAGCCGCAGCAGCGGCGCGGCGTCCCCGGCGAGCGCCCCGCGCACGGCGGCGGGCAGCGCCGCGCGCAGGTAGCGGTCGAAGTCGCCGTCCAGCAGCAGTTCCAGCAGGTCGGGCTCGGCGATGCTCGCGCGGTGGGGGCGCCCGTGCCCGTCGAGGACCGTCCCGCGCAGCGGCGCGTGCGCGAGCCGTCGCGCGAGCGCGGCGAGGTCCGCGCCCGCGTCGTGCGTGAAGCCGCAGTCGCCACTGCAGACGGTGCGCAGCACGCGCGGGATCGAGGCGAGCGTGCTGCGCTGGAAGGGGTCGATCCCGTCCGGCAGCACGACCGAGTCGAGCACGAGCCGGTCGACGTGCTCCGGATGGGCCGCCGCGTACAGCAGCGCGACCTTCGTCCCGTAGGAGGCGGCGTAGAGGATCAGCTTGTCGACGCCGAGCGCGCTGCGCACGGCCTCGACGTCGGCGACCGAGGCGGCCGTCGTGTACGTCGTGCGCCGCGCGCCGAGCTCGCTCGCGCACCGCCCGATCACGGACACGAGCGAGCCCCCTCCCGACAGCGAGTTGCAGCGCAGCCGGCCCGATCCCCCAGTGCCGCGCTGGTCGAACGTGACGAGCTGCCGTGTGCGCAGGATGGGCTTCAACGCACTCGCGAACGAGTCGAGCAGCGGCACCGCCGCCTGGCCGGGACCGCCCGCAAGCGCGAGCACCGTGCCGGCCGGCGCACCGCCGCCCGCCGGCGGCAGCGCCTTCACGTGCAGCCCGATCTTCCCGGGCAGCGCCCCGCTGCGATCGAGCGGGACGTTCACGCTCCCGCACAGCGTGCGGTCTCTCGGCGCAGTGGAACAGCGGGAGAGGACGTCTCCCTGCGCAGCGGCCGGCACCCACGCGAGCGCGCCCGCGACGAGGCCGCCGAGGATGAGCAGACGGGCACGCACCACGACCACTGTGACAGGCCGGCGCGTCCGGGGCGGCCCGTCACGCGGGAACAGGGATCCGCAGCAGCGCCCGCAGCGGAGCCGGCAACGACGGCAGCGGGCGACCATCCGGCACGCCCGGTCCCGCGGCGGCGCGCGCGGTCGCCGCGGTGATGGGAACGAGCCGTTGCGAGCGCACTCTGATCCGACGACCGTCCAACCACCCGGTCGTCCAGCGGTCGCCGAGCCGCAGCCAGCCGTGCGCGCCGGCGGAGCCGCCGATCCGCACGACCACCGGGGTCGATCTCGATCCCTGGCCGCCGTCGACCTCGCCGCTCAGCGTGACGCCCGGCACGACGCTGTAGTCGCGCATGAACGCACGGCCGTCGTCCATGAGCACGAGACTGCCGCCGCGCAGGCCGCCGATGAAGACCGTCGCGGACTTGCCCGGAAGGAATCTGGCGTCCGCGAACAGTTCGATGAACACGGTGCGCACGAGCAACACGACCGTCTCGCGCACGGCGGCGAGGGTGCGACCGGCCGCCGGCGGCACGCCGGCCAGCGGACGCAGCGCCTCCAGGCTGCGCGGCGGGACGTCGGCCGGGCGCTCGAAGAAGCCCTGACGGCGCAGCGCGCACGTGCTCGGCTGCACGCCCGCGAAGAACGCCGCGACGGCCGATCTCGCACAGTCCCGGCGGTCGGAGTCGAGCGTCGAGTGCCCGGTCTGCGGGACGTTCACCACGCGCGCCCCCGGCATCTGCGCAGCGAGCGCGAGCGCGTTGGCGCGCGGGGTGCGCAGGTCGAGCGCGCCCGAGAGGATCAGCGTCGGCACGTCGGGCAGCGGCAGGCGCGGCTGGACGATCGGCGACTCCGGCCACGTGCGGCAGAGGTCCGCGCCGCCGAGTGCGCGCACGCCTTCCGCGCCGAATGGCGCGAGCTGCGCGGGCGGGATCGCGGCGAGCGCCGCCGCGATCGCGGCCGCGCGCCCGGCGATCGGCGTGCCCGGCGCCCACGGCACGCTGCCGTCCTCGCAGTGCGTCGCGAGGAACAGCGCGTCGCTGATGCCTCCCGTCGAGCCGGACGGGCTGCCGGCGACCATCGCGAGCCGCAGCAGCAGCGCCGGGTCGCCGGAGCGAGCGGCGTGGATCGCAGCCGGCAGCAGCGCCCGCCATGCCGGCGAGAAGTCGCCCGCGAGCAGCAGTCCGATGAGTCTGGGCTGCGCGATCTGCATCGGCTCCGAGCCTCCGCCGCCGTCCACCCAGCGCCCCCGCAACGGTCCGCGCGCGAGCCGCTGCGCGAGCACGTCGAGGTCGGTGGCGGGATCGCGCGTGAAGCCGCGGCAGCGGCCGGCGCAGATCGTCCGCATGACGCGCCGCATCGAGCCGATCGTGATGCGATCGAACGGGTCGATGCCGGCCGGTGGCGCGACCGAGTCGAGCAGCAGGCGGTCGACGTGCTGCGGGTACGCAGCCGCGTAGTCGAGCGCGACCTTCGTCCCGTAGGAGGTCCCCCACAGCGTCAGCCGGTCGATGCCGAGCGCGGCGCGCACCGCCTCGACGTCGGCGACCGAGTCGGCCGTCGCGTAGTGGGCGCGGGCCGGGCCGAGGCGCGCCGCGCAGGCCGCGACCGCTCTCAGCACCGGTTGCTCCGGATCGAGCGCCTCCAGCGGCGCGCTCCCGCTGATCGACCTGCGCCCCGAGGAGCAGGTCAGCCGGCCGGAGCCGCCGGTGCCGCGCTGGTCGAACGTCACGAGCCGGTGCGAGCGCAGCACCGAGCGCGGCAGCGCAGCCATGAAGCGCTCGAGCAGCGGGGCGGCGGCCTGCCCCGGCCCACCGGCGAGCGCGAGGATTGTCCCGTCCGCGGTGCCGGAGCGCGGCGGCTCGATCCGCACGAACAGCGAGATCGTCCCCGGCAGCACGCCGCTGCGGTCCAGCGGGACAGCGATCCGCAGGCAGCGCGAGTGGTTGATCGGCAGTCTGTGGCAGGGTTTCGAGGAGGGCGCGGCGCTTGCGCCCACAGCCGGCACAGAGGCGATCAACGCGGCGAGCGCGGCGGCCAGCACGAGCGTCCTGGCCGCGCGCGAGACGCCGAGGCGACATGGCCAGGCTCCTCCCATATGGGAGGAGTCTGACCGCTCAAGCCGCCTCGCGCGCAGCCGGGCCGCGGCAACGCGCCCGCTTTCAGTGCGTTGCCGTCAGCCGCGCGCCAGCAGCTCGCGCAGCACGAACGGCAGGATGCCGCCGTGGCGGTAGTAGCGCTGCTCCTTCGGCGTGTCGATCCGCACCGTCACGGTGAACTGCTTGTCGTCGGCGTGCACCGTCAGCTCGCGCGGGACCTCGTCGCCGCCGGCGATCCCGCTGATCGAGAACGTCTCGTGGCCGCTGAGGCCGAGCGAGGCGGCCGACTCGCCGTCCTCGAACTGCAGCGGCAGGACGCCCATGCCGACGAGGTTCGAGCGGTGGATGCGCTCGAAGCTCTCGGCGATCACCGCGCGCACGCCGAGCAGCTTCGTGCCCTTCGCGGCCCAGTCGCGCGAGGAGCCCGAGCCGTACTCCTTGCCGCCGAGCACCACCAGAGGCGTCCCCGTCTCGGCGTACTTCACCGCGGCGTCGTAGATCGCCATCTGCTCGGGCTCGCCGGAGCCGCCGAGGTAGAGCGTGACGCCACCCTCGGGAAGCGGATCCCGCCCGCCGAGCAGGTTCCGCAGGCGGATGTTCGCGAACGTGCCGCGCATCATCACCTCGTGGTTGCCGCGACGCGCGCCGTAGGAGTTGAAGTCCTTGCGCTCGACGCCGTGCTCCTGCAGGTAGCCCCCAGCCGGGCTGTCCGGCTTGATTGCGCCCGCGGGCGAGATGTGGTCGGTCGTGACGCTGTCCCCGAGCAGCGCGAGCACGCGCGCGCCCTCGATGTCGGTGACGGGCGCCGGCTCGGCCGGCATGTCCCGGAAGTAGGGCGGGTTCTGCACGTACGTCGAGCGGTCGTCCCACGCGAAGCGATCTCCCCCGGGTACTTCGAGCCCACGCCAGCGCTCGTCCCCTGCGTACACGCCGTCGTAGCTCTTGCGGAACATGTCCGACTGGACCGCCTGCTCGATCGTCTGCGCGACCTCCTCGGCGCTCGGCCAGATGTCGCGCAGGTAGACCGGGTTGCCCTCGGCGTCCTCGCCGAGCGGGTCGCTCTGCAGGTCGACGTCCATCGACCCCGCCAGCGCGTACGCCACCACCAGCGGCGGCGAGGCGAGGTAGTTCATCTTCACGTCGGGGTTGATGCGCCCCTCGAAGTTGCGGTTGCCCGACAGCACCGAGCAGACCGCGAGGTCCGCATCGTTGACGACCTTCGAGATCTCCTCCGGCAGCGGGCCGGAGTTGCCGATGCACGTCGTGCAGCCGTAGCCGACGAGGTTGAAGCCGAGCGCGTCGAGCGACTCGGTCAGTCCGGCGCGCTCGTAGTACTCGGTCACGACCTTCGAGCCCGGCGCGAGCGACGTCTTGACCCACGGCTTCGTTCTCAGGCCGCGCGCGACAGCGTTGCGCGCGAGCAGACCGGCGCCGAGCATCACCGACGGGTTCGACGTGTTCGTGCAGCTCGTGATCGCGGCGATCACGACGCGGCCGTGGTCGAGCGTCGTCTCGGTCCCGTCGGCGAGCGTGACGGGGATCTCGCTGCCACGTCGCGCCGGTGCGGCGACGCCGCCGCCGTCGTGCGGATGCGGGTGGGCGACCGCGGGCGAGCCGTTCGAGGGGTCCTGGCCTGATGTCGGGTCACTCGCCGGGAACGTGCCGGCGATCGCTTCGTCGTCTCCGTCGATGTCGGGCACGAAGCCGGCGAGCGCCTTCCGGAAGGCGTCCTGAGCGTCCGTGAGCGCGATGCGGTCCTGCGGGCGCTTCGGCCCGGCGATCGACGGGACGACCTCGCCGAGGTCGAGCTCGAGCGTCTCGCTGTACGTCGGCTCCTCGCTGTGCTCGTCGTGCCACAGGCCCTGCGCCTTCGCGTACGCCTCGACGAGCGCGATCTGCTCGGCCGGGCGCCCGGTGAACTCCAGGTAGCGCAGCGTCTCGGCGTCGATCGGGAAGATCGCGCAGGTCGAGCCGAACTCCGGCGACATGTTGCCGATCGTCGCGCGGTCGGCGAGCGGCAGGCGCGAGACGCCGGCGCCGTAGAACTCGACGAACTTGCCGACGACGCCGTGGGCGCGCAGCTGCTCCGTCACCGTCAGCACGAGGTCGGTCGCGGTCGCGCCCTCGCGCAGCTCGCCCGTCAGCTTGAAGCCGATCACCTGCGGGATCAGCATCGACATCGGCTGGCCGAGCATCGCCGCCTCGGCCTCGATCCCGCCGACCCCCCAGCCGAGCACGCCGAGGCCGTTGACCATCGTCGTGTGCGAGTCGGTGCCGACGAGCGTGTCGGGGTAGGCCGTGCCCTCGGCATCGTCGACGAACACGACCCGCGCGAGGTACTCCAGGTTCACCTGGTGCACGATCCCCGTGTCCGGCGGGACGACCTTGAAGCCCTCGAAGGCGCCCTGGCCCCAGCGCAGGAACGCGTAGCGCTCCTGGTTGCGCTCGAACTCCAGCTTCGCGTTGGCGTCGAACGCGTAGCGCGTGCCGAACTCGTCGACCTGGACCGAGTGGTCGATCACCAGCTCGGCCGGCACGAGCGGGTTGATCTTTCCGGCGTCGCCTCCCATCGCCGCCATCGCGTCGCGCATCGCGGCGAGGTCGACGACGGCGGGCACACCGGTGAAGTCCTGCATCACGACGCGCGCGGGGGTGAACGCGATCTCCTTGCTCGGCTGGGCCTTCGCATCCCAGCGCGCGAGCGCGAGGACGTCTTGAGCGCGGATCATCTCGCCGTCCTCGTTGCGCAGCAGGTTCTCGAGCAGGATCTTCAGCGAGAACGGCAGCCGCGCGACGTCGTGCTGGGCCTGAAGCGCGTCGAGTCGGTAGATCTCGTAGCTGCGATCACCGACCGACAGCGTCGCCTTCGCATCGAAGCTGTTGGTGGACATGGGAATCTCCTGGTTCACATCGTCCCCGCCTGCGTGCAGGCCGAGACGGGCTGGTGTCATGCGTGAAGCAGGGAGTCTGTCACGCGCTTCCGCGGGCAGGCCGCGGGGGCGGTCGCGTCAGTGCGCTCGGCCGCGTCTGCGGCGCTGCTTCTCGGCTGCGCTGAGCTTGCGGCTTCTGCGTGCGGAGCGCGTGGCGCTGCCGCCGCGGCCGCCGCCGAGCTCGCCGTCCGACGAGCGCACGCGCCCGGCGGTCGCACGGCGCGCATCGCGCGCGATCACGAACCAGATCCCGCCGATCAACGCCCCGATGCCGAGAGCGACGAGCAGCAGATCCCGAGCGCCGAGCGAGCCGCCGTTGGCTTGGGTCTGCGTGGTGGGCGCCTGCTGCACCGGAGCGGGCGCCTGCTGGGTGGCCGTGTCCTGGAGCAGCGACTGGCTGCTCGCCGCCGGCGCCGCCGCGGGCATCGCGGCGAGCACCGCGAGCAGCACGATCACGACGATGCGAGCCATGCGCCGACGATAGCGCCGGCGCCAGGGTCGCGTGACGGTTACGACGCGGCGGCGGTCTCCCGTTCGCTCTCCGGCGGCGCGTCCTTGTACGGGTAGGGGTTCTGCTCGCCTTCGCCGCCGCGGTCCTCCTCGTGGTACACGCTCTCGGCGTTGACCGCCCAGATGTCGTGCCTCGCGCCGTCGCAGAGGTTCTCGACCGCCCGCATCGCCGTCAGCATCGAGTGGTCGGAGTTGTTGTACCGGTGCAGGCCGTTGCGACCCACCTGGATGAAGTTCGGCACGTCGTCGAGCCAGGTGCGGATCGTCTGGATGCGGTCGGCATAGTGCTCGTCGTAGACCGGGTAGGCCTTGTGGACGCGCACGACGAAGCCCTTTCTGACCTTCGACGCCTCGCACAGCCCGGTCTGAGCCAGCTCGCTCGTCGCGAACGCGACGAGATCCTCGTCGGCCATGTTCCACAGTCTGTCGCCGGCGAAGCAGAAGTACTCCATGCCGATCGACGTCTCGTGGTCGTTCGGCACCATCCACGGGCTCCACGAGCGGAAGTTCTGGATGCGGCCGACCTCGACGTCCGGCTCGTGGATGTAGATCCACGTGTCGGGGAACAGGTCGGGACCGTCGATCACGAGGGACACGGTGAGGAAGTCGCGGTAGCGCATCTCACGGCCGGCGTCGCGCACCTCGACCGGCAGCTCCGGGTCGGCGATCTTCGTCGTGACCGTCAGCGGCAGCGACGAGATCACGGCGCGGCACTCGATCGTCTCGCCGCCGGCGACGACGCGCACTACGCTCGTCCCGTCGAACTCGATCTTCGTGACGGGCGCGTTCATGCGCACCTCGCCGCCCTTGGCCTCGATGTCGGCCTGCATTCTCTCCCACATCTGCCCGGGGCCGAATCTCGGGTAGTGGAACTCCTCGATCAGCGATCTGATCTTGTTGCCTCTGTTGCCGAGGAAGGCCGCCTTCGCGGCGGAGAAGAACGACAGGCCCTTGATCCGCTGCGCCGCCCAGTCGGCGCGCAGCTCGGAGCAGGAGACGCCCCACACCTTCTCCGTGTAGGTCTTGAAGAACTGGTTGAAGAGGTACTTGCCGAAGCGGTTCGAGACCCACTGCTCGAGCGTGTCCTCGCGCTGGTTGGGGCGCAGTTGCATCTTCGTCGCGGCCCACAGGTACGAGGTGCCGGCCTTCATCAGGTTGACCGGGCCGAGCTTCTTGACCACGTCCATGCCCTCGAGCGGGTACTGGAGGAACTTGCGGTGCCAGTAGATGCGCGACAGCCGCGGCCGCAGCAGGAACTCGCCCTTCATGATCTCGTGCCAGAGGTCGTCGACCTCTCTCACCTTCGTGAAGAAGCGATGGCCGCCGAGGTCGAAGCGGTAGCCCTCGCGCTGCTCGGTGCGTGCGATGCCGCCGACCATGTCGGTCGACTCGAGCACGATCACCCGCTCGCCGCGCTTGGTGAGCAGGTAGCCGGCCGTGAGGCCGGCGGGGCCGCCGCCGAGCACGACGAAGGGGCGGGTGTCCGTGTCTGGCGAGGTGGGAGTCGCGTTCTCGGTCATGGGATTGGAGGGCGGCCTTCGGATCAGGGGACTTGGGGAGATGCCGTCTTCTCGTACAGCACGGCGCTGTTGCCGACCGTCGAAGCGCCGCGATAGAACCGCGGCGCGTCCTGGAGCTGCCGGAGCGTCGTGTCGCCTGCAAGGATCGCACCCCACTGGGCCGATCGGCGCCGCACGAGCTGCGTCCAGGGAGCTCTCCAGTTCTCGACCCCCTCGGTGAGCGGGCGCACGAACAGGACCTGCTGGCCGGGCCGCAGCTTAGCAAGCAGGCCTGGCAGCACTCTGTCGGGCTGGGCGGCTTCGAGGCGGTCGAGCGCGTCGACCCAGTCCATGTGGCGTGGGTCCGCCGTCAGCCCGATCGTGTCCGCGTATCTGACACCGCCGGGCATGTAGTACCAGACGAGCGGCGTCTGCTCGGGCTGGCCGACGAGCACGAGATCGCCCGCCCTCATCTGCGAGCCGACCTCGGCGCCGATGTCGCGCACGTCGCTCTTGTAGCCGTCGACGTACTGCGTCGGCTTGATCCAGAAGACGCACAGCACGGCAAGCGCGACAAGGCCGAGCTTGCCGGCACGCGAGAAGCCGAGCGCGATCAGCAGCAGCAGCGGCCCGACGATCGCGGCGAAGTAGCGCGAGGCCCACGCCGGCGAGATCTGCGACAGCCCCCACGCGAGCCCGAGCGTGACGACCGGGATGGCGAGCAGGACCCACACCGACAGCCGCTCGCGCTCGCCGCGCGCCTTGTGCGCACCGAGCAGCACGGCGACGCCGAAGCCGCCGACCAGCAGCACCGAGACGGCCGGGCCGTAGCCGCCGAGCACGTCTCTCGCGATCTGGATCGGTACGCCGAAGCGCGGCTTGTTCGCCCACGGGGCGGCCGTGTGCTGCGCCTGATAGAGCAGCGTCGGCACCCACGGCAGGTAGAGGATCGCGGCGGCGCCGAAGGCGAGCAGGCCGTCCTTCAGCAGGCGGCTGCGCTCGTCGCCGCTGCTGACGTGCCAGAGGTAGACGAGCACCGCGGCTGCGCCGACGCCGTAGAAGATCCCCCAGCTGTGCGTGTAGAGCATCAGCGCCTGCCCGATCGCGAACGCGGGCAGGTAGCGGCGGCGTCGATAGACGAAGGCGTGCAGGAAGAAGGCGGTCGTCAACAGCGCGAACAGCGCCATCAGCGCGTACATCCGCGCCTCCTCGCCGTACGCGGTGAGGAACGGGACGAGCGAGCACACGACCGCGCCGACGTAGCCGGCGCGCCTGCCCCACAGCGACCAGCCGGCCCACATCGCGGCCGGGATCGTGAGCAGCGCCGCCGTCAGCGAGAGCCAGTGCACGGCCGTCTCGCTGCGGCCGAAGACGTCCATCCAGACGTGCAGCAGCATGTAGTAGAGCGGCGGCGAGCCGTCCTGTCTCAGCACCGACGGGATGTCCATCAGCGCGTGCGAGGAGATGCCGACCGACAGGCCCTCGTCCATCCAGAAGGAGCCGCCGATCGCTCGCGTGCGCACGTATCCGGAGATCGCGACGAGCACGACCAGCGTTGCACCGGCGAGCAGCGCATCGGATGCGCGGAGCTGCGAGAGGCGCTCGGAGCGGGGGACGGCGACCGTGGCCATGCGCGTTCGAAGGCTAGCGGCGCTAGGCGCCCGGCGCTGCGCCCGCGGGCGGGCGGGTCGGGGTACAGGTCGAGAAGACGGTCGTCGTGCGAACCGTCGCGATCGGCGCGTAGCCGGGCGGATAGGGCTGTGGCGGCTGCGGCTCGAGGCCCTCGTTGTTCGTCGTGCGCGCGGCGACGATCACGCCGTGCGGCGCCGGCACGAGAGCGACGTCGAGCGTGTGCTCGTCGAGGTACCACGCGACGAGCGGAACCGAGAACTTGCCGGCCGTCGCCCTGCCGCACGCTCGGGACGCCTTCGCGCCCCCGCCCTGCGCGAGCGCGTCACGCAGGTCGAAGCGAAGCCCCGCCTGGTAGCGCAGCGCCTTGTCGAGGTTGCCGAAGCTCTCGAAGCGCGGTACGGCCCAGTGGGCCGTCACGAGCGACAGAGCCGCGAACGCGAGGACGCTCGCCGCGAGCACGAGTCGCGGTCGGGCGCGTCCGGCCAACCGCGAGACGAGCGCGCCGGCGCACTGCACGACGCGCCCGAAGCCGACGCCGCCGATCACCATCAGCATCGACGTGCCGAGGATGATGTAGCGCGGGTTGCCGGAGAAGCCGGCCTGCGTCATCGCGGCGATCAGCCCGATCCACGCGAACGCGACCAGGCCGATCACGAGCACCGCCCCCTGGCGCCGGTGGCGGATCCAGTCCCACGCGGCGAGCACGAGCGCGAGCACGGCGGCCGCCTTCACGGGCGTGATCACGAGCGGCCACGTGTCTTCGATCACTCTCACGAACGGGTGCTTCGCGAACGCCGGGCTGTTGTCGTTCGGCTGGTGCGCGCGGTCGGCGGCGCGCATGAGGTTGCCCGAGCCCCACAGCTCGGGCAGGAACCACAGCACCGGGATCAGGACGAACCCGCTCACGACGAGCCACAGCGCGCCGACGTCCACCAGCAGCAGCCACAGGCCGTAGAGCCCGAGGAAGGGCCACACCTCCGGACGCAGCAGCGCGGCGAGGAAGCCGAGCACGAACGCCTGGCGGTACCTGCCGTCGAGGTGGCGCTCGATCCCCCACAGCGCGAACGCGACGAGCAGCCCCTCGGAGTTGCCGAGCGTCATCGTGCGCACGAACTGCGAGCTGATCACGAGCGCGACGACGGCGACGAGCCCGGCGGCGACCGAGGCCACGCCCCAGCCGCCACCCGTCAGCCGCGCGCCGAGCCGGAACACGAGCATCAGGGCGAGGATCGCGCCGCCGCGCGCGACGACGAGCCACAGGTCGGGCGCCGCGCCGCCGAACAGCGAGAAGACGATCGTGAAGAAGACGGGCAGCGGCTTCCACGAAGGGCCGCCGGTCGTCTGCAGGTCGATGTGGACGATCTCGCGACCCCAGACGATCCACGCCCACGGGTCGTAGGTCGGCGTCGAGGGGTAGAGCAGGGAGAACGCGCCGAGCGCCAGCGCGGCCGCGGCCAGCAGCGCGTACACGCGGCCGTTCGTCGCCGCCTCGCGCGCGCCCGCGGGCGTCAGTCGCTCGCGCAGCGTCGCGAGCCAGGATGGGGCGCCGAGCTCGGCGGTCGAGGTCGCCATGCTCAGGCGGCCGCCGTCACGGTCTCGGTGCGCGCGGCCTCGCGTGCGGCGCGGATGCGCGAGAGCCCGCCGTAGCGGAAGACGAGCAGGCCGAGGCCGGCGACCGTGATGGGGATGAAGAGGACGAAGCGCAAGAGCAGCAGGTACGACAGGATCGTGGACTTCGACGCCGTGGTGACGGCGCCGACCGCGAAGATGACCGCGGCATCGTACGTGCCGATGTAGCCGGGTGCAGCGGGGATCAGCGAAGCCGCGTTGGTGAAGGCGACGACGGCGAGCGCGTCCTGCAGGTTGAGCGTGATGTCGACCGCGTGGCCGACGGCCATGTAGACGCTCGCCTCGACGCACCAGATCAGCAGCGAGACGCCGAGCAGCACGAGCCCGACGCGGCTCAGCAGCTGCTTGCTCGGCTGGGCCAGCGGCGCAAGCGCGCGCAGCAGGAAGACGAGCCGCTCCCGGTAGCGCAGGAAGGCGATCGCCGCGATCAGCGCGGCCGCGACGACGAGCCCGCCGCCGACCAGCAGCAGCGTCTCGTTCGGCTTCGGCAGTCTGCGCAGCAGGTCGTAGGCGAGCACGATCAGGATCACGCCGAGCGCGACCGCGTCGAGCACGCGCTCGGCCACGATCGTGCCGAGGATCGTGCGCTTCGTCGCCGTCACTCTGCCGCCGAGCAGGAACGTGCGCAGCAGCTCGCCGCCCCGCGCCGGCAGCACGTTGTTGCCCATGTAGCCGACCGGCACGAGCGCGTAGGCGTCCTCGCGCGTGGCCTCGACGTTCGAGCGCCAGAGGATCCGTGCCCACCGCTCGCCGCGCATCAGCGTCGCGACCGCGTACAGCGCGAGCGCCCCGACCAGCGCCATGATCCCGCCGAACGTGGTGGGGAAGGTCGGTGCCTGCTGCTTGGTCGCCCACCACACGACGCCCGCGATCGGGACGACCCAGACCACGAGCAGCAGCAGGCGCTTGCCGGTAGTGCGATGCAGCACGTCGGCCCCGCTCAGTATCTCGAGCCCTGCGCCTGGAGGCAGGTCTCGATCGCTCTGAGCTCGTCGTCGGACAGGTGGCCGACGGTGAGCAGATGGGGACCGATCACCTCGGCGCCGGGCGCCTGGTTTCGGATCTGGCGGCCCTGGGCCTCGGCCGGCGTGGCGGCGAACTCGACGTAGGCCCCGCTCGTGGTCGGCAGGATCACGAGTCTGTCCGTCTGCTTCGCGTCCTTCTGCGACTCGATCCCCTTCGCGTGCAGGCAGCCGAGCGGCGCGTCGCGCGGGTCGAACGCGGCCGGCCGGGCGCCCGCGGGAGTCGCCCCGGTCGCGGCCGGTTCGTTGCCGCCGCCGACCGTCGTGCCGCCGCTGCCACAGCCGATCGCGAGCAGGATGGGGAGCAGCGCAACGGTCAGGGGGATACGGCGTGCCCGCATGCGCGACAGGCTAGAGGATCGTGTGGCGGCGCTCGTCCCGCGCGGTCCGCGCGAGCGGCCCCACCATCTACACTCGGCGCGCCGATGTCCGCGGTCCTCCCCTGCCCGCAGCCGATCGGGCGATGACGCCGCTCTTCGCCCTCGCCGGCCCGCTCCCGAAGGCGGGCGCCGTCGTCGCGGTGCTGCTGGCAGCGGGCGCGCTGCTCGCGCGCGACCAGCGTCAGCGGGCGCTCGCGATGATGGGCGCGCTGCTGCTCGCGCCGGTGCTGCTGCTGGCGGACATATGGAGCTCGCCTCAGCTCGCGGTCATGCGCGACCATCCGCTGCCGGCTGCGGCGGCTGCCATCGCGGGGATCGGCGCGGTCGCCGCGCTTGCGCTGCTGATGGCGCGCCGGCCGCTCGTGCTGCCGCTGCTGACGATCCTCGCGCTGCCGTTCCGTGTCCCGATCCAGGTCGGCGGGACGACGTCGAACCTGCTCGTGCCGCTCTACCTCGTGATCGCGGCGGGCGCGCTGGCGGCGATCGTGGCGGGGTTGCGGGAGGGCGACGCGCCGCAGGCGGACGCGCCCGCGCGCTGGGCTCCGGGCTGGCTCGAGCGGCTGCTCGCGCTGTCGGTCGCGCTGTACGGGATCCAGGCGACGTACTCGGCCGACTTCGACAAGGCGCTCCAGCAGATCGCGTTCTTCATCGTGCCGTTCGCATTGCTGTTCGTGCTGCTGGCGCGGGTCGCGTGGACGCCGCGGCTGCTGCGGCTGTGCCTCGGGCTGCTCGTCGGGCTCGCGCTCGTCTTCTCGGCGATCGGCTACGTCGAGTACGCGACGAAGCACATCTTCCTCAACCCGAAGCTGCTCGCCTCCAACGACCTGCACACGTACTTCCGGACGAACTCGGTCTTCTTCGACCCGAACATCTACGGCCGCTTCCTCGTCGTCGCGATGCTGGCGGTTGCCGCGACGATGCTCCAGAGCGCGCGCGCGAAGCTCGTGTGGGCCGGTGCCGCCGTGCTCGCGGCGTTGTGGGCAGGGCTCGTGCTGACGCTCTCGCAGTCGTCGCTGGGCGCGCTGCTCGTAGGGCTCACGACGCTCGCGGTGCTGCGCTGGGGCGCGAAGCGCGTGCTGCTGCCGGCGGCGGCGGTCGCGGCGCTCGCGGTCGCCGCGGTGCTGGTGACGCCGAGCACGTTCGGGGTGAACCTGCACAACCTCGACAGCTCCTCGAGCGGCCGCACGCAGCTCGTCAGCGGCGGCGGCGCACTGTTCAGGCAGCGCCCGATCGCCGGCTACGGGAGCGGCGCGTTCGTACGCGAGTACCGCCGCTACGAGGGTGGCAACGTGTCGCCCGACGCGGCGACCGCCTCGCACACGATCCCGATCACCGTCGCCGCCGAGCAGGGCGTCATCGGGCTGCTCGCCTACCTGGCGCTGCTGGCGGCGGCGCTCGCGCGCCTGCTGGGGCGCCGCGCGGGCACTTCGATCGCGCGCTCCGCGGTCGCGGCTGCGTTCCTCGCACTCGTGTTCCACACGCTCGTCTACGCGGCGTTCCTGGAGGACCCGCTGACGTGGGCGCTGCTGGGGATCGGCACGGCGCTGGCCGCCGCCGCAGCACCGCGGCCGGCGCCGGTCCCGGACGTGCCCGCCCGCCCGCCGACGGCCGCCGAGCGCTCCGCGGCGCGACGGGCGGGGTTGGGGACGGCGTAGGGTTCGCGGCGCTCCGCTCGGGCGTCGTGGGCGCTCCATGGCGCCCGCCGTGGGCATCGAGGAGGAGGGAGCTGTGCCGCCACCGTCCGCGCACTCCTCCGACACGTTCCGCGCGCCCGCCTGCGCAATCAGGGCCGCCACGGGCCGGCCCGAAGGAGCACTGTCCCTTTGTGCACCCTATGGATGTACAGACGGACATTCGTAAATCCGGTGCATCCGAAACCGGGGATCCAGCCCCGCCTGGGCGGAGCGCAAACCGCGACCGGGCGCGGGCGAGTGGCGCACACCACGATGCGCAAACGCGGCCAGGCCCAGACTCCGCCGCACTCCCCCTCGATGCCCACGACGCACGCAACGCGCAACCGCGAGCGTGGCGAGCGGAGCGCTGGCAGAGCGACCAGCGTGTCCGCTTCGGCGATCCCCTAGCGTCCGATCAGTCATGCGGCTGACGAAACGCCAGATCGCGCTCGGGATCGTGCTCGCGCTCGCGGCGTTCGTGGTGCTGCTGAACTGGACCTGGGGACGGCTGCCGGACGAGCCGCAGCGGACGGGGCGACTCGTGCGGCTCGGCGACACGACGGTGCGCGTGCTGGAGCAGCCCGGCAAGGACCCCGCGGTCGTGCTGATCCACGGCCTGCCCGGCACCGCGCAGGACTTCGACGCCGTGACCGCGCGACTGCCCGGCCGCCACACGATCGCGTTCGACCGGCCGGGCTTCGGCTTCTCGAGCGGCGGCTACCACCCGTTCGCGGAACAGCTCACGACGATCGACCGGCTGCTGGCCGCGTTCCACCTGAAGCGGCCGGTGCTCGTCGGGCACTCGTACGGCGGAACGCTCGCGCTCGCCTACGCGGAGCGGCGCCCGCAGGCGGTGCGGGGGCTCGTGCTCATCGACGCTGCGGCGCTCGGCCAGCACTCGACGGCGTTCGAGCGCGCGCGGTCCCACCTCGTGCAGTTCCTCTCGTGGCCGGTCGTCCAGCCGATCGCCGACGTGACCTTCTCGCAGCTCCTGCGCACGGTGTCCGCGAAGCAGGGCGACGCGCGCGCGTTCGACCCCGGCGACGTCTACGCGAGCCACGAGCAGCGACTGCTCTCGCTCAACATGCAGCACGACGAGCTCGACGCGTACGCCGGCGAGCAGCTCCACGCCGACGGCGCGATCGCCGGCATGAACCGGCAGCTGGCGGCGATCCAGACGCCGGCCGTCGTGATCCAGGGCGCGGGCGACAAGCTCGTCGAGCCGCAGTACGGCCGCGAGCTGGCCGCCACCCTGCCCCACGCCCGCCTCGTGATGGTCAGCGGCGGCCACATGGCGCCGTACGTGCACCCGGGGGTCGTCGCCGCCGCGGTGCGCGCGCTGCTGCCGGGGGCAAGCCGCGTGACGACGCCGGCCGCGCGCTGACCCGGCGACCGGCGGACTGGCGCGCATCCGCCGGATGCGCCAGCATGGGCGCGTGCGCACGCAGCGCTTCCTCGTCACATGGGCGTTCAACGTCGCGGCGCTGTGGGTCGCGGCGAAGCTGCTGTCCGGCGTGCACGTGAGCGGCGACCACGCGTGGGTCACGTTCGTGCTCGCGGGGCTCGTCTTCAGCCTCGTGAACATGGTCGTCAAGCCGATCGTCGCGGTGCTGGCGATCCCGCTGATCATCCTCACGCTCGGGATCGCGTACTTCCTCGTGAACGTGCTGATGGTCTTCCTCACGAGCTGGGTCGTCGGCGACTTCCACGTCGACGGCTTCTGGAGCGGCGTCGGCGCGGCCGTGATCGTATGGGCGGTCAACGCGCTGCTGGCGGCCGCCGAGCGGCGGCTGGCAGGCGACTGACGCGGGTCGGCGCGGGCACCCAGAACGGCCGCGACCGCGCAGGGGGTGCGCGGTCGCGGGAGGGACCCGTGGGGGGCTTGGCTCAGGCGGCCTCGCGCAGCGCGGCCAGCGAGCTCTCGCGCGAGAGACGCTTGAGCGCCTGCTCCTCGAGCTCGCGCGCACGCGTGGAGCTGAGGCCGAGACGCCGGCCGACCTCGCTGAGCGTCTGCGGCGGCTCGCCGCCGGTGCCGAAGCGCAGGTGGATGACCGTCCGCTCCTTGTCGGGGAGCATGTCGATCGCGCGCTGGACGGCCTCGTGGCGCAGCGTGTCGGCGACCTCCTCGAGCGGCTCCGCGTCCTCGGTGGCGATCAGCGCGCCGAGCGACGTCTCGCCGTCGTCGCCGACCGGCAGGTCGAGGCTCGTCGGCTCGCGGTCGGCTCTCGCCGCCTCGAGCACCAGCTCGAGCTCGAGGCCCGTCTCGTCGGAGATCTCCTCGTCGGTCGGCTCGCGGCCCAGCTTCGCCGTCAGCTCGCGCCGCGCGCGCGCGACCTTGCGGGCGCGCTGCCCGACGTGGACGGGAAGGCGGATCGTGCGACCGCTGTTCTCGAGTCCGCGCTGGATCGACTGCCGGATCCAGAGGGTCGCGTACGTCGAGAAGCGGAAGCCCTTGCGCCAGTCGAACTTCTCGACGGCGCGGATCAGGCCGAGCGTTCCCTCCTGGACGAGATCCCCCATCGAGAGGCCCTGTCCCTGGTAACGGCGCGCGATCGACATCACGAGCCGCAGGTTCGAGTTGACCATGCGCTCCTTGGCGACGAGGTCGCCGCGCTCGATCTGCTTCGCGAGCTCGATCTCCTCGGCCGGCGAGAGCAGAGGCCAGTTGCGCGCCTCCCGCATCAGCAGCTGGAGGGCGTCGAACGTCGTCTCCTCAGGAGCGATGGCCTGGGTGGTGTCGGTGGTCTTCGTGGGCGTTCCTTTCTCAATACCTACTTGCACGCTAGGTATTGTACGACAAGGTCGTTGCTTCGTCAACAACCCTTTCCCGTATCGTCACAAGGCAACCGCGCGATGACACATCGCGTACCCCAATGGCCGACAATCGCCCTCGATGACATCGGCAGCCCCTCCTCCCGATCTGCCCGGCGAGCTGCCGTCCTTCGCACGCGACTCCGACGTCGTCGCAGGCGCGTGGCAGCTCGCGCTGGACGCGTACCGCGGCAACGCGAACGGGAACGCCGCCGCCGACGTCGAGCACCCTGCGATCACCGCCCGCCTGCTGCACGACGCCGGCTGCGACGAGACGACCGTCGCGACCGCCGTGCTGCACGACGTGATCGAGGACACGGGGCTCGACCCGGCGGTGATCGAGCAGCGCTGCGGCGCGGAGATCGCGCGCCGCGTGCAGGCGCTCACCGAGGATCCGGAGCTCGCCGCCTACGCCGAGCGCAAGCGCGAGCTGCGCGCGCGCGGGATCGCGGCCGGGCCGGAGGTCGCCGTCGTGATGGCCGCCGACAAGCTCGCGCGCGCGACGCGCGCGGCCGGCGGGCGGCTGCGTCCCGAGAAGCTCCGACACTTCCAGGCGACGCTCGCCGAGCTGCGCGCCGCCTACCCCGAGCTGCCGCTGCTCGACCCGCTCGCGAACGCCGTCGAACGGCTCCGGCCGACGACGACCGAGGCGGCCGCGGCCGTCAGCGACCCGTCCCTCTACCTCAACCGCGAGCTGTCGTGGCTCGACTTCAACGAGCGCGTCCTCCAGCTCGCCGAGGACAGCGAGCGACCGCTGCTCGAGCGCGTCAAGTTCTGCGCGATCTACAGCTCGAACCTCGACGAGTTCTTCATGGTGCGCGTCGCCGGCGTGCACGACCAGGTGGACGCCGGAATCGAGGCGGCGGGCGCCGACGGGATCCCGCCGGTCGAGCTGCTCGACCAGCTCGGCGCGCGCGTGCGCGACCTCGATGCGCGACTGGCGGCGTGCTGGGAGGGTGCGCTGCTGCCGGCGCTCGCCGAGCACGGGATACGCGTCGTCGAGCCGGCGGAGCTGAGCGAGGAGGAGCGGACGGCGCTGGACGATCGCTTCCGGCGCGAGGTCTTCCCTGCGCTCACGCCGCTCGCCGTCGGACCCGCGCAGCCGTTCCCCTACATCTCGAACGTGTCGCTGAGCCTCGGCGTGCTCGTGCGCGACCCCGCCACCGACCAGACGCGCTTCGCGCGCGTGAAGGTGCCGAAGGAGGGGCTGCCACGCTTCCTCGCGCTTGGAGACGGGCGCACGTTCGTGCCGATGGAGGCGGCGATCGCCGACCACCTCGACCGTCTCTTCCGCGGCATGGAGATCCTCGGCCATACCGTCTTCCGCGTCACGCGCGACGCCGACTTCACCGTCTCCGACGAGGCCGACGACCTGCTGGAGGCGGTCGAGGCGCAGTTGCGCCGGCGGCGCTTCGGCGAGGTCGTGCGGCTGGAGCTGACGGCCGGCACCGACCCGTTGCTGCGCGCGCGGCTGATGACCGAACTGGAGGTCGGCGAGCGCGACGTCTACGAGGTCAAGGGGCTGCTCGACCTGACCGACCTGTGGCAGATCGTCAAGCTGCCCGGCCTGCGCGAGCTGCGCGACCCGCCGTGGACGCCGCTCGTCCCGCCCGCGTTCGAGCAGGACGGCAAGCGTGCCGACCTGTTCGCGCTGCTGCGCCGCCGAGACCTGCTCGTCCACCACCCCTACGACACCTTCGCGACCGTCGAGCAGTTCGTCGGGCAGGCCGTCAACGACCCGGACGTGCTCGCAATCAAGCAGACCGTGTACCGCACAAGCGACGACTCGCCGCTCGTGCCGGCGCTGATCCGCGCCTCCGAGCGCGGCAAGCAGGCGGTCTGCCTGATGGAGCTGACCGCCCGCTTCGACGAGCGCGCGAACATCGGCTGGGCGCGCGCGCTGGAGCAGTCGGGCGTGCATGTCACCTATGGGATGCCGGGCCTCAAGACGCACGCGAAGGCGGTGCTCGTGGTGCGCCGCGAGGGCGACGGCGTGCGTCACTACGCGCACGTCGGCACCGGCAACTACCACCGCGGCACCGCCGACCTCTACACGGATTTCGGCCTCTTCACCGCGAACGAGGCGGTGACGGGCGAGATAGCGGAGCTGTTCAACCAGCTGACCGGCTACTCACGGCCCGAGCACTACCGCCGCGTGCTCGTCGCGCCGCTGAACCTGCGCGAGCGGATCATCGGCGAGATCGACGCGACGATCGACGCGCACGAGGCGGGCAGGTCCGCGCGCATCCGCATGAAGATGAACTCGCTCGTCGACGCCGCATGCATCCGCGCGCTCTACCGTGCCTCGCAGGCGGGCGTGCCGATCGAGCTGAACGTGCGCGGCGCGTGCTGTCTGCGTCCGGAGGTGTCCGGCGTGTCCGAGAACATCCGGGTCGTGTCGATCGTCGGCCGCTTCCTCGAGCACTCGCGTATCTACGCGTTCCAGCGCGGCGAGCAGACGGCCATCTTCGTCGGCTCCGCGGATCTGATGCCGCGCAACCTCGACTCGCGCGTGGAGCTCGTCGTGCCGGTGGACGACGCGGACGCGCGCGCACAGCTGCTCGACACGCTCGAGCGCTGCTTCGCCGACACGGAGAATGCGTGGGACCTGGCCGCCGACGGCAGCTGGGCCCACCGCCGCGTGCCGTCCGGCGGGCAGCCGCGCGACGTGCAGGTGGAGCTGATGCGCGCGCACCTCGCGCGTGCCCAGCTCACCGAGGCGTGAGCTCGCACCGCGCCGTCATCGACCTCGGCTCCAACAGCTTCCGGCTCGTCGTCTTCACGACCGGCGAGGGCGGCTGGTGGAAGCGCACCGACGAGTTGAGTGACATGGTGAGGCTGGGCGGCGACCTGACGCCGGACGGCGGGCTGTCGGAGGCGCGGATGGCGCACGCGCTGGAGACGCTGCGCGTATTCGCGGCCTTCTGCGCGACGAGCGGCATCGATGCGAGCGCGACCGAGGCGGTCGCGACGAGCGCGATCCGCGACGCGCCGAACGGCGGCGCGTTCGTCGAGCGGGCGCAGGAGGAGACGGGACTGCCGATCCGCGTGCTGTCAGGCGAGGAGGAGGCGCTGTACTCCTACGTCGCGGCGGTCAACTCGACGTCGCTGTCGGACGGGATCGTGCTCGACCTCGGCGGGGGCTCGCTGGAGCTGGTGGAGGTGCGGGGCCGCCGCGCGGGCGCGATCGCGTCGTGGGCGCTCGGCGCGGTGCGGGCGACCGACCGGTACCTCCCCGGCGACGGCCCTGCGAAGGCGAGCGCCGTGGCGAAGCTGCATGCGCGCACGCTGAGAGCGCTCGAGGACGCGCCGTGGGTCGCCGCGGCGCGCGCCGCAGCCGGCGGGGATCCCCCGAGGCTCGTCGGGCTCGGCGGGAGCGTACGCAACCTCGCGGCGGCGGCGATCCGCATCGCCGACCTGCCGCTCGACAGCGTCCAGGGGTTCGTGCTGACGGCGGAGGCGCTCGAGGCGCTCGTCGAGGAGCTGGCGGGGCGCACCGCCGAGGAGCGCGAGCGGGTTCCGGGCATCAAGCGCGGGCGCGGGGAGGTGATCCTCGCCGCCGCGATCGTGCTGAGGGCGGTGGTGGAGGTGAGCGGCGCGGCCGGGATCGAGGCGACGGAGGCCGGGCTGCGCGAGGGGATCTTCCTGTCCGGGCTGCTGGCGCCGGCCGACCCGCCTCTGGTCGAGTGCGTGCGCGCCACGAGCGTGCGGAACCTGGCCCGCCAGCACGGCGTGGACCTCGTGCACGCCGAGCACATCGCGGGGCTCGCGCACCAGCTGCTGGAGGCGCTGCCCGGAGCCGGGCTGCCGGAGCCGGGCGAGCCGGAGCTGGTCGAGGCGGCGGCGCTGCTGCACGACGTCGGGATGGCGGTCGACTACGACGACCACCACAAGCACTCGTCGTACCTGATCCTCGGCAGCGGACTGCCGGGCTTCACGCCGCGCGAGGTCGCGCTGATCGCGCTGATGGCGCGCTACCACCGCAAGGGCACGCCGCAGCTCGGCGCGCTGGCGCCGCTGTGCCGCGAGGGCGACGAGCAGCTCGTGCTGCGCGGCGCCGCGCTGCTGCGAATCGCCGAGCAGCTCGAGCGCAACCGCGACCAGGTCGTGCGCGCCGCGCGGCTGCGGCGGCCGTCGAAGGACGGCGACGTGGAGCTGGAGCTCGACGCGATCGGCGACGACACGGTCGCGCGCTGGGGTGCGGAGCGCCAGGGCGATCTGTTCGAGCGCGCGTTCGGCGCGCCGCTGCGGGTCGTGGCGCGGTAGGCGGCGGCACGTCAGGTCCGGCCCGGTCGTGGTCGCGGTGGCCGCGATCGGGCGTCAGCCGGCGGTTGACGGCGGCGCGCCGCCGGGCGGCGGCTCGCCGTGCCAGTAGTCGACGCCGGCCGCGGAGGGGAAGAAGGCGCGCAGGCCGCCGCCGCGCGGGAGCCGCTCCCCGACGCCGACCTTGCCCGAGTCCGGGTACACGACGACGTCGGGGCGCCCGCTACTGCTGAGCGCGAGGAAGCGCACGCGCTCGTTCGTGTCGTTGCGCAGCTGGTGCGCGCCGGACTCGCCGAGCGGGAAGCGGACCGCCTCGCCGGGCTCGAGCTCGCGCAGGCCGTCCGGCGTGCGCAGCGTCGGGCGCCCTTCGAGCACGATCACCACCTCCTCGTCGGAGTAGTGGAAGTGGTACGGATAGGCGGTCTCGCCGGGCGGCAGCTCGAACAGGCTCATGCCGATCAGCTCGCTGCCCAGCTCGTAGCCGATCCGCGCGCGCCGCGAGCGGAAGCCCTCGGGGCGCTCGCCGTCCTCGAACTGCGGGTCGAAGATGCTCGGGCCGGGCATGGCGGCGGACGATAGCGCGAGCGTGGTGGTGCGTTCGCCGGGTCGGCCTGCCGCACGCCGGCGGACGCCCGGGGAAGGTCCGCGCCGCAGCGGCGTCCATGGAGACATGACGCAGACCCCCGAGCCGAAGGAGCCGCGCCCGATGCGTTCGACCCACGCCCCCACCTCCAGCCACGCCCGCCCGCGCCTGTTCGCGGCCGTCCTGCTCGCCGCCGCGCTCGCGCTCGCATCCGTCGCCGGCCCGGCGCTCGCGGCCCGCAGCGTCCACGTGCACACCGCCCAGAACGCGACGCTCGGCAAGCGGATCGTGGTGACCGCGTCCGGCCGGACGCTCTACACCCTGAGCGCCGAGGTGCACGGGAGGTTCATCTGCACCGGCTCGTGCCTGGCCAGCTGGCACCCGCTGAAGGTCCCCGCCGGCGGCAAGGTCGTGGGCGTCAAGGGGCTCGGCACGATCAAGCGGCCCGACGGCGGCCGCCAGGCGACGTTCAAGGGCCGTCCGCTCTACACGTTCGCCATGGACAAAAAGAAGGGCGACGTGAACGGCGAGGGCTTCAAGGACGTCGGCACGTGGCACGCGGCGCCGGCGCCGAAGTAGGGCCGGAGCGTCTACGCACTGTCCTAGGGCCAGTCGCCCTCCACCTCGGGGTACCGGCGGTAGAGGGCGCGCGCCTGCTCGAAGACGCGGTCGGCAACGTCGTCGATCCCGCCGTTCGTCTGCGGGACGATCGACTTGTGGCGCCGCAACAGCCGCTTGATGCGGCTGCGAACCTGCGCCTCGAGGTTGCTGCGCTCCGTCCAATCGACGGCGAGATCCTTCCGCACCTGCTCGACGATCTCCACCGCGAGATCCTTCAGCCGGGGATCGTCAACCCATCTTTCTCCATTATTCGCGAGCGCATCGTAGAAGGCCGTCTCCTCGCGTGACAGTCCGAGCTGCTCGTTGCGCAGGCTCTGCTCGCGCAGTCGCTTCGCGAGCGCCACCAGCTCCTTGATCACCGCTGCGGAAGTCATCTGCTGCTCGTTGTAGCGGGCGAGCACGGCAGCAAGCTCTTCGCTGAAGCGCTTGTGCTGCGTGCGGTTCGCTGAGAGCCGCGCGCGGATCTGTCCCGACAGCAGCTTCCTCAGGAGGGCGATCTCCAGCTCCGGTCGCTCCAGCCGACCGCCTATGTCGTCGAGGAACTCGTCGGAGAGCACCGAGATCTCCGGTCGCTCCTCACCCGCCAGCTCGAACACGTCGACGATCTCTCCACCTGCGAGCCCTTCCGAGAAGAACTGCTCCACCGCCTGCCGCGTCTCTCGTGAAGGCCTGGACCCGTCAAGCTGCTCTAGTTCGGCAGCGGCAGCACGCAACGCTGCCGCAATCGTCGCGAAGAAGTCGTGGTCGTAGCGTTGCGCAACGGACGGCTCGTTCGGCGAGACGAGCGCGAACCACCGCGCATACTGCTGCTGCTCGTCGAGGTACAGCTGCGTCCGCTCCTCGTCGAGCACGAAGCGGGCGACGGCCTCCTGCGCCGCAGCCGCCAATACGGTCGCCCGCACCGCGGGTCTCGCGTCGCCAGGCGGACGGAAGGCAATGCCGTGCAGCAGGTCGCACATCACCTCGTGCTTCTCGACCAGGTGGCGCCGAGCGACGTCGAGCGAGACTACAGCGTCGTCGACGTCGCTCTGCGCATAGGCCTTGAGTCCAGACCGGAGGTCGTCGCCGATCCCGATGTAGTCGACGACCAAGCCACCGGGCTTGCCTTCGAAGACCCGGTTCACGCGCGCAATCGCCTGCAGCAGACCATGGTCGCGCATCGGCTTGTCGACGTACAGGGTGTGCATGACCGGCGCATCGAAGCCGGTCAGCCACATGTTCTTGACGACGATGACGCGCAGCTGCGAGTCCGGGTCCTTATAGCGTGCTTCGATCGCCTTCAACTGCTGCTTGGTCTTGCGGAAGTCGCTGATCGGCTGGGGGTCGGTCGCCGACGCGTTTATCACCGCGTCGACCGCGTCGTCACCGAGCCGAGCACGCAACCGCACTGCATACTCGGCGGCGATCCGCCGGCTGTAGGCAACGACCATCGCCTTGCCAGGAAGCGTGCGGCAGCGATCAGTGAAGTGCGTAGCGAGATCGTCGACGACACGGTCGAGCCGCTCGGGCGCGCCGACGATCGCGTCCATTCGCGCAAACTCGGTTGAAAGCTCAGTCTGCACCTCGTCGCTTTCTTGATCGATGCGGGCCTGCAACTGCTCGATCGCCTCACGCTCGGCGGCGACCGGCACCTGCCGGGACTCGTAGTAGATCGGGACGGTCGCCCCGTCTTCCTGCGCCTGGGCCATCCGGTAGACAGAGATGTAGTCGCCGAACGCATTTCGCGTAGAGCGGTCGGCTGTCTCGATCGGCGTGCCGGTGAAGCCGATGCGCGTGGCATTCGGAAGCGCGTTAATCAGATTGCGCGCGAGGTCCTCGTACTGGCTGCGGTGCGCCTCGTCGGCGATGACGACCACGTTCTCCCGCGTCGACAGCACCGGAATCGGACCCTGCTCCTCACGGCGTCCGAACTTCTGCATCGTCGTGAAGACGATCCCGTCTGCCGGCACGGCGAGCAGCTCGTACAGTCCCCGCTCGCCGCCCTGGATGCGATCCGCCTGGTCGACCGTTCTGGCCAGGTGCGCCTGCCGTGCGAACGTCTCCGAGAGCTGGTTGTCGAGATCGTTCGTGTCCGTGACGCAGACGACGGTGGGGTTCGCAAAGCGCGTGTCACGCCGCAACTTCGTCACGTAGAAGACCATCGAGTAGCTCTTCCCGGCGCCCTGCGTGTGCCAGACGACGCCAGCTCGGCGAGTCTTGTCCGCCATCGCCTCGGCGGTCGCCTCCACCGCCCGATTGACGGCGTCGACCTGGTGATACTTGGCCATCACCTTCCAGGTCTTCGCACCCGAAGTCTCGAACAGGACGAAGTTGCGAATCAGGTCGAGCAGCCCGGAGGGCGCAAACACGCCACGGATGAGGATCTCGAGCTGCGAGCGGCCTTTCATCCCTTCTGGGTCCATCGTCTTCCACTCGGCGAAGTGTTCGACCGGCGTCGTGATCGTGCCGACCCGTGCACGCAGCAGGTCCGAGACGCCGATCACCTCGACGTAGCGGTAGAGGCCCGGAATCGTCAAGCGATAGTGATTGACCTGGTTGACGGCCTTCGCGGGACCGTCTTCGTCGAGCGAAGGGTTCTTCAGCTCGAGCTGGCCGAGCGGCAGTCCGTTGACGTAGAGCAGCACGTCGGGCCGGCGGTTGTGCCCACCCTCGACGATCGTGAGTTGGTTGACCGCTGTGAACTCGTTGGCCGCGGAGTCGTCCCAGTCGATCAGCTTTGCGCGGGTCGCGCGCTCGCCGTCGGTGTCGTCGATCCACGAGACCTGCACTCCCGCGAGCAGCATCTCGTGCACGGACTGGTGGTCGAGGACGAGCGTCGGCGACGTCGAGGTCAGCGCAAGCTCGACCGCGCGCGTGACCGCATCTGCCGGAAGCTCCGGGTTGAGCCGCGCGACCGCCTGCCTCAATGTTCCGCGGAGCACGACGTCGCTATCCCGTGTGCGCTCCGCCCCATCCGGCGCGGCGATCAGGTCGCTCCCGTGCCGGTAGCCCCATCCGACCTCGCGCAGCCATTCGAGCGCCGGCTGCTCCGCGTAGGCATCCTCGGTGATCTTTTCGGGCAGCTGAGGCATCAGCACATGGGGCGGGTCTGTCGACTACAGCGACGTCACCCGGTAGGTCGTGCGGCGACCTTGGCCGCCGGACGCTATCTCGACCTCTCCGGCTTCGCGCAGCTTCTGCAGCGCATAGCCGATCTGGCGCTGAGTGAGCCCCGTCGCGGCAACGATCTCGTACACGGTTCGCTCACCTTGCCGGAGCTGCGTCAGCACCGCGCCGGTGTGCGCCTTCCGTTCCTGCCGAGCGTTCGTGGCAGCATCACGCCCAAGGCTTGCTCCCAGGCGGTAGATCCGGCCACCACGATCCTCGTCGGCATCTGCCAGGCCGCGATCGACGAGCCCACCCAAGGCGCGGCGGGCGTCGCGCGAGTCCATCGGAAACTCGTCGCGAAACGCGCGATTCGTCAGCGCCCGCCCGCGCCGCAGCAGCACGAGCGCATGCCGCTGGACGTCGCTCAGCTCATACGCGTGTCTCCCAAGCGACGTGAGCCACGCAAGGTCGTCGGATCCGAGCAAGGCGTGATTCGGCACAGAGACGGTGAACCGGATGCCCTGGTCGAAGAATGCCGGCGGCGTCATGCGAGCGCGCACAAGGGCGCGCATGACGGTCGGGATTCCGCTCGCGAGCGCCTCACAGACCCGCTGCTCGCCCTGGAGACGCACGTACTGGCAGATTCGGATCAGGACGCTGTTCCGTGCGCTGGTCACGCCTTCCTGACCGAGACGATCTCGCGTGATGCCATACAGGCCACCCGGATTGCTGACGATCAGCCGATCGGGCTCGATCCGGATCGTGATCGGCTGCCGGAGCGCATGCTCTCCAAGGTCGCGGTGCACCAGCGCATTCGCGACAAGCTCGCGGACCGCCTCCGCTGGGTATTGCAGCTCGTCGCGCCCGTGCCCGTCCTCTCCGAACACCACGCGCGAGCCCGTGTTCCGACGGACCCACGCGAGCGCGTCGGCGAGGATACGGGGGATCGGACCGTCGAAGCGGCGAGGGTCGACGGCGCGGGTTCCGGGCGGATCGTCCGGCCCGGCCACGACATGCGCCTGGATGACGAGGTTCGGCATGTACTGCTGTGGATGGAGCCCGAGGGCCAACAGGCCGGCGAGCGACGGCCAACGATCGCTCCCGGTGAGCACTCCCGTGCGGAAGAGGATCTGCTCGTCGTCGAAGCGCGCGAGCGACGACGACGACGCGCGAGCCGTCTCGACGTACGAGGCGACGAGCTCATCGTCGAGATCCGCACGCGTGGCCCTCGGAACCTCAGCCGCATCGAAGCGCGGGGTCGTGCGGCTCGCGATGAATGCCTGCTCCTCGGGACCAGACAGCTGGAAGTCTCCATCGTGCGCACGCAGGTACGCCTTGCCGGTCGCCTTCACACGCACGGGCTTGAGGCTCGCGTCCGCCTCGGCAATCTCCGCCCACACGATCTCCGCCCCGTCGAGCGTCTCGACCCCCGACCGGTGCACGATCGGCGGGTCGAGCGCGCTACGGCATGTTGTCGCCAGCGCCTTGCGGCACGCTGCTGCGTCATACACGCCGCTCGTCGCGAACCCCTCGGCTTCGTCGAGCCCAAACAGGATCGCGCCACCTCCAGGGGTGTTCGCGAACGCCGAGAGGGTTTCAGCCATCTCGGGCCATCCGGTCGAAGCCCGCTTGGCTTCGACCGTCGCGCCGTCATCTCCCTCCGCGCGCATTGCCGTGATGAGGTCGGCGATCTCCCGCATGGGCGAAATATACAAACACCGCGACCCTCGGGGTCGTTTGTCTATTTCGTGTCTATTTCCGTACGCGGTGCGTGCTCATCCCAGCGCCTCGGCCGCCGCCCCGGCCCGCTCCTCGGGATCATCCGAGAGCGGCACGCGGATCTGGCCGGAGACGAGCTTGGGCAGGAGGGCGTCGCGGATGGCTGTGAGCGTGCGTGTCTCCGTCCACACTCCGTGGCTGGTCCTCATCGCGACGGCTATCTCGGCGACCATGGCATCGCGCTCCGGCGAGGCTGGAGCGATTGAGAGCGCGATCGTGTCGAAGCACCGGTTGTCGACACGTTGGCGTCCCGACGTGCCGGTCATGCTGGTGATTGCGTGGGCACGAAGCCTCTCATCGCGAGACAGAAAAAAGACGATCTCAGAGGTCAAAGGCGGTCGTGGACGGAACACGATGAACTCGGTGGACCCGGCTCCGGGTTCGTCAACGAAGTCGACGAACGTGCCCTTCCCGTGCTCGATGCATCCAGTGATCCGTGCCATGAGCGTGTCACCCGGTTCGAACTTGCATCCGCTGGCATAGGGGCGCCGGTCGAGGCGCGTAGGACGTGTGGCAAACGGAGCAACGGCTGCCATCTCCACAAACGGAGTCTCACGGCCTTTGGTCAGCCGAACGCGCGGATTGACGGCTACCGCCTCACTAAAGGCGCGCTGAGACCATCCAACCGGGGGCATGCCGAACCGTACCACTCGTTCAACGAGAGTCGCCGCAGCCCGCTCATGAGCAGTCATCAACCGGCGGTTGCTTTCTATCTTGTCGTCAAACACACCGAGCACCGAGGCGATCGCCTGCTGCTCTTCGATGGGAGGCACACACACTCTGAACCCCCGCTGCGAAGTAAGGCTCACATACGGCGCCATGTCGGACTCGTTCATCACCAGCCGGAGCTGGCCCTGAATCAAATGCGAGCGCAGTTGAGCATGCAGATAGCGGGGATCCAGCTGGTTGCGATTGACGGCGCGCCAAAGCGTGGTCTGAGGCGAGCACACGAATGGCTCACACCCCTCAGGGGCAATACCGACGCGACCCACAGTGCCTTTGTGGCTGAGGATCACATCCAGCGGCTGGGCCTGGCCTTTGCTGATGCGAGCACTTGCCTCGTCATTGATGCGCTGGGCAGCTGCGAAATCGATCCGCCCGTCAGCCAGGTCCGCGGCGCGGATGTGCGGGCGTCCCTCCGTGCCGATCTCGTGCGGTCGCGGCCGGTACTCCCCGTGGTTGCCATCCTCGACCAAGAGAACACCTTCCCGTTGAAGCTCGGCGACGGTGGCCGTATGCCAGTCACGGTCCATAGCCGACCCGCGCCAGCGCCTTCTTGACCTCCGCGGCGAGCCGCTCGTTCTCGACCATCTCGGCCTCGAGCGTCTCGACGAGCTCGGCCATGCGCTCCTCGAAGGCGACCTCGTCCTCCTCTTCCTCAGGGGCGCCGACGTAGCGGCCGGGTGACAGGGTGAACGAGGTGGCCTCGATGTCCGCGAGCTTGGCGCTTGCGGCAAAGCCGAGCTCGTCCTCGTAGAGCTCGGTGCCATCCTGGCCACGCCACGAGTGGTACGTGTCGACGATCAACTGCAGCTCCTCGTCGCCGAGCTCGATCTGCGTGCGGCTGATCTTCTGGCCCATCGAGCGCGCGTCGATGAGGAGGACCTCGCCGCGGCGGTCGCGCTCGCCGCTCGACGCCTTGTTGCGATCGAGGAACCACAGGCAAACCGGAATGCCGGTCGTATAGAAGAGCTGTCCGGGCAATGCGACGACGCAGTCGACGAGGTCGTCGCGGATCAGCGCTTCGCGGATCGCTCCCTCGCCCGACTGCGACGAGGTGAGCGAGCCGTTTGCGAGCACGAAGCCGGCTCGCCCGTGCGGCGCGAGGTGACTCGCGAAGTGCTGGATCCACGCATAGTTCGCGTTGCCGTCCGGTGGGATGCCGTGCTTCCAGCGCGCGTCCTCCTTGACATGCGGCGCGCCCCACTTCTTCTGGTTGAACGGTGGGTTGGCGATCACAAAATCCGCCTTCAACGTCTGGTGCTCGTCCGCGAGCAGCGAGTTGCCGAGTCGCACATCGCCGTTAAGACCGTGGATCGCGAGGTTCATCCGGCCGATGCGCCACGTGGCCTGGTTCATCTCCTGGCCGTAGATGGCGAGCTCATCCGGGCGTCCTGCATGCGCGCGAATGAAGTTCGCCGACTGGATGAACATGCCGCACGACCCACACGCCGGATCGAAGATCCGCCCTCTATACGGCTGCAGCATCTCGACGAGCAGCCGCACGACATTCGCTGGCGTGTAGAACTCGCCGCCGCGATGCCCCTCGGCTCGCGCGAACTCCTTGATGAAGTACTCGTAGACGCGACCGAGCACGTCGCGCGCCCTGGCCGGATCGTCACCGAAGCCGATCTTCCCGATCGTAGAGACGAGCCGCCCGAGCGTCTCCGGCGCCATCGGCGCGCGTGCGTAGATCTTCGGCAGGACGCCCTTCAACTGCGGGTTGTCCTGCTCGATCACGTCCAGTGCGAGATCGAGCTGCACACCGAGATCGGGCTGCGACCCGAGGGCGAGGATCGCGTCCCACCGCGCCTTCGCTGGGATCCAGAAGACGTTCTCGGCGCGGTACTCGTCACGTTCCTCGAGCACGGCGGAGCGGTCCTGCTCTTCCTCGACGTACCACTCGGAGTCCGGATCGCGAGTGAGCGCGTCGAGCTGCGCGCGCCGGACGGCAAAGCTGTCCGACACGTACTTGAGGAACACGAGTCCGAGCGCGAGGTGTTTGTACTCGGCTGACTCGACGCTGCCGCGGAGCGCGTCTGCGGACTCGAACAGCGCCTTCTCGGCCGGAATGTCTCTGTCGTGGGTCATGCCGCACCATTCTGGCGCGCGGAGCGGCTCGACCGTCGCACGTGACTGACGCACGCCCCCGACCATGGGTCGCAAGGTTGGAAAGCTCCCGCCGCTTTCCAACCTTCCGCGCCGGTTCGCAGCACTTCCCTACGCCGCCACCGGCTCCGGCTCCGCGGTGACCGTCATCGTGGCTGCGACGTCGTCCGCCTCCCCCGCCGCCCGACTCGCCGCCGCCATCTGCGCCTGCCGCGCGCGGCCGGGGACGAAGAGGGCGCAGACGGCGCCGGCGGCGAGGACGGCGGCACCGACCCACACGGCCTGCGTCATGCCGGCGGTGAAGGCCTGCGGGGAGGCGTAGGAGCCGGCTCCCGCGAACACCGTCGAGAGGACCGAGACGCCGAGGGCGCCGCCGATCTCGCGGAACGTGTTGGTGGCGCCCGACGCCTGGCCGGCCTCCTGCGGGCGCACCGAGGACAGCACCGCGTTCGCCGCCGGCGCGAACACGAGCGCCATACCGGCGCCGGCCATCGCGAACGGGCCGACGAGCTGCGCGTAGGGCACGTCGGGCGTGGAGACGAGCGCGAGCAGCGCCATCGCGCCGGCCTGCAGCGAGAGGCCGAGCGTCATCAGCGGCCGCGAGCCGATGCGGTCCGACAGGATCCCCGCGATCGGGGCGACGAGGATCGTGACGCCCGTCCACGGCAGCGTGCGCAGCCCGGCCTCGAGCGGCGAGTAGCCCTGCACCGTCTGGAAGAACTGCGCGAGCAGGAAGATCGAGCCGAAGGTGCCGAAGAACATCGCCACCGTCACGCCGCTCGTGGCGCTGAACCCGCGCGAGCGGAAGAAGCGCATCGGCAGCATCGGCTCCGGCGCGCGCAGCTCCCAGGCGACGAAGCCCGCGAGCAGCAGGAGGCCGCCGATCGCGGAGCCGAGCACGGTGGTGCTCGTCCAGCCGAGGTCCTGCGCCTTCACGATCCCGAACACGAGCCCGAACAGGCCGGTGGCGGCGAGCAGCAGGCCGCGCACGTCGAGCCGGCGGCCGGGGCCGTGCGACTCGCTCAGGCGCAGGGCCGCGAGCGGCACGAGCACGAGCCCGATCGGGACGTTGAGCCAGAAGATCCAGTGCCACGAGATGCCCTCGACGACCGCGCCGCCCGCGAGCGGCCCGAGCGCGACGCCGAGCCCGCTGACGCCCGACCAGATGCCGAGCGCGAGGCCGCGCTTGCCGGCGGGGAACGCCTCGCTGAGGAGCGTCAGCGACAGCGGCATGACGGCCGCGGCGCTCGCGCCCTGGAACGCGCGCGCGGCGATCAGCGCGCCGGCGCCGGGAGCGAGCGCGGCGGCGATCGAGGAGAGCGTGAAGGCGCCGAGCCCGATCGAGAAGACGCGGCGGCGGCCGAGCCGGTCGCCGAGCGCGGCAGCCGGCAGCAGCAGCACGGCGAACGCGAGCGTGTAGGCGTTCACCGTCCAGCCGAGCGAGGCGAGCGTCGCGCCGAAGTCGACGCGGATCGACGGCAGCGCCGTCGTCACGACGAGATTGTCGAGCGTGACCATGAAGAGCGCGACGCTCGTCACGATCGAGGTCCAGATCTGGTGGGAGCGGGTCATCGGGTCGTGCCTCCTCGTGCGGTGCGCATCTTGGTGTGTGAGCGGTCACTCATCTTCATGGCAAAAAAAGAGACGCCGGTCAGCCGGCGGCCTCGTGGGCGGGAGTCGCGACGGACGCATCGGCGCTGGGAAGCTTCTCCTCCATCCCCCCGCCGCACAGCTCGCGCGCCCAGTCCGCGTCGATCGACGGCGCGTCCATGCCGGCGAGCACGGTCATCAGCATCCCCCGCGCGACGAACGCCTGCAGCGCCTCGCCCTCGGCGTCGGTCAGCCGCCGGATCAGCTCGATCAGCTCCCCGTAGCCGCGCCGCACGGCGTCGCGGATCGCGAGGTCGTCGCCGGCGGCGGCCGCGAACGCCTGCAGCGTCGCGCGCAGCGTCGTCGGGTCCTGCAGCAGGCCGGCGTAGGCGTGGCCCATCCGCTCGAGCACCGTGTCGCCCGGCGCGCTCTCGTCCTCGGCGGCTGCGCGCATCGCGGCGCCGAGGCGCTGGTAGCAGCGGTCGACGGCCGCGACGTAGAGCTCCGACTTCGTCGGGAAGAGGCGGAACAGATACGCCTGCGAGATCCCCGCCGCCTTCGCGATCTCGGTCGTCGGCGTGCCGTGGAAGCCGTGCTCGGCGAACGCGGCGACGGCGGCCTCGATCAGCACCTCGCGGCGCTCGGCGGCGGTGGACAGCTGGCGGGTGGCCGGTGGCGGGATCACGGGGAGTGAGTATGCACTCACTCACTGCTGATGTCAAGGGAGCCGCCCACATGCGCGGCGCCGGAGCTGAGGATCCCGTCCGGGCCGGTCACGGCGGCCGGACCGGAGGCGCCCGGGCGGGCGGCGCCTCCAAGCCAGTCCGGTCCTCCTGCGGGGGACAGGAGGGGGACGCGTCCCGTTCCGACGAATTCGCCGAGGCCGGAACGGGACGCGTGGTGGGGACCATTCGCTGCTACGGATCGACCACCGAATCGGATCAGTCGCGCTTGCGGGCTCGACAGATGCCTGACCTGACAGCCGTTTCGCCCACCCGCGCGGGCCCGCCGATCAGCCCCTGAGGCCGCTCGTCGAGTAGCGCACGAGCGTGATCGTCTTCGTGACGGTTTGACCTCTGACGAGGGCGTTGGCGACCGTCGCGTTCACGGCCATCGTGCCGCGCTGGCGCAGCAGCCGCTGGCCGAGGTCGTTGAGCGTGACGTGCACGAAGCCGCCGTCGTTCTGGTTGAGCGAGAACGACGAGCGCACGCCGAGCGTCTTGCCGCTGCGCGCGAGCGTCAGGCTGCCCTTGCAGCTGGCCGAGCCGATGCACGCGACGAACACGCCGCCGACGCCGTTCTGGTCCGCGAACGCCGTCTGGCCGAACAGCCCGAGCTGCGCCGAGGGGGCGCCGGCGGTCGCGAACGTTCTGTCGGCGCCGATCGCGAACGCGCCGTTCGGACCGACCGCGACGAGCCGGTAGTGGTAGGTCGTGCTCGTGGTCAGCCCCGACAGCGACGCCGACACCGACACCGCCGACGCGCCCGAGCCGGCGCCCTGCGGCGGCGTCTGCTGGCCGTAGTTCGCCGTCGTGCCGAACTCGAAGTAGTAGGACGTGCTGACGCCGTTGGGGTTGACCGAGCCGTTGAGCGACGCGGTGCCGTCGCCGGCGGTCGCGCTGCCGGTCGTCGCGCTCGGCGCCGTCGGCGGCGGGGGCGCGGTGCCGGTCGTCGTGAACGCTCTGTCGGCGCCGACGGTCGTGCCGGTCGCGTTCGTCGCGATCACGCGGTAGTGGTAGGTCGTCCCCGGCGTGAGGCCGGCGAGGTCGGCCGTCACCGGCGCGTCGGCGGTGCCGGAGCCGGCCGAGCTGAGGGCGCTCTGCTGCCCGTAGGCGGTCGTCGTCCCGTACTGGAACGCGTAGCTCGTCAGCTGGCCCTGGGGGTTGACCGTCCCCGCGAGCGAGGCCTGCGTGTTGGTCAGCCCGGACGCCGCGCCGGTCGTGGCACCGGGGGCACCGGCCGCGAGCGTCGGTCCTGCCGTCAGGACGAGCAGGCTTGCGAGCAGTGCGATGGTCGTGACGCCGAGCGCAGCGAATCGCCGCATGTCGAGATACCTCCGGGGTTGGTCGTTCGCGTACGGGGGTGACTAACCCGTCCCGGCCCGCGCGAGTTGCGCCGCCGCGCGGCGCGCTGACACGCTGCACGCCATCGCGCAGGCGCGGCCCTCTACGCCACGAGCTCGTCCGCGCCGAGCCGGATCAGCTCCGCGCGCGAGCTGATCTCGAGCTTGCGGAAGACCTTGCGCAGGTGATAGTCGACCGTGCGCGGGCTGATGAAGAGGCGCGCCGCGACCTCGCGGTTCGTCGCGCCCTCCGCGACCGCGCGCGCGATCTGCAGCTCCTGCGGCGTAAGCGCGTCGAGCGCGGCGAGGTCGTCGCGTCTGCGCGCCGTCTCGCCGCTCGCGCGCAGCTCGGCGCGCGCCCGCTCCGCCATCACCGGCACGCCCATCCGCTCGAACGCCTCGAGCGCGGCGCGCAGGTGGACGCGCGCGTCGACGCGGCGGCGCTCGCGCCGCAGGTGCTCGCCGAGCAGCAGCTCGGTGCGCGCATGGGCGATCAGGTGATCGCTGCCGGCGTGGCCCGCGAGCGCCGCGCGGAACAGCGCCTCCGCCTCCTCGGCGTCGGGCGCGAGCAGCGCACGGCAGCGCAGCAGCAGCGGCCGCAGGGCGATGTCGCCGCGCAGCGTCGTCCACTGCTCGAAGTGGGCGAGCGGCTCGGCACAGCGCTCCGGCGCGCCGGCGCGCACTGCCGCCTCGACCAGGTCCGGGACCGCATACGTGGCGACGCCGAGATGCGGCGGGACGGGTCCCGGGCGCCAGATCGCCTCGAGCTGCTCGAGCGCCTCGCCGGACCGCCCGGCCGCGAGCGCCATCCCGCCGAGCGCGACCTGCGCGATCGTGCGGGCGCGCGGGAGACGGCGCAGCGTCGCCTCGGCGAGCGCCGCGTCGAGCAGCGCGCGCGCCTCCGCCTCGCGTCCGCGCGCCCCGACGATCGAGCCGAGGATCGCGCGGTGCACGCAGGCGCCGTTGACCTGGCCGGTCTCGAGCGCCAGCGCGAGCGCCTCGTGCGCCTGCGCCTCCCCCGCGGCGAGCCGTCCGGCGATCGTGTCGTCGGTGACCGCCGCCTGGAGCGCCCACGTGAGCGTGCCGGCCGCGCCGCGGGCGCGCGCGAGCTCGGCGGCGCGCGTGTGCAGGCGACGGCCGAGATCGAAGTCGCCGTGGCCCCAGACGAGGCCGCCGGCGCGCACGAGCGCGGCCGGGTCCTCGATCCGCTCGAGCGCGGCGCGCTCCGCCGGGCCGAGCGCGGACTCGCCGCCGTCCGTCGTGCGCGCCTGCCGCGCCGCGACGAGCAGCCGCAGCAGCAGCGCGTCGTCGGCGGGATCGTCGGCGGACGTCTCGACGCGCGGCGCCAGCTCGCCGACGCGCTCCATCGCCGCCATGTCGGACACCTGGTAGGCGCCGTCGGCGAGCACGCCGAGCAGGCGCGCCGCGCGCGGCGCGTCCCCGCGCTCGACCGCCTCCTCGGCCGCCGGCAGCAGCAGCGCGATCCCCTCGGCGGGGATGCCGGCGTGCAGCTCGATCAGCCCGCGCAGCTCGCGTGCGTCGAGCCGCACGCCGGGATCGAGCGGCGGCTCGCTCTGTGCGACGTCGTCGAGCAGCGCGCGCGTGCCCGCGGCGTCGCCGCCCTCCCACGCGGCGCGTGCCGCGGCGACCAGGCGCCGCGCCCGCTCGCCGGGCTGCGGCGTCAGCTCCGCGGCGCGCACGAGCGCCGCCGCCGCGGCGCCGTGGCCGGCGCGGCGCAGCGTGCGCGCGGCCGTGTCCTCCAGCTCGCGCGCGATCGCCTCGTCGGGCTCGACCGCCGCCGCCGCGCGGTGCCAGGCGGCGCGCTCAGGGTCCTCGCCGTCCGTCGCCTGCGCGAGCGCGGCGTGCGCGGCGCGACGCTCGGCCGGCGCGGCACCGTGGTAGACGGCGGAGCGCACGAGCGGATGGCGGAAGGCGATCTCCGCACCCTCGGCGTCGACGAGGTCGGCGAGGCCGGCGCCCTCCAGCGGCGAGGCGTCGAGCGCGAGCACGGCGGCCGCACGGCGCACGGTCGCGAGCCGACCGGAGTCGTCGGCGGCGGCCAGCAGCAGCAGGCGCCCGACCGCCGGCCCGCGCGAGCGCGCGCGCTCGAGGAACGCGCGCTCCAGCTCGCCCGTCAGCGGCAGCGGCTCGCGGACGGGGTCGGCACCGGTGAGCTGCCAGCCCGTGAGCGCGCCCGGCAGCTCGATCAGCGCGAGCGGGTTGCCGGCCGCGACGCGCATCAGCGCGGCGCGAGCGGTCGGCGCGACGCGGTCGCCCCAGCGCTCGTCGAGCAGTCGCGTCGCGTCCGCCGCGGCGAGCCCTGCGACGCGCAGCTCCTCGATCCCGCGCGTGTCGACCGGGGCGCCCTCGCCGTCGTCGGCACGGATCGCCATCAGGAGCCCGACCGGCTCCTCGCCGAGCCGGCGCCCGGCGAACGCGAGCGCGTCGCGCGAGGGCGCGTCGGCCCACTGCACGTCGTCGACGACGCACAGCAGCGGTTGCCGATCGGCCAGCTCCGACAGCAGCGTCAACGCGGCGACCGCGACGAGGAAGGGGCTCACGTCTTCCTGCTCGCCGCCGGCGCCCGCGAGCCCGAACGCGATCCGCAGCGCGTGCGCCTGCGGAGCGGGCAGCGCGTCGAGCCGGTCGAGCACCGGCAGCAGCAGCTGGTGGAGCGCCGCGTACGCGAGCGACGCCTCGCCCTCGACGCCGACCGCGTGCAGCACGCGCATGTCGCGCGCGGCGCGCGCCGCCGCCTCGCCGAGCAGCGCGGACTTGCCGATCCCCGGCTCCCCGCGCAGCACGAGCCCGCCGCCCCGGCCCTCGCGTGCGCCGGCGAGCAGGCGGTCGATCGCCGCCAGCTCGGCGGCCCGTCCGTGCAGCATCGGACGATCGTAGCTGCGTACGGGCCGGCGCCTCGACCTGCGCGCGCGGGTCGACGCGCAACCGGACCGGCGGCTACGCTCGACCGCCGATGGCCGCCGCGCCCCACCTCCGCTCCGCCACGCGCGACGACGTGCCGCTGCTGCTCGAGCTGATCGGCGAGCTGGCCGACTACGAGCGGCTGCGCGACGAGCTGGTCGCGGACGCAGCGCTGATCGAGCGTCATCTGTTCGGGGAGCGGCCGGTCGCCGAGGCCGTGCTCGCGGAGGCCGACGGCGAGGCGCTCGGCTACGCGCTCTTCTTCCCCACCTTCTCGACGTTCGTCGGGCGGCCGGGGATCTGGCTGGAGGACCTGTTCGTGCGGCCGCAGCACCGCGGCGCGGGCGTCGGCCGCGCGCTGCTCGCGCACGTCGCGCGGCTGGCGGTCGCGCGCGGCTGCGGGCGGCTGGAGTGGTCGGCGCTCGACTGGAACGAGCCGGCGCTGGCGTTCTACCGCGGACTCGGCGCGCGCCGCATGGTCGAATGGCAGATGCACCGGCTCGACGGCCGCGCGCTGGCGACGTTCGCCGGCGAGACTGGTGACCTGCGCGGTGCGAGCGCGGGCGACACCGCCTAGTCTCAGCCGCATGAATGCAGCCATCGAGGCCGACGGCCTCATCAAGACCTATCCCGGCGACGTGCGCGCGCTCGACGGCGTGAGCTTCAGCGTCCCCGCCGGAACGATCTTCGGCCTGCTCGGTCCCAACGGCGCCGGCAAGTCGACGACGGTGAAGATCCTCACGACGCTGTCGCGCGCCGACGCCGGCAGCGCGCGCGTCGCGGGCCTCGACGTCCTGCGCGAGCCGGGCGCCGTCCGCGCCGCGATCGGCGTCGTGGGCCAGAAGAACGCCGTCGACGGGGCCGCGACCGGGCGCGAGAACCTGCTGCTCCAGGGCCGCCTGTTCGGCCTGTCCGGGCGCGCGCTGCGCAGCCGCGTGGACGACCTGCTGGAGCGCTTCGGCCTCGCGGACGCGGCCGACCGCTTCGCGAACGGCTACTCGGGCGGCATGAAGCGCCGCCTCGACGTTGCGCTCGGGCTCGTCGCACGCCCGCAGGTGCTGTTCCTCGACGAGCCGACGACCGGGCTCGACCCGGAGGTGCGCGTCGCGATGTGGGATGAGATCTCCCAGCTCGCGCGCGAGGAGGGGCTGACGATCCTGCTGACGACGCACTACCTCGAGGAGGCCGACCAGCTCGCCTCGCAGCTCGCGATCGTCGACCGCGGGAGGATCGTCGCGGAAGGGTCGCCGGAGCAGCTGAAGGCGGAGCTGCGCGGCGACGCGATCAACGTCGAGCTGGACGCGGACGGCGGGCAGTCGGTGCACGCCGCGCTCGCGCGCGTGGACGGCGTGCGCGAGGTCCAGCTCGAGGGCCGCATGCTGCGCGCCCGCGCTGACCAGGGTGCGCGCGCCGTGCCTGCGGTGCTGGCCGCGCTGGAGACCGAGGGCGTGTCGGTCGCCGCGGTCACGGTGGCGCGGGCGTCGCTCGACGACGTCTACCTGCGGCACACCGGCCGCACGTTCGAGGCGGCCGAGGCGGGGCACGGCGACCGCAACGGAGACGGCCGCGGCGCCGGCAACGGCGCCGGCGACGCCCCGGCCGAAGAGCTCTCGAAGACCGCGACGACGACGGGGAGCCGCTGACCATGCCCGCAGTGATGCAGCATTCCTGGTTCATGACGCAGCGTCACCTGCGCGCGCTGCTGCGCCAGCCGGCGTGGATCGTCGTGACGCTCGTGCAGCCCGTGATGTGGCTGCTGCTGTTCGGCGCGCTGTTCAAGTCGATCGTCAACCTGCCGGGCTTCGAGAGCAGCAACTACGCCGACTTCCTGACTCCCGGCATCGTCGTGATGACGGCGCTGTTCTCCGCCGGCTGGGCCGGCATGGGGATCCTCCAGGACTACGAGCGCGGGATCCTCGACCGCTTCCTGACGACGCCGTCGAGCCGCGTTGCGCTGCTCGCCGGGCCGCTCGTGCAGCAGTCGATCGTGACGGTCGTACAGTCGCTGATCATCATCGGGCTCGGGTTGGCGGTCGCGGGCGCGAGCTTCCCGGGCGGCGTGCCCGGCGCGCTCGTCGTGATCGTGGCGGCGATCCTGCTCGGGATGGCGATCGGCGCACTGTCGAACGCGCTCGCGCTCGTCGTGCGCAAGGAGGAGACGGTGATCGCCACCGTCACCTCGCTCACGCTGCCGCTGTCGTTCCTGTCCGGCACGTTCATGGACCTGAAGCTCGCGCCGTCGTGGATCGGCGACGTGGCGAAGTTCAACCCGCTCCAATGGGCGGTCGTCGCAGGGCGAGAGGCGTTGACGTCCAAAAACATCGACTGGGGCGTCGTGCTGTCGCGCCTCGGGCTGCTGGCGCTGCTGCTCGTCGCCTGCTTCGCCGTCGCCACGCGCGCCTTCCGCGCGTACCAGCGGTCGGCCTAGCGGCCCGTGAAGCTCGCGGGGCGGCGCTCGATGAAGGAGCGCATGCCCTCGGCGCCGTCCTCGCTGGCGAACAGGGGGACGGCGTCGGCTTGGAGCTGAGCGATCGCCGCATCCTGGCCCTCGGTCATCGCGCGATGGGCGGAGGCGAGCGTGGCGCGGACGCCGAGCGGAGCGGCGGCGGTCGCGATCCGCTCGGCCAGCTCGAGCGCGCGGTCGAATTGCGCGCCGGGTGGGACGACCTCCTGCACGAGCCCCATGCGGTGCGCCTCCGCGGCGTCGAACGGGTCGCCCGTCAGCAGGTGCTTCATGGCGTTGCCCCAGCCGGCCTCGCGCGGCATGCGGATCGTCGCGCCCGCGAAGGGGTAGATGCCGCGCTGCACCTCGAGCTGGGCGAAGCGCGTGTCGCTGCTCGCGATCCGCACGTCGGCGGCGAGCAGCAGCTCGATCCCGATCGTGATGCACCAGCCCTGCACGGCGATCACGACCGGCGTCGTCCACGGGCCGTCGAGCCGCCACGGCTGCCGGCCGCCCTCGGGCACCGGGAGCCCGTGACCCTCGATCACCGCGGGCGCGACCTCGGCGAGGTCGAGTCCGGCGGTGAAGTGCTCGCCGTGCGCGAACAGGACGCCGCAGCGCAGCTCGGGATCGCGCTCGAGCTCGCCGTACGCGAGCGCCAGCTGCTCGAACATCCTCAGCGTGAAGGCGTTGCGTCTCGCGGGACGGTTGAGTCCCATCAGCAGCACGTGCCCACGCCGCTCGACCGTGACCGTCGTCTCCTGGCTCATCGTGCAGAACCCCTCTCGCTCGCTGGCGACGCCGTGACGGGCCACCCTATCCCTACCAGTGCCGCGGAGCGCTGCGCGCGCCCGGTTGCCGGCGTCTCAGCCGGCGGGCTGGCCGCCTCCGGGCGACTGCGCGCCGCCGGGCCTGGCCGCGGCGAGCAGCTGCTGGCATCTTGCGTTGGCGGCCACGAACTTGGGATCCCGCCGGTCGACTCTGCTCGGGTCGAACACCGGCCCGCTGCCCGTCGTGTTCGGGGCGGGCAGGTCGAAGCCGTTGCGGCGCACGCACGCGACGTAGCTGACGAGCGCCTTGCGAAAGGCCGCGCTGCGCAGGTTCGAGCCGCCCCCGCCGCCCGCGCCGAAGCGGCCGAACGCGCCGCCGCCGCACTTCTGCATCGCCTGACGGAGTCTCGCCCGCTCCGCGCCGGAGAGGCGCGAGCCGCCGCCGAACAGCCCGCCGCCGCGCGGCGGGCCGCCGTTCGCCGGCGGCTGGCCGCCGGGCGGCTGCGTCCGCGTGCGGCCGGCGCCGGCCGGCCGTCTCGGCAGCGTGACGCCCTGCTGCTGCAGGCAGGCGCGCAGCTTCGCGAAATCGGGGCGGCCGTTCGCGGTGGTCGCAGTGGTGCTCGCGCCGGTGCCCGCGCCGCTCGAGGACGATCCGCAGGCGGCGAGCGCCGCCGCGAGCAGGAGCATCGCGACGACGCCGACGAGCGCGCGCACGCGCGACGAGGTGAAGCTGGTCATGGAGCCTCCGTGGTCTTGGAACTGGTGCCCCCGCCGCCGAACAGCTGGTCGACGACGCCGCCAGCGCCGCCTGCCCGGCCCGCACCCCGGCCACCGGCGCCCACGCCCGGCGTCGCGCGGATCGAGGTCGCGAGGATCGCGCCCTTGCGCGCCGCCCCCTGGACGATCACCGTCTCGCCCGGTCGGATCGCGCGGACCCGGCTGTCGACCTGACGCGTGACGGTCGCGCCCTTCGCGGCCGTCACCTTCAGCGTGTTGCCCTGCGGGTCGGTCACGTAGAGCGTGTCGCCGTCCACCGTCGTGACCTGGCCCACCGTCGCCGCCCCTGCGCCGCCGGCCCCCGCCGCGCCGCCGCCGAAGCCGGCGCGGCCGCCACCCGCAGACCCGCCCCCGCCCCGGCCTCCTCCGCCGGCCCCGCCGGCGCGAGCCGCCGGCGCGGCGGCGAAGCCGCCCGACGCCGCGCCGACGCCCGCGGGCGAAGCGCTCTGCCCCTTCTCCACGAGCACGCCGCCGACGAAGCCGCAGGCGACGAGCAGCACCGCGAGCAGCCCTCCCGTCAGCGGGGTGAGCCGGCGCCGCGGGCGCGGCGGCGGCAGCTCCTCGAACGCATCGTCGAGCCGCACCGCCTCGATCGTCGCCTCGTCGTCGTCCGCATGCATGGCGTCGGGTCCTCCGGTTCTCACTCGAAGCGCAGCGCTTCGATCGGTCGCAGGCGAGCGGCACGGCTCGCGGGATAGGTGCCGAAGAAGAGGCCGGTCAGCACGGCCGCGCCGAACGCCAGCCCGATCGAGTACGGGGCGATGACCGGGCTGACGCCGGCGATCTGGAACTGGCTGCCGGCGATCCCGAGCAGCACGCCGCAGACGCCGCCGAGCAGCGAGACGAGCACGGCCTCGACGAGGAACTGCGCGAGCACGTCGGAGCGGCGCGCGCCGATCGCCTTGCGGATGCCGATCTCGCGCGTGCGCTCGGTGACCGAGACGAGCATGATGTTCATCACGCCGATCCCGCCGACGAGCAGCGAGATCGCGGCCACCTCGCCGAGCAGCGTCGTGAAGACGCTCGCGGTGGAGCTCGACGCCGCGAGGATCGAGCCCTGGTTGATCACCTGGAAGTCGGGCGTCCCCCCGGCGGCGATGCCGTGTGCGGCGTCGAGGATCGTCGTCACCTCCGCCGAGGCCGCGTCGAGCGCGCCGCGCGAGCGCGCCTGCACGACGATCGAGCCGAGGTTGCCGTAGCCGGTGAGCGTGTCCTGCACCGCGGTGACCGGGGCGAAGGCGATGTCGTCCTGGTCCTGCAGGCCGTTCGAGCCCTTCGGCGCGGTGATGCCGGTCACCTGGAAGCTCGCGCCGCCGACCTGGATCGTCTGCCCGACGCTCGCGCCGAGGCTCTGCGCGACGGTCGGGCCGAGCACGATCACGCGTCTGCGCTCGCGCACGTCGGCGGAGCCGAAGAAGCTGCCGGAGGCGATCGCGTAGTCGCGCGCCTGCGCGTAGGAGGGCGTCGTGCCGACGAGCTGCCGTGGCGTGTAGGAGACCCCGTCGGCGACGAGCGTCGCGCTCGCGTTCACGACCGGCGAGACGCTCTGCACGTCCGGCGCCCGTCCCCCGTCGCCCAGCGCGTCCGCGTCCTTCGTCGTGAGCGGCCGCTGGCCCGCGTTGCTCGCGCGCGAGCCGCCGCGGAATCCGCCGCCCGTGACGAGCAGCACGTTCGTGCCGAGCGCCTCGATCCGCTGCTCGACCGCCTTCGAGGAGCCGTTGCCGACCGCCACGAGCACGATCACCGAGGCCACGCCGATCGTCAGCCCGAGGATCGTCAGCCCCGAGCGGAGCTTGTTCGCGAGGATCCCGCCGAGCGCGATCTGCAGCGTCTCGAGGCCGATCACGCCGCGTTCCCGCCGGGTGGGGGATCGAGCACGGCGGCGACGCGCCGGTCCTCCACGACGCGACCGTCGGCGAGCCGCACGATGCGCTTCGCGCGCGCGGCGACGTCGGGCTCGTGCGTGATGAGGACGAGCGTGCGGCCGGCCGCGTTGAGCGCGGCGAAGCGCTCGAGCACCTCGTGCGTCGAGTGCGAGTCGAGGTTGCCGGTCGGCTCGTCCGCGAGCAGCAGCGGCGGGTTGGTGACGATCGCGCGCGCGATCGCGACGCGCTGCTGCTGGCCGCCCGACAGCTCGGAGGGCAGGTGCTCGACGCGGTCCCCCATGCCGACCAGCTCGAGCGCCGCGAGCGCGCGGCGGCGGCGCGCGGCGCGCGGCACGCCCGCATAGGCGAGCGGCAGCTCGACGTTCGCGAGCGCGCGCGTGCGCGGCACGAGGTTGAAGCTCTGGAAGACGAAGCCGATCTTGCGGTTGCGCACGTCGGCGAGTTCGTCGTCGTCGAACTCGCGCACGTCGATCCCGTCGAGCAGATAGCGGCCGGCGGTCGGCGCGTCGAGGCAGCCGAGCACGTTCATGAGCGTGCTCTTGCCGCTGCCGGAGCTGCCCATCACGGCGACGAGGTCGCCGCGCTCGATGCGCAGCGACACGCCGCGCAGGGCGTGGACCGCGACGTCGCCGACGGCGTAGGTCTTGCTCACGCCGGTGACCTCGATGACCGCGGGGCGGCGCCCGCGCGGGGTCGGCGCCGGAAACGGCGCGCGGGTGGCGCTCACGGCCCTCCTCCTCCGCCGGCGACCGCGCCGCCCGGCGGCCCGCCGGTGGCGAAGCCTCCGCCGCCGCCGAGGCCGAATCCGCGTCCTCCTCCTCCGCCGCCGAGCGTTCCGCCGCGGCCGCCCGTTGCGGCGCCGAAGCCGCTCAGGCCCGGGGTGGCGACCGGTGCCGTGACGATCGCCACCTGATCGCCGCTGCTCAGACCGCCGAGGATCTGCGTCGTGCTGTCGCCGACGACGCCGGTGACGACGGAGCGCCGGACGCGCTTGTCGCCCTGCGCGAGCGTGACGGTCGCGTTGGCGCCGCGGCCCGAGATCGCCGCGCTCGCGACGTTGAGCGCGTCGCCGACGCGCTGCACGACCACCTCCGCGGAGGCCGTCATGCCGGCCTTGAGGCCGTTGGCGAGCTGGTCGAGCCGCAGCGTCACGTCGTAGCTGACGACGCCGCCGTTGCTCGTCGCGAGCGTCGCGATCGAGACGACGTGCGCGGCCAGCCCCTGACCTGGGAGCGCGTTGACCGTCACCGTCGCCGGCTGGCCGACCCTCAGCTTGCCGACGTCCGACTCGGTGAAGGGCACGACGACGTCCATCGAGTCGAGGTCGGCGAGCACGATGAAGGCGGAGCTGCCGGAGCTGCCCGTGCCCGTGCTTGCCCCCGCTCCGTTCGAGCCCCCGCCGGACCCGCTCGCGCCCGCGCCCGCGCCGCTCGCCGAACCCGAGCCGCTCGCCGAGGCGGGGGAGCTGCCGCCGCCGCTCACCTGCTCGCCCGCGGCGGCGCCGACCGAGGCGACCGTGCCGGTCATCGGCGCGCTCAGCGAGGTGGCGGCGAGCGCCACCCGCGCCTGATCGACCGCCGCCTGCGCGCCTGCGACGCTCGCGGCGCGCTGGGCGCTGCTCTCGCCGCCGGTCGAGCCGCCGCCGCTGCTGCCGCTGGTGGAGCCGCCCGGACTGGCGCCCGCGGACGAGCCGCCGCTCGACGAGCCACGCGCGCTCGAGCCGCTGCGAGCGGGCGCCGTGCTCGTCGTCGGCGTGGCAGCGGGGGTGGTCCGCGTGGTCGTGGTGGGTGTCGTCGCGGGCGTGGTCGCGCCTGCTGACGCCGGGCTGCCGCCGCTGCCAGATCCGCTGCCGGAGCCACCCGCCTGCGCGGCCGCGAGGCTCGCCTCGGCCTGGTCGAGCGCAGCCTGGGCGTCGGTCGGGTCGATCTGCGCGAGCAGCTGCCCCTCGACGACGCGCTGGCCGGGCTTCACATAGACGTGCGTCAGCTGGCCGCCGCTGCGGAAGTTCACGTCGAGCTCGTGCGCGGCCGCGACCGTGCCGCTGCCGGAGACGGTCGACTGGACGACGCCGCGCGCTACGGTCACGATCCGCTCACGCGTGCTCGAGGCCGCGGTCTTGGGCCCGACGACGAGCACCGCGACGACGATCGCGCCGACGCACGCGGCGGCGAGCACGTACGTGCTCCAGTGATGGCGCGCCGACCGTGCGCTGCCGTGCATCGACGTGCGGTCCTCCCGGTCCGTGGACATGGCGCCGAGGCGCTCGTCGCGCCCCGGCGTCGTGCATGGTGGTGACGGAACCCGAGAATCTCCTGAGAGTTCGCTGAGCGCTCCCCCCGACGCTATGACGCTCGTCATAGTGCTAGCGTTGAGAGCGATGAGCAGCACGCGCGAGGCAGCCGCCGCCGGCACGTTCGAGCGCGCCACCGCCGTGACGCAGGTCGGCGAGGGATGCTTCCGCGCCGAGGTCGACCCCGGCTGGTCGACGCCGATCGCCGCGAACGGCGGCTACCTCGCCGCGATCCTCGTGCGCGCGATCGAGGCGCACGGGGCGACCGGGACGGATGGGGCCAGGGGGCCCGCCTCCGCCGGCCACATGGCCGGCTCCGGCACCGATGGGGCCAGGGGGCCCGCCTCCGCCGGCCACATGGCCGGCTCCGGCACCCCAAGGCAACTGCGGTCGCTCACCTGCCACTACCTGCGGCCCGTCAGATCCGGCCCGCTCGACGTCGCCGTCGAGGTCGTGCGCGCCGGCCGGCGCATCTCGACCGTGCGCGTGACCGCCTCGCAGAACGGCAAGGACGCGATCCTCGCGCTCGCGGCGCTCGCCGTGCTCGACCTGCCGGCCGCCGGCGTGTGGGAGCCGGAGCCGCCGCGGGTGGGCCCCGCCCCGCCGCGCGATGCGCCGCTGGTCGAGCCGGACGAGTACCGCAACCGCGGATCCGAAGGCTGGCTCGGCCCGACCGCGACGATGCCGCCGATGTTCAGACGCGTGCGCGTCGCGCCCCGGATCGGCGGCGTGCCGTTCTCCAACCGCCCGCTGCCCACCGGCGAAGCGCCCGAGACGGGCGGCTGGATCGCGCTGCCCGAAGCGCGCCCGATCGACGCCGCCTTCATCGCGCTCTGCACCGACGTGTGGTGGCCGCCGGCCTTCCAGCCGCTCGGGCGCCCGGCGATCGCGCCGACGATCGACCTGACGATCCACGTGCGCGCCGACATCCCGCCGCAGGGCCTGCCGGATCAGCCTGTGCTCGGCTGGTACCGCTCGACGGCCGCCCACGGCGGCCTGATGGAGG
>DASRXW010000065.1:0-29273 GCA_035654055.1 Conexibacter sp.
GAAACCGAGAGAAACGCCGGCCAACCCCACGGCCGCCCACGCATCAAACTCGTCCACCACCAACACCTCCTCGACACCGCCCACGGCATCACCGCCCGCTAGAGCACCGGCAGGTACCGCTCCAGCTCCCAGGCCGTGACCTGGACGCGGTAGTCCTCCCACTCCTGGCGCTTGATCTCGACGAAGCGGTTGAACATGTGCTCGCCGAGCGTGCGCAGCACGAGCTCGGACTCGGCCGTCAGCTCAATCGCCTCGCCGAGCGTCGCGGGCAGCTGCTCGATGCCGAGGCGACGGCGCTCGTCGGGCGCGAGGTGGTAGAGGTTCTTCTCCATCGGCTCCGGCAGCTCGTAACCGTGCTCGATGCCCTCGAGGCCCGCCTGCAGCAGCACCGCGAACGTCAGGTACGGGTTGCACGCGGGATCGGGGCAGCGCAGCTCCATCCGCGTCGCCCGCTCCTTGCCAGGGTGGTAGAGCGGCACGCGCACGAGCGCAGAGCGGTTGCGGCGTGACCAGGCGACGTACGTCGGCGCCTCGTAGCCGGGCACGAGCCGCTTGTAGGAGTTGACCCACTGGGCGAAGATCGAGCTGATCTCGCGCGCATGGCGCAGCTGGCCGGCGATGAAGGCCTTGCCGACGTCCGACAGGAAATACTGGTCGTCGCCGTCGTAGAAGGCGTTGCGGCCGTCGCGGAACAGCGACTGGTGCGTGTGCATGCCGGAGCCGTTCTCGCCGAACAGCGGCTTCGGCATGAACGTCGCGTGCAGGCCGTACTTCATGGCGCACTCCTTGACGGTGAGGCGATACGTCATGCAGTCGTCGGCCATCTTCAGCGCCGGCGCGTAGCGCATGTCGATCTCGTGCTGCGAGGGGCCGACCTCGTGGTGGCTGTACTCGACGTGGATGCCGAGCTGCTCCAGCGCGAGCACCGTCTCGCGGCGCAGGTCGGAGCCGGCGTCGAGCGTCGTGAGGTCGAAGTAGCCGCCCTGGTCGAGCGGCTCGGTCGATCTCGCGTCTCTGAAGTAGAAGTACTCCAGCTCGGGGCCGACCATGAAGTCGTCGAAGCCCATCTCGGTCGCGCGCTGAAGTGCCCGGCGCAGGACGTGGCGCGGGTCCCCCTCGTAGGGCGTGCGCTCGGGCGTCTGGACGTCGCAGAACATGCGCGCGACGCCGTCGTCGCTCGGGCGCCACGGCAGGACGGCGAACGTGCTCGGATCGGGCAGCGCGATCATGTCCGACTCCTCGATCGCGTTGAAGCCGGTGATCGAGGAGCCGTCGAAGCCCATCCCGCCCTCGAACGCGTCCGCCAGCTCGCTGCTGTTGATCGAGAACGACTTGAGCTGGCCCAGGATGTCCGTGAACCACAGCCGGATGAAGCGGATGTCGCGCTCCTCTACGAGGCGCGTGACGTCGTCGGCGGTGAGCGGGGCGTCGTCCATGGCTGGCTCCTGAAGCGTGGTCGTGCGGTCGCGACGGGAACCGGACCTTACCGTGGCGCCCCGCGGCGCCGGTCGTGTGCGGCGGCGTCAGGCGGCGCGCAGGGTGCGCGACTCCTCGACGGAGCCGTCGACCGGGACCTCGCCGGCCACGTTGACCATCGCCGTGAAGCGCTCGAGCGCGACCGCGGCCATCACCTCTATCAGCTCCTCGTCCTCCCAACCGGCCTCGCGCGCCTCCTCATGGAGGTGCATGGGCGGCTTGCCGCCGGCGAGCAACGCCCCGACCCAGCGCAGCAGGGCGGCTTCGCGCTCGTCCTTCGACTCGCACCGGCGCGCGAGCTGGATCTCGTCGTAGCGCAGGCCGACCGCGCGCGCCGCGCGCGTGTGCATCGCGACCCCCGGCGTCGAGCCGTCGTGCTCGGCGACCGCGAGCGCGATCCGCTCGAGCGTGGCGAGTTCGAGCCGACCGTGGCGCAGCTCGGAGCGGAAGCGCGCATAGGCGCGCAGCGCGGCCGGGGAGCCTGCGAGCACGCCGAGGAAGTTCGGCAGCTGGCCGCCCGTCGCCGTCGCGCCGCGCAGCACCGGGCCGGAGCCCTCGGGGGCGGTCAGGTCGTCATGGATGTGGAACCGGCTCATCGGAGTTCTCATGGCGTCACCACGGGTCGGGAGAGCACTGGTGCGACGCGGAGACGGACCAACCCGCCCGGCCCTGCATCACGTGGGGTCCCACACTTATACGCGGCGACCTAAACGCCGGCTCAGGCGCCACCAGCGGCTGGCGGCTGGCGGATGCCGGCGCCCGCCAGGGGAGGACGGGGCACCGCCGGCGAAGCCGGTGGTCGGTGTGGCGTACGTACGCGAACCGGCGAGGACGATGCCTGGCGGGATGCCGGCGCCGCCAGGCGTCAGGCGCCGTGCGTCATGACCGCGACGAGGATCAGGAAGACCCCCATCATCACGGCCCACATCGCGGCGCGATCGGGTCGCGTGCCGGCGATGCGCTCGCTCGCGCGGCGCGGCGGACGGCGGCGTGCCGGTCCCTCGCTCCCGCGCGGCGGGGGTGCGACCTGACCCCGGATCACGACGGTGCGGCGCGTGGCGGCGGAGCGGTCGGCGCCCGCCGGGGCGGGATGTTGGACAGGCCGGCGGGTCGGTTCCCGATATGCCTCGGCAGGTGGCATCGCTCGATCCTCTTTCCTCGGCTTACGGGGTTAGCTGACGGGCTCGCGCCGAAAGAGCGGCGCTACGTGCGACCTGCACGATTCGCCCCGATGTCCTGGGTCCCCCGCTTCCCGCCCGGCGGCGAGCAGGAATTCAGCGGTCGTTGTGCGGGGCGATCCTAGCAGCGGAAGCGAGCCGTTCGCCTGCATTGCACCGATGTTATGGAGACCGGCGGCGGAAGCGCGCGACAGCGCCGATGCGAAGCCGCACGGTGGGCGGTTTACTTGCCGGCGACAGCGGCGACGAAGGCCGCCACGGCGGTGACGTCGTCGCCCTGCACGATGCCGGCGGGCATCGTCCCGTTGCCGCGCTGGCGGCCTCTCTCGACCGCGTCGATCACGAACGACTCCGGCGGCTTGAGCTGGTCGAGGTTCGGACCGACCTTGCCGTTGGCGTCCGCGGCGGCGAGCGTGTGGCAGCTCGCGCAGCGCTGGCCGAAGATCACGCGGCCGATCTGCTCCTGCTTCGTCAGCTCGATCGTCGTGCCGTCGACGCGCGCGTTTGCGCTGTCGTGGTTGCCGACGAGGATCAGGACCGGCACCGCCACCCCGATCGCGAGGTAGAAGACGACGAACAGGACGGTCGCCGCACGACGGCTCCGCCGGCTCTGCGACTGCAGCGTCGCGCGCGCGCCGCGCGGCCCGCCGCGCAGCGCGATGAAGAACAGCACGAGGCCCACGACGACCCAGAACGCGAGGAATGCAGCGGTGGCGAGCATGGCCGCTGCGGACCCTACCCTGACGGGACCACGGAATGGAAGGGCGAACTGTGCGAGCCGCCGGCCGCGCCGTGCGAAGCGGCGCCGTGCCGGGCGGCTGCCGGCGACCGCTACCGTCGCCGGCCCTGCGCGAAGCTCATGACGGCCGGGGCGACGGCACGGAAGTCGTCGACCGCGCCGGGACCGTCCTCGGCTTCGATCGGCCGGCGCTCCGCCGCGTCGAGCGGCGCGATGTCCTTGACCTCCGCGAGCAGCCGGTCGGGTGCGGCGAGCGGCTCGATCCGTTCGACGAGCACGTTGATCCCTCCACCCGCCGCGGGATGGCGCTCCAGCCGACCGGCGGCGAGCACGAGCGGCTCGGTGCGGACCGTCAGGCGGCTGCGCTCGTAGAGCTTGGGCGGGACGATCAGGTTGATCGTCCCGTGCTCGTCCTCCAGCAGCATGAAGACGACGCCGCTCGCGGTGCCGGGGCGCTGGCGCGCGACGACCATCCCCGCCACCTGCACGCGCGCGCCGTGCGCGATCCCCGGCAGCTCGCGGCTCGCTGCGACGGCGCGCGGCAGGCCGCGGCGCAACTGCGCGAGCGGGTGCGAGCGGGCGGTCAGGCCGGTCGTGTCGTAGTCGGCGAGCAGCTCGCCCCACGCGCCGAGCTTGGACAAGCCTGGCGCGTCCGGCAGCTCGAGCCCGAGCGCGAGCTGCGTGCCCTGCGGAACCCGATACCCGACCCCACCCGCCCCCGCGACGCCCAGGCGCCACAGCGCAACGCGGCGGTCGCCTGGGTGGGCGGGATCGATTCGGTCGCAGGCGCCCGACCAGGCGAGCAGCTCGAGCGCCGGCCGGCCGGCGCCGGCGCGCGCGGCGAGGTCGCCGAGGTCGCGGAACGGCCCGCCGGCGCGGCGCGCAGCGACGAGCGCCTCGGCGTCGGCGCCCTGCACCCCGCGCACGTAGCCGATGCCGATTCGCACGACGCCGGTGCCGGCGTTCGCCTCGACCGCCTCTACCGTGCAGTCGACCTCGCTCGCGTTCACGTCCGGCGGCAGGATCGTCAGCCCTCGCCGCTGCGCCTCGTGCACGAGCGCGTCGGGCGGGTAGAAGCCCATCGGCTGCTCGTTCAGCAGCGCGCACAGGAACTCCGGCGCGTAGTGGACGCGCAGCCACGTCGACTGGTAGGCGAGCAGCCCGAATGCAGCGCCATGCGCCTTCGGGAAGCCGAAGCCCGAGAAGCCGCGCACCTTGTCGAAGACGCGCTCGGCAAGCTCCTCGCTCACGCCGTGCTTTGCGATGGCTTTTGTCACGAACGTCGCGTGGTGCGCCTCGATCGCAGCCTCCGAGCGCTTGCGGCTCATCGCGCGGCGCAGCCCCTCCGCCTCGCCGGCGGAGAAGCCCGCGAACGCCATCGCGACCTCGATCACCTGGTCCTGGAAGATGATCGTGCCGAGCGTCTCGCGCAGCGGCTCGACGAGCGACGGGTGCTCATAGGGGACCTCGAAGTCGGGGTCGGCGCGCAGCCGCTGGAGCCGTTCGATGTAGGGGTTGACGGCGCCGCCCTGGATCGGGCCGGGGCGCACGATCGCGACCTGGATCGTGATGTCCTGCAGCGTTCTCGGGCGGGTGCGCAGCAGCGAGGCCATCTGCGCGCGGCTCTCGATCTGGAAGACGCCCGTCGTCTCGGCTCTCTGGATCGCGTCGTAGGTCGGCGGGTCGTCGTACGGGATCCGGGAGAGATCGATGCGCTCCCCGCGCATGCGCGCGATGTCCTCGACCGCGCGCTCGACCGCCGACAGCATCCCGAGCCCCAGCAGATCGATCTTCAGGAAGCCCGCGTCGGCGCACGAGTCCTTGTCCCACTGGACCATCTGACGGCCCTCCATCGCGGCCGGGACGATCGGGCAGCAGTCGATCAGCGGGCGCGTCGCGACGACCATCCCGCCGGGGTGCTGGGAGAGGTGGCGCGGCAGCCCGTGCGCCTGTTCGGCGAGCCGCGCGAGCCACGCCCAGCGGCCCTGCGCGAGCCGCTCGGCGCCCAGCGCGGACGCGACGTCCTGAGCGACGTCGCGCGCCGACCACCCCTCCGAGCCGCGCGCGACGCGCTCGATCTCCCCCGGCGGCAGCCCGAGCGCCTTGCCCAGCTCGCGGATCGCGCCGCGCGCGCGATAGGTGGGGAAGGCAGCGACAAGCGCGGAGCGGTCCTTGCCGTAGCGCTCGTGGATGCGTGGGATCAGCGCCGCGCGCACGTCGCGCGGGAAGTCGAGGTCGATGTCCGGGAGCGCCGTCAGCTCGTCGTTGAGGAAACGCCCGATGAAGAGGTCGTTCGCGACCGGGTCGACGTGCGAGAGACCCGTGAGGTAGCAGACGATCGAGGAGACGGACGAGCCGCGGCCGCGGCCGGGCGGCAGCAGCGCGCGGGCGGTGTCCGGCCCGCGCACCTCCAAGGCGACCTCGCGTGCCAGCTCGAGCATGTCGCGATGCAGCAGGAAGAAGCCCGAGAGCCCGAGCGCGGCGATGATCCGCAGCTCCTCCTCCAGGCGCGCCTGCGCTTCGTCGCGCAGGCGGTGGGGCGCGAGCCCGGCCGAGCGGGCGACCCGAAGCGGGTAGCGATCCTCCAGCCGCGCACGCGCGAGCTCGGCGAGCGTGCGGTCGGCCTGCGCGTCCTCTTCGCCGGGGTAGCGGTAGCCGTGGTGCTCGGTCAGGTCGAAGCACAGGCGCTCGGCGACGCGCGCGGTCTCGGCGACGGCGTCCGGATGGTCGGCGGCGAAGCGCGCCGCCATCGCCGCGGGGCTCGCGAGCACGTGGCTGAAGTTGCCGCGCCGCAGCGGCTCGGAGGCGTCGAGCGTCGTGCGGTGGCGGACCGCGACGAGCGCGTCCTGCAGCGGTGCGCGGGCGCGCACGTGCGCGTGGACGTTGCCGCTCGCGACGCAGCGCAGCTCCAGCTCGCGCGCCAGCGCGGCGAGGCGGCGGTTGCGCGCGCGGTCGTCGTGCAGGTAGGGGCGCTGCAGCTCGACGCGCAGGCGGTCGGGGGTGAAGGCGTCGCGCAGCGCTTCGAGGCCCGGTCGGTCGTGCACGCCGTGCGTGGCGCAGCCGCTGAGGCAGACGAGCCCGTCGGCGTGGTCGAGCACGGCCGTGAGCGGAAGGTGCGGCTGGGTCGCAACGCGGCCCCGCCCGCCCCGCGCGCCGTCCGCTCGCGCGTCGCCCCCGGCAGGCGCTCTGGCTGTCCGCGAGCGCACGCCGGTCCCGCCCGCGGTGCCCCCCAGGCGGGCGGGCGGGACCGGCTCCCCCATGCGTGCCCCTGCCGGGACGCGGTCCCCCACCGCATCCGCGTGCAGCGCCAGCGGCTCGCGATCCCCCCGCGTGTGCGCGTGCGCACGCGTCACGAGCCGGCAGAGGTTGCGCCACCCGCGCTCGTCCTCGACGAGCAGCGTCAGGTGGCGGCCGTCGTCGAGCGTCAGCTCGGCGCCGTGGAGCGCCCGCAGCCCGACCGCGCTGCACGCCTGCGCGTGCTCCATCGCGCCGCAGACGTTGTCGTGGTCGGTCAGCGCGAGCGCCTCGTGCCCGAGCCCGTGCGCTGCGCCCGCCAGCTCGTCCGGCAGCGAAGCGCCATCGAGGAACGAGAAGGCGGAGTGCACGTGCAGCTCGACGTAGGACACGAACACATGTTCGCTTCCCACATCTATGTTGGCTACCACCCGAAGGTGGAGCTTTGCACGACAAAGGTCCGCGCACGTGCGTGCGCGGACCTCGATTGTCGCAGTTGATTAATTAATCGCTGCGGCCTTGACCGCGGCCCTACGGCGTGAGCCGTATGCCGATGTTGTTCTTGATTTCGATGCTGTTGTTGCCCGCGGCCGACGGCAGTCCGAGCTTGAGGTTCACGAGCGCGTTGATCAGTCCGAGCCCGAGCCCACATTCCGTCGCACCGGGAACTGCGAACGAGTTTTCGACGTTCACGGCACCCAAGACCTGGAGTTCGGCCGGCGGGACGAATCTCGGTCCACTTCCGATCGAGCCGGTGATCGGCGTGTTCGGCGGCGGCGGATTCGTTCTTTCGGTGGCCAAGTTCAGCATGACCGGTCTCGAGTCCGTCCCGATGTGGCAGTCCATCCCGAGCAGGAGGTTGACGAGCCGCACCTTGACGGGGATGCCGACGCGGAAGTTCCCGAGATCGAGTCTGATCCCGGACGGCGGCCCCGCAAGCTCCGTGAGAGCTAGCACGCTCGTCCCAGGGATCCATTCTATGCCGAGGAGCCCGCCGGGCACCGATACCGGCTTAGCGAACAAGCCGGTCGTGCCTGTCGGCGGCACGAACGTCGATCTGCCCACGCCTTCGTTGGCCACCGCGCCGCGAATCTCGAGCGAGTCGTTGAGCGGCACGGTGAATTCCTTTATCCGCAGGTTGCCGCTCACGCCCTGGATGTCGAGGCAGCCTTCGAAGTTCGGCGTCGAGCTCGGGCAGTCCGAGTAGTTGGGAAATGCGGCGCTGGCGACGCCTCCCAGGACGAGCCACGCACCCGTGACGAGCAGCGCAACGAGGTATTTGCGCACTGTCATGAGACCTCCCCTTCTTCGCGCTCACGCGCGAGCTAGGTGTGCTGGAGCGGCGGATGCACAGAACGCAGCCCGCTGCAAGCGCGCCTGTGAGGGCGACACGACGAGAACCCGAGCACATGCTCGGGTCCGGCCGTCCGATGACGTCCAGCTGTGACAGCCGTTCGAGTTCTTCCCCCGGCGCGGGCGCAGCGACTCACGCACCACAATTTCCGCCAATACGACACTAGAAAAAAGATCCGGCTATGTCAAGTGCCAACGCGCCAAGGTGACCCGCGATGATTAACTGTATTCTAGTTAATCTTTTACAGGCTCATCGCTGCACGTACCACCCGTCGCTGCGCAGGTCATGGAACGCGACGAGGTTGCGGCCGCAGGTCGTGACGACCTCCCAGTAGCGGCGGCGGATGGGGCTGCCATTCCACCAGCGATCCTCGACGAGCCACGACTCGCGCACTGCGTCGACGCTACGGCCGTCGACCGCGCGCGGCCGGCCGTCGGCGGGGTCGGCGTCGACCCGCGCGGAGCGAGGTGCGGCGAGCGTGGAGGCGGCCATCTCGGAGCACATGCTGGCGCCTGACCAGCCTTTGCGCCACCAGCCAAGGACGGAGCCGCGGCGGGCTGGTGGAGCGGCAGTGGGTGCGCGCCTACGGCAGGCGCGCACCCCAGGACCTGCTTGCGAATCGTCCTGCTGTTAGATGTGCCTGATCGCCACGTTGTTCGTGACGATCATCGTGTTGTTCCCAGCTTCGGAGGGAAGCTGCAGCTTCAGGTTCACCAGTGGGTTGGCTATCCCGAGGAAGCCGCATCCCGTAGCTCCGGGCACCGCGAACGCGTTGTCGACGCTCGTCGCTCCCAGCAGCTCCAGGCCGCTGGCTGGTTCGAACGAGACTCTCCCGAGGCTGCCGGAGATCGGTCTATTCGGCGGCGGCGGGCTGGTCGTTCCCGTCGTCAGATTGATATTCGCCGGGTTGCTGTCAGTCCCGATGTAGCAGCTCGATCCGAGTATCGGGTTGTCGAGCTTCACCTTGACCGGCAATCTGATGGTCGTGATCGGGACGCCGAATCTGAAGTGGAGCGACGAGGCCGGCCCGGCCAGCTGAGCTGTGGCTAGCACCGCGTTTCCGGGGATCGGGAATTCGATCCCGAGGATCCCGCCAGGGACATTTATCTGTCTGGAAAAGAACCCGTTCGTGCCGGTCGGCGGAACGAAGGTCGGCCCATTTCCGCCCACTTCTTCCGTGAGCCCGCCACGAATCTCGAGCGATTCCCCGAGCGGGACGGTGAAGCCCTTGATTTCGAGGCTTCCCGAAACGCTCTGGGCGTCGATGCAGGCTATGACGCCCGTTGTCGTTCTCGGACAGTCCGAGTAGTTCGGGAATTCTGCAGAGGCGACGCCCGCGAAGGCGAGCAGCGCACCGGCCGCCAGAAGTGCCACGAGGCACTTGCGAATGGCCATGGATGACCCTCCCTTTCTCCGCGACGAGCGCGGAATGGGTGTATCGAGCACGCTGGCACGCCGCAGCGCACCGCCGACGACGGCGATGGCGCTCACGGCGCGACGCGGCGTGTGAGATCAGGCACGCCAAGCCCGCGAGCTCAAAAACTCAAGAGCGTTTGCGCATCTCCCCCAGGCAGGGTCATCACAGCACACCGCGGACCCAGCCACAGCACACTATAAAAATGGTCAATGGAAAGTCAAGGTCCAGCGCCGAGCTATGACTCGAACGGCGTCAGCATGGCCCGGCGCTCGGGCACGCGGGAGTCGACGTCGACCGCGAGCACGCGCAGCGCAGCGTCCGGGCCGGCGGCGGCACGTGCCTGCTGGACCGCCTCGCGCAGCCGCGCCCGGCGCACCGCCGCTGCCTCGTCCAGCAGCGAGCGCTGGTCGCTCGCGGGCGCCCCGAAGCGCTCGACGGCGAGTTGCAGGCGCTCGGCCGGCGCCGGCAGCAACGCCAGCCGCGGCGCCAGTGCAAGCCGCATCCGCAGCGGGTCGGCGAGCGCTTCGCGGAAGGTGATCTGCTCACGCCACGTGCCGCCCTCGACGAGCACTGCGGCGAGCACGACCGCGCGCAGCGTGCGTCCGCGCCGCTCGCGGCGCGCAAGCAGCCGGTCCACGAGCAAGTGCAGCGCGCGATCGAGCTGAATGCCGGAGAGCGCCTCCGGCAGCTCGAGCTCCTCGACCAGCCGCTCCGTCGGGTGGCGTGGAACGAGCTTCCCGTCGCGGCCGCGCGCAAGCTCGTGCGCGAGCAGCCCGGCGGGGCCGAAGCGATCGGCGATCGCGGTTCGGGGCAGCGCCGCCAGCTGACCGAGCGTCGCGATCCCGAGCCGTGCGAGCGGCTCGGGCAGCTCGGCCGTCTCGTGCCGGCCACGCAGCAGCGCGACGGGCAACGCTGCGAGGTAGGCGGCCGCCTGCTCCTCCTCGCCCGCCACCACGACCGGCCGCCGCACGCGCGCGCGCGTCGCCGCTGCGAGCGCGCAGAAGCGCGACGGGCCGGCGCCGATCCGCGCCGGCTGACGCAACGCGCTGCGCGTGGCGGCCAGCACGTGCTCGAGCGATCCGCCATGCAGCCGCAGCAGCCCGCGAGCGGCGAAGCAGGCGAGCCCCGGCCGCTCCGGCTCGACCGCGGCGCCGATCGACTCCAGCCGCACGAGCAACCGCTCCCAGCGGTCGGCGACACCAGCCGGGTCGGGCGGCACGAGCGTCAACGACGGGCAGCGCGCGAGCGCCTCGCCGAGCGGCGTCCCCGCGCACACGCCGAACGCCTCGGCAGCGGGCGAGGCCTCCCCCACGCGCCGCTCACGCCCCGACTCCGGCGCGAGTGCTGTGGGTGTCCGCAGCAGCTCCTCACGGTCGCCGGCGGCAACGGTCAGCTCGAAGCGGGGAAGGAGGACGCAGACGATCATGGGATGCGAACGCATGTTCGCCACCCGTGGTCGTCTGCGCCACCGTCGATGGGTGGAGGGTGCAAGCCGCGGCTCGCACCCGCACGATCAGAACGCGGCCTGGCGGCGGCCACGCCTCTTCGGCTGGAACGCACCCTCGAGCGCCGCGCCGTCGAAGCCGCCGACGACGCGCTGCTCGGTCGCGAAGCGGAACAGCGCGACGCGGAAGATCACGCTCAGCGTCGAGGACAGGATCGCGGCGCCGACGAACACGAGCACCGCGACCGCGATCAGCGCCGCGCCGGCCGCCGGCGTCGAGCCGGCGACTGCGACACCGAGCACGCCGAGGCCGATCGCCGGCAGCATCGCGCACAGGAAGATCAGGCCGCCGATCGAGCCGGCGCCGACGAGGCCCTCGCCCCAGCGCTCGCGGATCACATGCGAGGAGCGCGTCAGCGCCTCCTTCGGGCCGAGCCCCTCCAGCGCGAGGATCGGCAGCACGAAGAAGGTCGCGATCGCCCACGCGAAGCTCGCGATCGAGGCGAAGATCGTCGCGACGAGACGACCGATCGCGCTCTCAGACAAGAGGCCCTGGATCACCTGCAGCAGCAGGCCGACCGTGAGCTGCACGAGCGCCCACTGCGCGATCACGCCGCGTCTCGAGCGGACGGCGGCGAAGCCGTCGCCAAGCGTCGGGTGACCGCCGTCGAGCGCCTTTGCGGCGGCAGCCGCGAGCGCCGTGCTGCAGTAGATGCCGATGAACGTCAGGACGTAGCCGCCGACCACCATCACGACGACGCCGGCGGGCTTGCTCGCCGTGACGAAGAGGGCGACGCCCGGACCGATGATGACGATCCCTGCGAGCACGCACGCGACGGCTGCCACAACGGGGAAGAGGGCGAGCGCGCGGTCGGCGCGCAGGATCGCCCAGCTCTGCTTCGCGAGGTCCCAGCCCCGTCGGAATCGTCCGCCCATCGTCGCGCTCCAGTCTCGTCGCATCCCGAATGTCGCGGCCGTGCGAGGCCGCGTGCCCGCGTTATCGGCCATTCGAAGATCGGGCTTGACCAGTGAAGGACTCCCACGCCGCGCATTCATCCGGCGTCCCGGCCATCCCGCAGCCCGCGCGCTCGGTGCGCACCGGCGCTAGGGTGCGCACGTGCCTGACGCCTACGTGCTCGATGCCGTCCGCACGCCGTTCGGGCGCTACGGCGGCGCGCTCGCAGGCGTTCGGCCGGACGACCTCGCAGCGCACGTGGCGCGGGCGATCGTCGAGCGCTCGCCCGGCCTCGACCCGGCCGCGATCGAGGACGTCGTCTTCGGCAACGCAAACGGCGCCGGCGAGGAGAACCGCAACGTCGCGCGGATGGCGGTGCTGCTGGCGGGCCTGCCGACGTCGATCCCAGGCGTGACGGTCAACCGGCTCTGCGCTTCGTCGCTGGAGGCGGCGATCGGCGCGAGCCGCGCGATCGAGACGGGCGACGCGTCGCTCGTGCTGAGCGGCGGCGTCGAGTCGATGAGCCGCGCGCCGTGGGTGCTCGCGAAGCCCGAGCGCACCTTCCCACGCGGTGACGAAGCGCTCCACTCGACGACGCTCGGCTGGCGGCTCGTCAATCCGCAGATGCCGGAGCGCTGGACGATCTCGCTCGGCGAGTCGACCGAGCAGCTCGCGGAGCGCTATGGGATCTCGCGCGAGGCGCAGGACGCGTTCGCGGTGCGCAGCCATCGGCGCGCGGCGGCCGCCTGGGACGGCGGCTTCTACGACGACTGGGTCGTGCCCGTGCCTGGGACGGAGCTGGCCCGCGACGAGATCATGCGGCCGGACAGCTCGCTCGAGGGGCTCGCGAAGCTGAAGCCGGCGTTTCGTCGCGAGGGCGGGACCGTGACGGCAGGGAACGCATCGGCGCTGAACGACGGCGCGGCGGCGGTGCTGATCGGCGACGAGCGCGCGGCGCAGGCGATCGGCCGCGAGCCGTTCGCGCGAATCGCCGGGCGGGGCGTGTCCGGCGTGGACCCGGACGTGTTCGGGATCGGGCCGGTCGAGGCCGTGAAGCGCGCGCTGAAGCAGGCGGGGATCGGCTGGGGCGACGTGACCGTGCTCGAGCTCAACGAGGCGTTCGCGGCGCAGTCGCTCGCCTGCCTCGCCGACTGGACCGAGCTGGACCCGGAGCGCGTGAACGTCAACGGCGGCGCGATCGCGCTCGGCCATCCGCTCGGCGCGAGCGGCGCGCGCGTGCTCGCGACGTGCGCCCACGAGCTGCGCCGGCGCGGCGGCGGGTGGGGGGTGGCTGCGTTGTGCATCGGCGTCGGCCAGGGGCTCGCCGTCGTGCTCGAGGCCTGAGCGGGGCGCATGCACGCTCGGCGGTCCACCGTCGGGTGAGTGCTCGATCCGCCGCCACTCGCCGTCGGGCGTGGAGCCGCGTCGGCACCGCCGCCACGACTCGCCTCTTCTCGCTCTGCACGACGCTCATCTGGTCTCTCTCCGTTGACCGCTTCGTCACGTACCCCGCTTGACATGAGAAAGCGCTTTTGCGATGCTACTACCGGTCCGCGGAGAGAGGAAGGCGAATCAATGAGCGACCCCGTCCAGACCAACGCGCTGCTCGAGGTCATCGAGGGCTTCAACGAGCGCAACCTCGAGCGTGCCCTCAACGCCGTGGCCGAGGACTGCGAGGTGCTCGAGGTCCCGACCGGCGAGCGCTTCGTCGGTCGAGACGGCGTGCGCGACGAGTTCGAGCGGTGGGCGACCGCGCTTCCCGACGGGCAGCAGATCGTCCACAACATGATCGTCGCGGACGACTACGTGATCGTCGAGGGGACGCTCGGCGGCACCCACGACGGGCCGTTCGTGATGGAGGACCGCACGATCGAACCGACCGGCAAGCCGTTCGAGTTCCCGTTCTGCACGATCGCGAAGGTCAAGGACGGCCAGGAGGTCAAGACCACGCACTACTACGACCTCGACACGATCATGCGCCAGCTTGGCGTCGACGAGGCGTAGCGGCGCGCAGGACGCGATTGCGACATCCCACCCACGAGACAGACAGGAGACATGACGTGACTGCGACGACGAGCGCCCCGCTCATCTCACCGGAGGCGATGGAGGCGCTGAGTCGCCCACCGCTCGAGGCCTCCACTCTCCCGCCCCAGTGCTACACCTCGCCGGCGATCTTCGAGGCAGAGGCCGAGCACATCTTCCGCAGGGAGTGGCTGTGCGTCGGACGCGTCGAGGACGCGGCGAGCCCCGGCGACTTCTTCACCGTCGACATCGTCGGCGAGCCGGTCGTCGTCGTGCGCGACGGCGACGGCGAGATTCGCGCCCACCTGAACGTCTGCCGCCACCGCGGCTGCCAGCTCGTCGAGGGCACCGGCACCGTCAACGCCTTCCGCTGCCCGTACCACGGCTGGATGTACGCACTCACCGGCGAGCTGCGCGGCACGCCCGACTTCAGAGAGACGCGCAACTTCGACAAGGCCGACTACCCGCTCCACGCCGTGCAGACGGAGATCTGGGAGGGGTTCATCATGGTGAACCTCGATCCCGACGCGACGCCCTACGCCGACCGCGTGAGCGAGACGACGCGCTGGCACAGCGACAAGTACGGCCTCGCGGACTTCGTCACGACGCACCGTTGGGACTTCGACCTCGCCTGCAACTGGAAGATCTACGTCGAGAACGCGATGGAGGAGTACCACGTCCCGTGGGTCCACGCGGAGACGTTCCAGCCCGTCACGCCGATGAAGGGCTGGATCGAGTTCCCCGACATCAGCGAGCAGCCGTGGATCCTGATGGTCGGCCAGTTCCCCGGCTTCACGCTCAGCGACTCGGGTGACGCGCTGCTGCCGATCACACCGACGATGGCGGACGTCCCGCCGGAGTTCGACGGCATGCCGATCTGGCTCTCCTACCCGAGCTTCGCGGTGCTGCCGATGCTCGACTGCATGCTCTACTACGTCATGCACCCGACCGGCCCGGAGCGGATGGCGCTGAGCATCGTCCTGTGCGTCCCGCCGGCGGCGGCCGAGGCGTACAGGGACGGCGAAGACGGTCCGCTGAAGGCCGGCGTCGAGGAGTACGCGCGCAACATCCCGCCGTTCATCGCCGAGGACAACAAGATCGCCGAGATGCAGCAGGTCGGCATCCGCTCGCACCGCGCGACCCCCGGGCGCTTCTCCAAGCACGAGAGGATCATGTGGCAATTCGACCGCTGGGTCGTCGAGCAGGCCTACGGCGCCCGTGCCGCGAACGGCAACGGCGTGCACGCCGACGGCAACGGCGCGGCCTAGACCGCTCGGCGGCAGCTCCGGGCAGGGTCCGCCGGCGGTCGCGGCGCAATCGGCGCCGCGACCGCCCTGCGGCGGAGCGCCAGGACGATGGCCTACGCCTTCCTCTTCGCGGCGATCGCCAGCGAGATCGCCACCACCATCTGCCTCAAGTACACCGACGGCTTCACGCGGCTCGCGCCGAGCCTCGTCGTCGTGGTCGGCTACGCGATCACCTTCGGCCTGTTCGCGCAGGCGCTCAGATCGATTCCGGTGAGCGTGGCCTACGCGATCTGGTCGGCGCTCGGCACCGCGGCGATCGCGGCGATCGGCTTCACGTTCCTCGGCGAGCCGGCGAGCGCGGCGACGGTCGCCGGGATCGTGCTGATCGTCGCCGGCGTCGTCGTCGTGCACCTCGGCGGCGCCGGCTGACGCGCCGCACGCTGCCCGGCGGCCGGCGCCTGCTCAGGCGTCGAGCTGCGCGCGGGCGAGGCGGTCGCGAAGCGCCGCGAGCATCAGCGACGCCGGATGGCCGTCGACGGCGCGATGGTCGTAGACGAGCGTGAGCTGCATCGTCGGCGCGACGATCAGCGCGCCGTCCTCGACGAGCGGCCGCTCGGCGATCCGGCCGACGCCGAGGATCGCGACCTGCGGCGCGTTGAGGATCGGCGTGAACCAGTCGATCCCGGTCGCGCCGAGCGTGCTGACCGTGAACGTGCCGTGCTTGATCGCGCCCGGGCCGAGCCTGCCGGCGCGGGCCGCAGCGGCCAGCTCGCGCGACGCGCGCGCGAGCTGCTCGACCGACATGGCGGCCGCGTCGCGGATCACCGGCACGAGGATTCCCTCGTCGAGGTTGACTGCGAGGCCGAGCGCGACCTCGTCGCCGAGCTCGACGCCCTCCGCGTCGACGCGCGCGTTGAGGCGCGGGTGCTCCAGCAGCGTGAGCGCGACCGCGCGCAGCACGAAGTGCGTCGGCGTCAACCGCGGCTCCGTGCCGATCCGCTCCTGCAGCGTGCGCTGCAGCGCGAGGCAGGCGCGCATGTCGACCTCGACGCCCGCCGCGACGCGCGGCGTCTGCCACGCCGCGCTCATGCCACGCGCGACCGCGCCGCGCATCCCTGTGAACGGGACGCGGCGTGGCGCGGCGGGCGCGGGCTCCGCGGCGGCGTCGCTCACGATGCCGGCTCGATCTGCGCGAGCTCGTCGTCGCGGCCGAACGTGGCGCCCTTCTCGACGAGGATCCGCGCAACCGTCCCGGCCACCGGCGCCTCGAGCTCGAAGCTCGTCTTGACGATCATCAGCGAAGCGATCGCCTGACCGGCCTCGACCGCGTCCCCCTCTGCCACGTGCCAGTCGTCCAGCAGCCCTTCGACGTCCTCGTCCGTGTCCTCCCAGACCTCCTCCGGCGCGCGCACGCCCGTGGCGGCGCTCACGTCGCCACCCGCGCGCCGCGCAGCTCGCGCACCGCCGCGACGATGTCGTCGACCTGCGGGATCACGCGCTGCTCGAGCACGCGGCTGTAGGGGATCGGCACGTCGGGTACGGCAAGGCGGCGCACCGGCGCCTTCAGCTCGATGCGGTCGAGCCGCTCGGCGATCAGTGTGCCGATCTCGCCGCTGAGGCCGAAGCTCAGGTAATCCTCGTCGGCGATCAGCAGGCGACCCGTCTTCGCGACCGACTCCAGCACTGCCTCGCGGTCCAGCGGGACGACCGTGCGCAGGTCGATCACCTCAACGTCGACCCCCTCGCCGGCGAGCTGCTCGGCGGCGATCGCCGCCTTCTGCACCATCTGGCTCAGCGTCACGATCGTCACGTCGCCGCCCTCGCGCACGACGCGCGCTCTGCCGAACGGGACCGTGTAGCTCTCCTCCGGCACCTCCGTCGTGGCGCCCTCGAAGTAGGACATCCACGGGAGCCCCATGATCCCCTTGTGGAACATGAAGACGACGGGGTTGTCGTCGCGGATCGCCTCGATCATCAGGCCCTTCGCGTCGTACGCGTTCGACGGCACGACGACCTTCAGGCCCGGCACGTGCGCGAAGGTGGCGTAGAGGCACTGCGAGTGCTGCGCGGCGTCCGAGTAGCCGCCGCCGATCGCGGTCGTGATGACGACCGGCAGCCGCACGTTGCCGTCCGACATGTACGTGTTCTTCGCGAGGTGGTTGTAGATCTGGTCCATGCAGACGCCGAAGAAGTCGACGAACATCAGCTCCGCGATCGGCCGCAGCCCCTCCGCCGCCGCGCCGAGCGCGGCGCCGATGAAGCCCGCCTCGGAGATCGGCGTGTCCATGATGCGCTCCGGGCCGAATCTCGCGAGCAGCCCCTCGGTCGCGCCGAAGATGCCGCCGTAGGCGCCGATGTCCTCGCCCATCGCGAAGACGCGCTCGTCGCGCTCGAGCTCGAGGCCGATCGCCTCCGAGATCGCCTGCGCCATCGTGAGCGTGCGCTGCTGCGTTGCAACGGTCATGTGCTTCCTCCTCGGGAACGGCCGGATCAGACGAAGACGCTGAGCAGCGCCTCCTCGGCGTCGGGGTACGGGCTGGAGCGCGCGAACTCGTACGCCTCCGTCACGCGCACGTGGGCGCGCGCTCTCGCCTGCTCGTCGGCGGCGTCGTCGAGCGCGCCCTGCTCGCGCAACTGCGCGGCAAGCTTGGGGATGGGGTCCTTCCCGCGCAGCTCCGCCGCCTCGCTCTTCGGGCGGTAGACCTCCCCGTCGCCCTGGAAGTGGCCGAGGTAGCGGTCGGTCTGCACCTCGATGAGCGTCGGGCCGCCGCCGCTGCGAGCGCGCTCGACCGCCTCGCCGGCCGCCGCGAAGACCTCGACCGGGTCGTTGTGGGGCACGTCGACGCCCGGCATCCCGTACGCGGCCGCACGGCTCGCGTTGGAAGCGACCGCGGTCGAGTCGCTCTTGCGCACCGAGATCGCGTACTTGTTGTCCTCGCAGACGAACACGACCGGCAGCTTCCACAGGCCGGCCATGTTGAGCGCCTCGTGGAACGTGCCCTGGTTGGCCGCGCCCTCGCCGAAGAAGGCGACGGCGACCCAGTCCTTGCCGAGCTTCTTGGCGGCGAGCGCGGCGCCCACCGCGGGCGGCAGGCTCGCGCCCTCGATCCCGCTGCAGCTGAACTTGCGAGCCGGGTCGAACAGGTGCATGTGCCCGCCCTTGCCGCGGCTGAGGCCATCGGCCTTGCCGAACATCTCGGCCGTCATCTCGTTCAGCGGCACGCCCTTCGCGATCGCGAAGTGGTGCGGACGATGCGTGCCGACGACGGTGTCCTCGTCGCGCAGGTGCGCGCAGACCCCGACCGCGACCGGCTCCTGCCCGGCGGCGAGGTGCATCTCGCCGGGCACCGGGCCGGCGCCGATGTCGAAGGCGAGGCCGGCCTGGATTCTCGGCGGGAGCTTTCCCTCGAGGTAGACGGTGGCCATCGTCTCCTCGAACTCCCGGATGACGAGCATCGTCTCGTACATCCACAAGGACTGCTCGGCCGTGGGCTGCATCTGCTCTCCTCTCATTGTCAGTGGTGACGTGACGTCGTCGCGCGCGGGGACGCGTCCCTGCTCGCTACGTCCGGCGCCCCGAGGTAGCGCGCGGGGTTCGCGACGAGCGCCCGCTCGCGCAGGCGCTCGTCGAGCCCCGCGAGCGGCGGGCCGTCCGCGGGTGGGTCCGCCAGCGGAAAGCCCGACTGCCAGCCAAGGCAGGCGTCGCCCAGCTCGGCGGCGACGGCGGCGAGCGCGGCCGCGTCCTCCGCCGAGTCCGCGGTCGCGAGCACGCGGCCCTGCTCGAGCTGGCGGACGGCGCCGGCCTCGCGCGGCAGCTCGCGGGCGTGCCGCGCCCAGGCGGCGAGCCAGCTCGCGCCACTGCCCGCGAACGCGATCCGCACGCCCGGGTGGCGGTCGAGCAGCCCGCTCAGCGCGAGGTAGCTGAGCGTGCGCTCGGGCGTCCACGCGCGCGCCCCGAAGCGGGGTCGGAACAGCAGCGGCAGGCCGGTGTCCTCGAGCGCCTGCCACACCGGCGCGAAGTCGCGGTCGTCCGGCGCGACCTTCACCGGCAGGCAGACGCTCACGGCCGCGATCGCCGGCTCGGCGGCCAGGTCACGGATCTCGTGCGCCGACCACACCGGCTCGCTGCCGTGGACCTGCAGCACTGCCTTGAGGCGCGTGGGATCGGCCGCGCAGTAGGTGATCGCGTACTGGTTGTAGCCGCCGAACAGGCCCACCGCGAGGTTGGCGGGCAGCGCGGCCGCGGCGTCGATCGAGCCGGCGGGGCTCAGCAGCTGCACGACGACGCCAGCCGCGTCGAGCGCACGCAGCCGGCCCGCCGGGTTGTCCTGCAGGACGCCGGGCTCCGGCGCGCCGCCGTCGGCGGGGATCCGGCCGTCGGCGGGCATGACGTGCACGTCGCGCTCGCGCTCGAGGCTCAGGTAGGGGGTCGTCCAGTCCCCCACTCCGGGGCGCGGGCGCGCCAGCACGAGCATGCGCTCGACGTCGAGCCACTGGCTGCGGGACTCGGGCGTGCCGCGCTCGTAGATCAGCTCGACGGCGGGCGCGAGCTGGGCATGCAGGTCCATGATGCCCAACGCGGTGCGCGTCATCGATTGGGTCTCCTCGAAGCGATGTCGTGTCGCGGTCGGCGGCGGTGGACCGCGCTCCAACCTGCCGCCCAGCATAGATAAAGCGCTTTTCCATGTCAAGCCGCGCAGCCCCGAAGGCCGGCCGGCGCGCGACCGCGGGCGGGGCGAGCGTCAGGCTTCGAGGACGGCGAGCCCGCCGTCGCGCGCGGCGACCGCCGTCGAGTCCCGCAGGACGAGGTCGACCGGGACCGGATCGCCGGCGTCCTCGACGGGCGCGCCCTCGATCAGCGCAACCAGCAGCGCGATCGCGCGCGCGCCGATCTTCTCCGGGTGAAGGTCGAGCGCGGTCACCGGCGGCGACGCCGCGCGCAGTGAGGGCGAATCGGTGATCGCGGAGATCGCGAGCTCGCCCGGCACCGCGATGCCGCGCTCGCACGCCGCGCGCAGCGCGCCGATCGCGAGTGCGTCGAGCGTCGCGTACACACCGTCGATCTCGGCGCCGTGGGCGTCGAGCGCGCGGCCCATCGCGCGCTGCCCGGCCTGCTCGCTCGGCTCGCCTCTGACGGTCAGCACGCGCGGCTTGACCTTGCGCGCGGCGCACCACGAGCGGTAGCCGCGCGCCGCGTCCGCCACGTAGGAGGGGCCCTTGCCCGTCGTCAGCAGCGCCGGGCGCTCGCAGCCCGCCCCGGCCATGTGGTCGAGCACCATCAGCGCGGCGGCGACGTGATCGCTGTCGATCGACGCGCCGACGCTCGGCTCGCCCGGGATGCGCCCCGTCGTGACGACCGGCTTGCCCTCCTCGCGCAGCGCCGTCAGCAGCGGCTCGTCGCCGACCGGATCGACGATCGCGCCGCCGTCGAAGGCGAGCCGGTGGACCCTCTCCTCCGGCGCGTCCGGCGGCAGCAGCACGAGCGCGTAGCCGCGCTCGATCGCCGTCGCGGACGCAGCATTGAGCAAGTCCACGAAGTACGCGAGCTGCGGCACGAGCGCACGCGTGTCGAAGCCCGAAGCCTGGATCCCGAGCAGCATCGTGCGGCCCATCGCGAGCCCACGCGCGTGCATGCTCGGCGCGTAGCCGATCTGCTCGGCAACCCGCCGTACGTGGTCGCGCGTCTCCTGCGGAAGCCGTCCCTTGCCGCTCAGCGCGTGCGAGACGGTAGTGATCGACACACCAGCCGCCGCGGCAACGTCATGGATGCTCGGGCGCCGTGTCACGGTAGCGACGAGAGTAATCGACCGCCGCCACCCGACGGCGCGCAGGGCAGCCCGCCCCGGCCGCGGCCCGGACCCCTCTCAGGCGCCTCCGGCACGCCGCCGCCCAAACACCCCGGCAAGCGCCACGCCCGCGATCAGCGCGGTGCCGTTGGCGAAGTCGTTGACGTAGCTGCTGACGCCGGCCAGGTTGAGCCCGCTGTTGAGCGTCGAGAGGAACAGGATCGCGACGATCGTCCCCCACACGTTGAAGCGGCCCGGCTTGATCGCCGCGACGCTCAGGAACGCGGCGGCGATCGCAGGCAGCGTGAAGCCGGCCCCGACCTGCGGGTTGCCCGCACCGCTGCGCGCGACCTGCAGCAGTCCGGCCCCGCCGGCGAGCGCGCCCGCGATCACGAACGTCGAGAGCGTCAGGCGGTTGACGTTGAGCCCGACGAGCCGCGCGGCGTTCGCGTTCGAGCCGAGCGCCTGCACATAGCGCCCGTAGGGCGTGTGGCGCAGCAGGAAGTAGACGCCGCAGGCGACGACCAACGCCACGTAGACGACGAGCGGCACGCCGAGCAGGTCGCCGGAGCCGAAATCGGTCAGCGCGGTCGAGATGCCGTTGACGATGCTCTGGCCGCCGGTCTTCCAGCTCACGGCCCCCTGCACGATCGTCGCGGTGCCGAGCGTCACGACGACTGAGCTGACGCCCGCACGCGTGACGAGCAGCCCGTTGACGACACCGACCGCGAGCCCGACGGCGACCGCGATCGCGAGCGCCACGACGATCGGCGAGCCGCTCGACAGCACCGTCGCGGCGAGGATCGAGGCGAGCCCCATCGTCGCGCCGACGGAGAAGTCGTACGCCTGCGCGACGAGCGGGATCAGCGCGGCCAGCGCGACGATCGCGAGGACCGACTGGTTGCCGAGCGTCGCCTGCAGGTTGGCGGCCGTCGGGAACGTGTCGCGCGTCGCCGGCAGCAGGCTGAACAGCACGACCAGTGCGACCGTCAGCCCGAGCAGCGCATAGGCCTCGGCGACGCGCAGGAGCGTGCCGCCGTCGAGCCGGCGCGAGCGCCGCGGCGGTGCGACGGCGGGGTCGTCGGCGACGAGCGAGCGCTCGGCGCTCGCGGAACCAATGTTCATGACAGGACCCTCTCCACGTGCAGCAGATGGTTGATGTGGTCGACGGCGAGCCGGTCGCCGGAGACCTCGTCCGCGATCCGGCCCTCCCGCATCAGCAGGACGCGGTCGCACAGGTCGCTGAGCTCCTCGAAGTCGGAGGAGACGGCCAGCACCGCGGTCCCCTCCGCCGCGGCCTGGCGGATCAGCGTCGCGATCTCCGCACGCGCGCCGACGTCGACGCCGTGGCTCGGCTCGTCGAGCAGCAGCACGCGCGGTCGCCGGCGCAGCCAGCGCGCCAGCACGACCTTCTGCTGGTTGCCGCCGGACAGCGTCGAGACGGCGACCTCGGGCGACGTGGCGCGGATCAGGAAGCGCTCCATCGCGACGAGCGCGTCGGCGCGCTCGAGCCGGTGGTGCAGCCGTCCATGCGGCGCGTAGTCGCCGGCGAAGCCGCCGGACAGGTTCTCGGCGACCGACAGCTCCGGGAACAGCGCGCTGACTGCGCGGTCCTCCGGCACGTACGCGAAGCCCGCGTCGATCGCCTCTTGCGGCCGCTCGAACGCGACCGGCTCGCCGTCGACGCGGAGCGTGCCGGCGGTCGCGCGCTGCTCGCCGAACAGCAGCCGCAGCAGGCTCGAGCGCCCGGAGCCGTTGAGCCCGGCGAGGCCGACGATCTCGCCGGCGCGGAGCGCCAGGTCGGCCCCGCGGACCGCGCCCCCGCCGAGCCCCTCGACCGCGAGCACCGGCGCCTCGTCACGCGCGGGCCGGGGGACGTGCGGCGCGCCCTCGACCGCGTGCCCGACGATCAGCTCGACGAGCCGGTCATGGTCGAGCTCGCTGCGCGCGAGGCTCGCGACGTGGCGCCCGTCGCGCAGGACCGTGATGCGGTCAGCCACGCCGAGCACCTCGTCGAGGCGGTGCGAGATGAAGACGATCGCCTGTCCGCGGCCGGCGTAGCGCCGCAGCGCCTCCAGCACCGTCGCGACCTCGTCGGGCGGCAGCGACGCGGTCGGCTCGTCGAGCGCGAGCACGCCATCGTGCGCACCCTCCTGGTCCTGCAGCGCCCGTGCGATCGCAATCATCGTCCGCGTCGCGGGACGCAGGCGCTCGAGCTCGTCGTCGGGGCGCGCGTCGATCTCGAAGCGCTCCAGCACGTCCGCGACGCGGCGTCGCACGCGCCCCCAGCGCACCTGCCCGAGCGGGCCGGTCTCGAAGCCGCGCCCGATCGCGAGGTTCTCGGCGACGCTCATGTCGGGGAACACGCTCGCCTGCTGGTGCACGAAGTGGAGCCCGTGACGGCGCGCCAGCGCGGAGCTGAAGTGGCGCAGGTCGTGCACGGCGCCGCCGACCTCGACCGAGCCCTCGTCGGCCGGCTGCACGCCGGCGAGGATCTTCACGAGCGTCGACTTGCCGCAGCCGTTGCCGCCGATCAGCGCGTGCACCTCGCCCGGGAGCACGTCGAGCGAGACGCCGTCGAGCGCGCGCGTGCCCGGGAAGTCCTTGCGGACCTCCCGGACGCGCAGCGCGGGGACGACGGGCGATGCCGGGGCCGCGGTGCTCACCCGCCCAGGCCCCACGCCTTCCCATAGGCCGCACGGAAGTCGATCGGCGGCTTGTACGGGCCGGACGGCGGAGTGTTGTGGTCCTTGTCGTAGACCTGCAGCCCGATGCCGCTCGTCGCGGTCGGCCGGCCGTGCAGCAGGCGGTTGAGCGCGTCGACGCCGGCGTAGCCCTCCCACTCGATCGGGATGCCGACGCCCGCGGTCACCTTGCCGGAGCGCACGAGGTCCATCGTCGCCGTGTCGCCCTCGGCCGCCATCACCACGAGCTTGCGGCCGGCGGCCTGGGTGGCGGCCGAGACGCCGGACAGCAGCACGGCGTCGTACTGCACGATCGTCGCGTTCGCATCGGGGTGCTGAAGCAGCGCCTGCTGCGCCTTCTGCTGGATGCCGGTCGACAGGTCGCCGATCGTGTACTTGACCGGGTAGACCTTGCAGCCCGCGCACGCACGCAGCGCGGCCACCTCGGCCTGCTGCTGGATCGAGGCGCCGAGCAGGTCGTCCTCCACGAAGTCGAGCACCTTCGCCTTGCCGCCCGTCTTGGCGATCACATACTGCGCCTGCGCCTTGCCGTAGGCGGCGATCCAGTCGGCGTAGCTGCCCTCGGCGTATCTGACGGTCGCGGCGAACAGCGGCGTGCCGCCGCCGTAGTCGCAGTCGAGCGACTCGGCCGCGACGACGGGCAGCTTCGCGCTCTTCGCCTCCTGCAGCGCCTGCTTCATCAGGCGGCAGTCGGTGAAGTAGAGGAAGACGCCGTCGGCCTTCGAGACGAGCGCCTGCCGGATGCCGGCGGACGCCTGGTTCGGGTCGCCCTTCGTGTCGAAGATCGTCGTCTTCCAGCCCATCTTGCCGGCCGCCTCCTGAGCGCCCGTCATCGCCGCCGCGCATGTCGGCAGCGACTGTCCGCAAGACAGCAGCAGGATGCTCTTGCCCGGCGCGGGCTTCGGCGCCTGCGGGGGCGCCTGGTAGGTGCCCTTGTAGAGCGCGTCGACGGCCTGCTGGTCGGCCGCCGCGGCGCCGCCGCCGCTGCTCGTCGATCCGCCTCCGCCTCCGCCGCCACTGCCGCAGCCGCCCGCCGCCATCGCGACGACGGCCGCGCTTATCGTCAGCGTCAGACTTGCGCGTCGCCTCATGGTGCCCTCTCTCCTCAGCTGTTGGGGGTGGTTGTGGCTGTGGTCGCGTGCTCGGGAACCCGTGCGCCGGCGTGGAACGCGAGCGCCTCGAGCGCGATGCGGCAGCCGAGCGCGGCGGTCATCGAGGTCGGGTCCAGGCTGGGCGCGACCTCGACGACGTCGAGGCCGACGAGGCCGCCGGCGCCGATGCCGCGCACGAGCTCGATCGCCTCGCGGGCGGTCAGCCCACCAGGCGTCGGAACGCACGTGCCGACCGCGTAGGCAGCGTCGAGCGAGTCGATGTCGAAGCTCAGGTAGACGCCGTCCGTGCCGTGGCCGGCGATCGCGAGCGCCCGCTCGACGGCACGCTCGGTGCCCTCGGCCCACAGCTCCTCCAGCCAGATCACCTCGATCCCGTGCTCGCGCGCATACGCAAGCTCCGCCGGCGGGTTCAGCCAGCCGTTCATCCCGACCAGGACGATGTGCTCCGGCGCAAAGCCCGCCTCGACCGCACGACTGATCGGGCAACAGTGATTGAGCGTCTCACCGCCGACGTCGATCGCGGTATCGAGGTGGCTGTCGATCAGCACCAGGCCCGGGCGCTCGTAGCGCTCACGCACAGCACGGACGGCCGGGATCGTGACCGAGTGATCACCGCCGAGCACGACCGGCAACGCACCGGCAGCGAGGATCTCGCCGATGTCGCGCTGCGCGGCGGCGAACGTCTTCTCGGCGTTCGCGAGCACGACCCGCGCGTCGCCGCAGTCGACCGGCGCGAGCCGCTCGACGACGTCGAAGTCGAGCGCGGCGTTGTAGCCGAGGAACTGACAGGAGACCTCACGCATCCCACGCGGCCCATAGTTCGCGCCCGTGCGAGAGATAGAGGTCGAGTCCCAGGGGATTCCGTAGAACGCAGCCTGCGCCTTGCGGGCGCTCAGCGCCTCGCGCTGCGGCGCAGCGACCGGCAGCCTCAGGAACGAGCCCGCCAGCCCTGCGTGCAGCAGGCTCGACCACATCAGGTCGCCGTTCTGCCCAGCCTCCGACATCAATCACCTCTTGTTCGTGACGGGCCGGCGGCGACCCGCCGGGCATGCTCAAACACCATAGCCAAAGCGCTTTTTCATGTCAAGCGCCGCGGCCCTGCCGCGAGGGCAAGGCGCGCGAGGCGCCGCCGGTCGTCGAGCCCGCCGCGGGCGACGGCCGCCGCCGGCGACGGCTAGCCGGACGCCGTGTCGGCGGCCGGCTCCCCGGGCAGCGGCGCACGCGCGTCGACGAGCCGCCCGGCGCGCAGCGCCGACCAGAAGGCCGCCGGGACCGGATGCGTGGCCGCGGCCAGGTTCGCCGACACCTCCGCGACCGAGCGCATCCCCGGGATCGTCGTGAGGACGGCTGGATGCGCGAGCGGGAACTGCAGCGCCGCGGCCGGCAGCGTCGCGCCGTGCCGCTCGCACAGCGCCTCGATCGCCTGCACGCGCGCAATCGTCGCCGCATCCGCCGGCGCGTAGTCGTAGCGCGGGACGCCGCCCGCCGTGCCGCTTGCGAGGATCCCCGAGTTGAAGACGCCGCCGACGACGATCCCGATGCCGCGCTCGGCGCACAGCGCGAGCAGGTCGTCGAGCCCGTGCTGCTCGAGCAGCGTGTAGCGGCCGGCCAGCAGGAAGCAGTCGAAGTCGCCCGCGCGCGCGAACGCGGCGAGCGGCTCGACGCCGTTCATGCCGACGCCGATCGCGCGCACGACGCCCTGCTCGCGCAGCTCGTGCAGTGCGCGGTAGGCGCCCTCCATCACCTCGGGCAGATGGTCTACGCCGCGGCGCTCGGCGGGCGGGAGCGCGCTGTCGCCCTCGTCCGGGTCGTGGACGTTGACGACGTCGACGCGGTCGACCCCGAGCCGCTCCATGCTCGCCTCCAGCGAGCGCAGGCAGGCGTCGTAGCCGAAGTCGTAGCGGCCGTCGAGGACCCACGGGTCGGCGTAGCGCCGCTCGGCCGCCGCCGCGTCGCGGTCGTCGGGCTCGATCGCGATGCCGACCTTCGTCGCGAGCACGTAGCTGTCGCGCGCGACGCCGCGCAGCGCCGCCCCGAGCCAGCGTTCGCTGCGCCCGTGCCCGTAGAGCGGAGCCGTGTCGAAGTAGCGGATCCCGTGCTCCCACGCGGCCGCGACCGCCGCCATCGCCTGCTCGACCGGAACCGGCTCGTAGAGCCCTCCGAGCGCGCCGCCGCCGAAGCCGAGCGCCGTGACGTCGAGCCCGGCGCGGGCGAGCCGGCGCGTCAGCAGTGGGACGCTCACGCCGCACCTCGCACGCGCATCGCGACCCGCACGAGCGCGCTGCGGCAACAGCAGAAGAGGCTGAGGCCGTCGTCGCCGCCCCACGTGAAGTTGGCGACGTCCTCGGACAGCTCGACGATCCCGACGTGGCGCCCGTCGGGGTCGAGCACCCAGATCCCGCCCGGCCCGGTGACGTAGACGTTGCCGAGCGCGTCGCACTTCATGCCGTCGACGAAGCCGCGCGGCAGCAGGTTGCGGCGCGCGTCCTCGAACGCGAGCGCGGGCCCGACGGGCGCGTGCAGGATCGCGTCCCCGCGCAGCGTCCCGTCCTCCGCCACGTCGAACGCGCGCACCTCCGCGCGCTCGGTGTCGTTGACGTAGAGGCGCCGCTCGTCCGGCGAGAAGCAGAGGCCGTTCGGCTGGGCGAAGTCGTCGCACAGCAGCTCCAGCGCGCCGTCGCGCGCGCGGATGCGGAAGAGCCCCTGCACGTCCAGCTCGCGCGGGCGCTCGACGCCGTACACGGGGATGCGCCCGTAGGCCGGGTCGGTGAAGTAGACGTCGCCGTCCGAGCGCACGACGATGTCGTTGGGACTGTTCAGCTCGCGTCCCTCGTAGCGCTCGGCGAGCACCGTCACGCGTCCGTCCGGCTCGTGACGCACGACGCGATGCGCGGCCGACTCGCACACGAGCAGGCGCCCCTCGCGGTCGAGCGTCATGCCGTTGCCCTTGCGCGTCGGCTGGGCGACGGTCTGGAGCCCGTCGCGCTCGCTCCAGCGCAGCCGACGGTCGGACGGGATGTCGTGGAACAGCAGCGCGGACGCCTCGGCGAGCCACACCGGGCCCTCTGTGTAGGCGAAGCCGCTCGCGACGGCCTCGGGGGCGGTGCCGGCGACGAGGTCGGCGAGGTCGACGTCAGGCACAGGTCCTCCTGCGGGTCGTGGCGCGGGGAGATCGTCGCGCCAGTGCAAAATCGCTTTTGCAGCCTACCCGCCGTGTGGCCGCGCCGTCAAGCCCGCCGCCGCGTCCGCCGCCCTCGCCGCCGGCGCCGAGCGGCTCGTCACGCCGGCGTGATGAGGTGCTCGCGCAGCAGCTCGCGCGCGAGCCGCAGCGTGCCCGCCTCCAGCGTGCCCGGGGCGAGCGCGCCGCGCCGCTCGCGCGCCGCCAGCAGCGCGCGCTCGACGGCGGCCGGCGTGGCCCCCGGCAGCTCGTCCTCCAGCGCGCCGGCAGTCGCCGGATCCCACGCCAGCCCAAGCGCGTCGTAGACGTCGGTCAGCACCGCACGCACCGGCGCGCCGTCGCCGACGACGATCACCGCGCTCGTCAGCGCGGCGCCGCGGATCGCCCGCTGCGCGGTCCCGACGACCTTCGTGCGCCCGGCGACGTTGATCGAGTGCTCGCCGGCGCAGTACTCGCCCGGCAGCTCGCCGACGCGCGCGTCGACGCCGAGCGCCGCGAGCGTGCCGCGCAGCAGCTCGGACGCGCGCTCGAAGCGACGCGCGATGCGCGGCAGCGGGTCGGCCTCGGTGACGATCTCCTCGTAGACCAGCGCCGCCGGCCCGTAGGCGGCGGCGCGACCGCCGGCGAGCCGCATGATCGGCGCGAAGCGGTGGCGCCGCGCCGCCGCGAGCGCCGCCGAGTAGCCAGCGAGGAAGCGGTCGAGCCGGCCGAACGCGAGCGTCGGGAGCGGCCGGTAGAGGCGCACGCACGAGGGCAGCTCGCCGCGCGCGACCTGCAGCAGCAGCGCGTGCGAGACCGCGATGTCGAGCGCCGGCTCGCCCGTGCCGGCGTCGCGCAGCAGACGGGCCGGCCGGTCCGCCGCGTGGGCGCTGTCCTCGACGGCGGCGATCGCGCTGCTCCTAGCCGGGGTGGATCGCGAGCGCCCTCGCCACGCGCAGCACGACGTGGACGTCCAGCGCCTCGCGGCTGTCGCGCAAGTCTACGCCGAACAGCTCCGCCGCTTCGTAAGCCCAACGCGGAACGTCGAGGCGTGGACGTCAGCCGGCGCGCAGCTCTGTTGACGTCGCCGACTTGACGCTGGCAGACGTTTAGAGCGGGCCCATGCGGGGCGACCATCCACGAAGCGCCGAAAGGGGTCGAAAGGGTCGGCGCCTTCGTCCTGGGATCCGCGGGGGCCCCAGCGGCCCGTCAGGCGCTCGGGGAAGCCCGGCAGGAGCTCCGACCGTACGCGTCGCGGAGCCGCCGGGCAAGCGCTTTATCGCGAAAACGCATTTGCGGCGACCCAGCGGCTACTCTGCTGGGTGTGTCCTCTTCTCTTCGTGTCGCGGTCGTCGGGTCTGGTCCGGCGGGCTTCTACGCCGCCGAGCAGCTCCTGGCCGCCAAGGACGTCGAGGCCATGGTCGACGTGTTCGAGCGTCTCGCGACG
>DASRXW010000066.1:0-242610 GCA_035654055.1 Conexibacter sp.
CGAGCGCGGCAAGCTTGCGCTCGACGAGCCGGTCGCCGGCTGCTGGCCAGAGTTCGCGGCCGAGGGCAAGGACGGCGTGCTGGTGCGCGACATCGTCGCGCACACCGCGCGCCTGCCCGGGGTGCGCACGCCGCTGGCGCCGACCGACCTGCTCGAGCCAGCCCGCCTCGCGCGGCTGCTCGCCGCTCAGCCGCAAGAGCGCGATCCGCGTTCCGCGTTCGTCTACCACGGGCTGACGTACGGCTGGCTGTGCGGCGAGCTGGTGCGCCGCGTCGACGGGCGCAGCATCGGGCGCTTCTTCGCCGAGGACGTCGCCGCGCCGCTCGAGCTCGAAGCCTGGATCGGCCTGCCGGCCGAGTACGAGGATCGCGTCGCGACGCTGCGCTACGGGCCGGGGTGGGGCGAGCACGACGCCGAGATCGTCGCCGCCGTCCAGCTCGAGGAGGAGCTCGCCGCGGCGATCATGCTCAACCCGCCGATCTTTCCGCCCGACGACCTGCGGTGGAACGCGCGGGCCTTCCATCAGGCGGAGATCCCGGGCGCGGGCGGCATCGCGACGGCGCGGAGCATGGCACGGCTGTACGGCTGCCTCGCCCGCGGCGGGGAGCTCGACGGCGTGCGCCTGCTCGCCCCCGAGACGGTCGCGCTCGGCAGGACCGAGCTCTCGCGCGGCGTCGACCCGCTGGTCGGCAACCCGCTCGCGTTCGGGGTCGGCTTTCAACTGCAGACCGAGCGGCGCCGCTACGGTCCGCCGCCGGACGCGTTCGGCCATGACGGCGTCGGCGGCTCCGTGCACGGAGCCTGGCCGTCGCAGCGCCTCGGCTTCTCGTACGCGATGAACGAGCTGCGCGGAAAGCCCGAGCTGGGCGACCCGCGCATCGACCCGGTGCTCGACGCGCTGCACGACGTGGTCGCACGCTGATCGCCCGCGCGCCGCCGTCTACGGCGACGTCGCCCGACGTCGGCGGCTGAGGCGCGACGCAACGCGCCAGGGTCACGGTGCCTGCGTCGCCGCCGCGTCGGGCGCTTGCGCGAGCGCCGCGAAGCCCTCGCGCCACGTCGGCCAGCGCGGCGTCCACGCCAGCTCGCGCTTCGCCTTCGCGTTCGACGCCCCGCGCGCGTCGCACATGATCGCCACGAGATGCTCGCCGGCGAGCAGGCGCGCGGCCCAGCGCGGGATGCGGCGGGGCGGCTTGCCGCCGGTCGCGCGCACGAGCGCCGGGAGCCACTCGCGCGCCGGCGCGGGCTCGTCGTCGCAGACGTTGTAGACCTCTCCGGGCGTCCAGCGCTCGAGCGCGGCGAGCGTCGCGGCGGCCGCGTCCTGCACGTGCAGGAACGACCACACGCCACCGCCGTCGCCGACGAGCGGCAGCTTGCGCGCCCGCGCCAGCTCCCACTGCTCGCCGCCCGGCACCATGCCGCTGCCCGGCCCGTAGAGGCCGCCGTAGCGCAGCGCGACGCCGCCGGCGGCGGTGACCGCGCCCTCGACGTGGCGGATCGCCTGAATCGTCGTGACCAGCTGCGCCGGCGGCTGCGGGTCGAGCGGGTCCTCCTCCGTCTTGACCGGGCCACCGACGCGTGCGTACGGCCAGCCGGCGAAGCTCTGCGCGACGACGCGCTCGACGCCGCTCGCCTGCGCCGCCGCGAGCAGATGATCGGTGCCCTCGGTGCGCAGGCGGTTCGTCGGCTCGAACGTGCGCGCGAAACGACGCAGGTCGGTCGCACCCGTGAGCGCCGTCATCTGGTGGACGATCGCGTCGGGCCTGGCGACGGCGACGGCGGCGAGGACGGCGGCCCGGTCGAGGCCGTCGAGCACGACCGGCTCGGCGCCGAGCGCGCGCACCGCGTCCGCCTTGCGCGCGCTGCGCGTGGTGCCGGTGACCGTGTGCCCGTTGCTGGTGAGGAGGGGGATCAGCGAGCGCCCGATGGCGCCGCCCGCCCCCGCGATGAAGACGTGCATGCTTGCTCGACGGGACAGCATGGCAGTCTGCCACAGGTGACCGCGCCGAGTGTCATGGAGCCCGAGCTGGAGCGGCTGCGGCGGCTCGCGGTCGGAGTCGGCTATCGCAACCGACAAGCTCGGGCAAATCTCGGCCCGCTGTCGGACCTGGCCCTGCGCGAGCGCCCGGCCGGCGCGTAGGCTGAGCGCCATGGAGATCGGCGTCACGAGCTTCGCGGACCTGGCCCCGGGGTCCGACCCCGGCCTGCGCCTGCGCGAGCTGGTCGAGGAGATCGAGCTGGCGGACGCGGTCGGGCTCGACGCGTTCGGCGTCGGCGAGCACCACCGCCCCGACTTCGCCGTCTCCTCCCCGGCCGTCGCGCTTGCCGGCGCGGCGACGCGCACGAGACGGATCCGCCTCGCGAGCGCGGTGACGGTGCTGTCGACCGACGACCCGGTGCGCGTCTTCGAGCAGTTCGCGACGCTCGATCAGCTGTCCGGCGGGCGCGCCGAGATCGTCGCCGGGCGCGGCTCGTTCACCGAGTCCTATCCGCTCTTCGGCGCGAGCCTCGACGACTACGACGAGCTGTTCGCCGAGAAGCTCGACCTGCTGCTGGCACTGCGCGCGAACGAGCGCGTGACGTGGTCTGGCAACGGCCGCCACCGCACGCCGTTGCAGGACGCCGGCGTCTACCCGCGCCCGGCGCAGGACCCGCTGCCGGTGTGGATCGGCGTCGGCGGCACGCCGGCGTCGGTCGTGCGCGCCGGGATGCTCGGGCTGCCGCTCGTGATCGCGATCATCGGCGGCGAGCCGGCGCGCTTCGTCCAGTTCGCCGAGCTGTACCGCGAGGCGGCGCGGCGCGGCGGGCACGACCCGGCCACGCTGCCGATCGCGATCAACTCGCACGCGCACCTCGCCGACGACGCGCAGCAGGCGGCCGACGAGATGTTCGAGCCATACGCCGCCGCGATGAACCGCGTCGGGCGCGAGCGCGGCTGGCCGCCGATGGTGCGTCAGCAGTTCGAGGCGGCGCGCACGCCGCGCGGCGCGCTCTTCTGCGGCGACCCGCGGCAGGTCGCCGACAAGATCCTCGCCCAGCACGCGCTGTTCGGCCACCAGCGCTTCCTCGCGCACATGGGCATGGGCGGGCTCGCGCACGACAAGGTGCTGCACGCGATCGAGCTGCTCGGCACGGAGGTCGCGCCGCGCGTGCGCGAGGAGGTCGCGCGACGCGACGCGGCCGGCGACGACGACGCGGCGTCCGCCGCTCCCACCCCACCGTCCGGCTCCGAGGCCGCGTGAGCAGCTCGGGGCAGGACGCTTCGCGTGCGCCCGGTCCCGAGGACGGCGCCGGCACGATCGCGTTCGACAGCGGCCCCGGCCGCTGGGTGCTCGCGATCGCCGTGCTCGGCTCGGGGATCGCGTTCCTCGACGGGACGGTCGTGAACGTCGCGCTGCCGGCCATCGGGCGTGACCTCGGCGCCTCCACGAGCGAGCTCCAGTGGATGCTCAACGGCTACCTGCTGACGCTCGCCTCGCTGATCCTGCTCGGCGGCTCGCTCGGCGACCGCATCGGCCGGCGGCGCATCTTCGTGATCGGCACCGCCTGGTTCACGGGCGCGTCGCTGCTGTGCGCGGTCGCGCCGAGCGCGACGGCGCTGATCTTCGCGCGGCTCCTGCAGGGGATCGGCGGCGCGCTGCTGACGCCCGGCAGCCTCGCGATGATCGAGGGCAGCTTCCGCAAGCCCGACCGGGCGCGCGCGATCGGCGCGTGGTCGGGGCTGACGGGCGTCGGCGCGGCACTCGGGCCGCTGCTCGGCGGCTACCTCGTCGACGCGATCTCGTGGCGCGCGGTCTTCCTGATCAACCTCCCGCTCGGCCTGTTCGTCGTGCTGATGGCGCCCCGCCACGTGCCCGAGACGCGCGACCCGATGGCGGCCGGCCACCTCGACGTGCTCGGCGCGACGCTCGCGGCGCTCGGCCTGGCGGGGACGACGTACGCGCTGATCGAGGCGCCCGGCGCGGGCGCCTCGCCGGCGATCCTCGTCGCGGGGATCGGCGGGGTGCTCGCGTTGATCGCGTTCGTCCTCGCCGAGCGGCGCGAGGCGAACCCGATGATGCCGCTGACGATGTTCGCCAACCGCCAGTTCACGGCCGCCAACCTCGTGACCGTCGTCGTCTACGCAGCGCTCGGCGGGGTCTTCTTCCTGCTCGTCGCGTTCCTGCAGATCTCGATGGGCTGGTCGCCGCTCGCGTCCGGCGCGGCATCGCTGCCGGTGACGGCGCTGATGCTGCTGCTGTCGGCGCGCTCGGGCGCGCTCGCGCAGAGAATCGGCGCGCGCATCCCGCTGACGGTCGGCCCGCTCGTGATCGCCGCCGGGATGCTGCTGATGACGCGCATCTCCCCCGGCGACTCGTACGTCAGCTCGGTGCTGCCGGCGGTGATCGTCTTCGGCCTCGGGCTGACGCTCGTCGTCGCGCCCGTGACCGCGACCGTGCTCGCCGCCGCGGACGCGCGCCACGCGGGGATCGCCTCGGGGATCAACAACGCCGTCTCGCGCGTCGCCGGGCTGTTCGCCGTCGCCGTCCTCCCGTTGATCGCCGGCCTCACCGGCAAGGCCTTCTACGACCCGGTCGCGATGACCGACGGCTTCCACACCGCGATGACTGCGACCGCCGCGCTCGCGGCGGTCGGCGGCGTGATCGCCTGGCTGACGATCGACCCGAACGTGCTCGAGACGGAGCCCTCGCCCGGCGGCGACACCCCGATCCGCCTCGCGACCGACTTCGAGTGCGCCGTCTGCGGCGCCCCGCTGCGCCCCGGCCGCGAGGCGGACTGCCATCCGGTCGACGCGGGCGCGGCGGAGCAGCCGGCGCAGGCGTAGGCGGGGCGCGGCCGCGCTCAGCCGTTCGCCATCGGCGAGCCGGCGAGGAAGAAGAACCACACGTTGAAGACGAGCACGGCGACGCTGACGCTGATCACGACGGCACGCTCGATCGCGCTCGCGCCATGCTTCTCGCGCAGCGTGTCCTCGCGCTCGCCGCGCATCGAGCGCATCCACGGCGAGATGCGGCGCTCCGCCGTGCGGCCGGTGAGACGGTCGTAGCGCTCGTTGATGCGCGTGAGCAGCCAGACCAGCAGGAGCACGAGCACGAGCAGCACGGCCACGACGACGAACACCGCCGTCATGCTGAGTCCGCTCGGCCCCGCCGTCCGCGACCCGATCCACAGCGCCAGCAGCGGCGCGCCGGTCCAGATGTTGACCGTCACGAAGGCCGCCGCGGCGGCGAGCGCGAGGCGCGCGAGCACGTGACCCGCGGCGGTCGGGGGCGGATCGCCTCCCGCCGGGGCTCCTCCCGACCGAAAACGGTCGTGCGCCTCCATCTGTCGAGAGTAGCCGAGGCACCGAGGCCGGCGCCGCGGGACAGGGCGCCGCTACGCCGCCACGCGGTCTGCACGCAGCTCGGCGGCGACGCGGGTGGTCCAGGCGCGGATCTCGTCCCAGTTGCGGCGGTCGCGCCACTCGTACGGCGTGCTCTCGACCATCGCGCAGCCCTGGTCAGCCGCACTTCGAGCTGGTGGCGCTCGAGAAGCCTCTGACCGCGCTCACGACGCTCCCCGCATCGGCCGCGATCGCGGCGACCTGGGACACCGATGGACTCGACGGAAGCGCTCTGACGGCGCTCGCCAACGTGTCGACCGACGACGTGATCGCGCTCGTCTGGGTCGGGAAGTCGCTCTTGGCCGAGGCGACCAGCGTCTTGGCGTCGCTCTGGATCGTCGCGAGCTGCGACTTCAGGCCGCTGATCCCGCTGCTGGAGGAGAGGTTCGTCAGGTTCTTGACCGAGCTCTCGAGGGTGCTGCGATCCGAGCAGTACGACGGCTTGCTGCTGCCGCAACCGGCGGCCGCGACCAGCGCAACTGCCGTGACCATCGCCGCGAGCATCCGCACAGGCCGCTCCTTCGTCGCGCTTGGCTTCGCCGTCGAAGCGCTGATAGCCGAAAAGCCTGTTTCAGAAACTGCGTGCGGCGAGCGGCAGGTGGACCGCGAACGCCGCCCCGCCGCCCGGTGCGTTCGCGGCCTCGACGCGGCCGCCGTGGCGCTCGACGACGCCGGCGACGATCGCGAGGCCGAGGCCGGCGCCGGCCTTGCCGCGCTCGCGTCCGCGCTCGGCGCGCCAGAAGCGCTCGAACAGCTCGGCCGGATCGCCGGGCGGGAGGCCCGGGCCGTGGTCGCGCACCGCGAGCCGCGCCTGCTCGCCCGCGCGTGCGACGGTCACCTCGATCGGCGTGCCGGCGGGCGTGTGGACGAGCGCGTTGCGCAGCAGGTTCGCGAGCACCTGCGCGAGCTGGTGCGGGTCGCCGAGCACCGTCGCGGCGCCCGCGGCGCCCTCGGCGTGCAGCTCGATCGCCCGCTCGGGCGCGGTCGCGCGCGCATCGGAGACGGCGTCGCGCGCGAGCGCCGCGAGGTCGACCGGCGCGCGCTCGCCGTCGCGCGTCTCGCCGAGTCGCGCGAGCGTCAGCAGATCCTCGACCAGGACGCCCATCCGCGCCGACTCCTGCTCGATGCGGCGCATCGCCTTCTCGACGTCGCCGGGCTCGCGCGCGGCGCCGATGCGGAACAGCTCCGCGTAGCCGCGGATCGACTGCAACGGCGTGCGCAGCTCGTGCGAGGCGTCGGCGAGGAACTGCCGCAGGCGGTCCTCGCTCGCCTTCTGGCCCGCGAACGCGCGCTCGAGCCGCTCCAGCATCGCGTTCAGCGCCAACCCCAGGCGACCGACCTCGGTGCGCGGGTCTTCCGGCTCGACGCGGTGGGAGAGGTCGCCGCCGGCGATCGCGCCCGCGGTGTGGCCCATCCGCTCCAGCGGCAGCAGCCCGACGCGCACGACGAGCCGCGCGGCGAGCCCGAGCACGAGCAGCACGGCGGCGATCACGAGCGCCTCGACGAGCAGCAGGCGGTCGAGCGTCTGCGAGACGTCGGCGAGCGGGATCGCGACGACGTTCAGCCCGCCGCTGCCGGGATCGGGCGTCGCGAGCACGCGGTAGGCGCCGTCGTCGACCGTCTGGGCCTTGGCGACGGGCAGGTCGGCGGGCAGGTCGGGGCGCGCGCTCGTCGTGTCGCCGTAGCGGCGGACGAACGTGCTCGCGGCGACGGCGCCGGTCGCGTCGCGGCGCTCGGCGTACGTCCCCTCCGGCAATCCGAAGCCCGGTCCGCCGCGCTCCCGGCCGCCGAACGGCCGGCCGTTTCCGAGCCCGCCCGGCACGGGCAGCCGCCCGTCGAGCGCGGCCGAGATCGGCAGCGTCGCCGCGTGCAGCTGCTGGTCGACGCGGTGGAGCAGGAACGAGCGCTGCTCCGCGTACGTGATCCCCCCGAGCACGAGCAGCCCGACGGCGGCGAGTGCGAGCAGGCCGGCGACGAGACGTGCGCGCAGCGAGCGCATCAACGCGGCAGTCGCAGGACGTAGCCGACGCCGCGCACCGTGTGGATCAGCGGCGGGCCGTGCTCGTCGAGCTTGCGACGGAGATAGCTGACGTACGTCTCCAGCACGCGCGCGTCGCCGCCGAAGTCGTAGTCCCACACGTGCTCCAGGAGCTGCGCACGCGACAGCACGCGGCGCGGGTTGAGCATCAGGTAGCGCAGCAGGCGGTACTCGGTCGGCGTCAGCTCGACCAGCTCGCCGGCGCGCGTGACCTCGTGCGCGTCGTCGTCCAGCTCGACGTCGGCGAACGTGAGGACGCTCGCCGTCGCCCCGCCCGCGCCCGCGCGGCGCAGCAGCGCGCGCACGCGCGCGACGAGCTCCTCGAGACTGAACGGCTTCGTGACGTAGTCGTCGCCGCCGACCGTCAGGCCGCGCACTCTGTCCTCCGTCGCGTCGCGCGCGGTCAGGAAGATGATCGGCACGCGGGCGCGCTCGGCGCCGAGCCGGCGGGCGACGTCGAAGCCCTCCATGTCGGGCAGCATCACGTCGAGCAGCATCACGTGTGGGCGCTGGGCGCGAACCGCGCTGAGCGCCTCGGCGCCGGTCGTCGCAGAGGCGACCTCGAAGCCCTCGTAGCGCAGCGCCATCGAGATGACGTCGACGATGTTCGGCTCGTCGTCGACGACGAGCACGCGGTGCGGGCCGGCGTTCCCGTTCTCGTCCATGCGGAGATCATCGCCGACGAGCCTGTGAGGTTCCTGAGAGCTTCACATGAGGAGTGGCGCCCGCCCCACAGGGAAGGGGAGCGGGGCGGGCGCCGTTGGGGGAAGTCGCCTCAGGCCCACGCCGCGAGCGCGTCCGCCTTGCCCTGGCAGTCGTAGAGCGTGCCGGATGAGCTGCCGCCCGCCGCGCTCGCGCTCGCGCCGCTCGTCGTGCTCGACAGGCTCGCCGCGGTGCACGTCTGCGCGACCGCGCTCATGACGCTGCGCGAGCCGACGCGCGCGTCGTTCGGCATCCCGCCGCCGCTGCCGTCGGCGAGCACCCAGCGGAGCTTCCCGGCGCGCACCGCGTCGGCGAGCCACGCGACGGACACCTCGCTCTCGCGGCCGGAGAAGCCGCCGATCCCGGCGACGTCCTGGCCTGCGATCACGGCGCTGCTCGCCCCCTGCTGGCTGCTCACGCCGAGCGCGCCGCCGCCATGGGCCTTGGCGTAGTCGAGCGCTTGCGTGAGCTGCCGGCTGTCGGCGCCGAAGGGACCACCGCCACGGCCGGCCGTGCCGGGCGGGCCGCCCAGCGGGCCGCCTTGCGCGCCGCCGGCCATGCCGGGCGGCCCGCCCTGCAAGCGCATGCCCGACGGCGGCGCGCCCATCCGACCGCCCGGGCCGCCGCCGGCCATCCCCGGTGGAACGCCCATGCGGCCACCGGCCATGCCGGGCGGACCGCCGATGCCGGCGCGCGGCCCGCGGGCCCCGCCGAACATCGCGTCCGCCGGGCCGCCGGCCGGGAACGTCCCGCTCGTCGCGTGGCCGAGCGTCTGCACCGCCCACGCGCCGGGCGCGATCAGCAGCAGACCGAGCACCGCGGCGAGCGCGATCCGGCGCACGCGCGGGGTGCGCTGGCTCGCCAGCAGGAGCACGGCGGCACCGCCGCCGAGCACGAGCAGCGGAACGAGCCACTTCAAGCCGTTCGGCGTCACGTGGATCACCGCAAGCTCGGTCGCGACGCCGCCGGCGACCGCGAGCGCGCCGGTGACGCGCCCGACCGTGCCACCGCTCAGCGCAAGGCCGACGCCGGCGCCGACGAGCGCCGCCGCGAACGGCGCCAGCAGCGAGACGTAGTACGGGTGGAAGATCCCCTGCGCGAAGCTGAACGCCACCGCCGTCGTGGCGAACGCCCCGCCGACCGCGATCAGCCAGCCGCTGCGCGCGTCCTCGCGCCGCAGCCGCGTGGCGACGATCCCGCCGGCGCCGGCCACGAGCGCGAAGCCGAGCAGCCAGCCGGCCTGCCCGCCGAGCGCCGCGTTCAGCAGCCGGAAGGGGCCCGCGGAGCCGCCGAACGGCCCGCCACCTCCGCCGCCCAAGCCGCCCCCTCCAGGCCCGCCCGCACCGCCACCCGGCCCCCCGGCCTGCCCGTCGAGCCGGCCGAGGCCGTTGTAGCCCATGATCAGCGACCAGATCGAGTTGTCGCTCGTGCCCGACACCCACGGTCGGTCGGCCGCCGGCGTGAGCCACACGAGCACGGGCCACGCGAGCCCGACGACGGCCAGCGCCGCGCCGCCCGCGAGCAGCTGCCGCAGCGCGTCGAGCCGGCCGCGGCCGCGCGGCGCGATCCACAGCCACGCCGCCGCGATCCCCGGCACGACCATCAGCGCGACCGCCATCTTCGTCTCGAAGCCCAGTCCGATCGCGACGCCGCACAGCACGAGCCAGCGCGTGCGCCCGTCCTCCAGGCCGCGCACGAGCAGCCAGACGGCCGCGACGCTGCACAGCACGAGCAGCGCGTCGGGGTTGTTGTGGCGCGAGATCGCGACGGCGATCGGCGTGAGCGCGAGCACGAGCCCGGCGGCGAAGCCGGCCGGGCGGCCCCAGCGCCGGCGCGTGAGGTCGTACGTCAGCGCGACGCTCGCGACGCCCATCAAGGCCTGCGGCACGAGCATGCTCAGCGAGCCGAAGCCGAAGGCGCGCGCGGACAGCGCCTGCACCCACAGCGCGAGCGGCGGCTTGTCGAGCGTCATCACGCCGCTCGGGTCGAACGCGTTGAAGAGGAACGCGTGCCAGCTCGTGCTCATCGAGCGCACGGCGGCGCTGTAGTACTCGTTCGCCCAGCCGTTGCGCGACAGTGCCCACAGGTTCAGGACGGCCGCGAGCGCGAGTAGCCCGAGCAGCTCGGGGCGGCGGACCACGGCACGGGCGCGCTCGCGCAGCCGGCCACCGGCGCGCTCGGGTGCGCGCAGCACCGGCGCCGCTGCGCCGGTGGCGCTCATGCCCAGTGCGGCGCGCCCTGCGGCGCCCGCCGGCTCGTGTCCGACATGACCTGGTTCGTCCAGCGCGAGCCGCGGCCCCAGCCGACGAGGTAGGCGGCGCCGGCCAGCCCGCAGGCGAGCGCGACGCGCCGGGAGGACAGGTGAATCGCCATCGTGCTCACTCCGTTCCGATGAGGATGGTGGGAGACGTCGGATGCGGCGAGAGACGCACGCGCAGGCGGCGCGGCCGGCTGGGCGGGAGCGGCTCGCGCGGGGACGGCTCGATCAGCGCGTGCGAGCCGTCGTCGTGCACGATCAGGCCGCCGTGCGGGAGCCAGCGTGCAGCGCGCCGCGGGCCGGAGAGCAGGGCGGCCTTCGCGCGCCACTCGGCCTCGAACGCGCTCGGCGCGAGGGCGGTCGCTTGCACGATCCCCGTGAAGGCAGGGCGGCCGCGCGCCGGATCGAGCAGATGGTGCGCGGGCGCGCCGTTCGCGTCGAGCCAGCTGCGGCGGCCGATCCCGCTCGTGGCGATCCCGCCCTCGCGCAGCTCGAACGTGTGCAGCACGCCCTCGTCGAACGGGCTCTCGACGTGCACGCGGCGCACGAGCCCGGCGCTGCCGCCGACGCGCACGTCGCCTGCGCTGTCGATCGCGTAGCTCGCGTGCCCTGCCAGCTCGGCGCCGAGCAGGTCGGCGAGCAGGCCCTTGACGATGCCGCCGCTGTCGAGCTGCAGCCCCGGCGGGCGGATCACGACGCGCGCGGAGCGGTCGACCGTCAGCTCGCGCCAGCGCGCGGCCGGATGCGCGTGCGCGGGCAGCCGCTCGGGCGCGCAGCCGAGCGCGAAGCGCAGCGGCACGGGCGTGCCGATGTCGCGCGCGTAGCCGGCGTCGAGCAGTTGCGGCAGCAGCGTCGCGTCGACGAGCCCGCCGCTGCGGCGCGCCGCGATCAGCGCGGCGGCGACGAAGCGCGCCATCTCCGCGCTCACCTCCACCGCCTCGCGCGGGTCGGCGTTGAGGCGCGACAGCTCGCTGTCCCGCTCGAAGCGCGTGAAGCGCGCATGGCCGGCGAGCAGCCGCGCGCGAGCCGCCGCGGCCGCCTCCTGCGGCGTGCCGAGGCGCCCGCCCCCGCTCACGCGTGCGGAGCAGGTGGAGCCGAAGCAGGCGAACGTCGCAGCGGTCTCGCCATGGAGGCTCATGCGCCGCTCCAGAGGCGGGAGGCGGACGGCCGCTGCGAGGGCGCCGAGCTGCCCGCGCTCCGCGCCGGCACCGCCGGGTCCATCGGGGCCGCCGGGGCCGCCGGCCGCTGCGTCAGCCGCACGACGAGCAGCGTCGCCGCGGGCGCCGCGACGATCCCCGTCGCGAGCAGGAACCAGGCCGTGCCGGCGTCGGTCCCTTCGCCGAGCGCATGGACGAGCGACAGCAGCCACGCAAGCGCCGTGAAGCGGTGCAGCCGCCGCCAGCGCTGCACGCCGATGCGGCCGCGGACGTGGTAGGAGGCGCCGAGCAGCAGCGTCGCCCAGCCGGCGACGATCCCGATCGCCAGCCACGGCTCGCCGAACGAGCCCGCGAACGGGATCGTCAGGTCGGCGAGCGACGGGCGCAGGTACGCGTCGCCGAGCAGGCTGAGCGCGTGCACGACGAGCGCGACCAGCGCGGCGAGCGAGAGCGCCTCGTGCAAGATGCGCAGGTCGCGCGTGCCGCGCCGCAGCAGCCGCCCGCCCGTCGTCAGGCCGACGCAGACGGACAGGCTCGCGAGCAGCAGCGCGAGCACGCCGGCCGCGCGGCTGGTGATCCAGAAGACGTGGGTGCCGGCGGCGAGCGCGAGCATCGTCAGGACTGCCGCGTCGTGAGGTCCGAGGACTGCGCCTGGCTGCCGGCGTCGCCGGACGCGGCCGAGCTCGCCGAACCCACCGAGCCCGACGAGCCCGACGATCCGGACGAGCCCGCCGAACCGGACGAGCCCGCTCCCGACTGGCTCTGCGTAGTGGATCGGACCGTCGCTGCGGCTCTGCCGGACGAGGCCGTCGACGTGCTCGCGCCCATCGACCCGCTGCCGGCGATCACGCCCCAGGTCAGTGCGAAGGTGGCGAGGCTCGCGGCCGCGACCCCGCGGCGCACGCTCGTTCTGCGACGGGCGCGCGCCTCGCGCGGCGCCACGGCGTCGCGCTCGGTGGGTGCTGCGTCTCTCTCGGGCATGCGGGCAACGTAAGCCCGCCGTGTAGGCCTTCCCTCAACGCTTCCTGAGAGCTGCCTGAGTGCGCTGCTGCGTGCTCAGTCCCAGACGGGCGCCCACGGCGGGTTCGCCGTGCGCAGGTGGCGCTGCGAGAGCGCGGCGATCGCGGCACGCTCGTCGTCGTCCAGCTCGAAGTCGAACACGTCGAGGTTCTGCGCGCGGCGCTCGTGGCTCGAGGCCTTCGGGATCGCCGCCACGTTCGGCTGGTCGAGCAGCCATCGCAGGGAGACCTGGCCTGCGGACTTGCCGTGGCGCGCGCCGATCTCGGCGAGCTGCGGGTCGTCGTGCACGTGACCGTGCGCGAACGGCGAGTAGGCGGTCAGCAGCACGTCGTGCTCGAGGCACTCGTGCATCACCGGCCCCTGCGGCAGATACGGGTGGTACTCAACCTGGTTGGCGAAGATCGGCGCGAGCGCGAGTGCCTCGCGCAGCAGTGCGGAGGGGAAGTTCGAGACGCCGATGTGGCGCGCGAGCCCCTGCTCGCGCAGCGCGTCCATCGCGCCGAGCGTCTCGCGCAGCGGGATCTCGGGCGCCGGCCAGTGCAGCAGCAGCAGGTCGACGTGCTCGACGCGCAGGTCGGCGAGCTGCTGCTCGAACTCGCGCGTGAGCGTCTCGGGGGCGGCGTGCTCGTACCAGACCTTCGTCGTCAGCCAGACCTCCTCGCGCGGCACGCCGGCGTCGGCGAGCGCGCGACCGACCTCGCGCTCGTTGCCGTACGCGCGCGCCGTGTCGACATGGCGATAGCCGAGCCCGAGCGCGTCGAGCACGCCCTCGTAGGCGTCCCCGCCCTCGACCAGCCAGGTGCCGTAGCCGAGCTTCGGCACCTCGACCCCCTGCACGGTCACGGTTCGGGACTGCGTCGCCTCGCGTGGCATCGCCGGCACCCTACCCCTTCGACGCTTGCGCCTACCGTCCGCCGGATACCGTGATGGGGATGGCGACGCTCTGGACGATCGGCTACGAGCGGCTCCCTCCGGACGCGCTCGTCGCCGAGCTGACGACGGCCGGCGTGCAGCGCGTGCTCGACGTGCGCATCCGCCCCCAGTCGCGCCGGCCGGGGATGTCGAAGACGAAGCTCGGGCACCGCCTCGCCGAGCACGGGATCGCCTACGAGAGCCGCCGCACGCTCGGCACGCCACCGGACATCAGGCCGCTGTTCAGAAGCGGCGCGGTGCGCCGTGCCGCCGACGCGTTCCGCGCGCACCTCGAACAGACGGCCGCCGCGGAGCTGGACGCACTCGCCGCCGAGCTGACCGCGCCTGACGCGCCCCGCACCGCGCTGCTGTGCCTCGAGGCCGAGCCCGCGCACTGCCATCGCCGCGTCGTCGCGGAGCTGCTGCACGAGCGCGCACCCGCCTTGCGCGTCGTCGACCTCTAGCGCGAGCCGGTCGCGGACCCGGCGGCTCAGCGTCTTCGCGGGCGCTCGGTCGGCCCGACGCGCTCGCGCAGCCAGCGCACGAGCGGCGCGGCCGCTGCCAGCTCGTTGCGGATGCGCGCGCCGGCCGACGGTCTGTGGATCCAGCCGGCGAGCGGGTGACGGTGGGAGACGGTGAGCGCGCGGTGGCGCAGCAGGTCGATGCGCGGATGGTCCGCCGGGTAGCCGCGCGGCGCGCGCACGAGGTCGGGCTCGCCGAGCGCGAGGCCCGCCGCCCGCGCGGTCGCGATCGCCTTCGCGAGCGGCGCGGCCGTGCGACCGTCGGCGACGAGCCGCCGCATCCGCTCGACCTGGTCGGGCGCCGGATTGTGCAGGCCGGCCGCGACCAGCAGCCCGTCGAGCGACAGCTCGACGTAGAAGCCGCCGGCGCCTTCGTAGCCGACCGCCAGGCCGAGGTGCTCCTTGATCGGCGGACCCGGATGGAAGCGCGTGTCGTTGTACGGCCGAAACAGGTGCGGCCGGCCGAAGTCCGCGGCGAGGTCCTCCCCGAGCGCTCTCGCGGGCGCCACGAGCAGCTCGTCGTAGCGCGCGCGGTTGGCCTTGAACCACTCGCGCTCGTTGCTCGCCTCCAGCTCGCGCAGGAAGTCGAGCGCGCCTGGCGGGAAGCCGCGAAAGCTCGCCATGACCGCAGATGGTGCCAGCGCGTCCGGCGTACGGAGATCCGTGCCACGTCGAAGACTGTCCGCGGCCCGCGCCGTGGGCCGTGCATGCGCCAGACCGTCCCCATCATGACGTCGCGCAGCCGCTCGCCTTGACTGGGGTCAACATGGCGCACTAGTTTGCGGCTTCTTACTGCACCGTATTCCTTGAGCAACCGACGGAGGGAGCGCCCGTTGCCCGCGTACGACGGCATGCTGTTGCGCGATGCGCTGACCGACGACGGCAGCGTCCCTTCGCCGGGCTACCCGTACTACTCCCCCGACCTGATCTGCTACCCGCAGGTCGCGAACCCGCAGACGTTCTTCACCGCCAACTACACGTCGGACCCGAACCAGGCGGCCCAGCTCGGCACCGCCCTCAACCGCGTCTACGTGCGCGGGAAGAACCTCGCCCCCACGCCGCTCAGCGGCTGGAACGTGTTCCTGTACCGCGCGAGCTCGTCGCTCTTCATGACGCCGAGCATCTGGGTCAGAAACCAGGTGCCGACGTTCTCCGGCGGCACGTACGTCTCGCTGCCGGCGACGCAGCCGCAGGGGATCGCCGTCGGGAGCGACTGCTTCATGCTCAGCGGGCTGAGCAGCAACCTCTTCTGCCTGGTCGGCGTCGCGACGGCCGGCACGAGCCCGAGCATCCCGGCGACGTTCGCCAGCTACGGCGACTACGTCAGCTGGGTGCGCCAGAACCAGAACGTCTGCGGGCGCAACCTGTCGCTCGCGCAGAGCTTCCCGAACCGCCAGTACGAGCGGCTCGACGCGTTCTCGAACCCGGCGAGCGAAAGCGTGCCGACGCTCTTCCGCGTCGCGCTCACCGGCACGCTTCCAGCCGGCTCGACGTTCGGGCTCGTGTGCGCTCCGCTCAACGTCAACACGAGCTGGAGCATCAGCCAGGGGCCGGTGCAGACGGCCTCCGGGATGACCCCGGCGGCGTTCAACGGCACGGTCACGACATGGGCCTCGCTGCCCTCCGGCACCACGAGATGGCCGTCCGGCGTGAGACTCGACACGACCGTCTACGTCGGGATCGACAGCGAGCACCCGGCCTCCGCCTTCGCCGCCCCGCCCGAGGAGCTGGCGATCACGGCCGACGAGGCCGCGGCGCTGATGCCGAGCGGCACGCTTGTGCGGCTCGGCAACTGCGCGACCGTGTTCCAGACGAGCTGAGGCCGAGGTCGTCGATGAACGACGCGAGCTACGTCGTCCTGCAGCTGCAGGCGCTCTCCTACGCGCAGACGTCGCCGAGCGTCGGCATCCCGCTCGACGGCAGCGTGCCGTTCTCGGTCGACGCGTGGGTCAGCCTCGACGGGCTCTGCGCGCAGGCGTCGATCCTCGCGAAGGACGGCGTCTTCTCGTTCGGGCTCGCCGGCGACGCGCTCGCCCTTCAGATCGCCGGCTACCCGGCCGTCTACTCGAACCCGGCCACGCAGCCGCTGACGGAGGTCGACTGGCACCACGTCTGCGCGACGTACGCGAACGGCCAGGTGCGGCTCTACATCGACGGCGCGTTCAACGTGCTGCAGGGCATCGCCGGCAGCGGGCAGTCGAGCGCGAGCTCCTTCCTCGTCGGCGAGGACCTCCAAGCGGAGGTGTCGTGCGTGCGCGTCTTCAACCAGGCGCTGTCCGCCGACGCGGTGCAGGCGCTCATGTTCCACGACCCGGACCCGACGACCGTCGTCGCGTGGCTCGACTTCTCGCAGGCGCCGCCGGTCGACCGCGGCTCCGGTCACCTGCCGATCTCGCTGCAGGCGGGCGCGGAGATGCTCGAGCTGACGCCGTCGCTCGCGCTCGGCGGGACCGCCTACGCCGAGCCGCACAGCGACGCGCACGTCAACCCCGGCGGTGGCCAGGTCGACCCCTACACCGTGCAGGCGTGGGTCCACGTCGAGGGCGTCGACCCACCGGAGCAGGCGATCTTCGTCAACGGACACCTCGACGAGGGCAGCGGGATGGCGCTGCTGCTGGAGTGGGACGCGACCGCGAAGCGCTTCCGCCCGCTCTCGCAGCGCGGGGCGGCCTCCGGTGGCGACGGGCTCGCCTCGACCGCCACGTTCGCGCGCGGCAGATGGGCCAACGTCGCCACGACGTTCGACGGCACGACGCTCACGCTCTACGTCGACGGGGTCGCAGCCGGCAGCATGGCGAGCGGGCCGATCGCGGTCGGCCGGCTGTTCGGCACGCCGATGATCGGCGCCGCGCCGGCGCAGGGGCAGTCGATCGCGACGACCGCGCTGCAGGGCTTCGTCTCGCGGCTCGAGGTCTGGACGAGAGCGCTGAGCGCCGCCGAGGTCGCCCAGTACATGGCGACCGCGCCGCCCGTCGAGTCGGCGCAGCTCGAGGGCAGCTACGACTTCACGACCGCGCCGGCGCGCAACGCGCACGACCGCGACCCGGTCGGGCTCGTCGACGGCGCCGCGCTCGCGACCGAGATCTCGGCGGCCGGTGCCGGGAACCCGCTGCCGACGACCGCCGCCCCGCTCGACGAGCCAGGGCCGGAGCCGCTCGACGACGCGACGCTCGAGCGGCTGCTGGGCGAGCTGGACTTCGCAGCCTTCCTGCGCGACCACGAGCAGGACCTGCGCGCGGCCGCCGCGGCCGACGAGGCGGCGTTCGCCGGCGACGCGTCGGCGCAGCAGCGCATCCACGACGCATGGGAGGACGCGCTCGCACGCGCGCGCAGCGACCCGCGCTCGCTGCCGTTCCTCGTCACCTGGCACGAGCTCGGCGACGAGCGCGTGCTGCTGTGCCACACCAGGCGCGGGACGCACGTCGCGATGCGCACGCGCACCGGCGACATCGACGCCTGCACGGAGTGGAAGATCGCGCTCATCTTCTGCGCCGTCGGCGGCCTGCTCGACGCGCTCTTCGGGATCTCGGCGAGACTCGGCCAGCGCGCGATCGACGTCATCGTGCGCGTGCTCCGCAACCCGCGTGTGATGGCGCTGACGGCGCGCGGCGCGGCGATGACCGCTGGCGGCATCTTCACGCTCTTGACGACGCTGTGGTCGATCGGCTTCCTGCGCGAGCTGCTGTCGCTCGTCGCCGAGCTGAGCTTCTGGACGTTGCTGCGGATCGTCGCAAAGCTCCTGCTCAAGCTCGTCCCCGGGCTCGGCGCCGCCGACGTGATCGCGTCGCTGGCGGCGACCGTCATCAGCTTCGTCTACATCTACACGCAGAGACGCCCCTCGACCTGCGACCCGCTGCCGACCGTCGACGTCGCCGCGATCAAGTTCAACTGGGACCCGAGCGGCACCGCGACCGACGCGCTCGCGATCCGCCGCAACTACGGCAAGCACGTTCCGGTGGCCGAGTGGACGAAGGGCGAGACGAGACCGGAGCAGTCCCCGGCGGCCTACGCGATCGCCGCCACGACCGGCAAGACGCTCACGATCCAGGCGAAGCTCGTGATCAGCGATCCGACCGTCGCGCAGGCCCAGCTGAGAGCCGAGGGCGGCGGCGTGCTCGGCGCGATCGACCCGGTCACGGTCAGATTCAAGAACGGCACCTCCGACCCCGACTTCGTGACGCTCCCGCTCAACCACCAGACGCTCGCCGCAGGCGGCGTCGGCCGCAGCGACATCGCGTGGACATGGTTCTACGACACGGGCGGCGGGTGGAAGCAGCTGGCCGTCACGCAGCACCGCATCTACGCACTGCTCGCGGTCCCGACCGGGCCGTGGCGCCAGTCCACCACGCCCGACAGCGACACGCAGGTGCCGTGGACCGACGTGCTCGACCTGGCATGCGTCTGGGCGCAGGGCACGAGAACGGGCGCCGCCGCCGCGGCGGCGGTCACGCAGCAGGTCAACGGCAGACTCGGGCTCAGCTACGAGAAGAGAGACGGCGCGGGCGTCTACACCACGATGACGCTGGCCGGCGAGACGTTCCTCTGCACCGAGTTCCTCGCCTACCTCGCGGGCAGAACCGGCAAGGGCGCGGTCGTCAACTGCACCGACTGCGCGTCGATCGTGACGACGTTCGCCAACGCGCTCGGCTGCAACGTCTGCGCGTCGCTGATGTTCAGCTCGACCGGCGGCGCCTTCACGCTCAACGAGATGATCGGGATCGGCAGCAGCGGGTGGGGATATCCCTTCACGGATCCGCCGCAGGAGTTCACCTACCACGAGGTCGCCTGGACCGGGACGAACAGCTACGGCGACCCGCTCTACGACGCGTGCCTCCAGGTCGACGCGGGCAGCGATCCCTGGAACTGGACGGACCCGAGAGTCGTGCACACCGCGCAGCTCCCGCTGGGGATGACGTTCTCGACGCTCGGTCCCGCCGTCACGACGCCGGTCCCGGTGCCGTTCACCGCCGCCTCCTACCGTGAGCGGATGACGACGAACAACTCGGCCGGCATCGGCAGATGTCAGCCGCAGGGCGTGAAGCCGAACACGAACAGCGGCCGCCGGAGCGTGATCTGATGGCCGACGACGCGCACGCCCTCTTCCGCAGACGGCTCGAGCAGCGCTACGACTTCGCCGCGTGGGCCGCGCGCCTGCCGCTCGGGCGCTCGCTGCGCTTCGCCGCGGACCCGCACGCGCTGCCGGAGGTGCGACTCGAGCAGCGCAAGCCGCTCCCCGGCCTGCGCGGGCACATCGACCAGCTCGTCTCCGAGCGCGTGCCCGGCGGTCGCATCGCAGCGACCGTCGTCGAGCACGCCGACGCGGCCGCCGCCCACGAGGCGCTGCTCGGCCTGCTCGGGAACGTGATGCGCCAGCTCCCGAGCTGCGAGGAGCGGGGCCTCGCGATCGGCGACGTCTGCTTCTGCAGCAGCGGCGAGCCGGTCGCGCGCGTCTGGTTCACGCGCGCGAACGTGCTCGTGCAGGTCGAGAGCGTCGGCGAGCAGCCGCTTGCCGCGACCGCGGTCGCCGCCGCGCTCGACGCGCAGATCGCCGCGACCGTCAGACCTTGAAGCTCGGGCGCCCCTGGCGCCCCGGGTCCCTCGTCGGGCGGGCGCCTACGCGTCGGCGACGCGCCCGAGCAGCGTGAGCGCGTGGGCGAGCAGCCTGCGCTCGGACGCGTCCAGCTCGCGTTCCAGCGCGCCCGTCAGCCAGCCCTCGCGGCGGGCGCGCGTGGCGTGCAGCAGCTCACGGCCGGCGGGCATCAGCTCGACGAACCAGCGGCGCTTGTCGCCCGGGTCGGGGCGGCGCGAGACGAGCCCAGCCGTCTCGAGGTCACGGACCGTCTGCGCCATCGACTGCGGCCGCATGCGGTCGGCGGCCGCGAGGTCGCTGACGCTCGCCGGCCCCTCGCGGTCGAGCCGGCCGAGCACCGCAAGCTGCGCGACGGCCGGGCCGGGCTCGGCGCGCAGGCGGCGCACGACGCGCCCCAGCGTGTCGCGCAGCTCATGCGCGAGCTCGGCGGTCGTCGGCTGAACTGCCTCGGCCTGCACAGGCGACAGTGTAGGAGATCGACAGGTCACCTGTACAGGCTACCTGTAGACTTTTGGTGGGAATGCACCGCAGCCGCCGCCGACACGCCGATCCGGACCGCTACAAGTGGATCGCGCTGTCGAACGCGACGCTCGCCGTGCTGCTTGCGACGCTCGACGGGTCGATCACGATCATCGCGATGCCGGACATCTTCCGCGGCATCGAGCTCGACCCGCTCGTCCCGGCGAACTCCTCCTACCTGCTGTGGATGATCCTCGGCTACCTCGTCGTGACGAGCGTGCTGATCGTCAGCCTCGGCCGCCTCGGCGACATCGTCGGGCGCGTGCGGATCTACAACCTCGGCTTCGTGATCTACACGGTCGCGTCGCTCCTGCTCGCCGCCTGCTGGCTCGAGGGTCGCGCCGGCGCCACCTTCCTGATCGCGTTCCGCGTCGTGCAGGGGATCGGCGGGGCGTGCCTGCTCGCCAACTCGGCCGCGATCATCACCGACGCGTTCCCCGCCCACCAGCGCGGGATGGCGCTCGGGATCAACAACATCGTCGGCGTCAGCGGCGTCTTCATCGGGCTGCTGCTCGGCGGCCTGCTCGCGCCGATCGACTGGCGCCTCGTGTTCCTGATCTCGGTGCCGGTCGGCCTCTTCGGGACCGTGTGGGCCTACCGCAGCCTGCGCGAGCTGAGCACGCCGCGGCGCGCGCCGATCGACCGGGCCGGCAACGTCACGTTCGCGCTCGCGCTCGTGCTCGTGATGGTCGCCGTGACGTACGGGATCCGCCCGGCCGGCGGGCATCCGACCGGCTGGGGCAGCCCGCGCGTGCTCGGCCTGCTCGGCACCTCCGTGGCACTGTTCGTGGCGTTCGTCGCGGTCGAGCGGCGCTCGCGCGCACCGATGTTCCGCCTCGCGCTGTTCCGCGCCCGCGCGTTCACGTTCGGCACGCTCTCGACGTTCCTCGCCGCGATCGCGCGCGGCGGGCTGATGTTCATGCTGATCATCTGGCTGCAGGGGATCTGGCTCCCCCAACACGGCTTCAGCTTCGACGAGACGCCGCTGTGGGCGGGCGTCTACATGCTGCCGCTGACGATCGGGATGCTGCTCGCGGGCCCGGCGTCCGGCTACCTGTCGGACCGCTTCGGCGCACGCGGCTTCGCGACCGCGGGGATGCTGCTGACGGCGCTCGGCTTCGGCCTGCTGATGCTGCTGCCGACCGACTTCGCCTACCCGGAGTTCGGCGCGATCCTGCTGCTGATCGGCGTCTCGATGGGGATGTTCGCGTCGCCCAACCGCGCGGCCGTGATGAACAGCCTGCCGCCCCAGCACCGCGGCGCCGGGGGCGCGATGAACCAGACGTTCCAGAACTCGGCGCAGGTGCTGTCGATCGGCGTCTTCTTCACGCTGCTGATCGTGGGCTTGAGCGCGACGCTGCCGCATACGCTTTCCGCCGGCCTGCAGGCGCACGGCGTGCCGCCTGGGACCGCGCACGGCGTCGCGAGCTTGCCGCCGGTGTCGATCCTGTTCGCCGCCTTCCTCGGCTACAACCCGGTCCAGCACTTCGTCGGGCCGCACGTGCTCGCCGCGCTGCCCGCGCACGACCAGGGCGTGCTGACCGGCCACGCGTTCTTCCCGACGCTCATCTCCGCGCCGTTCCGCGACGGGCTGCACGCGGCGTTCCTGTTCGCGATCGTCGCCTGCCTCGTGGCGGCGGCGGCGTCGCTGATGCGCGGCGGGCGCAGTGCCCCAGAGGACCAGCCGGCGATCGACCAAGCGCCCCGCCCGCGCCGCCTGCGCACCGCCGCCGAGCCGGAGCGCCAGCGTGCAGGTTGAGTGGTACGGGCAGGCGGCTTCCGCCTGAGCGCTCACGGCGTGACGGTGAAGATCGACCCCGTCGGCGACCCGCGGCTCGTCGTCGTGCCGGCAGTGCCCTGCGCCCCGCTCGCTACGCTGCGGTCATGCTCAGCGGTCCGCGCGTCGTGTGGATGCCCGGCGGCGTTCGCACGGAGATCCACGCCACGGGCGAGGACACGGACGGCGCGTCCTGCCTGCTGGTCGACGAGCCGCCGGCCGGCTGGTCGCTGCCGTCCCACAGCCATCGCGACGCGGCGGAGACGATCCTCGTGCTGGAGGGCTCGTTCGAGATGACCGTGGCCGGCGAGCGCTCGCGCTTGACGGCCGGCCAGTCGGTCAACGTCCCGCGCGGCGTCGTGCACGCGAGCGCGAACGTCGGCGAGCGTGCCGGACGGCGCGTCGTGCTGTTCAGCCCCGCGGGCACGGAGCGCTTCTTCCTCGAGATCGGCACCGCCGCCCCCGGCGCGGACGTCGGCCTCGCCGCCGTGCTCGCAGCCGCCGCCCGCCACGGCTGGGAGTTCGTGCGCCCGTGACGACGGCCCGTCCCAGGCCATGACGAGCTTCGGCGACGCGAGCTGGTATGCCGTGCGCCCAGCCGCCAACCGCAAGCCGGTGACGTATCGCTGCCCGTTCTGCGGCCGCCTGCTGCCGGCGCTCAGCGCCCATCAGCTCGTCGTCCCCGAGGGCGACGCGGCGAAGCGGCGCCATGCGCACACGGAGTGCGTCATGCGCGCGCGACGCGCCGGCCGGCTGCCGCTGCGCGAGGACGTCGCGCCCGCGCGCCGCGGGCTGCTGGCGCGCCTGCTGCGACGCAGCTGACGGCGCAGCTGGCCATGCCGCCGCAGGACTCCCCGGTCGCGCGCGGGGATCGCCTCGCAGCAGCGCCGTAGCCGTCTCGCTTCCCGCCGACCGCTGACGACGGGATCGCACGCCCGGTCATCACACCTGATTTCTGTAACCTGATCGGGCGAAGGCGCCGACCAGGGGGAAGGCGATGTTCCGGGAGCGGGTGCGCACGCTGCGCCCGAGCGAGACGGCGTGGATCGCGGCCCTGCCGTGCGCGATCGTCATGTTGACGGCGATCGCCTGGCTCGGGCCGCTGCTCGCCCACGGCGTCCTCGACGCTCACGGCGAGGCCCTCTGGCCCCGCGAAGCCGTCTACGCCTTCGGACAGCCCGAACCCGTCAAGCACGCGCGGTACCTGCTCGCGCTGCTCGGCCCGCTGCTGCTCGCAGCCGCGATCGTCGCGGGCAGCGTCCGGCGGGTGAGGCTGCCGCCCGCACGGCTGCGCGGGATGGTGCTCGCGAGCCAGGCGGGGATGGTCGCACTGCTCGTCGCGGCGGTGCTCGGCCAGCGCAACGTGCTGCTGCCGGGGAGACTCGTGCTGTGGCCGATCTTCAGCCTCTGGAGACTCGCCGTCGCCGCGCTGCTCGTGCTGGCGTTCCTCGCGGCCGTGCGGCGCCCGCTGGTCGCCAGGCTCATCGCCCGCTGCTCGCAGGAGACGCGCGCGCTGCGGATCGCGTGCTTCGCCGTCGCCGGCGCGCTCGCCGCGATCTGGCTGCTCGCGGGGGTCGACACGGACCGCTCCGCCGGGGAAATGAGCGGGCTCTTCTGGGCGCTCGACGACCCCTTCGCGATCCTCGACGGCCGCACCCCGCTCGTCGACTTCCACGCGCTGTACGGGCAGCTGATGCCCTACCTCTCGGCCGCCGCCCTGTACGTCTTCGGCGCTACGGCGCTCACGTTCACGCTCCTGATGGCGGGCCTCGGCGTGCTGACGCTGCTGCTGGTCTACGCGATCCTGCGACGCGTCGTGCGCAGCTCGCCGCTGGCGCTCGCGCTCTATCTGCCGCTGCTCGCCGCCGGCTTCCTGCTAGTGCGCTTCCCGGGCGGCCACATGGTGAGCCCCGTGAAGCTGTACTCGATGTGGCCGATGCGATACGGCGGCGCATACCTCGTCGCATGGCTGACCGCGCGCCAGCTCGACCGCGCAACACCGCGACGCGTGTGGGCGCTCGCGTTCGTCGCCGGGCTCGTGCTCGTCGACAACCTCGAGTTCGGGGCGTCCGCGTTGGCGGCGAGCGTGGTCGCGCTGCTGTGCGGCGGCTCGCAGTGGACGCGACGTGCGCTCGCGCGGCTCGGCGCCGAGCTGGCGATCGGCCTCCTCGCCGCCGTCCTCGTCGTCGTGCTCGCGACGCTTGCGCGCAGCGGCGCGCTGCCGAGCGCGCACGTCCTGCTCGAGTTCCCGCGCATCTTCGGCGTCGACGGCTACACGGCGGTGCCGATGCCGACGCTGGGCGTGCATCTCGCGCTCTACGTGACGTTCGTCGCGGCGATCGCGACGGCCGCGGTCCGACGGGTCCGGGGGCGCGAGGACCTGCTGCTGACCAGCATGCTCGCGTGGAGCGGCGTCTTCGGCCTGCTCGCCGGCGGCTACTTCGTCGGCCGCTCCGACGAGCTGAAGCTCGTCTCGCTGTTCTCGGCGTGGCTGTTCGCGCTCGCGCTGCTCGCCGCGGTGATCCTCCGCCACCTGGCGGCGCGGAGATGGCGACGCCCAGGGATCCCCGAGCTGGCGGTCCTGTTCGGGCTCGCCCTCGCGCTCTGCTCGTGGACCGAGCTCCCGCGGCCGTGGTCGCAGATCGCTCGCCTGCGAGCCGGCGGTCCGCCGCTCACCTACCAGACCGCGGCCGACGGCTTCGTCGCCGAACACACGACGCCCGGCGCGAAGGTCGCGATCCTCACGCAGTACGGGCATCGCATCGCCTACGCGCACGGCCTCACCAACGTCGCGCCCTACTCGTTCATCGAAGCGATGGTCGTGAAGTCGCAGATGACGACGCTGATCGACACGATCCGGCGCGAGCACGTGCACCGCCTCTTCCTCCCCGCCGACCTGATGGTCCCCGCGCAGCTCGCCATGCTGTCCGCTGCCGGCTTCTCGCCGCGGGTCGGCACCCAGTGGTTCTCGATGTGGAGCGACGCGCCCCGCTGAGCCTCTACCCGCCCGCGGCCGGCCAGCTCATCCGCGCCCGCCGCGAAGCGGTCCGCATCAGCCGATAGGACCTCGCACACGAGGCTTCCCGAGTAATAAAGCAGACCCGATCGGACATTAAGAACTGACGCATTCGTGTCACATGTTAATTCTGTTAGGTCAGTTGCAGAAATGTGAACACTTCTTGTACGGTCGCGTTCGCTTGACCTTGCTGCTGCCGGGTGAGGAGAAGGAGGAGGAGGGAGCTGTGTTGATTGCCGAAACGCTCGGAGAAGTCCGGGCGGCCACCGCATGCGCGGACGCTGCGGCGGCCTCCCGGCTCACCCCTGCCAACGCGCAGGTCGAGATGGCGGGTGCGTGCTTCCGCAGGTGGGGTCGGCGCACCGGCGCCGACGATCGCGATCCCCGCGTCCTTGCGGCGGTCGACCGCGCCAAGGCGGGCGATCCGGAGGCCCTGCGATTCCTCTACTCGACCTATGCCGACAACGTCTTCGGATTCATCCTCAGCATCGTCCGCGATGTGCACGACGCAGAGGACGTCACGCAGCAGGTCTTCCTCAAGCTGATGACCTCGCTCGTCAAGTACGAGCCGCGCGAGGTCCCCTTCGCTGCGTGGATGCTGCGCGTCGCCCGCAACGTCGCGGTCGACCATCTGCGCAAGCGCCGGGCCGTCCCGTGCGAGGACATCCTCGATGTGAACGTCACCGTCGACGAGCGCAGTGACGACTGCCGGCGCCTGCTGCACGAGGCGCTCGCGACGCTGCCGCGAGACCAGCGCGACGTGGTCATCCTGCGTCACCTCGTGGGCCTGTCGCCCGGCCAGATCGCCAAGCGGATGGACAAGACCGAAGCGGCGGTTCACGGGTTGCATCACCGCGGTCGCAAGGCGCTGCGTGACGAGCTCACCCGGCTCGACGCTGCGCCGACGACCGCCTGAGCGCGGCCCGCTCGCGCTGCGGGGCAGGCCGAGATCGTCGGCGGACCCGTCCGCTGCGCTGCCCGGCGGTCAGCTCAGCGCAATGCGCGCGCGGTCCCCGACCCACAGGTGCAGGGCTCGCGGCAGACGGAAGTCGCGCACGATCTCCGCATCGCGCCCGATCACGCTGGCCTCGAGGCGCAGGCCGACGTGGCGCAGACGCGCGCCGGCGTCGATGATGGAGTTCTCGACCTCGGTCCCCTGCACCACGGCGCCGGCGCCGATCGCGGTGTAGGGGCCGACGTAGGCGTCGGTCAGCTCCGCGCCGGCCCCGATCACGACCGGGCCGCGCACGAGCGTCGAGACGAGCCGCGCCGACGGGTGGACGACGACGGCGCCGTGGGTCGTCGAGTCGACGAGGCTCGCCGGGTCGACGCTGTGCTCGATCTCGGCGAGCACGCGGCGGTTCTCGTCGAGCAGGTCGTCGATCCGGCCGCCGTAGCGCCACCAGTCGTCGACCGGCATCGTTGCGACGTGGCCCCCGCTGTCGGCCATGCGGTCCACGAGTCGCTCGATCCCGATCGCGCCGTCGAGCTCGTCGGTCAGCTCGCGCGCCGCACCCAGCGCAGCGGGGCCGAGCACCTGAACGCCGGTCAGGCGATGGCGCGGTGGAGGCTGCCAGCGGGCGCGCGGGGTCGCCGCGTCGCTGGCCAGCGCGGGCATCGGGACGTCGTCCTCCGCTTCGGCGACGAACAGCAGCGCATCCGCCGCCGGTCCCTCGTCGGGCGGCTGGCGCAGCGCGACGCCGCGCTGACGGCAGTCGGCGGGGTGCAGGACGAAGGGCCCGTCGTCGAGTGCGCCATCGGCATGGGCGGCGGCGATCGCGCGCACCGGGTCGGCGCGCTCCGCCACGATCCAGAAGCGCAGGTCCGTGGTCCACGTCTCGCGGTCGATGCCCGCGGTGCGCAGCTGCAGCAGTGCGACCGGCGGGGCGCCGACGACCACCCGGCGCATGCCCGCCCCGACGAGGTCGTCGATCAGGTGGAACAGCAGCGGACGGTTCGCGATCGGAACCAGGAGCGGGAGCTCAAGCGGTGCAGGGGCGGCTGCGACGAGCGGATTTGCGGTCGCCAGGATCAGAGCGGTTTGGGCGTGCACGGCAACCCAGCAACGGATCGACCGGCGTGCTGCTCGCGTGCGCCGGAGGGCCCGAGGACCAAATTCGATTGAGCCTGCGGCGGAAGAAGGCGGCAGACGACGACGTTGACGGGGCATGTGGGAGTACGGCTGCTACTCGGCGTTCGGGGTTTGCCTCAGGTCTCCCGTGTCGCTTCCGTTGCGGCCCGACGACGGTGCCGCGCGCCCGGCGGTGGCGCTGCGCCCGCTGGCCGAAGACGCGCTCGCGGCACGCTGGAGCGGCGCGGTGCGGCGGCTGTGGGGGGCCGATCGCGACGGGATCGCGGTGAGCGTCGAGCGCGGCCACCGCGGCGACCACCGCATCCGCGCCGAGGGAATTGCGACCTTTCTGCTCGCTGCGGACGGGTCCGAGCTGACGTGTGCGACCGACGGCGATCGTGAGTGCGGCTGGCAGAGGATCCTCGACGAGCTTGCGCTGCCGTGCACGAGCCTGCTGCTCGGTCACGAGGCGCTCCATGCCGGTGCGGTTGCGCTGAACGGCGGCGCCGTCGCACTGCTGGCGCCGAGCGGCGGAGGCAAGTCGACGCTCGTCTCGGCGCTGCTCGACGCGGGCGGCGCCCTGCTCAGCGACGACGTGCTCGTGTTGAGGCGCACGGACGATGGGATCGTGGCCGAGCCGGGTGCGCCGGTGCTCAAGCACGCCGCCGGCCGGTCCGGCGCCGAGGTGCGCACGGCGTTCGCGTGCACCGAGCTCGCCGCGTGCCCGGTGGCGCTCGTCGTCGTGCTCGCGCGCGGCGGCGCCGGGGCGAGCGCGACGCCGCGAATCGAGCCGCTGGGAGCGAGCCCGATGCCGGTGCTCACCCACGCGCTGTCGCTTCCGTCGACGCCGGAGCGCGCCGGCGCCCGCCTGGCGCTCTACGACGACCTGCTGGCGGGCACGGCCGCGGTTCGGCTGGTCGCCGATGCGCGCGAGACCCCTGCGCGGCTTGCCGAGCTGGTCGTGCGTGCGGCGAGCGCCCGTGAGGCGGTGCTCGCCTGATGACCGAGACGGCGCTCGGCGCGGCGGCCGGCGCGGCGGCCGTCCAATCGCCTGCGGCGGACGAGCTCGAGCTGTGGCCCGCGCTCGAGCTCTGCGGCGTCCGCAAGCGCTGGCCGAAGGCGAAGGAGCCCGTGCTCGCCGGCATCGAGCTCGAGCTCGCGCCGGGCGCGGTGGCGTGGATCGCCGGCTCCAACGGCGCCGGCAAGACGACGCTGCTGCGGATCGTCGCCGGGCTGCTCGCGCCCGACGGCGGCACGGTGCGCCTCGACGGCATGGCGCCCGACCGCGAGCGCGCCGCCTACCAGCGTGCGATCGGCCTGATCTCGGCCGGCGACCGCGGGCTGCACGCGCGCCTGACCGTGCGCCAGGACCTCGGCTACTGGGCCGGCCTGGCGATGCTCGGTCGCGCTGCCGGTCGTGCCGCGGTCGAGCGCGCGATCGAGGCGTTCGACCTCGGCGGGCTCGCCGGCCATCGCGTCGACCGCCTCTCGATGGGCCAGCGCCAGCGCGTGCGGATCGCGATGGCGTTCATGCACGAGCCGCGGCTGCTGCTGCTCGACGAGCCGACGACGAGCCTCGACGAGGAGGGGCGGGCGTGCCTGCACGCCGCGGTCGCGGAGCGCGTCGCCGCCGGCTGCGCGGTGCTCTGGTGCTCGCCGACGGGCGAGCGTCCCGGGGTGCCGCTCGATGCCCAGTACGCGCTCGTCGGCGGACGACTGGCGGCGGCGTGAGCGCCGCGCTGATCGCCGGCCGCGCGACGCTCGCGGTGGTGCATCGCGACGCGCAGATCTTCCTCAGCTACCGCACGCGCGTGCTCAGCCAGCTCGCCAACGCGATCTTCACGCTGACGCTGTTCCACTTCCTCGCCCAGCTCGTGCACGTCGACACGTTCGACTCGCCGCGCGCGTACTTCGCCTTCGTGACGGTGGGCGTGGTGATCCTGCAGGTGCTCAGCTCGTGCTTCGGCACGCCGGCGCTCGTGCGCCAGGAGCTCGTCGCCGGCACGTTCGAGAAGCTCGTCGTCTCGCCGTTCGGCGCGCTGCGCGGGATCGTCGCTCTGACGCTCTTCCCGTTCCTCTACTCGCTGCTGCTCGGGAGCGCGACGATCGCCTTGGCGACGCTGCTGTTCGGCTTGCAGATCGACTGGGCCCTGGCGCCACTGTGCCTGCCGCTCGCGGCACTGTCGGTGCTCGCCTTCCTGCCCTTCGGCCTGCTGTTCGCGGCGCTGACGCTCGTCGTCAAGCAGAGCGCGGTCGGGACGACCTGGGTGATCGCGCTGCTCTCGCTCGTCGGGGGCCTGTACTTCCCCGTCTCGCTGCTGCCGGCTTGGATCCGCTGGGTTTCGGAGGTGCAGCCGTTCAGCACCGCCGTCGGCCTGATGCGCCACCTGCTCGTCGACTCGCCGCTGCACGCGTCGCCGTGGGTCGGCGTCGCGAAGCTCGCCGCCTTCGCGCTGCTGCTGATGCCGATCGCGATCGCCACGGTTTCGGCGGCGATTCGCGTGGGGCGCCGCCGAGGAACGATCCTGGAGTACTGATGCCCGAACCGGGAGGAGCCATGCCACCGTACGCCCCGACGCTGCTCGACGCGCGCGTCTCCGTGCCGCAGCACGTCGTTCACCGCAGCTTCGCGGCGGAGACCGTGGTGCTGAACCTCGAGACGGGCCGCTATCACGGCCTCAACCACTCCGCCGGCCGGATGCTCGTGGCGCTCGAGCGACACGGCGCCGTGCGCGCGGCCGCAGCCGAGGTCGCCGCCGAGTTCGATCGACCCGTGGACGAGATCGAGCGCGATCTCTGCGAGCTCTGCGGCCAGCTCTCCGAACGTGGGCTGCTCGAGGTCGATGACGGGGAGGACTGAGGCCCGGCGCGTGCGGCTGCCGCCGCTCGTGGCACGGCTCCCGCGCCCGACGCCGGGGAACGCGCGGCTCGCCGGCGAGGTGCTGCTGACGTACGCGCGGGCGCGCCGCGCGCTTGCGCGGCGCCGGCCGCTCCCCGACGTGCTGGCAGAGCTGCGCGCGGTCGAGGCGCCGACGCCGGCCGCGCAGCCTGCCATCGCGGTCGGGCTGCGCCTCGGTCGTGTCGTGCAGCGCACGCTGTCGCCGGTGCCGGGCGGCGCTCGCTGCCTGGCCACCTCGCTCGTGCTCGTGCGCATGCTCGCGCGGCGCGGGATCGAGAGCTCGCTCGTGATCGCAGCCCGCACCGAGCCGCGTTTCCTGGCCCACGCATGGGTCGAGCGCGACGGCGTCGCGCTGCTGCCGCCGGCCGATCCGGTCGCACGGAGGCTCGCGCAGCTGTGAGCGCCACGACGCCGGTCGCGTTCGGACTCGCGCTCGAGGGCGACCTGCCCGCCGGCGTGCGCTTCAACCGGGCATCGCGACATCCGGGCCGTGCGGTCCGTCTGACGTGCTCGGAGGCGCCGATCGGCTCCGCGATCGGTTCCGAGCGGACGCGCGAGGGGGACGCGCCAGCCGGTCTGGCGATCGTGCCGCAGCCAGGCGGCGGGCACCGCATCTCCGCTGCGGGCGGCGGCTCCTGCGTCATCGCCGGCGATGGCAGCGCGATCGCCTATGCAGCGGGCGAGCCGGGCTCGAGCTGGCGACGGCTGCTCGTCGATCAGGCGCTGCCGTTCGCGGCCTGCGCCGCCGGGCTGGAGTGCCTGCACGCGAGCGCGGTTGCGGTCGACGGACGCATCGTGGCGGTCGCCGGCGTGTCGGGGGCGGGCAAGTCGTCCGTCGCGCTCGAGCTTGCGCGGCACGGCGCGGCGCCGATCGCCGACGACGTCGTGGCGCTCGAGCCGACCGACGACGGCGGCCTGCTCGGCCATCCGGCGCTGCCGCGCGTGGGCCTGCGCCGCGCCGAGGCCGAGCGCCTCGGCCCGGCGGCGGTCGCCGCGCTCGGCGAGGTCGAGCAGCGCGACGCGGACTCGCTGCTCGTGACGCTCGCGTCCGCGGCGCCGGTCGTGCCGCTCCCGCTCGGCGCGCTCTACCTGATCGATCGTCGTGCGGACACGGGCGAGCTGGCGTTCGAGGCGCTCGACGACCCGCGGCTCGTGCTCGCCTGCACGTTCAACTTCGTGCTCGGGGCGCCCGACCGGCTCGTGCGCCTGTTGGAGCTGTGTCACCGCCTGGCCGCCCACGCGCATCTGCGGCGGATAATCGTGCCCGCGGCGGTCGATGCGGGGGCGCTCGCGACGGCGATCGCGAATGACGTCGCGGGGCGCTGGTGAGCGGCGCGCCCGGAGCGGCGGCTCCGGCGGACGTCGCCGGACAGGAGCGGCCCGCGCCGTGAGTCGCACGCTCGCCGGGCGCTTCGACCCGGACGCGCGCGAGCTCCCGTCGGGAGCCGAGCGGCTCGTCCACGCGCTCGCGCCCGCCACCGCGCGGCGCGTCGACCTCGGGCAGCTCAGCGTCGCCTGCGACGGCGGGCCGCCTGCGCTCGCGCCCGTGCTGTGCCTGCTCGACGGGCAGCTCGACGACGTGGCCGAGCTGGCCGGGGTCGTCGGCGTGCCCGCCGACGACCCCGAGCGCGTCGTCGCCGCGGCCTATGCACGCTGGGGCGAGGCGGCGCTGACGCGGCTGCGTGGCGACTTCGCGCTCGTGATCTGGGATCGCGAACGCCACCGCGGCCTGCTCGTGCGCGACCAGCTTGGCGTGCGGGGGCTCTACTGGCGTGCCGGCGGCCGCGCGCTGACCTTCGGCTCCGAGGTCCGCCACGTGCTCGCGGCGCTGCCGCGCCGGCCCGAGCCCGACCACGACGCCGTCGCGGGGTGGATCGCCTCCGCCAGCCGTCGCGGCGACGCGACGCTCTACGCGGGCGTGCGCCGCGTGCGTCCCGGCGGGCTGATCCGGCTCGGACCCGACGGCTGGTCGCTCGGTCGCTGGTGGGAGCCGCGCTTCGCCGCGCCGTTGCGCAGCAGTCCCGAAGAGCTGGACCGCGCCGTCGGCGCAGCCCTGCGCCGCGCGGTCGCGCGCCGCATGCCCGAGGACGGCGTCGCGGCTGTGACGATGAGCGGCGGCCTCGACTCGTCCGCCGTCGCCGCCGTCGGCGCACAGATCCGCCCGGGCGCGATCCGCGCGTACTCGGCGACGTTCCCCGACCACCCCGCGACGGACGAGGCCGAGCTGATCGCGCTGCTCGCGCATCGCCTGCACGTGCCGACCGCGACGTTGCGCGTCGGGGCCGGCGGCCTGCTCTCGGCGGCGCTCGACTCGCTCGAGCGCTGGGAGCTGCCGCCCGTCGGCTGGGGCGACTTCTGGGGCGATGCGCTGCTGAAGCGGGCGCGGGCGGAGGGCGCGACGACCGTGCTCGGCGGCGACGGGGGGGACGAGCTGTTCGGCGTGCGCTTCCACCTGATGGCGGACCGCCTGCGACGGGGGCGCCCGCTCGCGGCGCTGCGGCTCGCGCGCCGGTTGCCCGACGGCGGCACGCCGGCCTCGACGCGGACGCTGCTGCGCTTCCTCTGGCGCGAGCAGCTGCGCGCCGCGCTGCCTCACGCGCTGCACGAGCGCCTGCGCGGGCGCCGCGACGCCGACCTGCGCGACGTCGGCTGGTTGCGCCCGCGCGCGGCGCAGGCCGTCGCGGGCGCCCGCGACCCGTGGGGCTGGAAGCGACGCGCCGGGCCGCGCTGGTGGGCCTACGCCGCCGATCTGCTCGCCGAAGGTCCGGAGGCGATCGGCCTGCTCGACCACCTGCGCCTGCGCGCGCGCCTCAGCGGCCTGCCGGCCCGTCATCCGCTGCTGGACGTCGACCTGGTCGAGCTCGCGCTGCGCCTGCCGCCGGCCGCGTCGTTCGATCGCGCCCACGATCGCGTGGCGATCCGCCGAGCGCTCGCCGGCGTGCTGCCCGACGAGGTCCGCCTGCCGGAGCGCAAGGCCCGCTTCGACGACCTCGTCGCCGGCTGCCTGACCGGCTCCGACGGGCCCGCGGTGCGAGGCCTGCTCGGCGAGCGGGGCGCGGAGGTGAGCGCATGGGTGGCACCCGAGACGCTCCGCTCGCGGCTGCTGGAGCGTCCGCTCGCCGAGCACCCGGTGCATCCGTTCGTCGGTGCGCAGGAGCTCTGGCGGCTCGTGACGGTCGAGCTGTGGCTGCGCTCGCAGGCCGAGCCCGGGCTGTCGGCCCGGCTGCGCGAGCGCGGCGAGGTGGCGGCTCCGGCGATCTGCTGGGCGCCTGACCGCGCCGGTCTCGCGATCGCCTGAGCGGCCATCTCGCGCCCGCCTCGGCGGCCGGGTCTCCGCGCCCTGGGGTGCCGCGTGCTCAGCACGACCGGGCATCCTCCTTTTTTCGGCCTTGTGCGACCCGGCGGGCGGCGAGTACGTTGTCCCGCGTGTCGCCGGCGTCTTGGCGCACGCAATCGATGGAAGGAGCACACGTGAAGGACTACGAGCAGCCTCGCATCGAGGATTACGGAGATCTCCAGAGCCTCACCGCTGGGTGCCTCGACGCTGTCGGCGGCGACGCGCTCGTCCCGACCGGCGGCAAGAACGGCCTGTCGTTCGGCCACCACCTCTCGCAGCCGGCCTGCACGTCGGCGTAGGCGCACCGCGCCCACGAGCTGCGCCATCGGCGCCGCGTGATCGCGGCGCCGATCGGTCGTTCCGTCGTCGCCGATCCGGCCCCGCAGAGGCCCGGTTCCACACGTCGCGCAGCCGCGATGCACCTCGCGGAAGTCCGTTGCTCCGGCCGACGTTGATCGTGCGATGTCCGAGCCATTCATCCCTCCTTGCGACGTCGCGCTCGCCGTTCCCGAGCGGTCGCTGGAGGAGCGCGCACGTGCCGCGCTCGTCGCCGCCGGACATGGCGTACGCCCGCTCGAGTCGCCCATCGCCGCCGCCGAGCTGCGCCCCGGCGAGGTGCTCGTGCTCGGCGAGCTCGCCGAGGTCCCGGACGTCTCCGCCGCGCTGCGCTCGCTGACCGATGCGGCGCCGGTCACGAGCGTCGCGCTGCTCGGGGCGGAGTCGAGCGCGCCGGCCGTGCGCCGTGCGATGCGCGCCGGTGCAAGCGGCGTCGTGCTCGAGCCCGACCTGGAGCGCGCGCTCGCCGCGACCGTGCGGGCGGTCGCAGCCGGGCAGGCGGTCGTGCCCCGGGCCGCGCAGCGCCAGCTCTCCCGTCCTGTGCTGTCGGTACGCGAGCGTCAGGTGCTCAGCCTCGTCGTCATGGGGCTGATGAACGGTGAGATCGCTGCGCAGCTGTTCGTCGCGGAGAGCACGGTGAAGAGCCACCTCTCGTCCGCATTCGCCAAGCTCGGCGTGCGCTCGCGGAACGAGGCGGTCGAGCTGATCCTGGATCCCGATCAGCATGCGGGGCTCGGCATCCTGCGAATCGGCGGCGAGTCGCTCACGGGCGTGGCGGAGGCGTCGTGAGCACGCTCGCGCTCGGGGCGGCGCCCGTCCCGTTGATGCGGATGGACCACGAGGACCGCGAGCTGTTCCGCGAGCTGATGGCGGCCGTCGAGCGCGTCGCGCAGCGCTCGGCGTTCACGCTCGGCGCGGAGGTAGCTGCGTTCGAGCGCGAGTGGGCGGCCTGGTGCGAGGCGCGTCATGCGATCGGCGTGTCCTCGGGCACCGAGGCGCTGGCGCTCGCCCTGCGGGCGCTGGAGATCGGCCCGGGCGACGAGGTCGTGGTGCCCGCGAACTCCTTCATCGCGACCGCGGAGGCGGTTTCGCTCGTCGGCGCGACGCCGCGCTTCGCCGACGTCGACCGCGAGCGGGCGACCATCACCGCGGAGACGATCGCCCCGCTGCTCGGCGAGCGCACGCGCGCGATCGTCCCCGTCCACCTGTACGGCCGCACGGTCGAGCTGGCGCCGATCCTCCGGCTCGCGCGCGCCCGCGGCGTGGCGGTCGTCGAGGACGCCGCGCAAGCGCACGGCGCACGCTATCGCGGGCGGCGCGTCGGCACGCTCGGCACGCTCGGGTGCTTCTCGTTCTACCCGGCGAAGAACCTCGGGGCCTGGGGCGACGGCGGCGCGGTCGTCACCGACCACCCGGCGCTCGACGCGCGCGTGCGGCTGCTGCGTGCACACGGCGAGCAGGTCCGCTACGACCACCGCGTCGTCGGCACGACCGGCCGGCTCGACGCCATCCAGGCGGCGGTGCTGCGCGTCAAGCTGCGCCGGCTCGAGCAGGCGAACGCCCGCCGGCGTGAGGTCGCACGCCAGCTCGACGAGGCGCTCGCCGGCTCTGCCGTCACGCCGCCGGCTCCCGCGGGCGACGGGCACGACCACGTCTACCACCAGTACGTCGTGCGCTGCGAGGACCGCGACGCGCTGCGCGACCAGCTCGCCGCCCGCGGAATCGCGACCGGGCTGCACTACCCGATCCCGATCCACCGCACCGACGCGTATCGCGGCGCACCGGCGGCCCAGCGTGCGCTGCCGGTGGCCGAGCGGCTCGCGCAGACGGTCTGCTCGCTGCCGATGTTCCCCGGCTTGCAGGACGCGGAGATCGCCCGGATCGCGGCCGCCGTGCACGAGTTCGATCCCCAAGGAGGAGGGTGATGGCGACGATCCTCACCACCGGCCACTCGCGCGAGACGACCGGGAGGACGCCGATCGTCCGCGTGGCGGTGATCGGGCTCGGCTACTGGGGCCCGAACCTGCTGCGCGTGCTCGCCGACCTCGACGGCGCCGACGTGCGCTGGATCTGCGACCTCGACGCGGAGCGCCTCGAGCGCTACGGCCGGCGCAACCCGAGCGTCGCCGCGACGAGGCACGTCGACGACGTGCTCTGCGATCCGACCGTCGACGCCGTCGTGATCGCGACGCCCGTCTTCACCCACTACGACCTCGCCGCCCGTGCGCTGCGTGCCGGCAAGCACGTCTTCGTCGAGAAGCCGCTTGCGCCGTCGAGCGAGCACGCACGCCTGCTGGTGGAGCTGGCCGAGGCCGAGGGCCTGGCGTTGATGTGCGGCCACACGTTCATCTACAGCCCGCCGGTGCGAGCGGTGAAGGCGATGCTCGACGCCGGCGAGCTCGGCGACCTCTTCTTCATCTCCTCCAACCGCGTCAACCTCGGGTTGCATCAGCGCGACGTCAGCGTCGTATGGGACCTCGGGCCGCACGACTTCTCGATCCTGCTCTACTGGCTCGACGAGCTTCCCGAGTCGGTGCAGGCAATCGGCCGCGACTCGGTCGTGCCCGGCATCCACGACGTCGCGTTCGTGACGATGCGCTTCCCGTCGGGGCTCGTCGCCAACGTCGAGCTGAGCTGGCTGGCACCGGGCAAGCTGCGCCGCACGGTGATCGTCGGCAGCAAGAAGATGGTCGTCTACGACGACGGCACCGTCGAGCCGATCCGCCTCTTCGACCACGGCGTCATCTACCGCGACCCGGAGACGTTCGGCGAGTATCACCTCTCCTACCGGACCGGCGACATCCTCTCGCCGCGAGTCGAGAGCTACGAGCCGCTCAGCCGTGAGCTGGCCGACTTCACCGGTGCCGTCGCCGGCGGCGGTCTGCTGCGCGAGCACGCCGAGTTCGCGCGCCAGGTCGTGCGCCTGACCGAGGCGGCCGACGAGTCGCTGCGCAGCGGCGGTGTCGAGGTCGTGCTCGCCGGCTCGCGACGCTTCCGGCGCGCCCCGGCGGTCCCGTCTGTCGGGGCGCAGGTGCCATCGGCTGCGGCGTCCCGCGCGGTCGCGGGAGGGAGCCGGGCGTGAGTGTCCCGCAGGCGCGCGTGCGGCCTGCATGGCCGCTGCCGCGTCGCGGGCGGCAGCGAGCGGAGGAGGGCCGCGCCCAGGCGTCCGTCGTCGCACGCCGCTACGGCAGCCGCGACTGTGCGACCCGCCGTGCGCTGCTGCTCGCCGACACGGCCGCGCTGCTGCTCGCGCTCGGCGCGCTCGTGATCGGGTCGCCGCGGGTCCACGCCGAGCCGCACACGCTGGCGCTGGCGCCGATCGTGCTGGGGATCGTCGTGGTCTTCCGCGCCTACGGGCTGTATGCGCGCGACACGAAGCGGATCAGCCACACGACCCTCGACGAGCTGCCGGCGCTGTTCCACGCGCTCGTGCTCGCCTGCCCGCTCGTGTGGGTCGCCGCCCGGCTCACGCCGGCGCCCGACCTGCGCTTCGTCGACGTGCTGGCGTTGTCGCTGCTCGGCGCCGGCTTCGCGATCTCGCTGCGGGCGCTTGCGCGGATGGCGATCGCGCGCCTGCTCGGCCCCGAGCGCGTGCTGCTCGTCGGCGACGGTCCGCCGGTGGAGCTGATCGCGCGCAAGCTCGCCGCCCACCCGGAGTACGGCGCGCGGCCGGTCGGCGTGCTCGCCGGCGCCGGCGCCGGTGCCGAGGTCGGCGCGAGGGCCGGCGATATCGCGGGCCTGCCGGTGCTCGGGCCGCTGGCGAGCGACCGCCTCGCCGAGATCGCCGCCGCGCAGCGGCTCGATCGCGTCGTGATCTCCAACAGCGAGCTCGGCGAGGCGGCCCTGCTCGACCTGCTGCGCCGCTGCCGCGAGCTGCGGCTCAAGGTCAGCGTGCTGCCGGCGCTCGTCGACGCGATGGGACCGTCGGTCGAGATCGACGAGGTCGAGGGCATGACGCTGCTCGCCGTCAACCCGCCGGTGCTGTCGCGCTCCTCGCGCGTGCTCAAGCGCGCGATGGACATTGCGGGCGCCGGCCTGGCGCTCGTGCTGGCGGCGCCGCTGCTCATCGTGATCGCCGTCGCGATCCGGCGCGACTCGCACGGCCCGGTCCTCTTCCGCCAGTGGCGGGTGGGCCAGAACGGGCGGCGCTTCCAGCTGCTCAAGTTCCGCACGATGGTCGCCGACGCCGAGGAGCGGCGCGCGGTGCTGCTGGCCGAGAGCCGGGACCCCCACTGGCTCCAGCTCGAGCACGACCCGCGGATCACCCGCGTCGGAGCGTTCCTGCGGCATTCGAGCCTGGACGAGCTGCCACAGCTCTGGAACGTGCTCCGCGGGGAGATGAGCCTCGTCGGCCCGCGGCCGCTGATCGAGGACGAGGACTGTCAGCTGATCGGCTGGGCGCGCTCGCGCATCGACCTGACCCCCGGCCTCACCGGCCTCTGGCAGGTGCTCGGCCGTACGAACATCCCGTTCGAGGAGATGGTCAAGCTCGACTACGTCTACGTGACGAACTGGTCGTTGTGGACCGACGTGCGGCTGCTGCTGCGCACCATCCCCGTCGTCGTGGCGCGCCGTGGCGTCAACTAGGAGCGTTAGGCGAAACGCCCGCAGCGTCGTGGCGGCGCAGGCGGGCGCGCCGACGCGGGCGCGCGTGACGATGCTGCTCGAGAACAACCCGTACCCCGCTGACGTGCGGGTCCGCAGCGAGGCGGAGGGGCTTGCGCGAGCCGGGTACCGCGTGCGGGTGATCGCACCGCGGGCGCCGGGCGAGGCGCGCCGCGAGCGCGTCGGCGGAGTGGACGTCGAGCGCTTCCGGCTGCCGGCGCCGGCGGCGACGCCGCGGGGGCTGATCGTGGAGTACCTGCTCGCGAACGTCCAGCTCCACGCCCGCGGGCTGCGCGCGCTGCTGCACGGCAGCGACGTCGTCCACCTGCACAACCCGCCGGACACGCTGTTCCCGCTCGCGCTCGCCGCGCGGGCGCTCGGGCGGCGCGTCGTCTTCGATCACCACGACCTCGCGCCCGAGCTGTTCACGGCGAAGTTCGGCGACTCGCCGTTGCGGCGCATGCTCGAGTGGTGCGAGCGGGCGAGCGTCGCCGCTGCCCACGTCGTGCTCGCCGCGAACGAGTCGCATCGCGATGTCGCCCTCGGTCGCGGCAGGGCACGGGGACCGGTCGTCGTGGTGCGCAACGGGCCGCCGCGCGCTCAGCTCGCGGCCGCACGTGCTCCGCGCGGCGGCGAGCTGCGCGCGCCCGCGCTGCTGTTCCTCGGCGGGATGGAGTCCCAGGACGGCGTCGACGCGCTGCCGCAGCTGCTGCTCGAGCTGCGCGAGCGCCATGGGCTGGAGCCGACGCTGACGCTCGTGGGCGACGGCTCGCGGCGCGCGCCGGTCGCGGCCGCAACGGCCCGGCATGGGCTCGCGCAGTCGATCCGCTTCACGGGTCGCGTCGCGCACACCGAGGTGCCGCGGCTGCTCGCCGAGGCCGACGTCTGCCTCGACCCCGCGCCCGGCACGCCGCTCAACCACCGCTCGACGATGGTCAAGGTCGCCGAGTACCTCGCCGCGGGCCGCCCCGTCGTCGCGTACGACCTGCGCGAGACCCGCCGCACCGCGGGCGACGCGGCGCGGTACGCGCCGTGCGACGACCTCGCGGCGTTCGCCGACCAGGTCGCCCGGCTCGCGCGCGACCCGGACGAGCGCCTTGCGCTGAGCGAGCGCGCCCGCGAACGAGCCGCCGAGCTGGTCTGGGAGCGCTCGGAGGACGAGCTGTTGCGTGCCTACGAGGCGGTCCTGCGATGAAGGTCGCGTACGTCTGCAACCGCTACCCGGCGATCTCGAACACGTTCATCTTGCGCGAGGTGCGGGCGTTGCGCCGGCGTGGCGTCGACGTGCACACGTTCACCGTGCGCCGGCCGGGCCGCGAGCACATCCTCTCGCAAGCCGATCGCGAGGAGGACGCGAGCACGTACGGGATCCTGCCGCTCGCGCCGTGGTCGATGCTGCGCGCGCATCTCAGCGGCCTCCTGCGCCAGCCGCACCGCTACCTTGCGACGCTCGCGCTCGCGTGGCGGCTGAGCCGGCCGGGCCTGCGGGGGCGTCTCTGGCAGCTCTTCTACTTCGCCGAGTCCGTGCTGATCTGGCACGAGTGCCGTCGGCGCGGGATCCGCCACATCCACGCCCACTTCACGCACGTCGCGTCCGACGACGCGCTGCTCGCCTCCCATCTCGGTCGCTGGACGTGGAGCTTCACGACCCACGGCGGGCTCGAGCTCTTCGACATCTCGCGCACCCGGCTGGCGGAGAAGGCACGCCGCGCGGACGCGGTGGTCTGCGTCAGCGACTTCGGTCGCAGCCAGGTGATGGCCCACGTCGAGGAGGACCACTGGGACAAGATCCACGTGGTGCGCTGCGGGATCGAGCCCGCCGCGTTCTCGCGTGACGGCGAGATCTCGCGCAACGGCGACGGCGCACGGATCGAGGTGCTGTGCGTCGCCCGCCTGGTCCAGCTCAAGGGCCATGCCGTGCTGCTGAACGCGCTCGCGATGCTGCACGCCGCGGGCGTCCCGGTCCACGCGACGCTGCTCGGCGACGGTCCGTCCCGCCGTGCGCTCGAGCGGCTCGCCGAGCAGCTCGAGCTCGGCGAGCTCGTCACGTTCGCCGGCGCCGTCGGCCAGGACGAGATCGCGTCGTGGTACGCGGCGGCCGACGTCTTCTGCCTGCCCTCGTTCGCCGAGGGCCTGCCCGTCGTGCTGATGGAGGCGATGGCGATGGGCCTGCCCGTCGTCGCCTCGCGGATCACCGGCGTGCCGGAGCTCGTGGAGCACGATCGCAGCGGCCTGCTCGTGACGCCCGGGCGCGCCGACGAGCTGGCCGCGGCGCTCGCGCGGCTCGCGGCCGAGCCCGAGCTGCGCGAGCGGCTCGGGCGCCGCGCGCGCGAGACGGTGCTCGAGCGGTACGACGTCGACCGCTGCAGCGAGCTCCTGCACGGAGTCCTCGAGCGCACGGTGGCGCGCGCATGACGCCCGCAGCCGGGCGCAAGCCCTCCTACCGCGAGGGGCTGTGGTTCGGCGCTCTGTCGTTCGGGTCGATCGCGCTCCTGAGCGTCTTCTCCAGCGTCGCGATCGCGCGCATCTACGGCGTCGAGATCATCGGCCAGTTCGCGCTCGCCTACGCCCCCGTGGGCGCCGTCTGGTACCTGTCGTCGGTGCGCGAGCAGGCCGCGCTCGTGCGCGAGCTCGCGGCCTTGGAGCCGCGCGCGCCGCGCGTGACCGGCCTCTTCGTCGGCGTCTTCGCGTTCTCCCAGACGCTCACGCTCGTCGTCGGCGGCCTCGCGGTGCTCGCGAGCTGGTTCGTCTTCCACGGCCCGATCGACCATCCGAGCCTGTTCCTGCCGGCGCTCGCGAACATGGTCACGTACGTCGTCCTGATCAATCCGAGCTGGAACCTCGACACGATCTTCTGCGCCTTCCGCGCCGGACGCCAGCTGTTCTGGATCCGCCTCATCCAGGCGGTCGTGTACCTCGTGGTGGCGATCGGCTGCGGGCTCGCCTGGCACTCGATCTGGAGCATCGTGATCGCCACCGCGGCGTCCGCGTTGACGGCATTGATCCACCGCTGCGCACTCATCAGGCGGCTGATGCGCTGGCGCGTGCCGCGAGTCGAGATCAGGGCCGGCCTCCGCACGCTGCCGCAGATCGTCCGCTTCGGGCTGAAGATCACGCCCGGCATGCTCGCGGAGGGCGTCAGCAACGAGTCGGGGACCTGGATCATCGGCGTGATCGCCTCCATCGCGACCGTCGGCGCCTACAGTCGCGCCTGGCAGCTCGCGCGGCGCTTCGTCGACCTCGACGTGCGGATCTGCGAGATGCTCTTCCCGACGCTCGTCGAGCGCCACGCAGCCGGCGATGACCACGGCTTCGACCGCGCCCTGATCGACACGATCCGCTACGTGCTGATCGGCCTGCTGCTGCTCGCCGCCGTCGGCGCCGGCGCCTCGAACGGGATCATGGACGTCTTCGGCGGCGGCTTCCGGCGCGCGGCGCCCGCGCTCGCGGTGCTGATGGTCCTGCCCGCGCTGCAGACGGTCTCCAGCATCTTGCGCCACGCTCTGTTCGCGCTCGACCGGCCCGTGGCGACGACCGTCAGCGGCGGGCTGAGGATGGCTGCCACGCTCGCGGTCGGCATCCCGCTCTCGCTGTGGCTCGGCTCGGTCGGCACCGGCGCCGCCGTGATCGTGGGACTCGGCGTCGACGTCCTCTCCATGGCGCCGCGCGTGCACCGGGAGCTCGCCTCGCCGCTGCGCGTGCTGTGGCCGCTGCGGCAGGTCGCGGCGCTGCTGGCCGCGTACGCCGCGGGCATCGTCGCGTCACGCGTGGTCGACCTCGCGATTCCGACCTTCGCGGGCCTCGTGCTCGCGACGCTCGCCGGCAGCGCCGCCTACGTCGCGGTCCTGCTGACGGGCGGGGCGCTCAACGCCCGCGATCGTCAGCGCCTCGCCGCCGAGCGCGGGCGACTGCGTCTGCGACGTCCGGCGATGCTTCAAGGGGAGGCCGGCTGACGGCCGATCCGCTGGCGCAGCCATTGCATCTGCTCCCTGCGCACGTGGCGGCGGATCGCGGCGTCCGCGCGTGGCCGGCGTCGCAGCGCCGCGAGCGTCCAGCCGAGCGCGTAGGAGAGGCCGCAGACGACGTACGGTCGCTTGCCCAGGCGCCGCGCGGCGCCGAGTGCGACCCACAGCGGGTGCGCGCCGAACGCGTACGCGCACGCGCCCCAGCGGCGGAAGGCGCGCAGTCGACCGTCGTACGCCCCGGTCGGGCGCAGGTGGATCGGATCGCCTCCGGGGATGGCGACCGTCTGCGTGCGCCAGCCTCGCATGCGTGCGTGCGAGGCATCGATCGTGTCCCAGCCGAGCGTCGCGGGGAGGGGCGAGATCTGCTCCAGGCAGGTCGTCCGGTAGAGCTTCGTCGCGCCGCGCACGTGCTGGGGCGGACAGTCCTCGCGCACGAGGTCGCCAGGGGGCGTGCGGATGCTGAGGTAGGCGCCGACGATGCCAAGCCGCGGATCGTGCTCGAGCTGCTGCTCGAGCGTCGCGAGCGTGGCGGGGCTGAGCTCGAGGTCGCCGTCGAACTTCCCGATCGCGTCGGCCGGCCGGCTGAGCTGGTCGCGCGCCCACGCGAACGCGACGAGCTCGGGCGCGAGCGCGAGCCGGTCGCTCGCGAGCGGCTTGGGCGGGCGCGTCAGGACGCTGGCCCAGTCGTGCCGTGCGGCGAACGTCGCGGCGATCGCCGGCGAGCCGTCGGTCGAGCCGTCGTCGACGAGCATGAGCTGGTCCGGGCGCCGCGTCTGGCGCTCGACGGAAGCGAGGAACGACGGCAGGAACCGTTCCTCGTTGAAGAACGGGACGATGATGACCATTCGCGTCATGGCCGCGGGCAGCCTAACGGTGTCGGGAAGCCCGCGCGACCGGCGCGCGGCCTCAGCGGCCGGGCTCGCGCGCAAGTTTGGCATGTCGCGGAGCGTTTGAGCATGAGAACCGCGTCTCCCGAGGTGACCACGTTGAGCTCCGTCGACACCGAGCCGTCCCAGCGTTCGAGCGCGTCCGTCCCGTGCCCTGCGGCCCGGGGAGCCGGCCGATGACGACGAGCGCACCGCCGCTGCCGCAGCACGAGCCGGCGATCGCCGAGCGGCCGTCGCCGAGCGGATCGGGGGTTGCGACGCCGGGGACCGGACTGGGCCGCGCGATCCGCCGCCGGCCGTGGTGGCTGCTGATCCCGATCGTCCTGCTGACCGTCGCCGGGATCGCCGCCGGGCTGCTGCGCCAGCCCGTCTACCAGGCGGAGTCGCGGCTGCTCGTCGGCAAGGTCAACCCCGGCACGCCTACGCTGCCCGGCTTCGTGCAGGCGTCGACCGCGCTCGCCGACGCCTACAGCCGCTCGATCGCCGCCACCGACGTGATCGATCCGGTCGCCACGCAGCTCCGCCTTCCGTCGCTCGTCGTCGCCTCGCGGCTGACCGCCTCGCCGGTGCCCCAGAGCCCGGTGATCCGCGTGATCGGGGAGGGACCGACGGCCCGCGCCGCGACAGCCTTGAGCGCGCTGGCCAGTCAGCGCCTCACCCGCTACGTCACCCAGCTCAACGCCAGCAGCGGGGACGGGCCGAAGCTGCTCGCCAGCTACCGGGGAGCCGTCATCGACGTCGGCCGTGCGGAAGCGCGCGTCACCGCGTTCCATGCGAGCTTCGCCAAGCACCCGACCTCGAAGGCCGCGCGCGCGCTCGGGCAGGCGCGCGCCGACCTCGACGCGACGCAGCTCCGCGCCCGCGCGATCGGCGCCGCGTACGCGGGCGACCAGCAGGCCTTCGGCTCCTCGACCGGGATCGTCTCCGTGCTCGCGCTCGCGCAGCAGGCGAGCAGCGACCGCATGCACAAGCTCGAGCTGCTCGGCTTCGTCGGCCTGCTCGTCGGCGGCGTGCTCGGGCTCGGGCTCGCGTGGTTCCGCGAAGACCAGCTCTCGCGCCGGCGCCCGTCCGTCGCCGGCTGAGGCGCGCCGTGCGATGGAGCGCCGGAGCGCGTTCACCCCGCCCTGGTACGTCTGGCTCGGCGGCTCGCTGCTCGCGGCGGGCCTGCTGCTGCGCCACCCGCCCGCGCAGCTCTCCGGCTACGGGATCGTGCTGGCGCTGGGTGCGCTCGCAGCCGTGGTCGGGGTCGTCTGGTTCCTCTGGCACGTCGACGCGTCCTACGGGCTGGTCGCGGCGCTCTGCCTGACGAGCTTCTCCGGCAACTGGGCGGCGCTCGGTCTGACCGGCTTCCCGCTCGTCCCCGACCGGCTGCTGCTCGCGCTGACCGCGATCGCGGTCGTCGTGCGCGCGCCGGGCGCGCGCGATCGGCCGCGCATGGTCTGGCGCCCGGAGCATCTGCTGCTGGGGCTCACGCTGCTCTACGTCGTCGCCTCGGCGGCATGGGCGGGGACGCTCGGGACGCGCACCGCGATCTTCGCGGCGATCGATCAGCTCGGCGTCGCGCCGTTCGCGCTGTTCCTGCTCGCCCCGCTCGTCTTCCGCGACGAGCGTCGGCGCAACGTGCTGCTGATGGGGCTGCTCTGCCTCGGCACCTATCTCAGCCTGACGGCGATCTTCGAGGTGCTCGGACCCAGGGCGCTGGTCTTCCCGCGCTACATCGCAGACCCGTCCTACGGCCTGCAGTTCGGCCGCGCGCGCGGGCCCTTCGACGAGGCGGTCACCGACGGCTTCGCGATGTTCGCCTGCGGCGTCGCCGCCGTCATCGTGCGCCAGACGTGGCCGAGCCGCGCGATCCGGCGATGGGCGACGCTGCTGCTGCCGCTGTGCGCGCTCGGCTGCCTGCTGACCCTCGAGCGCGCGGTGTGGATCGCCGTGGTGCTCGGCGCCGTCGCCGGGATGCTGACGACGCGCGAGCTGCGGCGCCGGGTCGTTCCGGTCGTGCTCGTCGGCCTGCTCGCGGTCGGCGCCGTGTACGTGGCCGTGCCGGGGATCTCCTCGCGCGCGAGCCAGCGCGTCGCCGACCGGCTGCCGGTCTGGGATCGCCAGAACCAGACCGCGGCCGGGCTGCGGATGCTCCAGGACAAGCCGGTGCTCGGCTTCGGCTGGCGCACGTTCCAGCGTGACAGCCAGCCGTACTTCCTCCAGGCGCCGACCTATCCGCTGACCGGCTCGCAGACCGTGCTGCACAACGTCTTCCTGCTCAACCTCGTCGAGCTCGGCCTGCTCGGCACGGCGATCTGGCTTGCGGCGGTCGCGGCCTGCATCGGCGGGGCGATCGTGCGCCGCGGCCCCCCGCAGCTCCAGCCCTGGCACAGCGGGCTGGCCGCGATCGCCGTGTTCTGGCTCGTCGTCGTGCTCTTCAACCCGCTTCAGCAGACCTTCTCGGAGCTGCTCCTGTGGACATGGGCGGGGATCGTCGCGGGTGGCGCCTGGCGCGCCCGTGGCACGGCCCCCGACGACGCCGGCGCGTCCGCGGTCGCGAGCAGCGTCTGAGCCTCGGGCAGCGGGCTCCACTCGCGCCGCGCTCCGATGCGCGCGCACGCGAGCGCGTAGCGCAGCAGCACGCGCGGCGCGTGCAGCCGTGGGCGGCGTGCGCCGTCGAGCGTGCTGACGCTCGGGCGCCGCGAGAGGTGGCGAGCGGCAAAGGCGCGCAGCTGGCCGCGGGGCATCAGCAGCGCGTCGATCAGGCTGACGTTGGCGAGCGCCTGGGCGTTGCCGCCCCGGCACGACCAGTTGGCCAGGCGCTGGGCGGCGCGGACGCGGGCGCCGCCCGGGCCGCGCTCGAGCAGCCTGTCGGGCAGGCCGACGGTCCGTCGCGCGCGGTCCGAGGCGGCGAGCAGCGCGCCCTCGAGCTGCGGGTGGTCGGCGGCGATCGCGGCGAGCGCGCAGTTCGGGACCGTGGCGCCGAGCGCGTCCGACCACGCGGCGAGGTCGGCCGCGAGCCGCAGCCCGACGAAGCCGTCGCGGGCGTACGTCAGCAGCAGCATCGCCAGCTCGTCCGCAGGCTGCGCGCGCCAGACGTGGAGCGGGTCCGGGACGCTCCGCTCGACGACCGCGGCGGCGAAGTCCTCCTCGTACCAGTGCACGCGCCAGTGGAGGTCGATCGGGGGCAGTCCCGGGGACGCGGGCCTGAGCGCGTGGTGGAGGACCGGAAGGCCGCGCCGATCCAGGCGCATGCTCGCGCTGTCGTAGCCGATTCCGACGAGCACCTCGCGCGCGCGCGCGAGGTCGGTCGGGTGGACGAGCAGGTCGACGTCGGTCCCGATCCGCATTCCCGGGACGCCATGGATCGCGCGCCCGAGCAGCGGTCCCTTGAGCGGGATCGCGCGGATCCGCGCGGCGTCGAGCCTGCGCGCGAGGTGCACGGTCAGCGTCTCCTGCGCCTCGCCCGCCAGGGCCGTGCGCAGGGTGGCGTCCGCGACCGCCGCATGGAACGCTTGCGGCAGACGGGCCCCGGCGAGCGTCTGGGCACGGGCGCCCAGCAGCGGCAGCAGCCGCTCGGACGACAGCACGGCGGCGAACGTGCCGGGGTCGATCTGCTCCACGAGCGCCGCGGCGAGCGGGCGCATGCGCTCCCGTCGCTCGGCGGTCCCCGCGAGCGCGAGCGCGAGCGTCCATTCGGGCAGGGCGGGCGCGCTGGTCATCGGCGGCCGCTCAACGTGCCCGCGATCACCTGCAGCCGGTCCCAGGGGAAGCCGGCGAGCAGTTGGCTCGGTCCGTGTGCCGGATAGGCGCCGAGCGGATCGACGCCGCCCGCCGGCGCTTCGGCGTAGAAGGTGATGCGCGGGCTGGTGTCGCGGACGACGATGCCGTAGCGCTGGGCGGCACGGGCGATCGCCCGGGCGGGCGCGGGGAGGTTCAGCCTGGTGACGTCGAGTGCCGGATCCAGGCGCAGCCGAGTGCCCTCGGGCAGGCTCGTCGCGGCGAAGCTCACGCCGTCGGTGCGCTGGGCGGGGGAGCGATAGAGCCACGCATGGGTGTTGGGGACGGCGAAGGCGAGCGCGTGATCGATCTCGCCCCGTTGCAGCTCGGCGGTCCGGATCAGGCCGCCGAGCAGCGGCAGGCTGGTGGCGGTGGCACCCCAATAGCGCTTGGCGCCGGGCCATGCGGCGCGGGAGAAGTAGCCGGGGTTCGCATGCACGCGCGACATCGCGCCGCCCCACTGGGCCTGCCAGCCGCCGGTCGGCGAGCGCGCGAGGTGCCAGAACTCCCACAGACGATCGGCGGAGGGTTGCCAGACGGTCAGCTCGTGATCGCTGCCCGCCGATGGCACGGCATCCGCCGGCAACGGCACCGCCCTCCACGCGCGCTGCAGTGCGGCGTCGGGGCGGTGGTCGACGAGGCGGACGGAGACGAGCGGCCGCCCGGGCGGGACGATCGAGAGCGTCGTGCTGGCGTCGACGCGCGGGTCGACGCCGCGCGCACGCTCGTCGCGGGCCTCGCGCGCGAGCTCGGCGACGATCGCGCGCGACGTGCTCGAGATCCGCAGGTTCGGCCGCAACGGCGCGTTCCAGACCCCGCCGACGGCGAACGGGCGCACGACCGGCGGCATCGCGCTCGCGAGCGTCGCGCTGGCCGCCGCGTGCGCGGACGCGTCGCCCGCGCTCGCAATGCCGCTTCCGCACCCGCAGCCGGCCGCAACGGCCGCCGCCGCGGCAAGCGGCGCGGCTCGGCCGAGGTGGATGAGCGCATGGCGGGTCGTCATCGGCGTCCAACTACCAACGTCGTAGAGGTGCCGCTTCTCGCGTGGCAGGCCCCGGAGGGCAGGCGAATCCGGGGGCGCGAAGATCCGTCGAATCTCAACCTCGGCCGTGTTGACCGCCGCAGACCGACTCGTCAGGATGCCGCGCATGCTTGGCAGCAGAGTCGCCGCGGCTGCGGCAACGGTCGCAGCCGCGCTGCTCTTGCCGTTCGCGTCCGTCGCGTCCGCCGGTGCGATCGCGCTCGACTCCACGTTCGGCAGCGGCGGCGTCGTCCAGACCTCGTTCGCCGGTGTGAACGCCGACGCCGGCGGCGCCGCGCTCGACGGCCTCAGCCGCCTCGTCGTCGTCGGCGCGGCCGGATCCCCGCGCCACATCGTGCTCGCGCGCTACCTGTCCAACGGCGCGCTCGATTCCTCGTTCGGCTCCGGCGGCGTCGTCTCGACGCCGATCGGCGTCGGCTCCGCGGCCTCGGGGATCGTCGTCCAGGGCGATGGGGACATCGTCGTCGCGGGGATCAGCTTCAGCACGCCCACCGCGTCCGCGGCGACGGTCGCGCGCTACCAGGCCGACGGCCGGCTCGACCCCGGCTTCGGCTCCGGCGGGATCGCGGTGCTGCCGAGCGTCGGCCGCGAGGTCACGGGCGTCGCGCTCTACGGCGCCGGCAAGCTCGTCGTCGCAGGGGCGGGTCAGGCCTCGGAGCCCGGCTTCTCGGTCGCCCGCCTGACGGCGAGCGGCTCGCTCGACCCGACGTTCGACGGCGACGGCGTCGCGCGCGTCCACAACGACGCCGGGCGCTGCGGCCGCAGCAACGAGTCGGGCGCCAACAGCGTGCTCGAGCTGCCCGGCGGATCGATCCTCGCGGCCGGTCTGTGCAGCGGGCGCGGCGGTCGTCCGCAGACGTTCGGGCTCGTCCGCTTCAAGGGCAGCTCGAGCGCGGACGACGAGGCGCTCGACACGTCGTTCGCGTCGCATGGCGCATCGGTCGTCAGCCCGGTGCCCGGCGTGCCGGCGTTCCCCGTCGCCATCGTGCGCCAGCCCGACGGCATGCTGCTCGAGGCCGGGCAGTCGGGCATCGCCAACGGATCGGGCTCGAAGGCGGTGATCGTTCGCCGCGAAGCCGGCGGCGCGCTCGACGCGGGCTTCGGCGTCGATGGCGTGCGCAGCTTCCGCCTCCCGGGGACCGACTCGTCGGCGACGGGACTTGCGCTCGCGCCCGACGGCTCGATCTTCGCCAGCGCGACGGTGCGGCCCCAGGGCGGCTTCGGGCTCGCGCAGCTGACCTCGGACGGCATGCTCGCCGCGGGCTTCGGCTCAGGGGGCACGATCCTCACCGCGGTCGGCCAGCCCTCGCCGAAGGCCTCGGAGCCCGCATCCGGCACCGTCGGCGTGCTGCGCCAGGGCGACGGCAAGGTCCTCGTGGTCGGCAACTCGCGCGTCGCCGGCCACGACGCGTTCACGATCCTGCGCTACGCGGCGCCGCCCTCGGCCGGTGCGGGGGTCGGGCCCCTTGCCAGACCTCACGCGCTGGGATCGCTTCGGGTTTCGGCGCTGACGTACGACGGGCGCACGATCGCGGGGCGCCTGCGCTGCCGCTCCAGCGCGTCGGGCTCGTGCCGCGGGCGGCTCTCGCTCGCGTATGGCTACGCGAAGCTCGTCCTCGTGCACGGCAAGCGCCAGCGCCGGCGAGTCGCCGTCTCGCTGGGGTCGATGAGCTTCTCGCTCAAGGCCCACGCGCTGGGCAACGTGCGGATCCGTCCCGCCCGCAAGGCTCGACTCGTGCTCGGCGGCCGCAGGCGCGTCGCAGTGCTGGCGACGTTCGCGAACGCGACGACGCATGAGCGCGCCGCGCAGCACACGGGCTTGACGCGCATCAAGCGGAAGCGGTAGGGCGTTCGCTGCGCAGCCTGTCGGCCGGCGCCAGGCTCCGCTACGGCATGCCGTCGCGTGCTACGGCCCGGTTCTGACGACCTGGAGCCGGCTCCATGGGAAGCGAGCGAGGAGCTGGTCGGGTCGCCTCGCCGCGTACAGGCCGGCGGCGCCGCCGTACGGATCGCTGCCCGTCGGCGCCTCGGCGTAGAGGGCGACGTTCGGTGCCGTGTCGCGCACGAGGATCCCGTAGCGCTGCGCAGCCAGCGCGATCGCCCGGGTGACCGGGGGCAGATGCAGCGCCGCGACGTCGAGGGCGGGATCCAGCCGCAGGCGCGTGCCTTCGGGCAGGCTCGTGACGCCCGTGGTGGTGCCGTCGGTGCGCTGAGCGGGCCAGCGGTAGACGCCGGCGCGCGTGTGCGGGACCGCGAGGGCGAGGGCGTGGTCGATGTGGCCCTGACGCAGCTCGGCGGTCCGGATCAAGCCGCCGAGCAGCGGCAGGCTCGTAGCGGTTGCGCCCCACCAGAGCTTGGCGCCGGGCCAGGCGCTGGCCGAGAAGGAGCCGGGGTTCGTGTGCACGCGCGACATCGCACCGCCCCATTGCGCCTGCCAGCCGCCGGTCGGCGAGTGCGCGAGGTGCCAGAACTCCCACAGCCGGTCGGTGGAGGGCTGCCAGATCGTCATCTCGTGGTCGTCGCCCGGAGACGGCCTGGCGCTCGCCGGCACCGGCACCTCGCTCCACGCCTGCTCGAGCGCCGGGTCGGCGCCGTGGCCGACGAGCCGCACGGGCACGAGCGGCTGCGCGGCCGGAACGACGTAGACGGTCGTCGTCGCCCACGTGGAGTTGATCCACGGTCCGGTGCCGGCACGCTGCTCGCGCGCGACCTCACGACCGAGCTGGGCGATCAGCTGCGTCGAGTCGGGATCGAGCGGCGTGACGGACGCCAGCGGCGCGTTCCAGATCCCCGCGCTCGCGAACGGGAGCACGACCGCGGCTGACGCGGTCGTCGGTGCGATCGCCGCTGCTGCGAGCGCGAGCGCTGCCGCGCGCGCGGCAGCACGGTGCCGGCGGCGCGGCGCGGCGCGGCGATCGGTTCCAAGCCGGTGCATTGAGCGTTGGTCGGCCGGGCGCACGACCGTCGCGAACGGTAGCTGCGCGCCTGGACGAAGATCGGAGTCGACTGGGCGAGATCTGGCACTGCGTGGCCGCTGCTGCGCGGCGATCACGCCTGGTCGTCAGCCCGTCCGCCGACGTCGTGCTGCACCTGACTTCCCGATGCTTCAGGGATCCGAGGCGGATGCCGACGAGGTACGCACCAGAGGTTCGATGGAGAGCTGATCCGCGAGATGGCCCGAATGACGACCAATCGGGATGGCGCCGCCATCCCCGGCCGCGAGCGCAGGCCCGGTGACGCTCGGACGAGCGATCGCCCCGCGCCGCCGCGTTCGCGCGCGACGTCGTCGGCCGCCGCCGCCGCGGCGATCGCCGGCCTTGTCGCGGTGCCGCTCGCCGCTCTCGCCGCAGCGGGGCCATGGCTCGTCGCCGCGCTTGGCGCGACGGCGCTCGCGGCCGCCGCGGCATTCACGATCGCAAGCATGCGCGCAGCGCGGGCGCAGGCGGCCGCGTCGGCGGGCGCGCCGCTGCTGGACCACGTCACGGGACTCGCGAACGGCGCCGCACTGCGCGCAGACCTCGACGACGCGCTCGCGCATGCGGGCGACGCGACCCGTCTCGTGCTCGCGCTGTTCGTCCTCGAGGGGCTCAAGAAGTACAACGACGCCTACGGCCATGCCTGCGGTGACGCGCTGCTCGCGTGGCTCGCGCGGCGGCTGCGCGACGCGGTGGGCGACCGCGGGACCGTGTATCGCATGCGCGGCGGCGACTTCGCGGTGCTCGCCGCCGGTTCCGAGCACGCGACCGCCGAGCTGCGCGCCGCGGCCGCCGCGGCGCTGTTGGAGGCCGGGGACGGGTTCATGGTGTGGTGCTCGGTCGGCGAGGCCGTCCTCCCGCGCGAGGCGCGCAATGCCGGCGAGGCGCTCAAGCTCGCCGACCGCCGCGCCCACGTGCACCGCAACACGCCGCAGGGCAGCGCGGAGGCGCGCCCGCCGGAGGACCCGATCGAGGCGCTGCGCTTCGTGCGTCCGCGCTACGACGTGGCCGAGCTCGCGACCGCGCTCGGCCGGCGGATGGGCGTGCCGTCCGACGATCTCGCCGACCTCGAGGCGGCCGCGCAGCTGCGCGACGTCGGCAACATGGCGATCCCGAGCAGCGTGCTCGCGCGCACCGGCCGGCTGGCCGAGGAGGAGTGGCGCTTCGTGCGCCTGCACACGCTCGTCGGCGAGCGGCTGCTGGCCGCGAACTTCGGGATGGAGCATGTCGCGACGCTCGTGCGCTCCAGCCACGAGCGGTGGGACGGCGGAGGCTATCCGGACGGCCTCGCGGGCGAGCAGATCCCACAGGGCGCGCGCATCGTGTTCGTCTGCAGCGCGTTCCAGGACATGACCTCCGCACGCCCGCACCGGCCGGCGCTCGACGTCGAGGCCGCGCTCGCCGAGCTCACCGACGGCGCGGGCACGCAGTTCGACCCGGCCGTCGTGCAGGCCTTTCGCGAGGAGTTCGCCGCCTCCCGCGCGCGCGTCCCCAGCCCGCTCGAGCCGCGTGCGTGGCGGCGGATGCGCGTGCTCGTCGCCGAGGACGACGCCGCCTCGCGCTTCCTGCTGCGGCGCGCCGTCGAGGCCGCCGGCCATGAGTGCGTCGCGGCCGAGGACGGCACCGCCGCTTGGGAGGCATACCGCCGCGAGCTGCCGGAGGTCGTGATCAGCGACTGGCTGATGCCGGGGATGGACGGCGACGAGCTGTGCCGCCGGATCCGCGAGGATCCCGACGCGCCGTACACGTACTTCGTGATGCTGACCGCGCTGGAGGACAAGCAGCACGTCCTGCGCGGCATGCAGGCCGGCGCCGACGACTTCCTGACCAAGCCGCTCGATCGCCAGGACCTCGACATGCGGCTGATCGCGGCCGCGCGCGTGACCGCGTTGCAGCGGCGCGTCAAGCACCAGCAGCAGCTCATCCAGTCCGAGCTCGACCTCGCGGCGGAGATCCAGCGCGGTCTGCTGCCCGCGACGCCGCCGGCCGTCGCCGGCGCCGAGCTCGCCGGCCTCTGCGTCCCCGCGGCGAACGTCGGCGGCGACTACTTCGACTACATGACCGACGAGCAGGGCCGCGTCGTGCTGATCGTGGCCGACGTGGCCGGTCACAGCATCAGCGCGGCGCTGTTGATGACGATGGCGCGCGAGGTCCTGCGCCGCCAGGTCGCCGATGCGAAGGCGCCGGCCGAGCTGCTCGACGCGACGAACCGCGCGCTGTTCGCCGACCTGGTCGCGACCGAGCTGTTCATCACCGCGTTCTGCGCGCGCTACGACCCCGCGACGCGCCTGCTGCAGTTCTCGAGCGCCGGTCACAACCCGCCCTTCCTGCGCCGCGCCGACGCGAGCGTCGTCCCGCTCGAGACGGAGGGCACCGCGCTGGGGATCCTCGAAGACGGCGACTACCAGCAGCGCGAGCTGCGGCTCGCGGCGGGCGAGGCGCTGCTGCTCTACACCGACGGCGTCGTCGAGGCGGCCGACCCCTTCGAGACGCCGTTCGGCGAGCCGCGCCTGCGGGCGCTGCTCGCGGGCGCCGGCGGCGACGGCGCCCGCGACCTCGTCGAGCGCGTCGTCGGCGCGGTCGAGGCGCATGCCGGCGCGCGCCGGCAGGACGACGTGACGCTGCTCACGCTCTGCACCGCCGCACCGGCATGAACGTGCCCACAGGCCAAGCTCCCCGCCAGGCGGCGATTTTCGCATCCCCGCAGCGCGTTAGCATGCGGCCTTCACCGATTGGCGGAGACACGAGCGTGACGCATCGGACCGGGCCCATGCAGCGATGACCGAGGCCTGGCAGCAGCTCGCGCTGGCCGTCCTGGAGCCGGAGCGCTTCGAGGACCGGCTCGACGCCGCCCTGCGCGTGGTCAGCGAGGCGACCGGGACGCCCGACGGCTACCTCTACCTCGCCGAGCCCTCCGAGCGGCGGCTGCGCCTCGCCCAGACGCGCGCGCGCCCGGCCGGCGATCCGACGCGCGCCCCCGCCGGGCCGCTGCCGCGCCAGCTCGAGGGCGGCGTCGAGTGGAGCGCTCCGACCGTGCCGCTCGAGCTCGTCCGCTCAGTCGAGCACGAGCACGAGCGGACCGTCGTCACGCCGGTCGGCCCGCTGCACTCGCGCCCGCTGCACGAGCCCGACGGCCGCCTGCTCGGCGTGGTGCAGAGCGGGCCGGTCGGCGGTCGCGGGCTGCGCCGGAGCGCGCGCCGCCGGCTCAACGCGCTCGCCGCCCCGCTCGGCCTCCTGCTCGCCCGCGCGCGCCGCGAGGAGACGCTGCGTCAGCGGCTCGCCGCCGCCGAGGTGGGCCTGCAGGCCAGCCGGCGGCTCGCCGGCGCGGCGGTCGACCTCGACCGCTTCGTCGGGCTGCTGCTCGACCTCGCGCGCACGAGCACGGGCGCGCGCTCGGGCTTCGTGGCGATCGTCGAGCGGCCCGGCGAGCCGCCGCGCGTGCGCGCAGCGGCCGAGATGACGCCCGGCTTCGCCGAGCAGGTGGACCTCTCCCCGGCCGGCGGGCTGTTCGACTGGAGCCTCGCGGTCGCGGGCGAGGACGGCGGCGCGCTCGTGCTCGAGGACGTCGATGCCGCGATGCGACTCGGCCTGCACGCGCCGGTCGCGGTGCCGCTGATCGAGCGCGGCGAGCCGCTCGGCATCTTCGCGCTCGACTTCGGCCCCGGGGCCACGTTCGCGGAGGGCGCGCTCGAGCTGCTGGAGACGTTCGCGCGCCAGGTGACGCTGATGCTCGACAACGCGCGCCTGTTCAGCGCCTTCTCCGACCGCTACCTCGACACGGTCAAGGGGCTCGCGGCCGCGCTCGACGCGCGCCGCCCGCACACGCACGACCACCACGAGCGGGTCGCCGCGGTCGCCGTCGCGATCGCGCGCGAGCTCGGCGCCGGCGCCGAGGAGGCGCACGCGCTGCGCGAGGCCGCGCTCGTCCACGACGTCGGCCTCGCCGGCGCAGCCGCGATCGAGGGCGGCAGCGACGCCGACGTCGAGCACCCGACGCTCGGCGCGAGCCTGATCGAGCACCTGCCGCTGGCGCCCGTCGTCGCCGGTGCGGTCGCGACCCACCACGAGTGGTTCGACGGCTGGGGCTTCCCGCGCGGGCTGCAAGGCGAGCAGATCCCACGCGCCGGGCGGATCCTCGCGCTCGCCGAGTTCCTCGTCGAGATGGGCACCGGCGACGCGACGCGCGCGCCGTGGCCGGCGCAGCGGCTCGCCGAGGACGTCGCCCAGCGGCGCGGGAGCCAGTTCGACCCGGAGGTCGCCGACGCCGCGCTGCGGCTCGCCGCCCGGGGCGCCCTCGACCTCGCGCCGACCGGCGCCTGAGATCCCATCCCGAGGAATCGACAAGGAGCAGCGATGGACTACCGGATCGATACGCAGGACGGGGTCAAGGTCGTGCGCCTGTCCGGGCCCGTGGACGTCAGCCAGGCGCTCCAGCTGCGCGAGCTGCTCGGTGGGCAGATCGACGGCCCGGGCGCGCGCGTGCTCGTGGACCTCTCCGACGTGACGCTGATCGACTCCTCCGGCATCGGCGTGATGGTCGGCGCGCACCGTCGCGCCGACGGCGCCGGCGCGGGCGCCGCGTTCGCGCTCGCGGGCGCCGGGACGACCGTCGCACGCGTCTTCTCGCTGACCCGCACCGATCGCCTGCTGCGGCTCTACGACAGCGTCCCCGCAGGCGTGGAGGCGTTGCGCCCCGCGTGATGCGATGCCCGCGCCCGTGCACGACACGCTCGCCCTCCCGACGCGGCTCGCAGCGATCGACGACGCGCGCCGCTGGGCGAGCGGCCACGCACGCGGCGCAAGGCTCGACGAGACGACGATCGCCGAGGTCGAGCTCGCGATGACGGAGGCGCTCTCCAACGTGATCGTCCATTCCTACGACGAGCGCGACGGCGAGCGGCTGCTGCTCTCGCTCGACATCGACGACGAGAAGCTCGCGTTCGGGATCCGCGACCGCGGGCGGCCGTTCGAGCCCGCGCGCTACGAGGCGCCGGACCTCGACGCGCCCGCCGAGCACGGCTACGGCGTCTTCCTGATCGAGCAGCTGATGGACGAGGTCACCCGCAGACCGCTGGACGACGGCGGCACGCTCGTGCTGCTCGTCCGCTACCGAACGGAGCAGCCATGAACGACGTATGCCTCGTGCTGGAGGGCAGCTATCCCGACGTGACCGGCGGCGTCTCCGCCTGGGTCGACCGCCTCGTGCGCGGCCTCGGGGACGTCTCCTTCGCCGTCGCGCACCTGTCCGCGGAGGATGCGCCCGCGCCGACTCCCGTCTACGCGCCGCCGCGCAACCTCGCCGGCGTCACGCGCGTCGCGCTCGACCCCGAGCGCGCGGCGCCTGCGCCCGCGACGGCCGACGGATTGCCCGCGGCGCGCGTCTACCACGCGCTCTGCACGGGCGCCGCCAGCGCGCTCGCCGCCCGCGCCGCCGCCGAGCGCGGCCGTCCCTTCCTGCTGACCGAGCACGGGCTCGCGTGGCACGAGGCCGCGCTCGGGATCGTCGGCTGCAAGCCGAACCGCGCCCCGGCCCGACCGCGTCCGCACGAGCTGCGCGAGCGCGCCGGCGCGCTCGCCGCGCTGGCGCGCGAGGCGTACGCCGCGGCGGACGTCGTCACCAGCGTGTGCACGCCGAACGTCCGCGCGCAGGTCGCGGCGGGCGCGCCGCCGGCGCGCGTGCGCGCGATCCCGAACGCCGCGCCGGCGGCGGCGGCGCCGTGCACGCCCGCCGAGCGCGAAGGCGAGCCCTTCCGCGTCGGGCTCGTCGGCCGCGTCGTCGCCGTCAAGGACGTCGCGACGTTCCTGCGCGCGGCGGCGATCGTCGCCGCGCAGCTGCCGGACTGCGAGTTCGTCGTGATCGGCCCGCTCGACCACGACCCGGCGTACGCGCGTGCGTGCCGGCGCCTCGCCGCCGAGCTGGAGATCGGCGAGCAGGTGACGTTCACCGGCGAGACGGACCCCGCGCCGTGGTACGCGCGGCTCGACGCGCTGGCGCTCACGAGCGTCAGCGAGGCCCAGCCGCTGGCGCTGTTGGAGGCGATGGCGGCCGGCGTGCCGGTGCTCGCGACCGCCGTCGGCGGCTGCCCGGAGCTCGTCGCGGGCGCCGGCCTGCTCGTGCGTCCGCGCGATCCCGCCGCCGTCGCCGCCGCGCTGCTGGCGCTCGCTGCCGACCCGTCGCTGCGCGCGCGCCTCGGCGCCGCCGGCCGCGCGCGCGCCCTCGCCCGCCACGCGCCGGCGCGCGTGCACGCCGTCTACCGCACGCTCTACGCGCGCGCCGCGGAAGCCGTGTAGGAGCCGCCGCGATGGCGAAGGCGACCGTCCTGCTGTGCACCGAGGGGACCTACCCGTTCGCCGGCGGCGGCGTGAGCACGTGGTGCGACATCCTCTGCAACGAGCTGAGCGAGTACGAGTTCCTCGTCTACACGGTCACCGGGGCGCCGGAGGTGCGCTTGCGCTACGAGCTGCCGGCCAACGCGCGGCGGCTGCTGCACGTGCCGCTGTGGGGCGTCTCGCAGCCGGCCGACTACGTGCTCGCCGGGCTCCCGGCGCGCGAGCTGCGCGCACGCCGCCGGCGCACGACGCCGCGCGCGGTCGCGGAGGAGTTCCTGCCGCTGCTGCGCCGCCTGCTCGGCGGGCTCGCCGGCGACCCCGCCGAGGACGACGGCCGGCTCGTGTGGGAGCTGTGGCGCTTCTTCGCCGCGCACGACTGGCGCGCCTGCTGGAAGTCGCGTGCGGCGTGGGACCTCTTCACGGCCGAGCTCGGCGGCGCGCCCGACGCGACGGTCGACGACCTCACGGCCGCGCTCGGCTGGCTCTACCACTGCCTGATGCCGCTCGCCGCGCCGTTGCCGCGCACCGACCTCGTGCACACGACGATCGCCGGCTTCCCCGGCCTCGCCGGCGTCGCCGCGAAGCACGAGTGGGGCACGCCGTTCGCCGTCACCGAGCACGGCGTGTGGCTGCGCGAGCGCTACATCGCGATCTCTGCCGGCGAGCTCACGCCGTTCGCGAAGCGCTTCCTGATGCACCTCTCGCGGTACGTCGCGCGCGTGAACTACGCCTGCGCCGACGTCGTCTCGCCGGTGACGGACTTCAACCGCCGCTGGGAGCTGCCGTGCGGCGTGCCGCCCGAGCGGATCGAGACGATCCGCAACGGCGTCGACCCCGGGCTGTTCGTGCCGCGGCCAAAGCCGGCGCGCACGGCGGACCGCCCGACGGTCGTCGCCGCGGCGCGCGTCTTCCCGCTCAAGGACATGGAGACGATGATCCGCTCGGCCGCGGTCGCGCGGGAGCAGGTCCCCGACGTCCACTACCTCGTCTACGGGTCGCTGGACGCCGACGTGCCGTACGTCGAGCGCTGTCGAGCGCTGATCGCCGAGCTCGAGCTCGACGGCACGTTCGAGTTCGCCGGACATCACTCGCGGCCGGCCGAGCTGTACTGCGAGGGCGACGTGTGCGCGCTGTCGAGCATCTCCGAGGCGTTTCCCTACACGGTGCTCGAGGCGATGTCGTGCGGGCGCCCGGTCGTCGGCACCGACGTCGGCGGCGTGCGGGAGGCGCTCGACGGCTTCGGCCTCGTCGTCGCGCCGCGCGACCACGAGGCGTTCGGTAGTGCCATCGTGACGCTGCTGCGCGACGACCTGCTGCGCGCGCAGATGGGCCGCCAGGCGCGCGAGGCGGTGCTCGCGCGCTACCGCATCACCTTCTCGGTCGACGGCTACCGGCGCCTCTACGAGCGCGCGCTCGCCGGCGCGCCCGCACACGAGCCGGCGGCGGCGGTGGCGGCGTGAGCGGGGTCGCCCCGGAAACCGCAGAAGCGCCCGCGGCGACGCGCGACGAGCTCGACGCGCTCGCCGACGAGGTGCTGGCGATCGCCGGCGCACCGATCGACGCCTGGGCGGTCGCCGCGACGCTCGAGAGCCGCGGCGTGCGCGACCTCGACGCGGCCGGTCGCTACGGCGCCGCCGACGTCTTCGCGCTCGCCGAGCGCGTGCTCGTCCGCTGCCGCGAGCGCGAGCGCCCGGCCGCGCAGGCCGCGGCGCCGGACCGCTCGCTGCGCCCGCGCGCGCGGCGCTTCGCCGGGCACCTCGCCCGCGGCGCGTTCTTCTTCGTCCCGCTCGGGCTCCAGATCGCCGCGCTGATCGTGCTCGGCTACTCGCAGTGGGCGTCAGCCCACTTCACGCTCACGCAGGCGTCGGTCGTCGCGCTGGCAGCCGGTGCGAGCTTCGTCGCGACCGCCGGCTGCGTGCAGGCGCTCGGCTACCTCGGCCCGCTCTTCCACGAGCCGGGCAAGGACCTCCTCACCGAGCGCCTGACGTGGTCCACCGTCGCGCTCGGCGCGCTCCTCGCGCTCGCCGTGGGCGGCGCCCTCGTCGCTGCCGACGCGCTCGCCGGGTGGCCGTACTCGCACCACCTCGTGCGGGTCGGGATCACCTACTACGCCCTGCTGACGGCGTTGTGGCTCGCCAGCGGGGTGCTGTACATGCTGCGCGCCTACGCGGGGATCGCCGTCGCGACCGTCGTCGGGATCGCCTTCGTCGCGCTGCTGCACGCCGGCGTGGGACTGGGGATCTACACGGCGCAATGGATCGCGCTCGGGATCTCGATCGCGTGGGCGGCGGTCGTGCTGCGGCGGCGCGCTCGCCGGACGCGCGGCGACCTGCGGCTCGCCAAGCTCGGCCCCCGCCGGCTGCTCGTCCGCGCCGCGACGCCGTTCCTCTGGTACGGGACGCTGTACTTCGCGCTCATCCTCTGCGATCGGCTCGTCGCCTGGACCGCCGGCAGCCATCCGCTGCCGGTGTGGTTCGACGTGCGCTACGAGCTCGGGCTCGACCTCGCGCTGATCGCCGTCGTCCCCGGCCTCGCGTTCCTCGAGCACACGGTCGAGGCGTTCTCCGGCTGGGTCGCGCCGGCGCAGAAGCGCCGATCGGCGGCCGCGATCGCGCTCTACAACCGCGACGCGCTGCGCTTCTACCGCCGCCAGCTGGTCGCAGCGCTCGCGTTCGCGCTCGCCGGCGTCGCGGCCGCCTGCCTCGGCGTGGTCGCGCTCGACGCCCTCGACGCGCTCGGCGAGCTCGGCCGCCACGTGCACGCGGGCGTCAGTCCCCAGGTGTTCGCCTGGGGCGCGGCCGGCTACGTGCTGCTCACGTGGGGCCTTCTGAACGCGACCTTCCTGCTATCGCTCGCCCGCCCATGGCTCGTCGTCGCGGCACTCGTCGCCGCGGTGCTCGTCGACGCGAGCGTCGGGATCGCGCTGAGCCGCAGCGGGTCCTACTGGGAGGCCGTGATCGGCCTCACCGCCGGCGGCGCGACGTTCGCGCTGCTGACCGCGGCGATCGCGGTGCGCACGCTGCACCGCAGCGACTATCACTACCTCGCCGCCTACTGAGCCTCGGCCCGACGCGGCAGCACCAGCGGCTCGCCGGCCGGCGGTGCCGGCATGCGCGGTGCCGCGAGACGCGACCATGGACCTTCGGCGTACGTGAACGCCAGCGAGAAGCCGGCCGCGCGCGTCGCCTCCCGCACACGCCGGTCGTGCACGCCGAACGGGTAGGCCAGGACACGACACGGCCTGCCCGTCAGCTGCTCGACGGCCGCGCGCGAGCCGCGCAGCTCGTCGTCGAGCGCACCGTCGTCGAGCGTGCGCAGGTCCGGATGGTGCAGCGAGTGGGCGCCGAGCTCCATGCCGCAGCCGTGCAGCGCCCGCGCCTCCTCCGCGGTGAGGATCCGCCCCTCGGCGCTCATCGTGCGGTCCTCGTTGCCGAACAGGCCGGGCGCGAGGAAGAAGGTCGCACGCACGCCGAGCGAGGCGAGCAGGGGCGCCGTCAGCGTCAGCGCGTCGGCCCAGCCGTCGTCGAACGTGAGGACCGCCGCGCCGGCGCCGCTGCCACCGGCGTCGAGCTCGTCGGCGAGCTCGCCGGCCGTCACGATCCGGTAGCCCGCGGACCGCAGGAGCGCGACGTGGCCCACGAGCTCGTCGGCCAGCGTGACCATCGACGGCAGCAGGCCGGCAGCGAGCTTTCGCGCGACCGAGTGGTAGGCGAGAACGAGCGGATGCGCGCCGGGCGTCACGACCGGCCGGCACGCTACCAGCGGCGCTCGGGGGTCGGCGGCACGCGTGCTGGCTAGGCTTCCAGGGCGTCGTATGTCCGCGCCTTCGTCAGCGCCGCGCGCGGCGCGCACCTGCTTCGCCCTCACCGCCCTGGCGGTGCTCGTCGGGGTCACGATCCAGGTCGCGGTCGCGGCGAACGCGCAGCACGGCCACTTCGCGACGGCCGGCGGGCGCGTGTTCAACGTCTTCTGCTACTTCACCATCCAGTCGAACCTGCTCGTCGCAGCCGGCTGCCTCCTGCTCGCGATCCGGCTCGAGCGCACCTCGGCCACGTTCGCGTGGCTGCGCATGACGGGCCTCGTGGCGATCACCGTCACGGGCCTCGTCTACTACACCGTGCTCGCGGACTTCAGCGCGCTGCACGGCTGGCGCCTCGTCGGCGACATCATCGTGCACGCCATCGTCCCCGTGGTCAGCGTGCTCGGCTGGCTCGTGTTCGGCCCGCGCGGACTCTCGGCGCGGCACCTCGTGGCGCTCACGCTCGCGTTCCCGGCATGCTGGCTCGCCTTCACGCTGATCCGCGGACCGATCGTCGACTTCTACCCCTACCCGTTCGTCGACGTCAACGAGCACGGCTACCCGATCGTGCTCATCGACAGCGCCGTCATCGGGCTCGTCGTGCTCGGCCTCGCTGCCGGCGCCCTGTGGCTCGACGATCGCCTCGCCCGCCGGAAGTCTGCTGCCGTGCGGTGAGGGCCCGCGTCCGGCGCTCAAGCTCGACCGCCAAGCGGCGCCGGTCGATCCGACGATCTACGATAATCCGGAGCGGAGGGCTTCAGCGACGCAGCCGACGTCCGAGCGGAGGGTCGAGACATTCCGACGACGATCGATCCCTGGGCGGTGCTCGCGCAGGCACTGCGGATCTACCGCGACCGGACGCGCACGCTGCTGCCGATGTCGCTCGGCGTCGCCGTCGTCGCCGAGGTCGCGCGCCACCTGCCGAGCCAACTGCTGCTCGTCGGCGCGGTGGTCGAGATCGCGGCGGCGGCGTTGCTCGCCGGCGCTGCGGTCCAGGTCGCGCATGCCGCCGTGCGGGCTGAGGCGGATCGCTCGTGGCGGGCACTGGCGCGCAGCGCCGCGCGGGCGCTGCTGCCCGTGCTCGCGCTCTCGCTCGCCGTCGGGTTGGCGCTCGGGCTCGCCGTCGTCGCGCTGCTGAGCGCGTTCGTGCGGTCGATCCTCAACACGAGCACTGCGGACCTGGTGACGAATCTGATCATCGGAGTGCTCCTGCTCATCCTCGGCGTGGCGCTCGCAACGCGCTGGGCCGTCGTCGTACCGGTCGCGCTGATCGAGCGCACGCGCGTCGGCGCCGCGTTCGGGCGCAGCTGGGCGCTCACCCACGGCCGCGGCTGGCGCGTGCTGGGAACGCTCGCGCTCGTCTACCTGCCGCTCGGCGCGCTCACGACCCTTACGCGCCTGCTCACGACGGGAGCCGGCGCGACCGCGCGCCAGCTCGTGACCGTCGTGCTCACCACGCTGACTTGGCCACTCGCCGTGCTCGTGCCCCCGCTGCTCTACCACGCGCTGCTCGGGAGCGCCCCGGCGATCGACCACAGCGCCGGCGGCGCGCCGGACGGACCGGCCGGGCCGCACCCCAGGCCGGCCGGGAGTTGGCTGACGAAGGGCACGCGCGGGCGGCTGGCGCTGTGGAGCGCGCTCGCGTTCGCGTGGCTTCTGCTCCTGCCGAACTTCATCGTCGCGTCGCCGCAACCGCGGCACCCGAGCGTCGTCGGCGCGCTCGCGTGGGCTGCCGTGCTGGCGGCCCTGCTGCGCTGCACGTGGCTGACCTGGCGGCGCCGGCGCGCCTCGCGCGCACGAGGCGATGGCGGCGTGGCATAGCGGAGCGCAGGCGATGCGAGATCGAACCGACCAGACCACGCCAGATGAGGGATGGAACGATGGCGACAGCACCGAGTGAGTCTGGTACCCGCGGCTGGTGCGCGCGCTAGCCGACGCTGTACCTCACAGCCGCCATGACAGGGCTGCGACAGGGAGAGCTGCTCGGTCTCCGGTGGCGCGATGTCGACTTCGAGGCGCGCCGTCTCCGGGTCGTCTCCCCCTACGTCGGCGGCGAGTTCGGGGATCCGAAGTCGGAAGGGTCAGGCCGCTCTACTTCTGGACCGCCAGCGACGAGTTCCTGACGTACGACATCGATGTCGTAATGGAGGTGCCGGAGCAGCTCGCCGACCTCCTCGCGCAGCTCGGCTTCTCTCGAACCGCCGACGGCCGCCACTGGCTGCTCGAAGGCACCGACGTGTGCTTGGAGGCGCCGAGCGCCCGACTGGACGATGACGCGCTCGTCACCAAGGTCGAGCTGCCCCTCGGGCCGCACGGCCCGTGTGTTGTCCCGCGTCGACGTGCTGCTTGACCGGCTGGAAGAGCTGCAGGGCACCGGCCACCTCGTCGTCGGCCAGCAAGTGCTTGCGCTGCTCGGAGGCATGCCGGACGACGAGGTTGCGGACCTCGACGCCCGTTCCGCCCAGCGCCGCGTGGCGAAGATCCTCACTGCGATGCGCACGCTCGCCGACGACATCACGTGCGGACGGCGAGAGCCGCCTGAGAGGGATGAGCTGCACGAGATGGCCCGCTCGGCGCTCAGGGCCGAGTACGCTCCAAGAAGGCCATGAGAACGCAGACCATCACCTTCGAGCAGTGGCGCCGCGAAGCGCCCCAGCAGCGCGCAAAGATCGCGCCCCTGCTTGCACGCCTCGGACCGATCGTGCGCGACAAGCCGCGTGACCCCACCGAGCCGAGTACCTGCGCCGCATCGGCACGCCCGAGCGGCTCATCGGCCCGGACGCCTGAGCACCCGCCGCCTGCCCGGCGTGGGCGGTCGGCCACCCGAAGCGTGGGCGGCCACGTGGGCGGAACGCGCCCCGCAACCGCCTCGTAGCCGAGTGCCGAGAGCACGACGCCAACACCGCGAGGTCGCGATCACACCGGCGAATCCGTGACGCCTCCTGCGTCTCCCGGCATCCCTCTGCCGCTGCGGCCACTTCGATCGGCCTGACCGGACGGCTTTTGAACCGGGCGGTGCGCGAGCGCGTTCGGCACCTGCACACGGCGTTGCCGCTGGAGCGGCGCTGACTCAGATCCCGAGCAGGAGGCTGAGCGCGTCGTCGACGGCGCGGATCTCGGCAGCGTCGAGCCGGCCGGCCGACGGTCCGAGCCGCTGCGGGTCGACGACGGTCGTCTGCTCGGCGAGCACTCGCGTCTCGCCTGCCCCGAACGCGACGAGCGGACGGAAGCTCGCCGGATGCGCGCTCGTCGAGGTCGGCGCGACGAGGACCGTGCTCAACCCGAGGAACTCGTCTGCCTGCACCACCACCGCATACCGCGCGCCGCGCTGCTCATGGCCCCGAGCGCCGCGCGGCGCCGGCAGGCGGAAGACCTCGCCGCGGACCATCACTCCGGCAACGGCGGAGCCAACTCCGCCATCTGCTCCCGAACCAACCGCATCTCCTCGCGATCGCCGGGATCGGCCGCCAGGCGACGAACCTCCTCCACGATCGAGGACCGCACACGCCGACGGGCCGCCGCCTCTCGCAACGCCGTCCGAACCGCCTCCGAATCACTCAGACCACTCGAACGCACGATGTCGAGCGCCGCGGCGGAGCTGTCATCGAGACGGACATGAAGCGAGCGAGCAGCCATGCGTCGAGTGTAGCGCGAATCGTGCTACACGATCCACTCACTCTGCCACGAAACTGCCGAACCTTTGCAACCGCATAGTTGCGACGATCGGGCTGATCGGACGACTTTGAACCGGAAGCGCGCAAGGCTGTTGCCGCTCTACACGCGAGGTCCGGGACAGCGTGCCGTCAGCCCCGCGCGGCGACCGTGCCGCGCGCGTACCATGCGCGCGCGTCGAGCGAGAACGGTCCGTCGGGCAGGGCTGCTCGGCAGGCCTCGCGCACGGCTGCCTGCTGCTCGTCGCTCAGCGATCTCAGGTGCTGACCGGCTGGTCCGACCGCGAGGGTGAACGGCTCCCAGAAGTCGTCGAAGCCGGCGTACTCGCCACGTGCTGCGAGCGCGCCGCCGCTGACCTCCTCGAGACCGCCGCGCTCGAACCGCTCCGCGATGTCACCCTCCGCGGTCCCCGCCAGTCTCCGCTCCCCCTCGGCGCGCGGGTCGACCGCCCGCACCGCGGTCCAGAAGATCCGCAGCATCGTCATGCCACCGGTCGTGATGTCCCACATACAGGCCGCGACGGTGCCGCCGCAGCGCGTCACACGGACCATCTCACTCACGCCCGCGTCGGGATCGCGCATGAAGGCGATCACCAGCGACGAGAGCGCCGCGTCGAACTCGCCGTCGGCCCAGGGCAGCGCCTCGGCGACGCCCTCGCGGACGTCGGCGCCCGGGTTGCGCTCGCGACAGGCGCGCACGAACTGCGGCGCTGGGTCGATCGCCGCCACGTTCTCGGCACCGACGCGCGCGGCGAGCTCACTCGCGAGCCCACCCGGCCCGCAGCCCACGTCGAGCACCCGCGCGCCCGGACCGATGTCGGCGACGTCGGCCAGCGCTGCCGCGAGCGTCGGGGCGTAGCGCCCCATGAAGCGGTCGTAATGCTCGGCCGGCGCCACGAACTGCACTCCGCTAGCAAACCGGCGGCGAGTCGCGGTGTCAAGGCGTGCGGCGAGGGCCAGCATGACCGCGACCTACACGGGCGCGGTGAGGGACACCGCGCCACTGACCGCCGTTGCGACACAACACGACGGCTGTAGAGGAATGGCCGCTGGCGTTCCAGACTGTCGGCGCTGCGGCCGATCGGGTCTGTCGAACGCGATCGGCCCCAGCTGCTGCAAGCACAAGAGGCCCTGATTGACCGTGAACGGGAGACGGCCGGACGCCGGATGTCAATCGCGACGCGCTTGACGCGCTTGCTGACCAGGAAGCCTCCTCGTCGTCTTGAACTTGAGCACAGCGAAACCGATGTCCGGATCGACCTGACGCGACTCACGGTCGTTGCTGACACCCACAGCGGCCCTATCTGTATGGATCGTGGAATCGGGAGCGGAAAACTGGGTCGGATACCACCGTGTGGCATACCTTGCCTTGCAGAGCTGGTACATCAGCCATTGCCGGCCGGTGCCGAGTGGTGTTCGATGTTGTCGAGCAGCTGCGGGGCAGCCTGCAAGTCATCGTGCTCGACCACGCAGACTTCAAGAACGAGGCTTGGTTCCAAGACGCCGTCGTGGAGCGTTGGCGCAGCGGCGACAAGCTCATTCCAGCAACATGGCTGGACGCTCCGAGCCAGAGCGCTGAGTAGCCGCTGCCGCCAAGGTTTCAGACTCAGATAGCTCTACGGCACCAGATGAAAGCCGTCTCGATGCCCAGGCTTGACCGTCCCAAAGTGCCGGTGATCGAGCGTGGCGATCGTGTCGACGCCGTGGCGCTCGGCGAGCGCGATGACGGAGGCGTCGACGACGCCGAGCGGTAGGTCGAGGTACTGCTCGGTCAGCTCCTCGATCCGGGTCCAGTCACGCTCGATCACAGGCTCGACGACGAGCTCGCCGGCACGGATTGCACGGGCGAACGCCAGCTCGGCGTGCGGGCCGATGCGGTCGGCGAGCAGGTACGCGACCTCCGTGACAACGAGCGCGGGGACGACGAGCGGGCCAGGACTATTCGAGAGCAGCTCGACGCAGCGTTTGTGGTGCTTGTCTCGCGTGGCAGCAGCCGCGTAGAGCGGGCCGGCGTCGACGATCAGCACCTACGCCGCCGAATCGTCGTGGCGGCGCGCCATCGCGTCGCCGACGATCTCGTCGACGCGCTCGGACGCATCGGTCGACGAGCCCTCGCCGATCGCGAAGAAACTCAAACCGCCCTCCGGGCGCGCCGGGGGCACATGCTCGTCGATCGCCTCCCGAGCGATGTCGGCGATCGACAGGCTGCGCCGCTTCGCCTCGAGCCGCAACCGCACGTCGAGTTCGTCAGGAAGCATGATCGTGGTTCGCTTCACGCATACAGCATAACACACGCCGATGCGCCGAAGGTCCCAGCAATGTGACATGAGGAACCACGGCCCACGACCAGAGCGAACAGCAAAAAGCCAAGTTTTGCGGGGCTTTTCTGTGATCGGCGTGATAGCCGGCGAGATACCCGCGGCGGTACTCGCCCGGATCACGCCACGCCATCTCCGCCGCAGCTTCCAGCTCGGCTACGCGCAACGAGAGGTGGGCGACGAGCCCTTCGAGGGCCCAGTACGGCGGCTTGGCCGGGATCGTCCCGTAGCGCGTCACGCGGCCACCGCCCTTGTGCGGTCATCCGCGTTTGCCGTGTGCGGTTTCGTGTGCGGAAACCGTCGGCGAAGTCCGTTGCGGAGATCGCCGGTGTGATCGCCTCGAACGCCCTGGATCCCCGATGCCACCGGGGATCGATGATGCTTCCTGATGCTTCGTGAGTCTCGTTGAGGACTCGGTCCTGCGAGTCGGGGAGACAGGAGCAAAAACGCGGACATAGCCCATGCTGGCGGTGGGTGCGTCATGCCGATCCCCCGAGATTCTCCGCAGCTCTAACGGCCGCGCCGCCCGCCATCCCCCGAAGCTGGGCTGCTCTGCGCGTCCAGGCACGCCGCATCCGGTCGATCGCGACCCCCTCCTCGGGGTGGCCGTACAGCTCGATGATCAGGTCCGTGTCGGAGTGCCGGAGCTGTCTCGCAATGACCCACGGCTCGATCTCCAGCACGTTCAGCATGTAGCTCGCGCCGAAGTGCCGCAGCTCGTAGAAGTCCAGAACGTCCTCGTGGTCTCTCGCGAGGCGCCGCCAAAGGTGGTGGGTGCGCGGCAGGCGGTCCAGGAAGACGGTGCGGATCGATCTCCATGTTGGCGACCAGTTCGGCTGCGTGAACGGCTTGCCACGCTTCGTGCGCCACATGAGATTGTCGCCGAGTCTCCGCGGGAGAGCGGCTACCGCATCGCGCGCCGGTGGCGGCACGTAGATCGTTCCCGTGCTGCCGTGCTTCGGCTCGGTAACCTTGCGCAGCCGCGAGTTGTACTGCTCTTCGAGGTAGAAGACGTCGCCGTCGAGCAGATCGTGCCGGGCCACGAACGTCTCGCCGGTACGCGAGCAGGTGTAGGCGCCCCACAGAATCATCGCCCGGACGTACGGTCCCCACACCTCGCCGAAGAGCGCGAGCGCGATCTCGCCGAGCAGCTCGACCTCGTCGAGCGTCAGGACCGTGATGTCCTTGCGGCCGCGTCTGCGTTCGATGCCGAGCGCCGCGAACGGGTTGTCATCGGCGAGCTTGTCGCGGATCGAGTCGTTGTACATCAGCCGCAGCGCAGGGACATGGCTCGGATGGTCGTTGCCCCACCGTCGCCCCTCTCTGCGCGTGATGGACCGCAGCAGGCGTCTGCCGTACGCGGCGACGAACGCCTTGACCTGCTGGTCATGGTGGACGTTCGTCGACTCGCCTCGAGGAAAGTCAGTCGTCCACCGGTCGCCGAAGCTGGCGATTGTCTCCTCGCCGCGGTCCGGGCGCCGGTCATCGCGGGCGTTCAGCGCCGCGCGCTCGAGCGCTCTAGCCTGCCGCTCGTTTCTCGGCGGCTCCATGTCGAAGTCGGCCGGCCTGACGTGTCTCTTGCCTCTGACCGCCGGGTCATAGATCTCAACGATCCAGCTTCCGTTCTTCAGGCGGTAGCTCACGCCCGGTTCCTCTCCGCGTGCCAGCGCTCGGTCTCTGAGATCCGGAACATACGCTGTCCGCCGATCAGCCGCGATGGCATCCCAGCGAGCCGCCAACGACGCACGGTGCGGGTCGAGACGTTGCCGTAGTGCCGCGCGATCTCACGTTCGCCGATCCACGGCTCCCACACCTTGCCATCGACGTGGCGCTGCGGAAACTGGAGGATGGTCGCGCTCACGACCGCTCGTCCTCCCCCGCGATGGCCCGCCGAACCTGGCGCTCGGACACGTCATCGAGAACGACTGTCGCGACCGATGCCACCATCATGGTGCCCGTCACGCGCGCAAGGATCGGCTCGCCCGATTCCGGGCACGACGCCCAATGCGTCAGCGGCGGCGTGCAGCCCGCCATGATCGCGTTCGCCATCCGGAGGAACGTCACCTGGCCGTGGTCCGCGCCGCACCGAGGGCAACGTTGCACGCCCTGCGAAATCAGCGCCTCGACAACGTCAGCCACGGTCGTCCTCCCCCTCGTAGCGTTCCATCGCGTCGGCGAGAGCCCGCAATCCGTTCGGAGTGATCTGCTGAGGAGGGAGGTACCAGTTCTGGACGTACGCGCCGCCGAAGGCGCGGCCGTGCTCGGCGAGCGTGCAAGCGATGTCGCGAGTCCAGCCGTGGTTGCGCAGCGGCAGCCACTCGTTGCGCGTCGGCGACGGCACGATCGACCCCGGCATCGCGATCGCGCCGAGACGGCGGAACTGCTTGCGGGTCGGGACGCGGGCGCTCACGCCGTTCTCCTCACGGCGCCGGGGAGTCGTCGGCACACGTGCCACAGCCCGTGCTCAACAGCCCACTCGCGAGCACGCCTCGACGACGGGGAGCCCATCGGCTCGAGCAGGCTGATCCTGGCCGCTGCTGCTCTGCGACCGATCCGGGAGAGGACTGGGGTGGCCGTGCCGTGCTTGAGCGGCATCCGGAGCACGTCCAGAACCGTCAGGTTCGTGAGCGCGGGTGGCGGGTCAAGCAGCAGATCCCGAACGCGATACGGGTCGCGGCGGACCTCGCCGCGGATGCGGGCGATCTCAATCCGGCGCGCCTGACCGACCGCGAGCGCGTCGAGGTGCTGGCTCATGACGCCCCGCCGATCGCGCAGCCGCAGTCCACCAGTTCGTACGGTCCGTCGATGACTGCGGCGAGGAGCGTGCCGAAGCGCTCCTCGACGTACCCAGCTGCGAATCCGCCGGAGCCGCAGCCGAGGAGCAGCCGTCCGTTCGGGGAGGCGTGAGCGTGAAGGTGTTGCAGCGAGCCACGAACGTGGTCCGGCGTGGATTCGAGGGCCGTCCGCCACCGCTCGTGTTCGGCGTCGGAGGCGACAGCAGCCTCCCGCCATGCAGCCATCAAACCAGCGAAGCGGTCACGGTCGCGTCTGCGCCCCCCGCTTGCGGGGGGTGAGGGGGGGTTCTTCAGTTCCCTTTCTACTTCCCCTTCTACTTCAGGGGCGTGACCGCGTGACTTTGGGCGTGACATGTCACGCGGGACATTGGCGTGACTGGGCGTGACGTCGCCCGCGTTGTCACGCGCGCGCTGTCTGCGCTTCCGCTCCCGCCACGCCTCCGTCGAGTCCGACGGCTTCACCCTCCGCTCAGGCTGATGCTCGTGCCAGTCATGCACATGCTCGGCGTCAAGTTCCTCGTCGTGCTCGACGAGCCCGAGCCCGCGCATCTTCCTCAGACACGAACGCGCCACAGGGATGCTCACGCCGGCCTGCTCCGCGAAATCGTCGTCCGTCGCCTGGACGCCTCTGGAGATGAGCAGGTAGCCGCGGATCGGCGACATGGACGCGATGGCCCACACGCCGGCAATAGCGCACCACCGCTCCGGCGGCGTGAGACGCCGAAACTTCCGGTGAGTACCGACTGTGTTGAAGACGAGGAACGCATCGAACTCGGCCACCTACGCCGCCTCTACGTCGTAGGGGCTGAGCGGCTTCGCGGGTGCCGTTCTGGGATCGAAGAGCGGTTCTGGCTCGGGCTCAGCCTCGACTTGAGGCTGAGCCTGGGCGGCGGGTCTGCGCAGGACGTAGCGGATCCGCTTCGAGAGCGGCAGCATGATCTCGTCGATGACCGCGCCGCGTCTCCGCATCCGGTCGATCTCGATCTCGACGTGCGTGACACCGGCGGCTCCCAGCTCTTGGCTGGTGCAGCCACGATTGCCGGCTCTGAGCAGCTCGCGTTCGAGACGCTGGGCGTTCGTCATCAGGCCGTCCCCGTCCAGGTGCCGGAAAGGATCTGATCGAACGGCGTGCCACGCCGAGGCTGCTCATGCTGTGCGCGTCTCGCAGTCCGGGCAACACGGCGAGGAAGGTCCACGCCGCGCTGACGCAGCCGTGACGCGAGCCGGTAGACGTGGTCGCGCTCCAGGTCGAGAACACCAGCGATCTCGTCGGCGTCAACGCCGTCGCGCCAGAGCGCGACGAGCATCTCGTCACGGACGCTGAGCGGACGGACCGGGCTCACGACCAAATCCCGCTGACGGCGAGCGTGCTGCATCCTGTGGCGAGCATGTATCTGCCAGCGAATGGCCCGTCGATGAGCTGGACGGAACGGGGCTTCATGCTGCAGCTCTCCGGCGTCCGAACGTCGGTCTGGTTTCCTCGTCGTAGGTGTCCAGGTCGATGCTGGTCTCGTGCGCGCCCAGGTCGGCGGCGAGACGCTTGCGGTTGAGCTTGCGGCCGGTTCTGGTGCCGAACCCGATCTCCTGGCCTCCGACCTCGATCGCGCGCAGACCGGCGTCCTCGATGTAGCCGCGGATCGCTGCGACCTTCGCCTCACGGCGCTGGTCGCACACGAGCAGCTCCTCGAAGGCGGCGACCGCGTCGTCGTGTGTCTCGATCGTTGTGTCGGGCCGTGCCCAGTCCGGGACTGGGCACGAGCTGGCGACGGGGCAGCGCGACGGCGAGGAGCAGATCGCACCCGGTTTCGCGGGCAGGGCTCCGTTGGCGTAGGCGGCGGTGATCTTGTCGATCTGCGCGCGGAGGTAGTCCTCGATCGCGGGCAGCTCGTCGCGGTAGATCACCCACGGCCCGGACAACAGGCCGGTGCGGGCGTGGTCCTCGGTGTAGCGGACCTCGTCGACCTCCGCGTGCTCGACGAGGATGTGCCAGGCGTAGCGTCTGCCCTGCGGGCTCAGCGCGTCGGCTGGATCGGCCCAGCCGCTCTTGTAGTCGCCGACGTACGCGACCCGTCCGTCGACGGCAAGACGGTCGATGCGTGCGGAGAGGATCCGGCCGTGGAACGGGATACGCGAGTCGATCTCGAACCGCTCGCCGGCACGAAAGAACGATGAGGATCGGCGCAGCCAGCGGTCGACGAGGTCAAGCGCTGTCTCCCATGCGGCCATGGGAAGCGGGCCTGGCTCGTCAGGGCCGGCCATCGCGCGTTTCGCGATCCTGATCGCGGTGTCGCGGTCGGGTCGTTCGATCCCGCGCAGCGAGCAGTAGAGGCCGATCGCGGCCATCGCGCAGTGGAAGAAGCGCCCGACGGTGGCGTCCGGCCCGGCGAGGTCGACCTTGCGTTCCATGTCGGCGCGGCGGAGGCATCCCTCCGCCGCGCGCATGAACGACATCGAGAACCGGGGCGGCTCGACGATGAACGGTGCTGTGGCCGCGGTCACGACGGCGTCCCCGTGGCGAGCACGACGTAGACCGTCATGGCGTCGCTCCGTCCGCTGCGGCATTGACGCGGTCCAAGAGCGCGTCAAGCGCTCGCTCGTCAATGCCGGCGTCACGCAGCTCGCGAAGCCGACGTGCCGGGCCGGCGCTGAGGAGCAGCATCCCGTCGTTCGCCTGTCTGCGCTTGGCAGCAAGCGGACTGTCGATCGCGAGGTAGGCGACAAGCGCCCGCTCCGGATCCTCCTCGACTGCCGAGACCGGCTGGTCGGCGGCCTGCTGCTGTTCGACCGCCGCTGCCTGCGCTGGAACGTCGGGGTCTCCGACCGAGTCCTGGTCGTCGCCGTGATCGAGCGGCCGGCCGAACCGCTGGATGCCGTAGTCCTCCAGCCACTGCTCATAGAGCTGACGCAACCGCTGCTCGCCAGCGTCGATGAGTCTGAGCGTCGGGCCTCTGTTTGACCGGGCGGGTGCGACATGTCCGTCGCTCGCGCGCAGGAACATCTTCGGGATGGCGTAGAGCGAGACGCCGACTCCGAAATGGACGGCGGCGCGCTTGAACGCGTCAGAGACGAGGCCCTTGCCCTGCCAGGTGTCGCCCATGTCCGGGCGCGTGAGCCCGTCGACCGTGAGGTCGCACCACGTTCTGCCGTTCTCGTCGCGGAATCTGTGCTGCCACAGGTGCGGACAGACGAGGTTCAGGCGCTCGCTGACGAGTCGTGCGTCGATGTGCGGGACGCACATCGCCCAGCCCGCTTCGGCGTTCGCAGTCTGCACCTTCCACTTGACAGCCTTGACGGTGAACGGCCGGCGCAGGAACGGCCGTGCCTCGCGCAGGCTGTCGACGGGAAGGAGCGCGAGATCGCGCTCGGCATCGTCGGGGACCTCTGGCGCCCTCCCGTTGCTCGATGCTTTCGGTCTCTGTACGGTCTGCGTCACCTGGGCCTCCTTCAACGGCTCTGGTCACGGGCGCCGGCCATTCCAGTGGTCGGGCGCCCTTCTACGTTGGGAACAAGGTGCTCGGGCACAGCCTCGTCAAGGACGGCGCCGATGACGTCGGCCTTGTAGCTGTTGAGCCACCCGTGCACGGTCGATTCCGAGCAGCCGACGACCGCTGCGAGCTGGCGGTAGTTCGCGCCGTTACGCAGCGCGTACCGCAGCAGCTCGTCGCGCCCTTCCCGATCCCCGCGCAGATGGCGGTTGCGGATGGCCTCGCGTACGGTCACGCCGCCGCCTGTGCGCTGGGAGCAGCCGACGGGTCGATCATCCGGTCCAGGAGGTCGAGCGCGGACGGAAGCAGCTTCTCAATCGTCGGCTTGAGCACCTCGTCGAATCTCGGCCGGAGCGCGGCATAGACCGCGTTACGGATCGGCCAGTCCGCAGCAAGCCAGCCGCGGGCCTCGTCCTGACCGTCGCCCGCTGTGTTCAGCATGCGCTCCGCGTAGGGCGTGAGCAGCTGCCGCTCGGCGTCGCCGAGATCGTCGTTCAGGCGACGACCGAACGCGCCGAGAACCGGGCTCACGCACTTCGGATGGTCGCTCCAGGGCTCTCTGGCCATGAAGGAGCACAGCTCGAGCAGGCAACCGCCCTCCGTGATCGAGGAGTGCTTGCCTCTGGCCAGCCGGAAGTTGGCAAGGTCGATCGTGCCAGTGGTCATCAGGCCTCCGTAGGGTCGGTTGGGGCGACGCCGTCCTGCGTCTTCGTCGCGGCGCTCATACCGCTCTCCAGACGTCGTCGAGTTCGTCAGCCCAATACCGCTGGCGGTCTGCGAGTTCGCGGTTGACGTCCTCGCAAAACGACTCGTGGCCAGCGCGAGTTGCCTGCTCGTATCTGCGGGTCTGGAGCAGCGCGATCACGACCGCGATCAGGACGCACAGGCCGACGATGGCGAGGAGCGCGTTCATCGTGGGCCGTCCTCTCTGAGAAGCCGGAGCAGGGTGCGACAGCGTGTTCTGCCGAGTTCGTGCAGCAGCGATCTGGACCGCAAGGTCTGTGCCGGGATCACGCGCTCGAGCGCGGCGATGAGTCCGTCGAAATCTCGCCGAGGGTCGTCAAGGTCGACGTCGGCGAGCACGTCGAGGATCGGCGCGAGCATCCGACGAAGCGCGGGACGCTTGAGAGACTGCCGGCCAGCGACCGGACGGAGGTCGCGAGCGATCTGCTCGCCGTTGCCGGCGACCGTCCGGGCGAAGCTGCCTTCGCGGCCGTTCAGCTCGACCAACAGCCAGCCGTAGCGCTCCAGCTCGTCGCAGACCCTCGGTGCGAGCCCGCAGCCTCGGAGGGTCTCGATGTACTCCAACAGACTGTCGACTTCTGGCGTGTCCCGGTTGTCGAGCGCGCGCGCTTGAGCTTGGTTCAGCGCGATGGCGTCAAGCTCGGGGTCCACGACCTCGTGGACGACACGTCTATACGTGACGGCGCTCACGACGCACCGCCGATCGAGAGCAGGGACGGCGGGCAGCGGTACTCCACGATCTCACGCTCGACCTCGACCATCGGCGCGTCGGGCGCCGGCTCCGTCACCATCTCGGTGCCAACGACGACACGCTCACAGACCGCTTCGCGGTGAGAGCACAGCTCGTAGATGACGCCGGGCAGGATTTCTTGGCGCAGCCAGAAGTGGTCGTCAGTCCCGCCTTTGGCCCAGCGTCCGCCTATCGAGAGCGCGCGTCTTGCGAGCGACTGGGCATCCAACGCGAAGTCGAGGATTCGAGCATCGTCGGAGTACACGGCGATCGAGCTGGGCTCGGCGGCGGGATTCGCGTCGAGCCAGTCCGCGATTGCGCGCAGCCGCGCCTGCATCGTGATCTCGGCCATGGCTACGCCACCGCCTGAAGTTCGGCGATCTGTGCGGCGCAGCGGCCGTGCCGATCGCGCAGGACCACAATGTCCGGGGCGAGCTGACGGCCGCAAGCGTCGCAGGCAAGGACGCACGGCCCGTCGCCGAGCCCGGTGTCCTCCACGATGGTGTCGTAGCTCTCCCCCGCTTCTTGGTCGCGGATCAGGAGCATGCGACCCTGGAGGTCGTCCCCGCATGACGGGCATGCGGCCGGAACGGACCGCTCGCCGCGGTTCATGACGGCGAGGTCGAGCGCGTCCTGAGCGCTGAGGTACTGTGGGCGTGGCATGGGAGATGCAACCTCCTGTGTCTGGCCGGAGCGGCTCCTACCGCTCCGGCCGTTTTCGTGGAGCCGGTAGATCACCGGCGACCCGCAGACCGCGCACGACGATTGACGGTGCGCGGACGGCACGAGCGCACCGCAGCACTGGCATTCGCCAGCACGAACGAACTGCTCGACGTCCGGCACGCCACCGCGGGGGACCGCTCCGGCACCGGGGGAGGTGGTGCCTTGCGCCCGAGGGGGACGGGCGCTGTAGCGGACGGTGGCGTGCCCGACGCCGAGCGAAACTGGAACGAGGCCGAGCATCGCTACACCCGCCCTGCAATCCAGGCGACCGCAGCGAGAAGAAGGCCGGGCATGGCGAGCACGCCGACCATCTCGACAATGCGCAGGACGGCGATCATGCGGCCAACTCCTCAGCGCAGAAGCCGCAGAGGCCGTCATCGGACGGATGGCGCAGGCGCTCGCCGCAGACCGAGCATCCGAGCTTCTGCTCGCGGTAGGCGCGCTTCTTGGCGGCGATCTCGTCCCTGTTCTGCTCGTAGTAGGCGCGCTTCTTGGCGGCGATCTCGTCCCTGTTCTGCTCGTAGTAGGCGCGCTGCTTGGCGGCGATCTCGTCCCTGTTCTGCTCGTAGTAGGCGCGCTGCTTGGCGGCGATGTTCTCGTTGTGGCATCGCTTGCACCACTTCGGCGGACGCCCCCTACCGTCGTAGGGAAGCTCGGCGGCGCAGCCGTGGCAGCCGACGATCACGACCCCAACTCCCCAGCCTCGTCGGGCTCCATCAGCCGTTCCAGCGTCTCGATGAGGTCGCGCCCGATTTCCTCGGGGCTGCGGTCATCCGGGCCGGCTCCGAACAGGTCACGCCGCAACGCCGCGCGAATAGCGACATCGCTGGCGAGTTCGCGAGCGAGTGCATGCTGCTCGTCGGTCAGAAGACGAGGCATCACGCGGCCTCCTGCTCGTGCTCGACGGGCCACAACTCTTCGACCTCCCGACCCAGCACATAGGCGATTCGCTCGCGCGTAGCCTGCGACGCCGGAGTGCTCTTCCCGGTCTTCCAGCGCCAGATCGTCGTGACGTTCACGCCGATGGCAAATGCGAGTTCGATGTCCGACTCCGTTGCGTCGGCGAGGGCTCGCGTGAGCGGGGTTGTTTGATGCAGTTGCATTGCATGCAGCAGCATAGCGACAATGCAGTTGCATTGCAAGCAATGCCTCTACGCGCTTGCATGCGGCTCCCCATGGACGCCTCGCAGAAGCCATTCCCGCAGGCGATCGACGACGCGCGCGGTACCAGGACCATCCAGGACATCGCCTGGCACCTGGAGGGCCTCGTCAGATCACGCAGAGACGGCATCCGACAGGGCGCGAGTCGCAGCAGCTTCGAGAAGCACGCGGCCGGGACGGCCAGGGGCGCTCCATCGGCCTACTTGATGGAGCGGGTGGCGGAGGTGCTGGGGATCGACCCCGCGTACTTCGCCGAGTACCGCCTCGCGATGGCTCGCCACGTGCTCGACGAGCGCGGGGTGGGCTTCGAAGCCGCCGTCGCGAACCTGGCGAAGGTCCGCCAGGCGCTCGGCCTCGAACCCCAGGCCCCTCCCGCTCCCGGCGAGGACGAGGAGACACTGCGGCTTGCTGCCGGCGAGGAGATCGAGCTTCCCGGCGAGCAGGATGCGGACACGGGCTGAGAGGCGATGGAGTTCACCCGCCACGCGAGGCAGCGCCTCAAGCTCTACGGCGTCAGCCGCGAGCAGGCGACAGCAATCGTCGCCGCTGGCAGCGAAGACGGCCGCGACGCGAACGGCAACCCCCGTTACCAGGGCCAGGTCGACGGGCGGAACGTCCGCGTGATCGTGGCGCTGGACAATCCGAGCCTCATCATTACCCTCTACGTGACGAGGAACTGACGATGCGCGCCGACTACGACAGCCAGGGCGACACGCTCCAGATCACGCTGGTCGACGTCGACCACGCCGACTACGGCGACGACGAGACACCGGGCGCGATCGTCGCGGTCCGCAACGGCGGCCCGGTCGCGATCGACATCCTCAACGCCCTTGCCGACACGAGCGGCCCGCTCGCCGCGGTCGCTGAGCGCTTCGGCCTTGATCGCGAGGCGCTCATCGCCGCCGCTCGCTCCGCGCTCGCCGCCCCGGACCGGACCGTCGTCCTCGACGTTCTGTCCCGCGTCGCCGCGTAGAGCCTCACACCGTCCTGAGCGATGGCCGTCTTGATGTCGGCGTGTCGAGGCGGGCGGCTGCCAGTCGTCGTCTTTGTGCGGAGGACCGCAGCGTGCCGGCCATCCGGCCGTAGTAGCCGGGCTCGTCGAGCGAGGCGGCGACGTACTCCTCGAGCTGGGCTATCGCTCGCAGCCCGTCGATCGCGCGCTCGCGAGCAGAGAGCCGGGCACCGTCGGCGGCAGCGATCCCTGCTTGCAGCTCGACCAGCACGGCGAGCGCGCGCCGTCCCGCTTCTGGCTCGGCACCGTCGAGCCCCTGCACTCCTTGGCTCACCCTCGCACGTCCTCTCTCTCCTCGGCCGACGACCGTTCCCCGCGTCGTCCCCCAAGGCGCTCCTGCTGAGGCGACCGTCCACAAGCAGGCACGTACACCGTATCGAAGTAGTGAGGGTGCTGTCCACCTCGAACCTCGCGGATCGCCCGTGTTGCTTACGATTCTCCCGATTGGTGAGGACTTGCGAACCGTGTCGATCCGCTCATCTGCGATAGCCATCCGTGGCACGACCCTGCCTCCTCCGTCCGCTGCACCGAAATCCCCTCGCCTCGACCGAACGTAGACGTATGGCGCACGAGAGAGCGTCAGTTGGGCGCCCTGGTGCCGCTGTGGCACGCCATGGAGGCACAGGTTTGCTCAGGAGCGTTCGCGCAAACCGCTCCGGAGCTAAATTCACTTCCAGTGGTGATGGAGCGCAAGACGTACCGGCTCCCGTCGGACATGCTCCGCGAGATCAGCGCCGAAGCTAGACGCCGCGGGGTCGCCGAAGTCCAGTACGTACGTGAGGCGATAGCCCGACAGCTCGGCCGGGACACATGCCGCGACGAGATCGCGGAGCTGCGCAGACGCCTCGAGCGCGTCGAGACAATCCTACGGCGCACCGGGCGATAGCGGATCTCGTACGAGATACGCCACCACCAGCCGACCTCGCACACAGCCCCGTCTCGCACGTCTAGCGTCCCGGTCCGTGGCGCCCGCGATGCACACCACAACGGTCCGCTTCGACGAGCAGCACTGGCAGCAGCTCGGCATCGAAGCGGCCCGTGCCGGCGTTTCGAAGGCGCAGTACATCCGCGACGCGACGATCGCCCGCATCGCTGTCGCGGTCCTGCTGCCCGAGGTGCTGCGCCTTCGTCGCGACTACGACCAGCTGCGTCAGCACATCGCGGAAGGCTGGCGCCCATGAGTCACGATCTTCGCGCAAGGTCCCAGCGCGAAGCGGCACGAGCCCGGCCGGCATGGATCCCCCAACGCCGCCGGTCGGTGCTCGTGCCCCGAAACGCCGACCCTGCGCATGAACACCGGTGTCCCGATTAGGGTGCGCGGCATGCTGAAGATCGGACTCGGACGGCACGTGCGACGCAACGCGGTCGCTTATGTCGCACTATTCATTTCCCTCGGCAGCACATCTGTCGCAGCGCTGCGCTTGCCCGCGAACAGCGTGGGCACCCGGCAGCTCAAGAACCAGTCCGTGACGAGATCCAAGCTCAGCGCGACAACGCTTCGAAGCCTCGTCGGGAAGACCGGCCCGCCTGGGCCCGAGGGCGTCCAAGGCCCTCCGGGCGTCCCCGGTGCTCCGGCGCAATCGCTCTGGGCCATAGTGAGTTCCGACGGGGCGTTGCTGGAATCAAGCGGAGCGCTCTCCATCACCGCGAGCGGAAACCTCTACGGCGTGGTCTTCGACCGGGACGTCAGCCACTGCGCGCGATCAGCAACCCTCGGGTTCCCGAACGGCGTGGTCTTCCACGGGGGAGCCCCGTCGCCTGGAGAGGTGTTCGTAGCCGGGAGCGCCGCGCTGAACCCGGCGGAGATCGATGTCTACACGTTCTCGAGCACCGGAGCCAGCCAGCCGCGCCCGTTCGATCTCTCGATCGCATGCTGACCACGAGGTCCATCGCATCGCTACGATCGGCGGCAGCAGTCGCCGCATGCTCGATCGCAGTGACATCGTGCGCCTCGATGACGGCCGGGACCCACGCCCAGGCATCGCTCGACGGAACGTGCATCCCGAAGCAGCTCTTGGTAGGAGGCCCGACCGAGGTTTCGGTGCGGATCAAGAACACCGGGGGAACTGCGTGGCCGACCGCCGTGGCGCAGATCGACGGTCTCGGCGCCTTCGTCATCGACAATATTGCCGGAGGCTCGGGCGCGAAGGATGATGGGAGCGGCTTCTACGAGCTCGGGCCACTGGCCGCCGGCGATTCGACATCGCTCGACCTTTCGCTGCACGCGAAGACTGCCGGCAATGACACCGTCACGATCGCCGCATGGGGTGCGCAGCCGGCAAGCGATGGAGGACTGCCGAACGCGCCAGACAACGTGAAGACCGTGAGCTGCGACTTTGTGATCGATCCCTAGCCGCTGCCGCGCCTGCGTCGTCCTCGTCGTTCGATCCTGCGGACCTTCTGCACCTTCTGCTCTGGAGGAGGGGTGAGGTCGACGACCTGTCGTGGGCCCCGGTCGAGGATCTGCTGTGAGACGCGCGTCGCCTGCCGGTCGCGGTGACCGCCGGTGAGCATGTTCCAGATCGCGACGAGCAGACCGAGCACGAACCAGAGGAAGACGACCAGCTCGACGATGTGCAGGACGGTGCGCACCGAGCGGGACCCTATCGGCGCTCCGGATGGCTGAGTGCCGGGTCGGCCGGAAGGCGGTGAGAGTGAGCGGCACGGACCCGCGCGCTCCAGCGCAATCTGAGAGGGTGAACACCATGAGAATCGTGACCCACGACGAGTTGCTCAAGCGTCGGCCGATCACGCCGGCCGATCGCGAGCGCATCGACGAGATCAAGCGCGCCATGGAATCGCCGGCCCGCGCAGCCGACGTCAAGACCGCCTCGCCCGGCCTCCCGCATGAACGGCAGCAAGCCGGCCCGAGCGACGAGACGCGCGCCGCGTGGCGAGAACCGAGCGAAGATCCTCGCCGCCACGAGAGGCGCCCCGAAGACGGCGAAGCAGATCGAGCAGGAGACTGGCATTGCGTCGGCAACGGCCGCTTCGACCATGAACACGATGGCGCGTGCCGGCCTGCTGAGAAAAGCAAGAAGAGGCTACATCACGTCGTAGACGTGCCGGGTAGGGTCGTTAACGACGAAACGCCCGCCCCCACGAATGGGGACGGGCGTCGATATCGCGTGGCTATCACCCGCGACCAGGATACGCCGGGCGCAGGCTGAACTCGGCGCGCGCTGCGCCGGGCTATCTCCCGGTCGCTGGGGCCGCTCTCGTCGTGCCGGTCGTCGATCTCGTCGTGCCGCTCGTGACCGAGCTTCTCACGGTCGTATTGGCGGTCGCGGCGGCCGTGATCGAAGCGGCATGCAGGTGCAGCAGCGTCTCGACTCTGCCGGTGAGGACCGCGACCTGGGTACCGAGCTGGCTGACGATGCCGGGATCGAGCGTCTTCAGCTCGCCTGCGATGGGATGAACGACCGTGAGCAGGCGGCTGATCTTCGCCTCGATCAGCTTGAAGACCTTCTGGTGCTCGAGCCACGTGATCCCGGCGCCGAGCACGAACGTGATGTCCGTGGTGACCGCGCCACGCGAGAGGTGGATCCATGGGAAGCGCGTGGCGACGAGAGCAGCGACACCGCCGCCGACGGCGGAGATCGCCGCGGTGACGAGCGCCTTGATCGGCGTGGGCAGGGAGGGCATGCGTTCTCCTTGTTGTTGGTCTATCGGGGCCGACTGGCCGACCCGTGAGGTTGGGTGCTACGCAGCTGCTGCGACCGGCTGCGAGCGCGCCTGCTGGCTGACCGCGACCGCATGCTCGTAGTCGAGCCGTGCGCGGAACTTCGCGATCTCGTACGGGTTCATGTAGACCGCGAGCGTGTTGTTCTGGGCCTTGAAGCCGGGCTGCTGTCTCCCGCCGCCGAGGACGATCCCGGTGCCCTCGCCGGACGCGCTCCAGTTCGTGGAGCCTTCGAACGCGACGATGCCGTCGAGGACGCCGCCCTTCGTGTGGCTGATCTGGTGCGTCTCGCTCGTGCCAACCGCGAAGTGCGACGCGAACGCCGCCGGGTCGTTCGCCTGGTCGGCGGCGAGGATTCTCCGCTCGTGCACGCCGCCGGACTGCGACTTGTCGAGCGTCACCTGCACGAGCACGGTGGGCGTCTCGACGTGCTCCCAGATGATCTGGTTCAGCTCGTCGTCGTCGTAGCCGAACATGTTCATCGCGAGGCTGAGCGTCACCCGCGAGAGCAGGTGCTTCAGCACGCCGTGAACGTCGTCGCGGCCCACGTAGAAGACCCGGAAGTCGGGACTGGCGGTCGGGCCGAACGCCTGCTCTCTTGTGTAGACGGCGAGGTCGTCGAGCGAGAACGTCTGGAGCGTATCGGGCTGGGTTGTCATCCCAGACCTCAGTTGCAGTTCACGAGCGTGCCGAGCGGCGTCGCCGGCACGTTCACGCCGTTGACGTAGGTGCCGCCGGCTCCGAATCCGCCTCCGACATAGGTCGGACTGCCGATCTGCCAGTACGGTCTGTAGGGCCGGTAGCCCCACGGGTAGACGGGCTGCGGGGCCGGGACCGGGTAGGGCATCGGCACGACCTTCACGACCTCGTGTGGCCTGTGTCCGCAGGTCGGGCAGTGGCCGCAGTGCTCGCAGGGCTTCGCCTGGGCCGCTCTCGCGGCCGTCTTCTTCGTCATCGCTGCTCCTTCGAGTCGTTGCGCGTCGCTCGCCATCCGGCAAGCCACGCACCCCACTTGGTCAGGTACTCGCGGATCACTGGGCGCGAGCTGTTCGTGGGCTGCCAGTGCCAGCCGCCGAACGGGCCGAACCGCAGCCACGCGTCCTGGTCGCGGTAGACGGTGAAGTGCTTCATTCATCCACCGCCGACCAGAAGAACGCGGCCAGAGCGAGCATCGCGATCGCCATGCCGACCCCGGCGATCGCGCCAAGGTACTCAGCGACGCGCCGTGCCAGCGGGAAGTCGATAGCGGCGAGGCCAAGGTCGCAGCACGCCGCTGCGCACCAGCCGAAGACCCCAGCGAGCGCGAGCCGGTTGGCGAGTCTCTTCCAGGTCATGTTCACCTCGCGTTGAAGAGGCGACGCCAGGTCGCCCAGGTGACGGTGTGATGGCCGGCGGACCAGAACTCGCGCTCGTGGTGCTGCCAGCGGCTCAGCAGGCCGACTTCTGGGCCGGTGATGCACTGGCGGCCGTGACGGTGCTCGATACGGTGCAGCTGCCGTACGACGATCCCGGCGGTCGGCGAGCACGACGGGTAGTGAAACTCGACCACCTGGAATGCGCTGACGGTCGCGCCGGTCGGATAGTCGAAGCACGGGCCAGCCCCGTAGCCGCCGGCTTGGAGCAGGCTGTAGGTCGCGTCGAGCACACGGCCGGTCCATGCTGCGGGGCCGTAGTCGGAGTGCACGGCGATGACGCGATGGCCGTTCGGCAGCTCGACGATCCAGCGGTCGCCGTAGGGGGCGCCAGCGCGGCTGGCGAAGCCGGGGACCGCGAGCGAGATGCCCGACGCTGTCACAGGCCCGGACATCGAGTCGCAAGGGCCGCCGAACCAGGAGGATCGGCCGGTGATGGTGTTGCTCGCCGCCGCTGGCAGCGCGACCGCGAGCAGGCAGAGAGAGATGGCTGCTATACGAAGCAGTCGCAGGGGCGATCACGCTCCTTGGACGGGAACACGGACGCGGGGCCGTGCCGGCGACCCCGGGAGAGAGGGCGTCAGCTCTTGTAGGGAACGCGCACGGCGCCGACAGCGAACTGCATGTGGTTGTCGCGGACGAACACGCCGCCGCCGTTGCTTTGGCTTCCCGCTCTATCCGACGAGGTGTTGCCCTCGACGGTGCGGTTGCCGTCGAGCTTGATGCCGACGTGATCGCACGGGTCGGAGCTGATGCCGGGGAACTTGAAGAAGATCATGTCGCCCGGAAGCGCTTCGGCCACCTTGATCGGCCGGTACCCGAGACGGGCATACGCGCCTCGCATGACGTCCACGGTGTAGCCGTCGATGATCTGCCGACAGCCACCATGGACCGCGACCGCGTCCGCGAAGTACTGGCACCACGACCAGCCCGGCTGGCCGCCACCGGCCCGGATCCACCCGCTGATCTTCGGGCCGCTGTTCGACCCAGGCGGATGCTCGATCGTGCCGACCTGAGCGAGCGCCCAACGAACGGCCTGCTGGCGGGCGCTGACCTTGTGGATCGCGATGCCGCGGATGACGCTCGCGATCCGCCGGCGGACCGCGATCAGGCGCGCACGCAACTGCGCCTCCTGGCGTCGACGCAATGGCAGCTCTCGTTGCAGACGGGCAAGCGTCTGCTGGGGCGTCTCTGGCATAGAGGCGCCTCCTCTCGGTATTGAGCCCCGTTGGTGGGGCGGCTGGTCAGCGCCAGGTCAGCTGGCGCGATACTCGGCGCTCAGGGAAGGACGTGGAACGACGCGCGCTCGCGCGGCGGCACGACTGCGAGCGCATATTGCGCGCAGCCGCGCGTGCCTCGAGGCAAGTAGGCCTTCAGTTGCCGCGTGCGGCTATCGGCTGCCAGCCTCCGCACCTCGGGCGTATCCAGGCTCGGCACCAGGCGCAACAGCAGCGGGGTCGTTCTGCTGCTCGCGAGCGCTTGTGCATAGAGCGCTGCACGCAGACGATCGCCAGCTTGGCAATCGTCATACCGCGCTTTCGCATTCTGCTGGGTCACGTCATGAGCGAGCCGCCGGTTTGCCGCAGAAAGCGCGGCAACCGTCTGGATCTGCGTTCGGAGACGGAAGTAGGTGCTGACGCCCAGCACCAGCGTCCCGCAGACCACCAGGACCGCAACGACCGCCAATACCGCCGCGAGGCGCAGCCGGTACTCAGGAGTAAGACGATGCAAGCGAGACATCAGTGGACCCCCAGGATCAGAACGCCGAGCGTGCCGGAGAATGCCGTCACGATCACGCCCAGCGCCCATATGACCCATCTTGCGTAACGCTGTCGCTGAGCGTCGACCCCGACTCTGATGGCGTTCGCCATCTCCAACGCCGTCACCCGGCCATTCGTCACAGTCGTCTGTCGCTTGATCTCGGCTACGTCGCCCTTCAGGTCTCTCAGGGACTGGACGATTTCGCCGAGCTGCCGATCAATGTTGGTCGTCACTTCGTCCGTCCTCCCGTGGCGGTCGACGGCTGGCTCACCGCAGCACCGTCACGAGGAGCTGGAAGTCGACGTTCGTGGCGGCGCCACCGGTGTTCTTCAAGCGCACGAAGAGCCGGCAGTCGATGCTGCTGCGCTGTGTCGCAAGGCCCGTGATGTCGGGCTCTGCCGGGATGCCGGTGAACGTGCGGGAGTCGAGCACCGTGTTGACCTCCATCTGGACCGGCTGCGCAGCGTCGTTGACGACGATCCGGCATACGGCTTTGATGACCTTGTCGGACGGCAGCAGCGGAACGATCGAGTAGCCGGAGAACCCGCCTGCCGTCACGTTGCTCGAAGGGCCGATGTAGTTGCCGGGGAGCATCACGTACTGCCGCTGGTACGTGCGCTGCGGCCGGAGCGCGGCCGAGACGAGCTTGCGCATCACGTAGGCGTCCTCCTTCGGCCGCTGCCGGAAACCGACCTGGGTGCCCGTGCGTCCGCCGGGCACGAACTGGCGGGTGATCTGAAGCATCTGGCGGGGCGTCTGGTCGACGACATTGACGTCCGGCAGGACCAGCCGCACGCCGTCGCCAGGACGCCAGTTGAACTGCGTGACGGTGCCGGTGAGCGGGAAGCTGTCCGCGAGCCGGTCGCGTGCCGTCGGATCGCCGGTGATGTTCTGCCACGGCACGAGCTGCAACCCGAGTTGCGCGTTCAGCCGGGCCTGGAGCAACGCGGCGATCGTCACGTCGGTCGCGTCCTGCCAGCCCTGAAGGTCGAACAGGCCGGCCGTGAGCGACGGCACGTCGAGCATCTCGGTCGTGACCTGGCCAGAGCTGCCGTCTTGAACGCCAGCTCCGTTGCCGCGCAGGCTGGAGACTTGGTCGGTGGCGTCCTCGGTCGCCTGGTAGTTGACGATCGGCGAGCGGCGGTCGATGTCGTCGCGTTCGATGATCTCGTCGGTGTCCCGACCCTCCCGGACACGCGGGGCGAGGCGGCCGGGGAACTCGCCAGATTCGAGCTGCATCGGCTCGCAGGTGAGCTGGTAGCCAAATGCCTGCCCGGTCTGCTGGACGATGTCGAAGTGCGACTGGCCCTGGAAGCGGTTGTCTACGCAGCCGAGCGGGGAGAGCGACGTCGCCGGCACGATCACCTCCGTGCCGGCCGTGAGGCTCGTGCCACCGGGGTCGGTGTAGGACGCTGGAGGCGTGAATCTGAGCTGCACACCAGACACCCCGGAGTCTTGGAAGTACTCCAGGATGATCGGGTACCAGCCGTCCTTGCCGCCCAGGGAAGCGGCCGTGAGCGTCGCGGTCACCTTGCGCGCCGCGCCGATGTTCCAGTCGTCGATGATCTGGCTGCCGAAGCTCGTCTTTCCAACCCAGAGGCGGGCGCCGTCGTCGAGGTTGTCGACCGCGAACCCGTAGTTTCCCTGCGAGAGTCGCAAGTAGATGGCGCCGAACCAGCGCGCTGACCAGTTCGTCGCCTGCGGGAGCGTCGGGTTGTTGACCGTCGCATCCTGCTGGCCCTTGAGAGAGGTGCGGCCAGGGTTCAGGAGCTTCGACGTCCTATCCGTGTCGGAGGCGAGGTCGAGATCGTTGTAGTAATGGCCCGTCAAACCCCCGGTCGGATACGTGGCGGCGGCGCCTGGGAGCACATAGTCGCCCTTGTCAGCGCCACGCGTCAGAAGGGACTCCGCTTGGCGCAGGACCACCATGCGGCAGGTCAGAGTCAGTGTGGCGCTGCTGTCGTCGATCTCAAGCGACGGGAGCCAACTGCCGCCGACGCTGAGCAGTGGCGCGATCGAGAGATAGCCGCACAGGGCGCCATCGATGTAAGCCGACAGCCAGCGGCCATCTGAGCGAAGCTCCAACGAAGATCCACCGGAAGCCGGTGCTGTGAGTGGGACGCCGGTACCGCGCACTAGTCCGGCGCCCGTGCTCATCCTGACCTCTGCGAGGTTAGTGGTCGGCAGCAGCATGAGAAGCCCGGCGCTATTACCGCCATTGCGCAAGAAGAAGCTGACCGAAGGGCTGCCGCCTACTGGCGGCGTATAAGTGACTGTGGCCACGAGGGAGAACGGCTGGCTAAGATCTACACCCAATTTGGCGGTGACCTTTGCGGTCGAACCTCCCGTATTCGCCATGACAAGGCCGTCTTGGGTGATATTGGCGGTTACGGACGATGTGGTCCATTTCGAAGCATCAAGACTCACACCAGTAAAGCCATCTGTCAGCACCGGCACCTGCACGCTCGTGTAGCGCTCGACAACGTCGCGTGGCGCCATCACGGTCGTGAAATCCCGCTCGAACGCTTTCTTGAGCAGGAACCAGCCGTCCTGGCCGGTGACCACGACCTGCTGCTGATCCGGGGTGACGGTGAGGATCACGCCGACGAACTCGAGGACATCGTCTCGGTAGATCTCGACGAACTCGGTGTGGCCGACGGTCGAGAAGCGTGAGCGCCACGGAATCCCGTCGGAGGCGAGCGTGTTCGGGAAGGTCAGTTGGAACTCGCCCGCGTCGCCGAGCCGTCCGGTCCAGTGGCCGGAGGCGAAGTCGCGGCTCATCGGCGTTGGGTTCGACGGCAGCCACTCGAAGCCCATGGCGGTGTTCAGCACTGTCGTCCCGCCGGCTTGCGGCCGGATGTGGCGGAGCCGGTAGGGCCTCGAGTCGAGCACCTCGTACTGCTTCGCGACCGCGACGGCGACGGATGCGGGCAGTGTCGTGAACACCTGGTCGCTGCCGTTGACCGTCCCGGACGGGTTCGTGGCGACGAGCCGGTAGTGGTAGGTCGCGCCGGGGGACAGGCTGGTGGCCGTCTGCGCGACGGCGTGGCTCGTGTTGTCGGAGCCGACCGCGCCATCGGGCAGCGGGATCGAGGTGCCGTAGCCCACGGTGGGCCCGTACTCGAAGTGGTAGGTCGTCGTCTGGTTGCCGGGGATGACGGTGCCGTTCAGCGTCGCCTGGGTGGCCGCGATGCCGGTGGCACTCCCGGTCGTGACTGTCGGTGCTGCTTCGGCGAGCGAGACGCCCTGCTGAGTGACACCCCGGATCGGGAAGCCGCGGCCGAACTGGACCATTAGAAGCTCGCGGCCCGCTGAACGGCGAGGCCGGCGAGCTGCGGCGATGGCGGCCTGTTGATCGCGGCGAGCCAGTGCGTCTGGATCCGGGCGGCTGAGAGCGCGGTCGGATAGACGATGACCTCGTCGACCACGCCGCCGAAGTAGTTGTTCCCGCCGCCGTCGGCTGCGCCGATCACGAACGGCAGCGAGTTGGACGCCATCGTCGCGTTCGTGACCGTCCCGGTGACGTCGACGCCGCTCGCATACTGGTGGACCGTCGAGCCGCTCTTGGTGATCGCCACATGCGAGAGGACGGCGAGCGGGAGCGCGACGGTGCTGGTGACGAGCGTCGAGACGCCGTTCTTGCGCAGGATGAATCTGCCGTCGAGCGAGTCCGCGAAGCGGAAGATCGGGCAGTTGCCGCCGAGGTCGATCATGCAGCCGCCGAGTCCCCCGGAGTCTCTGTAGGCGGTCGGCTTGATCAGGCATTCGAGCGTGAACGTGTCGCCGAGGTCGAACGCAGCCCGGTGGGCGGCGGTCACGTAGCCGCTGGAGCCGTTGAACGTGACGGCACCGTCGGGGTCGGTCGCGAGAAGCCCGGTCGTCGGGATGGTGAAGCCGCCGGTATAGGTGCCGGCCGCGCCGCCGATGGCGTCCGCCGCCGATGTCCCGGATGTCTCGCCGAGACGGAAGTAGGCGCTCGGCGAGTCGGCGAGGACCTCAGTCCGGAAGTCCACCGGCTATTCCTCGAACTCCATGTAGGCGCGGCAGTTGCACGCCTTCGGCGACGTGATCCTCAGCGCGTATGCCTTGCCGGCCCCGGAACCGCCGGAGGTGATGCCCGACGGCTCGCGGCCGAGCGGGAACTGGACGATGAGCTGGCCGCCCGTCGGGGTCACGAGCCACTGCTTCGCCAGCGTCAAAACGGTCGGCTCAGCGCTATAGGAGATGCCGGCGGTGGATTGCGCAGCCGAACCGCCCGAGACGAACCCGCGGATAAGCTGCGGTGCGGGGCTCGATCCTGGTGTCCCTGCCCCGGCCTGGGAGGACAGCAGCAGCTCGACGAGCGCGGGCGCCGAGGCTGCGGTGCCGTCGAATCCGACGCCGATCTCGGTGATGATCGGCATGTCGTTCGTCGCCGAGATCAGGTTGATCACCGTTTGCGCCGTCGCGGCTATGACGGCTGTCGTGGAGCACACGGTGTAGCCGGGGGATGGTGAGGGCATGGGTTCTCCTCCCCGCATGGGGCGGCTTGACGGGATGGAAGGTGCTCAGCGCGCGACGACAGTCGCGGTGGTCCGCGAGTCGTTCAAGACCGACTGGCCGAGGTCGCGGACGCCGTCGTATCCTGCAACGGTCTGGGTGCGGTCCTCGACCTTGAGGATCTCGACCCGGTCGATGTAGACCGAGTTCGAGCCGGCGGACCGCCAGCCATAGAGCGCGAGCGTCGGGTTCGCGACCGGTGTGAGAACGTCGCCGAGGTCCAGCCATGTGTAGCTCGTCGACGTGCTTGTGACCGTCGCGCTGGCGGTCGCGCCAAGCAGCGCCTTGAAACTACCTGTGGCTCCGGAGTCGACCTTGACGCGCATAAGGATCCGGTACTTCGCCTGGGGCAGGTTCGACGTCTTCGAGCACGTCGCGTTCGTCGCGGCGGTCTGTGTGTCCTTCACCGTCTGGCCGCCGGACGCGGCACCGTCCGCGACCTGCGAGGTGGTGCCAGAGGCGTTGCGGAAGCTCTCGGCCTCGAGCATTTGATCCGAGGCCTGCGGAGCGAACGCGAGATGCGCGGAGATGTAGCCGAGGCCGCTACCGTTGCCGTTGATGGCGATTGCGTTACGCGCGGACCCGTACGCGGCGGTGTCAGACTTGGTGTCGACGTTCGCGGCGGCTTGGAGGACCGCCAGCATCGGCATATAGGGGGCGCCTTGGCGCAGGAGCGCCAGCTCGTTCTCGCCGGTGAACGTCGCCGCTCCAAGGGAGGTCGTGGGAAAGTTCGCTGAGCCGGTTCCCGCGGTGGCGATGATCGCGGCCGACGCGTCGATCTTGATGGCGCTGTCGTTGCTGTCGGCGTCGTGCATGACGAGCCAGACCGCAGCGTCGGCGGCGCCCGTCGATTTGTTCGCGGCATATATCTCGATCCGTGGCCCGGACCAGCCGCGCTGCAAAGTGATGTAGACGGTTTCGCGGGACAGTGGATCGGCGGAGGCCGCCAGCACGACGCGGATCACCGCACGGTCCGGGTCATAGTCCAGAACCGACGCGGAGAGCCAGGTGTCGTCGTTGATGATGGAGTGGCTGTCGCCCAGGCGAGCGATGAGCACTTTGCCTTGCTCGACCCACGCGGCCCCGTTCCAGACGTCGATCGCCCATCCTGGAGTGTTCGAGGTGTCATAGCGGACGCGGCAGCGGCCGTTTGCGAGCACGGGCGTGTCGATCGTGCCGCCGATCCACGACCACGGATAGTCGGGGCCGTAGACCTCTTCCCACGCCGCGTCGGGGCCGCCGGACGGGGCGGTGAGGGTGCCGCGTCGGTCGTAGACGAGCACATCGCCTCGCAGCCGTGACGCTTCGGGCTGCTCGAAGCTGACGGCTGCGAGATCCGCGCCTCCGATCAGTTGCACTGGCGCCCCGCCGTCGACGGATGCCATTCCGTAGGCGGCGGTGATCGCCCCGGTTGATTGGAGGTCGGCCAGGTCGCACGGCAGGTAACTGATGGCGAGTGCAGTGAGGCCGGCGAAGTCGGTCGAGTAGATCTGGCGCTGGTAGTCACGCGGCGTTGTCGAGAGTCGGCGGTCCTTCAAGTAGAGGGCGGCGGCGCGGCGATGGGTGCGGGGATGGCCGAGTCGCGTCCAGGCGAAGCTCTCGATCTTCCACCAGCCGGTCGCAAGCGCCGTCTGGTTGCCGGTGGCGTCCGCGAGCTGGCCCTGGTCGACGACATACCAGCCGTTCTGTTCGGGGTCCTCGTCCCAGGCGAGATACCACGCGCGCAGCTTGTACGGGCTGTTGTTCAGCATGCTCCGCAACTGGCGGCGAAGCCGCAGGCGGTTCGCGAGCGCGTCAGCAGCCGGGTTGCCGGTGAACGTGGGGATGCTCACCGCGTGCCGCAACGACGTCCGAATCGCCGGGACGGGAGCACCACCAAGGTTGGTGACGGGGTCGCCCATCTGCTCGTTGAACTGCAACGGCGAGTCGATCGCCAACCGCGCAAGCATGAACATCCCCTACACCCCCACGCCGAGGTTCGGCATCTGCGTCGAGGACTGCCCGACCGCCGGGGTCGAGGTGCCGCCCGCGAGGTAGCTCTGGCCCTGGTATTGGAACGTCACCTGGCCCGCGGCTTGCTGGGTCGCGGCCGTATTCGTGTTCGTCGCGCTCGTGAGGGTCTGCGTCGCGAGCGTCTGGTCGTGGATCGATCCGTCGAGCTGCGCGATCTGCAACGTCAGGTCGGCGATCTTCTGCCGCATGGCGTCCGCGTCAGAGCCGGTGAGAGTCGGGAGCAGCGACTGGTCGTAGGACAGCTCATGTTTCAGCGGGTCCTCCTGGGCATGCACGCCGGCGATATAGCCCTGGAGGGCCTGCTGAGCTTGTTGCTGCTGCGCCGGAGTGAGAAAGCCGCCCTGTCTGTCCTTGAGCGCCTGAAAGGCCGAAACGTCGGTTCCCTGGAGGTGCTGTTGGGCTTGAAGGATCGACAGGTTTGTGGCGGCGAGCTGAGAGGCTCTCTCGAACTGCTGCTGGGTCGCGTCGATCTGCGCCTGGACTGCGTCGTGCAGGTCGGCCTGGGCCTGGTCGAGGGCGTTGCCGAGGTCGTCGAGCTCGCCTCTGAGCGCGGCGGCGAGCTTTCTGTTGTGCTTGCGCAGCGCCTGGTAGTACTGGGCGGCGACGACGGAGCGCTGCTCGGTGAGCGCGGAGACCTCGTTGGCGACAAGTCCGACCTGTGCGGAGGCTGCTCCGACGGCGCTGCTGCCGTTGAACCTCGCGCGGGTCTGGAGATGCTGGATGGCGGTCTGATACTTGGCGGTGACCGCAGCAACGATGTTCTGGCCCGCCGTGAGGAGGCTCACAGCGCTGCCTTCAGACGCCTTGTCGATCTGGGCGATCTGCTTGACGATCGAGTCCTTCAACCGCGTGTTGTGCAGGGCGATGGCGCGCTGCTCGAGCGCCAGGAGCTGGCCGCGGTCTCCGGTGAGCGCGCCGAGCTGGCCCTGGCCGAGCTGGAACTGGTGGATGGCGCCAGCCACCGGGGTGCGGTAGAGCTGGTCGTGGGCTTGGGCGGTGGCGAGCGTGTCCTGGGCGGTGGTCTGGATGTTCGCGGCGTCCCTGGAGACGATCCGGGCAACGCGGCCGATCGCCTGTGCGGCCAGGTTCCGACGGCGTGTCCCGGTCAGCGGGATGTGCTGAAGTGCCGTCAGGTCGTAGCTGTCGGAATGCTTCGAAAGCGCCGCAAGGATGCCGGCCACGACTTTCTTCCAGGTGGCGTCCGAGAGCTTGGAGATGTCGCCGGCTATGTTGAGCGCGCCCGAGGTGGTGTCGGTGAAGCTGCCGAGCTGGCCGACGCCGGGCACCTCGATCGGCCGGTCGTAGTGATGCGCCTTCGCTCTCGGGCCTCTCTTGTGCGTGTCCTGGTAGGTGCGCCAGGCGTCCTGGGTGAAGTAGGCGCCGGGCGGGTTGTGCCAGGTCTCCAGCAGCCCCGAGGAGCCAGTGCGGGTGTGGCCCTGGTAGCCGGCTGCGGCGATACGGGCGCCGAGCTGGGCGTGCGGCAGGAACATCGCAGTCTCGGTGCCGTTCTCGCCGAAGATCGCCATCGTCGGCCGGTTGGCGGTGACCGCACCGCCGTCTTTGAACGCCCCAGCGAAGCGTGCGCCTCTCATCGCCCGCTCGATGCCGATCAGGCCCGACCATTGGCCGGAGGTGCCGGGCAGGCCGAGCGTGTTCGCGAGCTGCCACCACAGGTCGAGGGCGCGGTGCTTGCCCTGGATCGGTCCGCCGCCGCGGCCGATGTCGTGCTTCTCCGCCGTAGCGAAGCGGCCGGTCGGGGCCGACAGCCTGAGCTTGGTACCGAACGGCAGGTGACCGAGGGCGGTGCCCATGTCCAGTTCGGCGAACGACAGCGGGTTGCGGTAGAGGTTCGTGCCGTCCGCGCCCGTCGAGCCGGACGTCGGATCGCCAGGGCCGCCGTATACGGTCGCTCCGACGACCTTGCCGATCAGGTCCCTGAGCTGGTTGCCGCCACCGGAACTGCCCGCGTTCGTCGTCGCGAGGTAGCGGTTCGCGGCACGGGTCGCGCGACTGAGGGCGGCCTGGGCTATGGCACGCATCGCGCCCGCCGGCCCGGACACTTTTGGCGCCTGGATCGCCTGGATCTGTCCGGCGCTCCCGGCGAGGTCAGGCGGGTGGACCGTCGAGAACATCGACAGGTAGGACTGCGACGGTGTCGCGTCGAACCAGCCGGGGCCCGAGCCCGCCGGCCGATAGGAGCCCGACGTGCCCCAGTAACGCGACCCGATCTGCATGAACGTGTGCGCTTGCGGGCCGCCGCGGTAGAAGACCGTGACCGCCCCCGGGCCGCTGGGGAACCGCCAGTCGCTGCCAAGGGCGGGCGTCGTGTCTGTCGGCACCTTGTACCCGGCGGCCTGGACGACGGCTGAGACGGCGGAGGAGCAGTCGTAGGCGCCGAGGTTGAGCGGCACCGGGTTGTCGCCGTGGCCGGCACCCCATCCGTAGCGGGTGTTGTGCGAGGCGATGACGCTGGCGGCTTGCTGGATTGCCGAGTAGCGGGAGCCGGAGAGGCGTCCGCCGGTCGCGAACATCGGCGCGGAGTGCGGGCGATGCTCGCCCGCGACCTCGCGGCCGAGGGATGTGCCATGGAGAGCGAGCATCCGATCGACGCGAGCTTCAGTGTGCCGGTTGGCGACGAGCAGCTCTGATCCGGCGACGATCCCGCGGAGCTGGCCGCGCGGCGACCAGATCGGCGTGTTGTCATGTCCGGCAGGGCCGGGGACGCGCATGCCGGTCGCGCCGAACAGATTGGAGACAATTCCGAGACCGGTGCCGACATCGGCAGCGAGCTGCGTTGGGTGCTGGACGGCGAATCTCACGGCGTTGACGCCGAGCGCCTTGAGGTCGCCGTTGAGCACCTGCCCGATCAGCGACATGCCGGCAGAGATGACGGAGGCAAGGCTTCCCATGTCGTGGCTGACGCCGGTTGCCATCGCGTCTGCGGCCTTGACCGAGTCGATCGCCATCCCGCGGAAGTGGCCCGTGATCGCGTCGCGGATCGTTCTCGCCGACCCCTGCGGGAGCTTGCCCTTGTCAGTCAGCTCAGCGGCCATCCCGACCGCCATGTCAGCCGCCTGCGCCCGCGCGGACGGCGGCAGCTTCGCGATGTCGCCGATGATCTTTCCGACGAGCTGCGGGGTGACCTGGTGGACCCCAGCGAGCGCCTTCCCAACCTCGGTGCTGAAGTCGTTGACGTACCGGGCCTGGTTGACCATCGCGGTCTGCCACGTCGACTGCACCAGGAGGAGCTGCGTGAGCTGGCTCGAGAGGTTCTTCTGCGTCTGCCCGTGCGATCGATCGATCCGGTCCTGCAACGCGCCGATCGCGTCGGTGAGCTGCCGGTACTTTTCGGGAAGGTCTCTCGGATCGGGGATCTTGCCGGCGTTGAAGGACCGCCCAACGCCGGGCGCGGTGAGGATCGGATGGTTCTGCTGGATGCCGTACCCGTCGAGAAACCGCTGGAGAGCCATGTTCGGCCCCGTCTTCTGCACCTTCGGCAGGAGATCGGACACCGAGGGGAGGCCAACGAGGTGCAGGACGTTCGTCGGGTCCATCCCGTGCGCGAACGCATTGAGCTTGTTCAGCGGGTCGTCCTTCGCTTTGGAGGCGGCGGCGAAGCCGGAGATCCCCATCGCAGCAGCGCCCGCGAGTCCGAGCGTGGACTTCAGACCCAGCAGGGCGCGGCTCTCGGCTCCCGCAGCAACCCCTTCCGCGTCCTTCACGATGGTGGGCAGGGGATCTCTCCCTCCCCCTCCGTTCTTGACCCAGGTCACGATCGGGTTCGCGGCCGAGCCAGCCTTCGCCGGTGTGCCGGTCATGCCGTAGATCGTTCCGGGCCCGAACGGATCCTTGGCGAAGATCTCGCCGAGCGGTCCTGGGAGCCTTCCGAGCGTCCCGCGTACGGGGGCGCCCAAGATCCCGCCGTGGCGGCCGAGGAGAGAGAGGCCAGCGACACCGGCCGCGCCCCCGCCGACGACCTCCATCAGCGTCTTGTGCTGACGGATGAATCCGTCGAGCGAGTGCGAGGCGCCGTCGACGACGGTCGTCATGGCGCGGAACGCCGGGATGAAGTCCTGGCCGAGCGTGACGCCAATGTCATGAAGCTGGTTCTTGGCGATCTCCCACTGGTGGTTGAGTCCCCTGCGCCACTCGTCGTCAGCGCGCTGCGTGGCACCCGTCGAGCTGTCCAGCCACTTCTGAACCTCTTGCAGCTTGATCTTGCCGTTGTCGAGCGCCTTCGCGAACGCGGGGCCGGCACGGCCGCCGAACAGGGCGACAGACGCGTTCAGACGGTCCGTTTTCGTCTTCGCGTTCTCCAGCGTTTGAAGCTCGCCCTGAAGCACCGACTGGATCGTGAGATGCCCATCCTTGGCCTTGGCGACAGAGGCGGTGTAGAGGTCGAGCTTCTGCTTCGCGATGTCGTAGCGTTGCTGCGCGACGCTGATTTCGCCGCTGAGCTTTGCTTGCTCGGTCGTGGTGCGCGGGATGGTGCTTCGCAGCGTGTCGACGCGCTGGGCGGCTGTCTGGACCGCAAGGGACAGTTCGTCGTGCTTGAGCGCGGATTGCTTGGCCGATCCGCCGGCTGCCGCGACCTCTCTCTGCGCAGCCATGATCGCCTTCGAGAGGCCGCGGGCCATGAAGTCGGTGTTGACGCCGCTGACCTCGAATGCGCCGAGCAGCCCGAGCGCCTGCTTCATGCCGAGGCCCATCGCCTGAAACTGAGGACCGAACCTGTCGAGCGTCGTGATGATGTCCGCCAGCGGCTTCTGGGTGTGCTGGCTGACCGACAGCATTTCGTCCATCACCGAGACGGCTTGCGAGGCCGGGACGTTGAATTGCCGCAGGGTCTTGTCGAGGCTGGTGAGCGCGGTCGTGACGTCCTGCTTCGACGCGCGCGCAAAGCTCAAGAACAGCTCCGTGTTCTTGGCGATCTCTGGGCCGGTCTCGCCGAAGCGCTTGCGGAGGACGACCGCCGCGTCCGCGACTTCCTGCAAGGGGTAGGCGGATGTTGCTGCCGCAGTCCGGACGGATCCCATGAAGTCCGTGAGGGCTTTGCCGGACCACCCGGTCTGGACGCCGATGTTGTGCGTGAGGTTGTCCCAGGACACGGCTGCCTTGGCCGACTCGATCGCGACTGCTGCGGCGAACCCGACGACGCCGGCGGTGACGCGGTCGAGCGTGATGCGGTGCCGCTGCTGCGCGGCGATCTGCGCCTCGGTCGCCGCGTTCATCCGCGTCGTCTCGTACTGAAGCAGCCGCATCTTCGCGGCCTGCTCCCCCGTCACCTTCCCGGTCCGCTGGGTCTCTGCGGTGATCGCCGCGAGCTGGCGCTGATAGTTCGCCATCTGCACGATCTGCTCAGCGCGGATGATCTGGACCGGTCTCGTCCTGGAGAGCAGGTCAGCCTCAGTGCGGACGCCCTTGAGCTTCGTGCGGAGGCCTTCGGCCATCGCGCCGACTTCGCTGTTGATCAGCTTCAACGTGTTCGTCGCCCGGTCCTGCGCCTGGATGATGAGCGACAGCGTCGGGTTCATATCGCTCATCGGCCATCACCCCTTCGCTTTCAGTGCTTCGTCACGTCGAACTTCCGCTTCGCCGATCCAGAAATGCAGGCGGAGCTGGAAGTCCTCTTCGTCCATTTCGCGCAGCTCTTGCAGGCTGCACCGCCACTCGCGGCACAGCACGTGCTCCCGGTGCGCTCGCGCGACCCGTCGGGCGTGTGGGCCGGTCAGGCGGCTGTTGCTGCCCTGTGCCCTCTGGCGGCCCCACTGCTGCGCCGTCTCGTAGAGCGTCCGTTTCCCTCGGCCCTCTTCGCGCGCTCGGCGAGCACCTTGTCCATGCAGTCGTTCACCCACGCGCCCGACGCGGAGTCGAGGTCTGCATAGTCCTCGACGATTGGGCTATCGCCGAGCGACCACGAGTGAACGAGGTAGCCGAACAGGGCTTTGCGGACCTCTGCAACGCTGCCGCGGAACTCGACGCGCGGGTCGACGTTACCGTCGCCGGCAGCGGCTCGTGCGTCGATGCTGACCCGGCTGGAGAGATCCTCGACAGCGTTGCTCTCGTGAGCCGAGAGCTGGGTGCGCAGCACGAGCCACGCATCGCCGTCGGTGAATCTTCTGGTCTGGTCGCGGTCTACCTTCGCGAGCGGCATAGAACTCCTTGGTTTATGCGGCGCGCCGAACGGGCTCGCCGTGGGTGACGTGCCGCCATGCGCGGCCAGAGGTGATGAAGCTGACGAGCGCGCGCGAGATGCCGAAGCGCTCGGCCAGGTCGGCGTGGCGCCAGCCCCCAGCCGCGTAGAGCGTCCGGATCTCGCGAACCTTGTCAGCGGTCAGCTTGGCGTTTGCGTTGGACTCGCCGGCTGGCGGACTCTCGCGGAAGTGAAGGCGGTCGCGGCCCTTGGCGAGCATGTCGTGCACGTTGTCCTGTTGCGTCCCGAGGAACAGGTGCGCCGGATTGACGCACGGCGGGTTGTCGCAGTTGTGACAGGCGTTCAACCCGTATGGGATGGGTCCGTGGTGGATCTCCCATGAGGCGCGGTGCGCACGGAAGATGGTTCTGTGGCGCGTGCCCTGCCCGTAGCCAGCAGGGTTGCAGCAGGCGGTCCATCGCCAGCATTCGTCCGGGCCAGCCACATCGACCTTCGACCAGAACCAGCCGTCCCGCGGCGGCGGAACGTACTCACGCATAGCCGCGTGGATTCGGTCAGCAAAACCATCGTCGATGATGCGCTTCTCCGACTGCCAGGTGCACACGAGGGCGCGGGAGACGCCCATCGCGTCAGCGAGTTCCGATGGACGCATCCCGCGGGCCGCGAGCTGCGAAGTGAGCCACTCCGCGGTGAGACCGTGGACGGCGTTAGTAGCCTTGCGCACGGCGACCTCCTGGTCGGCCAACTCAGGAAAGTGCTCCGACCTCCGTGTTGGTGATCGATGCGCTGATCTCGTTCGCGCCCTGCACCGTCACCGACCACGGGATCTGCTGGTTGATGATCTCCGACGCGGACGAGAGCTGGATCGCGTCGACTGGCCGCAGGCCGGGGATCGTGAACTGGATCGAGTACGGCGTTGAGGTCGTCGGGATGTTCGCCAGCGACGTGAACGTGATGACGAGGCCGGAGGGCAGCTTCGCGCCGGCCGCCCAGTCGAGGTAGAACGACGAGTCTACGAAGTCGAGCGTCGTCGAAAGTGTGACTCTGCGAGTCGTCCGCTGCATCCGCGTCGCGTAGAGCTGGCCGTTGCTGCCCATGACCGCCTGGACGTTGTTCTGGATGCCGATCGTCACATCTTGAAGCTGCGTGGTCGACGACCCTCTGTACGTGGCTGCCATGAGCGAGTAGTCCATCGGCTGAAGCGTCGAGATCGCCGGCGTCGGGTTCGATGGCAGGCCCGGCGTGGCGCCGGTCGTCTCGCGAATGCCCTTGAGCTGGGCCTCGAGCGTCGCCCACGCCTGGTTCGTCGCACGCAGGTTGATCTGGTCGACCATGCAGCCGACGAGTCTGCGAGCAACGATCTGCGAGACGGCGTCGATGTCGTGCTCGACAGAGAGCGAGTTAAGCGCGGTCTGTGGCGTGAGCGCGTGCGTCTTGGCCGTCGAGCCCGACACGCTGTCCGAGCCGGACCCGAACGCGTTCGCGATCAGGCCGGACATCACCTCGGGGATCAGCTCGCCGGTGATCTGGACGCCCGTGTCGTGGCCGACGATGCCGTCGATGACCTGGGCGACCGTCCCGCGTGACTGCATGGCGACCGCGTGCTTCTGGTTGGTGGTGATCGTCGCTCTGCCGGGCACATAGGCTGACGGTGCGGCGAATGTGCCGGGTCTTGTCTCGATCGCGTAGCCGATCAGCTCGAGGGACTCGATCGCCCCAATGAGAGTGGTGGTCATGGAGTCTCCTGGGAATAGGGACGAGGATGGGAACGAGCCAGGCGAAGGGAAGGGCATGGCATGGGGCCTCCGTGTGCGTGAGGCCGCAGGCGGCGATTAGCGTTTGCGGGACGGCGAGCTGGCCGACATGGCTCTAGCCGGCGACGACCGTGCTCGGCGGCTGTCTCCATGAGCTGCCGTCGTACTTCCAGACGGAGTTGGGCAGCCATTGATCCGGGCCGTACTTGTGCACGAACGCTCCCTGGTACTGCGAGAGCCACGCCGTCAACGCCGTCTTCGCCGGCTTGTCGGTGCCGTCGTTGTGGACGATCCCCCATCTGCCGGAGGCGTTGTCGGTGGTGCCGTCGCGGTAGCGGTAGAAGAAGACGCCGCTCATCAGGTCGGACCAGCGGCCGAAGAACAGCCGCAGCGCGTCCGTGTACATCGACGCCTGGTTCGCCTCACTCACGCCATAGTCGGATGCGCCAGTGTTGCTCGCGGTGTTGAAGCCGCACTCCGTCGCCCAGATCTTGACCGCGCCGCCGATGTCCAGGCCGCGGCTGATGAGGTCAGGGACGATCGACTCAAGCTGCGGCCACTCGGCGTAGTTTCCCCACCATGCGAGGTCGAGCGGGTGAGTGCCGTAGAGGTGGACCGTGATGCCGTCTGCGTACTGGCCGAGCGTGGGCTGAGCGGCGAACATCGGCGCGAACCAGTCGGCCCATCTTCCACCGACTCTCGCCGTCCAGTATCTATCGATTCCAGCGAGCAGGTACTTGCAGCGCGGGTTGCTCGCACGTCCCGCTCTTACGGCCTGAATGTGGAGGCTGGCATACGCTGCCGGCTCGACGACGGTTGTGTACCACCAGCCCCATGGCTCGTTGAAAGGTTCGATGTATTCGGGCGCGAGGTAGCCGTCGGTGCGTCTGGCCCAGAAGGTTCCGCCCGGACCGTACCGCGCCACAAACGCGCCAACGTAGTTGCAGAAGGCCGTCGCGTCGATCGTCGAGATCTGCTGCTTCTGCCAGATGATCGGGAGGATGCGCATCCCACGCGCGGCCGCGTCAGCAAACTCGGCGTCGGAGTCCGACTGCGACGTGCCGGGGCCGAAGTCGGTGCGGATGAAGTTCGCGCCGATGGCCAGTGCCGGGGTATAGCCGTCGGGCCAGCCGGGGTTGGCTCTGTCGTTCGGGCTGTTGACGCCGTCAAGGCCGATGATCGGGTTGACGAACGGCTGCTGGATCCCACCGTCGTTGATGACCACCTGGAGCGTCGTCCACGCATCGGTCGAGCTGCCCGTGAAGCTCGTCATGTACGGGATCCGGCCGGCACCGAGTTGCTCGCGCTCGAACGATCCGACCGCCGCGACGCCGCCTGACAACCCAGCTCCGTAGTGCCAGTCGTCGGGCTGGTTCGGGAAGCCGTCGGACCCGAAGCTCGCCCAGATGCATATCGCCAGGCCACGACCCGTCGCGATCGCACCACCGAACGGGATGGTCGTGCCGGCCGACGTAAGGGATGCGCCGGCGATGATGTTGACCGGCTCGGTCGAAGCTGGCGCCCCACGCACGACGCGACACCACGCCTCCGTGGTAAGCGACGATCCGTCCCAGGTGATATCCCAGGTCGCCGGATCGTCGGCTCTTATGCGGTGCCACATGAAGACCAGCTCGTGGCTCTTGGAGGCCGTGGTGTTGGTCTGAAGCCCCCCCGCCGGCGTTGTCCAGTTCGCGTTGCTAGGTGTGACGGTCGTCGAGTGAAGCTTGAGCGCGAGGCAGAGCAGATCACCGACCTTTGCGCCAGCCGGGTTGCTGACTCTCAGCAGGGTTCGCGCACTCGATGCGAACGTCTGGTCGAGCCAGGGGAGCGACCGAGCGTAGGTCTTGGGGACCCCGAACGCGGCGTTATAGTGAGCGCGGAACCGCTGCCTAGTCGGCGTCGCAGCGGTGTAGACGCTCGCTTCATCGATGGTGCCCTGGAAGAAGTTGCTGGCTCCTCCATCAGCCGCGCCGATGCAGAACGGCAGCGCGTTTGCGGTGATGGTCTGGGCCGTCGTCGGCCCGGTGACGTCTGACCCGTTGATGAGGATCTTGTACGGATTGATTGTGACTGCGACGTGAGTTCTGGCGTTCAGCGGGACGGTGCCGAGGGACGTACAGATGTTCCCCACACTGTTGACTCGCAGGAGAAGCGTTCCGTCGAGCGAGGGGGCGAAGAGCAGGATCAGCTCTCTCGCGCCGCCGTCCATTATGCAACCGCCAAGGTTGGATCTGTCTCTGTAGGAGGTCGCGACGATCCAGGCCTCGAAGCCACCCTGGGTCAGGACGCTGATCTCTGGGCGGTTGGCGACCGAGATGTATCCGTCGATGCCGTTGAAGAGTGCCGCGCCGTCAGCATCGGACTCAACCAGGCTTGCCTGTCCGAACGTGACACCGCCTCTGACCGTGCCAGCCGCGCCGCCTATCGCATCGGCGGCCGTCGTTGAGGCGCCCGCATCGCCCAAGCGGAAGCGGGCCGAGGTCGAGTCCGCAAGGACCTCTTCGTTCCACCCGTAGCTCATCAGGCCGCTCTGATCCAGATGTCGCCCGCGACCTTGTTGATCGGGTCCACGCTGCCGATCCACACGTACACCGCATAGCCCACCGGGCGTGAAGCGCTGGCGTTCGTCCCGTGCACGACGACTCCAAGCCCATTGGCGGTAGCGGCACCCACGGCGGCGTCGGCATAGGCGGCGACGCGTGTCTCCTCATCGATCAGTGCGGCGGCGTCGATGGGCGTCGACTGGTCCGGCGCGTTCTTCCATGCCTTCGGGATGAAGCCCACGGCTACGCCTTGACCGGCTGGTCAGGTGCCGCCCTGGGAGCCGCTCTGTCTTTTGCCTGGGTCTTGACGAGCTTGAAGTCGGGGTCCCCGGCAACTCCTGGGTCATCGGTCGTGTAGTGCTCTCCGGGGATGCAGTCGCCGAACCCGGGCCGGTGCGCGGGCGAGTTGCGTCCCCGTGGCGAGTAGATGTACTCGGGCACGCCGGGTCCTTTCGGAGAGGAAGTTCAGCGCTGGCGGCGCTGCTTCGCGGTCACGCGGATGCGTGCGCCGCGGTACATTCTCTTGTCGATCTGCACGCCGACGTTGCGGATGTTGCCGACCTCCGAGGAGGCGCCGACACCGCCGAGCGTGATGTTGGCCCGCAAGGTTGAGCGTGTGGCCTGCGCCAACTGGAGGAGCTTGCGGTAGCCGGGCACCTCGTAGTAGCCGGTCCCGGCGGTCTGGACGGCGTCGCCGTACTGGAGCGGGCCATCGACGATCAACACGTCGATCGTGTAGGTGTCGTCGTCGACTCCGTGCGGGCCGCTGGAGATCGACTTGGCAACGTCGTCGTAGGCGATGATCAGCCCGAACGGCCAGCCGGGCGGTGCGCCCATGCCGATGTCGCCGAGCACCCAGTAGATGCCTCTCGTGCCTGCGTCGGTGGAGAGGAAGGCGGCGAGTGCGTCGAGGTAGGCTTCCATCTACGCCTTCACCACCTTCGTTACGCTGATAGTCGCCGCACCGGACCTGACCTGCTGGATGATCGGAGCGACCAGGTCAAGCCGCAGGCACTCGCTGCCGAGTCGTTCGCAGTGGGAGCAGCGACCGTCGGGGCAGCGGCCGGTCATCGGATGCGGATGATCGCGTCGCCGAGGATCTGCTTCACCTGGCCTTCCAGGCGATCGTCGATGATGAAGATTGGCCGGGCCGGGAGGCTGCCGCCTCCGCGGGTCGTGCCGTACTGGTGCAGGTACGGGATCTGCCAGCCGTCCTCGTCCCAGTCGATGCCGACGACTGCCTGGTGCTGGGTGATGATCTGGAAGCTGTAGGGGCCGTCCGGGGAGGTCGCGGAGTCGTAGAGGTCGCCGGTCGCGTAGAGCGGACGTGTCGGGTCCGGGTAGTTCGCTGCCTCCTTCGACGCGACCGTCGAGGCGGCAAGCGGCGGCCATGCGAACAGCATGCTGCTCGCATCCTGGCCCCAGGCGTCCATATGCTCGCGGGTGCGGGCGTAGACCTCGACGACGGCCTGTTTGAGCGCAGGCCGCATGTCGGCGAGGTTGTGCACGACATGGTCGAGCAGCGCGACCGCGGCGATGTCCTCGACGACCACGTCAATCATCGCGCAGCTCCGTGCAATAGACCTCGGTGTGCAGGAAGCCGAGCGATCTGTAGTCGCGGATGCCGTCTACGCCATAGCGGTGCGCTACGACCTGGCCTGCGTTGTTGATGCGCCGGCCGGTGCGCAGCTCATCCTCGGTGCGCAGCCGCCGGGCATGCGTCCGGGGCACGAAGACGACGTGGGTGGACCGGCGTGCGTAGTCGGGCAGCCCGTCGAAGCTGGAGATCGGGACGCGCAGGCACGGCACGTTTCGATAGACGACGGTGATCATGCTTCTTGGGCCGCTCGACGTGATCCGCCACACCTCGCAGCGCTCCGTCAGGCGGATCACGTCGGGATGCTCACGATCCGCCCAGAGGCCGAAAGAAGCGCGAGAGCGGCGTTCAGACGGTCAGGCGTGGTCGGTGTGGCCGTGCCGGTCCCCCACTCGCTCTCGGCCCACAGCGACAGCATGGTCGCGTCACACCACCGATGCTGGGAGAGATAGCCGTAGACGGTGTCGGCGTCAGCGAGCTGGGCGGCGATCTGGTCCGGGCTGCCGGTCAGACCGAGCGTCTGCATTTGCGTGTCGGTCAGGTAGCTCGTCATGGCAGCTCCGGCGTCGGCACGAGCGTGGGCTCGGCGAGGATCGAGTCGATGTGGCGCCGGCTGTGGAACTCGCCGCCGTCCTGCTCGACGTAGAACGCGTGCTTGGCTGGCCGGTCGTGGGGGTGCGCGTAGCCCCAGTGCAAACAGCGGAACGGCGAGCACTCGTCCGGGCAGGCGCGATCATCGGACGGCGGCGTGGGCAGGCAGGCGAGCTTTCGGTCCGGAATCCGCGCGCCTGGGCGGTGGCGATAGATGCGGTAGCCGCGCGCGGGCGCCCAGCCGCCATCAACACGGATCACCGAGCCGTCGGGCGCCCAGATGTGCTCGAAGAGGACGGGCCAGCGGCCATAGCGATGGTCGTCGTAGGCTCCGCGGAGATCCTCGATCGGGTTGCCGTTCGTGCCGGTGCCGACAAGCTGTTCGTCAGCGTCCAGGGCGACGACGAGGTCGCCGTCGGCGAGCTCCTCGTCGCACATCCGCATCAGCTGGTTGCGGACATCGCTCTCGGCATCCCGGTAGCGGGAGGTCTCGCCGTATTCGGCGACGATGTCGCGGGCGCCAAGGGCGTCGCGGGTGTCAGGGTCGACGCCGTCGGCGTAGACGAGGATCAGGTCAGCCCACTGGTCCGCGAGGCGCAGGACTCGGTCGAGGTAGCGGTGGCCTTCGCCGGCGCCGACGACCATCGCGCAGCAGACCATCAGTCGCACTCGATTCCGCGCTCGGCGCACGCGGCCCGGAAGATCTCGCGGGACCGTGCCGCCAGCGACGCCTTCGCCGCGGTCGGCAGGCCGGAGCTGTCCCACAGGTGCTCCCATGTAACGCTGCCGGTGTAGAGCACCCGGTAGCCGGCGTTACGGGCCGCGTAGGAGAGGAATGTCTCCTCGTAGAAGTGCGGCGTGTCGAGGAACCCGCCAAGCTCATCCCAGACCGCGCGGCGCGCGAAGTAGACCGAGCCGGCGACGGTGACCGCATCGCGGGTGTCGCCGGTCTCGTGGTCGTGGTCGTGGTCGTCGAGCGGGGCGAGCCAGAGCCGATGCTCGGGCCTGGTGTTGGTGCCGAAGATGCCGGCGGCGGTGAGGCGACCCTGTTCGTCGACCTGGCGGGGGCCGATGACCGCGATCGACGGGTCGGACGCGAACAGGTCGACGATCGGCTGCTGGCTCTCCAGCCGGCGCGTGTCCGCGTTCAGTAGCAGGACGTACGGAGCCGTGCCGAGCGACGCGCCGTAGTTGCACGACTGGGCGTAGCTCCAGCCGCGTGCTTTTGCGTCGATGACGGTGATCGTCGAGATCAGCGGGTCGTCGAGGGAGGCGACGCACCGCTCCGCAAGCTCGGGCGTGTCGTAGTCGGCGACGACGGCGTCGATCATGCGGCCTCCGCGTCAGGAAGTAAGATGGGGTGATGCGCTCGCCCATGTCGACTGCCGCGTTCGTTGGGCTACTAGCAGTCGCCGGTACACCGGCTGCGGCTCTTACGATCGGGAACGGCCTGGGCTTCCCGGTCGCGCTTCGACTCGCGTCCGCGCTGACCCCGCTGCTGGCTATCGCGTGGCTGCTGGCTACGCGACGCGCATAGCCGTTACGCCGACCCGAGATAACCGGGAAGGTGCTGCTCTGACCAGACGTGGGTCGCTTCCAGGGCGGTGTCCCAGGCGCATCTGAGCCCGTGAGCGTGGAGGTCTTGGGCGTAGCCGATGTCCTCGCCGCTCTCGTGGGCGCGGTAGCGGCACCGGATTGCTCTTGGCCCGAGGAGGGTGATGGCCATCGGCACCTGGATCTGCACCGTCTCCCCCGACTCGGCGATCTCACGATCAGGCCGGTACCACGCCTGCGTCTCCCCTTGGCCGAGGCCGAGCATCCCGGCGTTGAACGCCCACGATCCTTTGCCGCGAGGGTGAAGCCACGTGATCGCCGACGCGGTGTCCCAACCTTGCTCGAGCAGGTCTTCGAGCCGTTCGATCGTGCATGGGTTGTCGAGCATCACGTCGGTGTCGAGGGACAGAAGCGCGTCCGCGTCCATCTTGCGGGCCGTCTCCAGCAGCAGGTTGCGGACCGTCGCGAGCGTCTTGAAGCGGGCGTTGTCGTGGCGTGCGTGTGGCGCAGCTGGGTGGTGCCTGAGCGCGACGGGCCGGAAGCCGCGCAGTGCCGCCTCGTGCTGGATCGTCGTCCACGTCTCGTCATGCGCGAGGCCGGAGTGGACAAACGCGAACCCGTCCGGCTGACGGGTCTGTCGGGCGAGCCGGTCGAACCAGGTGGGGAGCGCCCAGGCGCGCAAGGCGACGGGAGCGCCGATTACGATTCTCATTCAACCTCGCGCCAGGAGTGGAGATGATTCGAAGCACGGATGAAACGTGGATCGTCGGTATCGATTCCGATCCCGGCAGTTCCATCGAGTTCGCGACCGAGGGGCAGGCGGTGGACTATGCGCGCGAGCGGGCGAGCGATGGGCAGGCATGCGCAGTGATGCACCGTCGCGACGCCCTCACATCGGGAGCGGAAGTGCTCACGATGGTCGCCTACTTCGAGCCAGCTAGCGCATCGGCTGGTACTGCGAGAACCCGATAGAGCTGAGATCCATTCCGGGGGCTGCGGTCTGGTCGGCGCGCGTCCAGTAGCGTCTGCTCGCGGCAGCGGCCGAAGTCTCGAACGACTGGGCTTGGGCGGCGTACTGTCTCGCGAGGGCCGACAGTCTCGCCTCCGCCTCCCCCGCTCGCACGTCGGCGAGCGAGCACTTGCGGGCCATCGCCGCACACGCGAGCGAGGCGCCGTAGTCGATCAGTGCGGGCATCAGCCCGTCGGGTACGGTCGTGAGATCCGGGTACGCGTTGGGGCCGCCGACCCAGCCGCGGGCACGGTCGACGAAGTCGGCGATGTCAGCGTCCATGAAGTACTGCCACTGGTAGGTGGCCAGCAGCGACGAGGTGGGCGCTGACGGCAGGATGAACGTGCCGTTGATGTCCACGTCGGTTCTCGGCCCCACGCCGAACCCACCATCGACGTAGGCGAGGAGCGTGCCCGGCACGGCGAACACGGTGACATACTGCTCCGTCGGCACCGAGCTGAAGCGGACGTAGAAGCTCGTCTGCGTCGGTGTCGCCTGGGCAGGGATCAGGTCGGAGAGATCCTCTTGGCGCACCAGGTTGTAGCCGGGGCCGTCCTGGATCAACCGGCGAACGGAGTCTGTCGCCGTGGCAGCCATCCGCTATGCGGCGGCCTTCGGCGGCCGACCACGCCGGGCCACGGCAGGCTTCGGCTCCGAGCTGGGCGTGAGTGCGGGTGCGGGGCGAAGCTGAGCAGCGATCAGCTCGACATCGTGAACGTCGGTGAGGGCCACATAGCGGTGGCCATGGTCGGCGCACCATTGCGCCTTGAACGCGCACCGCTTCGCCTTGCGCTGGCCCCGACGCTCGACCTCGCTGTCGCCGTCGAGCACGTCGATCAGCAGCCCGGCCTCGTAGTAGAAGCGGTCGAAGCGCTCTGTTCCCAGCCGGAATCCGTCGGCGAAGTGCTGCTCGCAGCCGTCGAGGACATAGCGGGCGACGTATCCGGTCGAGCCGACGGCTTCCGAGATCGGGTCGGCCTGCGTCAGGTCCGGGCTTTCGGCCTCGGGGTCGAAGAGGTCTTCGCCGATGACGAGCGTGTCGGTCATGGTGCTCCCTGGTCGAGGCGTGCGGTTGCAATGTCGGCGTCCATCATGTGGCGACCGTCGGCAGGGTCGGAGCCGAGGATGGCGGCGTGCTTGGCGAGCAGCTTGCGCATCGTGCTGATCTCGGCCTCGGACAGCAGCGCACCGGATTGCACTCTGCGGAGCATCGCGAGCGCCTGCTGGTTCTCCAGGTTCGGCGATCCGGTCTGCGCCTGTTCCTCGAGGGCGGCGTAGAGCTCTTGCAGTTCGGTGACGGTCTGCTGGTCCTGGTAGTAGATGCTGCCGCTGGGGGTTGTGTAGCTGCCTTCCTCCAGGTCCGCGAGCTGTGGCTGCTCTTGCTGCTCGTGGGTCTGGAAGGCCCGCAGGAGCCGCGCGAGCTGTTCGATCTGGACGACGCCGACGTCGTCTCCTTCTGCCTGCTCCTCTCCCCAGAGCACGCCGAGGTCGGCGAACGCTTGGCTGATCTGCCACTGGTCGGCTTCGCGAAGCGCGCTCATGGGCGGTTCCTTTCGAGAGTGGCGGGCGGGGATTCGAACCCCGGCGTGTCCCTGGTGAGGGGCACGCACCCCGTGTCCCGCCGGTTGCTGCTTTAGTTGCCGCGGAACCCGAAGCTCGAATCGAGCACGCCGGCGTTGAAGCGGCGACGCACGCGGTAGCGGTAGGTGTCGGTGTTGAACGCCTGGCCGCTGTTCGGCGCCTCCATCGCGACCTCAAGCGGGTCGCGGTCCTGAAGGACCACGGCCTTCCCGGCCTCGAGCAGCAGCCACGCACCGGTCGTGTTGTCCAGGCCGGTGACGAACGCCTTGGCGAGGTAACGACTCACCTTGAGGTCGTAAAGGCCCTGGAGCGGATTGAACGTGTTGACGTAGCCGGTGCCGCCAGAGCCGGCCGTGGACGCCGTCTGACCGGAGGCGCCGGGCACGGACGGCTGGAGCGCGGACTGGAGCAGCTTGGCGGCGTTGAACTTGTTCTCAGGGCCGACGAGCAGCGTGTTGGGCTGCACGAGGTACAGGTTCCCGAGCGGGTCCTTGATCGTCTGGAGAGCGATGTCGGCGGCCTCCAGCGACGGCTGGGTGAGATCCGACCCGCTGCCTCTGTTGCCGACATTGCCGATCGTGGTCGTGTAGCCCTTGGCGCCGCCGGCGACGATCACGTTCATGACCGTCTGCTCCTCGTAGATCCGCGTGCGCTCGCCCATCTGACCGGCGCGCACCTGGATCTGGCCGGTCTGGTCGTCGTCGATCAGCTCGCGCTCGAAGCCCAGCGTCCGGCCGATCTTGATGTTCTTCAGGCGGATGTCCTGGCCGATCAGGCGGCTGTCCTCGAACGGCTGCCCAGGGTCGACCTGGCGCGGCATCTCCGGCCCGTACAGAGGCCCGTACAGCTCCTCGTACTTGGTGGAGTTGACGACGCGCACGACGTCGGGAAAGACGACCTCGACCTGCTTGTAGGCGTCGAACAGGAACTGCTGGACGCCGGCACGCAGAAGCTGCGGCATCGCAGACTCGGACGTTGCCTCGCGGAGCTTGAGAATGCTCAGCGTCGGGTCGTCCCAGTCCAGCCTGGCACAGAGGCCGGGGACGCCAGCCGCACGGTCGGCCTCCCGGAACGCCTGCTGGCGCGCCTCGTCGAGGCGCTTAGCCTCGATCTCTCGAAGGGTCTTCATGGCATGCTCCTAGAGGGCCGCGGCGGCGACGTGGTTGGGGGCGAGGATGACCCGGATGCGGATGCCGGGTCCGCCGGCGACGCTCTCGGGCGCCGGGGTGGCCTGGTGCGGCCTGGCGGTTGCGGGCGCCTCGATCACGACGTAGCCGATCCCCTGGCTTCCGCCGACGCTGGTGTTCGTGATCGTCTGCCCGTCGATGCCGAGCGTGACCTTGTCGAACGGCAGGTAGGTATCGCCGGCCGTCGTGTTCATCTCGACGGTCGCGCGCGCCTCGACCTCGATGCCGGGGCTGGCGGCGTCACCGCCATAGACGGCGACCTGGTTGGACTGCATCGCGACGCCGAGGAAGTTCGACCCGTTGAGCTGGCTCTTGTTCGTCAGCGGCGTGACGGAGTAGTTGGTGCCGTCCCAGTAGACGAGGTCGCCCTGGTTGATCGTCTGGTCGGACGTGACGGGAAGCGCCTTCGGGAACCGGTTGCGGTTCTCGGAGAGGACGACGTTCTGTGCGGTGGTGGACATCGGTTACTCCTCCTCGGCCTTGACGGGGAGGCCGGCGGCGACCAGGCGCGCCTTCGCGTCGCCCTCGCCTGCGGGGACACGAGCGGCGAAGCCCTCGACCCCGGTGAACGCCTCGCGGACGTGCGCGATCGTGATCTCGCGCTCCTTCGTCTTGCGCTCGAGCAGCCGTCTCATCGCGGTCTCGTCGTCGCACTTCACGACGTCGTCGAACCACAACTCAGCGAGTTCCTTCGGCACCTCCGCCTCGCGCAGGACCCGACCGGCGGTGATGGCCCGCTCGGTCGCGGTCAGCTTGCCCTTGGCCTCGTCCCGCTCGGTGCGGGCCTCGTCGCGCTCGCCGATCGCTGCGTCGCGGGCCGTCTCGGCCTCGCGCAGCTTGGTGGCGAGCTGGTCCTTCTCGTCGTCGCTGGCGGCGACGGGCTTCTCGACGATCTTCTCGACCTCGCGAAGCTCGACCTCGATCTCGGCCGTAGCGACCTCATCGATGATCGAGACAGCCTCACGCAGCGTCGTCTCGGCGCCAGACTCGTCGGCGCCCTCTCTCGTGGCCTCGCGGAACTTTGCCTGCGCGGCCTTGATCTTCTCCTGCATCTCGGCAGGCTTCATGCGTACCTCCTTGGAGGCGTTGTGATGACCCGGCCGCGTGGCAGGGTTCAACTGGCGCTTGCTCTCGGTGAGCCGGCGAAGGAAGACGCCGCCCGCACCAGGACTGGTGACGAGGTCGGCGGAAGGGAGGTGGCGAACCTCGCGGACGAAGTTCACGTGACGGCCGTCGGGAAGCTGACCGGGATCGACCACCCCACCGCCGTCGATGCTGATCCCGGCGAGAGGACGGTCGGTGCTTGAGCCGGCTGAGATCGCGGCCTCGACGAGGGAGACGACCCACTCGTAGCCGGCGCCGGCGATCGGCACGAACGTCGCGCGGACCTGGCCGACGCCCGCGTCTTCGAGGTAGCGGGCCTCGCGGTAGTGGCCGACGAGCTGGCGGACGTCGCGCTCGGGGCGTTGGCGTTCCTCGTCCTGGGTCGGATGGTTCGCGTATGCCTTCAGGCCCTCGAACATGCCGTCGCTGACGGCCTTCTGGAGCGCCTCGCGGGTGTAGTAGTTGCCGTCCGTCGGGTTGCCGAGGCCCTCGCGGATGATCGTGACCTCGTAGGTGCGCTCGCCGGTCTTCTCGACGCGCATCTCGCGCAGCCGGGTGAGGAGCTTCAACTGGACCGGCTCGGCCTCCCGGGCGGCCTTCGCCTTGGTCGGCTTCTTGCCCTCGGCGGTCTCGTCGTCGGTGCCCTCCTCCAGGTCTCTCTCGTCCTCTTCATCACCGCGCAGAAGCTGCGGCATCGCTGAGGCGGAAGTGGACTCGCGGAGTCGCGCGAGCAGGGGAAGTCGCATAGGCGGTCCTTCGGTCGGCTATCGTCAGCCGCATGGGCGGCGACGGCGGAGTTGGCGGACGCGAAGTAACCCGCGTCATCTACGACGAGATGGCCGCTGGCCCCCGACGTGAGCTGATCGTCGTGCGCGAGGACGGCCGTACGCACAGCGTGGACGCGCCTGCGCCATGGGACCTCGGAGAGGTCTTGCTTCCCGGCGAGGTCGTCGGCTTCGACGGCGGCGAGCGCCTCAGACCGTGATGCGGTGCACCACGTAGTTCATGCCGGCCGCGAAGATCACGTCGTCGTGCAGCTCTCTGGGCTCGACGCCTCTGGACGCGGCGTAGTCGTCGAGGGCCTCAACGAGGTCTTCGACGGCCTGGAGGATGTTCGGGAGGGCGATGAGGTCGGCGAGGCGCTTGGTGCGGTCGATCATCCAGCCGGCTTCGCCGTAGCGGGAGCGGCCCGCAGCGATGGTCGTCACGTTTCGCCTCTCGTGCTGCGAAGGCAGGCCTGCCTGAGTCCATCGTGACCCGCGGCCGCGAGCTTGGAGAGACCGCGCTCGATGACATCGCCCTCGTATTCGATCTTCTCGTCCTGGGCGGTGGCGTGCAGGATGAGTGCGGTTACCCTGCCGCGCATCGTCTCGGCGTCGAACTCCGAGACGCTGACGCCGAGCGCGAGGCCGAGGGGATGAAGGACGAGGACATTCACGGCGAACACGAGGCCATCGTCGTGGAGACGCTGCGCGAGAGCGAGATCGGCCGCGACGTAGTGCTCGACTGCTGCATAGGGTGAGCGCCGTGCCGCAAGAGCGTTGGCGTCCGCGATTCGCGCCGCCACGACGTCCCATGCTTTCTGGTCGAGTGGATCGCCGCGTGTCTCGATCGGCGCGCCGTCGTCGAGGGTCGTCACTGCGCGATCCTCTGCACGAACCCTTCCGTGTTGAGCGTGGGCCGCTCGAACCGGATCTTGCCGAGATCCGCGGTAGCAACGCACCGCTCCTCAGCATGGAGGTCGATCGCGTTCAAGAACTTGCGGACCGCCATGCTCGTGGCCGGGCAGCCTTCGAGCCGACGCGCCAGCCGCTGCCGGCGACGGTAGAGCGCGCCGAGCGCGTTTGCGTCCTGCTCGAAGCCGATCCTCAGATCAGGGCCGCCGGTCTTCTTCACGTCGTCCTCCTCATGCCGCGATCTTGGCCGCGATGCTGCCGACCAGCGCGTTCTCACCCGCGTTGAGCACGTAGAGCTGGTCGCCTTCGTTCAGGTCAGATGTCGCTTCGAGCGAGCACCGGCAGCCCTGCTCGCAGATCGTTCCGCCGGCACCTGGCGTGGTCGGCCAGTCGTCGGCGACCATCGGTGGCAGGTTGCCGAGGTCGAGGCAGTCGTCGCAGACGCGCTCGTCGTCTTCGGTCTGCCACTGGAGCAGCATCCCGTCGGTGGCTGCGGCCTGCGCGTAGCCGTCCTGCTCGCCGGCCCAGGCGACGGACTCTCCGAGGTTGAGGCGGTAGCTGTTCGAGTCGATCCAGTCCTGCAACGCGAGCCCGAGCGCATAGACGCCGATGCTCGCGGCCGCAAGTTCGCCCGCGTCGACCGCCCTCTGAGCCGTGTCGAGGTGCTGCTGCGAGGGGGTGAGGCTGGCCAGCTCGGGCCCCATCTTGTCGATGGAGCGCAGCGCCGGGCGAGTGGCGCGGCCGTAGCTGTTCTGGTCGGGCTCGGTCGGCGGCTTGTAGCGCCGGTGGCGGCGGGCGAGAAGCGCGGCTGCGGCGCCCGCGCCGACGGCTGCGACGACGGCCGGGTGATGGTCCTGATCGGGCAGCGGCTCGGTCGGGTCTTGGTCCGGCTCGTAGCCGTCCACGCCGGCCTGCCATGCCTGAAGGTAGGTGTTGTGGATCAGCTCCCGCTGGGCCTGCTGAAAGCGGTGGATCGCGTGTGGCTGAAGCACGTCACGCGGCGCCCGTCACGAGCTGCCCCAGGTTCTCCTTCGTTGCCGCACGGAACTGCTCGGCGTGCTTGGCGAATTCGGGATCGTCCGGGCGACGGCGTGGCTTGCGTGCCTCGCGCGCCGCCTCGCGAATCGCGGCACGCAGCTCGCCCTCGGGCAGAACGACGAGGCGTTCCTTCATCTGGTTGTCCTTGCGGATGTTCGCGGCACCCTGGCCGCTGAGCGGGTTCTCGTCGGCAGGGAAGCCGCCACGCGACGTCGGCGCGACGTCGGGCGCCTCGGCGCCACCTGACGGCACGAGCAGACCCGGCGGCTGATCCTCGTCGGGCGGTTCCTTCGTCGGGTCGAGCATCGCCGCCTGACGGTTGGTCGCGGCGATCACGAACCGGCGGATTCTGCCGTCGCCGGCTCTGCCCACCTCCGCCCATTCCTCGGCGATGAGGTCCTGCTCTTCGTCGGGGTCGTAGGTCGTGATGCCCAGCTCGTTCGCGACCGCGACACGGTAGGTCTTGTCGGCGATCACACCGTTCGCGCGGGCGGTGGTGAGGTCGGCGATCTTCGCCTGCCGGTCCTCGGTCACGATCCCGGGGAACGTGAACTCGCGCTTGCGCTGGTCCTCACCCTGGATGCCGGCTGCGTCGAGGACACGGTCGGCCATCTTGTGCAGCAGCCGCTCGAGCACCTTCTGGCGGCGCTCGAACCGCTTCGCCGCCGGCTCGGTCGCGACAAGCGCAGTGGCTCGTCCGCCCTTGCTGTCGATGCCGAGGTACTGCTTCGGTATACCGACCCCGGTGGCGATCAGGTTGATCAGTTCCTGGACAACGTCCTCGACACCGGTTTCCGACGTGGACTGCCACTGGAACGGCGTCAGCTCGGCCTGAGCATTGTGGGCCAGGACCGAGCCGGGCGGTGGCTGTCTGCCACCGGGGAACATCGCGTTGCGCAGTGCGGTCGCGTCCAGGGCGGTGCCCTCGACTCTGAGGTCGAGGACCATCCGCGACAGGAGGTCTTGGCGGATGACGTGGCTCGTCATCAGGTCGCGGAGCCGCTTGAAGTGGCCGAGCGCGCTGAACAGGTCGGAGCGTCCCCGCTTCTCAGCGGACCGCACGTTGATCTTCACATGGTCGATCTCGTCGGCGGCGATCTGCCGGATGACGTACTTCGCGACCGCGTTCTGTGTCGGCCCCGTCGGCGCCTTGTTGCCGGCAGGCGGCGCGTACAGCTCGTACGGCGCCTGGTACTGCTGGTGGTAGAAGTAGACCGTCTCGATGTCCTCTTGGTCGGTGACGATCTCGTAGATCGACGCCGGGTCCAGCGAGCGAACGGCGAGCCTGCCGCCGGGGAGCGGGAAGTAGCGGATCAGGACCTCGCCGAACGTGGAGAGGTCGCCATCGATCTCTTCGAGGCGGTCGTCCATCTCGTTCTCGGTCCAGAACGCGTCCCAAGCCTCCTGGGCAGCATCGGACGCGAATGACGCCTCGATGCCGCGGCCGAGCACGAACTCCGTGATCGTCTCGACAGCACGGTGTGCGACGGGATCGTGGTTGCCGCACTCGAAGCACTTCGCTGACATCGCGAAGTAGTCGGCCCAGTAGAGCTGCCGCGTTGCCGGCCCCGGCAGGAGTGGGATGTACTGGTCGTAGATCTGCGGCTGGCCGCCCGGCATCCACCCGCCGCCGCCTGCGAACCAGTCGGACTCGCGCACACCGGCTTCGCGGAGCATCGCGGTCGCGGTGCGCTTCAGGCTGCCGAGCTGCTGGCGGGACGCGAAGCGCTTCACCTCATACGAGTGCAGCCGGCCATGCTCGGTGAACCGGCCGCGCCACAGCGATCCTGAGATCGAGAACGATCTCGGCAGCCGCTCCGGGTCGGGGCAGACCTCGTAGCGGGACCAGTCGTAGGGGTCGTGGCCTGGGTCGTAGTCGTGCTCGTAGGCCGCGAGAACCTGGCCCCAGATCTTCCTATTAGGCACAGATGCCCTCGCCCCGGCAGGGCGGGTCGAAGACGTACAGGTCGGTCCCCTGGAGCGTCCTTCCCGCCCGGCGATAGGTGATGTCGTCCACCCCGATGGGGGCACCTCCGTTGCCCTCAGGCGCGCCGGCGAGTTGCACGCATGCGAACAGCTTGGAGTCGGGAATCTCCCGGACCTGCCCATCCAGCGGACCTCCTGCGAACTCGACGACTCGCGTGTCCATGTGCGCTCCTATCCGAAGTCCGATCCGCTATACGGGTCACGCCCCACCGATACGCCGCCGGTCGCGGCCACACCAGCCGGCGGCGGCGTCAGCATCCGCGCCGGGTCCAACGCCTGCGTCATCGCGTCGACCTGGTCGTCATGGCTGCTGAACGGGAAGCTCGCGCACTCCGCCAGCAGCTCTTGCACCCACCCCGGTGTGCGGGCTGTGTCGGGGCCGCTGCCGTCGTGGTTGCCGTGGCCAGGCAGGTACACGTTCCCGGCCGCCAACTGCGGCTCGATCGCGCGGGCGCGGAGCACCTTGTCGCGGTTCGGGTCGACGGGCAGGACGCCGGGGATCTCGTGCTGCAACGCGGCGATGACCTCGACGCCGTTCGCTCGGTTCTCGACGAGGATCTGATGCGCGCTGTGAGCCGGATAGTGGTTCTGGACCCACCGCGAGAGGTTGCGGACCTCTTCGATCGTGTCCGCCAACCCCCACCGGCCACGCACTGAGCGCAGCAGGTAGCGGCGCGCGAGATGGATTCCCCACACGTGGCCGACGGTGTAGTCGGAGGTCTGCTTGTCCTTCAATGCCGTGTCCCAGCTTTGAAGGACCGATGTGAAGGTCGGCAGTTCGCCGTCCGGGTCGAAGTATCTGAACCAGCGGGTCTTGATGACCCCGCCCTCAGCAGGGGCGGGACGCTGCTGAAGCTGGCCTGCGGCGGCATACGGGCCGAGATCGCGCTTCAGCTCGGCCACCTCGACAGGGCCGAGACGGTCGTCCCACAGCAGCTCGCCAGCCTTCGTTCGTGGATCGTCTGGCCACACGAACGGATGCGACGGCTCGTACTCCATCGGCAGGCACAGATGCCACCAGCCAGCCTCACCCTCGATCGCCTCGCCGGCCTTCGAGAGCACATGGCCTGTCACGTCCTCCTCGTGGACGCGCTGCATCACCAGCACCCGCACGCCCTGCTTCGGCGTGTTATTCCGCGACGCCAGCGTCCGGTCCCACCACCGGCACGCTGCCTCGCGCTTGGTGTCCGACTCCGCTTCCTTGACGTTGTGCGGGTCGTCGACGACCACGAAGTCACCGCCCATGCCGGTGCCGCGGCCGTCGACGGAGGTGGCAAACCGGTAACCGCGACGAGTGTTGCGGAACTTCGTCTTCTGGTTGTCGTCGTCCTCGAGCGTCCAGTCCTCGCCGAGCAGAGCGAGAAGGCCGCGGTAGCCGACGCGCTCCAGCAGCGTCGCGTCCTCGTTGAAGTCCGATCCCGGGTGCTCGATGATCGCCCGGCAGTTGACGGAGTGCTCGGTCGCAAGATCCTGCGCGTAGGAAGCGAACATCCACCGCGTCTCGGGCTTCGTGAGCCACACCCAGGCGGGCCACATGACCGACACCGAGATCGACTTCATCGTGCGCGGCGGGATGTTGATGATCAACCGCCGGATCGCACCAGAGGTCGCTGCTTCGAGGTGCTCGCAGATCGCGTCGATATGCCAGTTGTGGCTGTAGGCGGTGCCGGGCTCGACGATCGACCACGCCTGCCGGATGAACTCGCGCAGACTCCTGCGAGCCTGCTCTGCCACCACCTCGTCCAACGACGGCAACGTCGCGAGCATCTACGCCTCCAGCTTGCGAGCCAGCTCCTCCGCCGCCTTCAGATCATCGGCGCTCAGCCTCGACAGATCACGACGCACCTCAAGCGGTCCGCCATCAGGCCCCGAGATCTCAGTCTGCTGCTTCGGACGGCCGTACACACGGTCCAGCAGCTTCTCCGCCGCCGCGATCTGCGCCGCGAGATCCTCGATCACCGAAGGGACGACCGTGCCCTCCTTCGACTCCCCCGTGATGATCGCGCCACGCTCCAGCGGCGTGATCGTGCCGTCGTCGTTCAAGTGCAAGCCCAACGCCTTGAAGTGCGGACGCAGCACCGCCGCCACGTTCTCCTCCACGAGGCGGCGCGCCACATCTGTCGGCTTCGGCAACGGAGGACGCCCACCCATCTGCTCGGGCGTGCGCGTACGGTCGATCTTGGCCGAAGATGGAAGATCTTCGTCGTGTTGGCGACACCACTCGCCGCTGACCGCGACGCCTGCGATCACGGTGCCTGGCTTCAGCGGCGGGGCCCCGCACGGCTTGCCGCTTCGGGTCTCCCCCTTGCACTGACGTCTCACGGCACCCTTACGCCCCCAGCGCCTTGATCGCGTCGGCATAGAACGGCTTCGGCGGACCTGGCTTGCCGGCTGTGAGCTGGTTGACGCCGAAGTAGTGCTCCGGGTCCACGCTTGCTCCCGACGCTCGCTGGTCACGGTCCTGGTAGGCGAAGAATGCTGCGAGGTTGCATGCCGCCTTGATGCGCTCATACGTCGGCCGGACCAAGACCGCTGCCTGCTCGTAGGTGAGGTTGTTCGGCCGGCCGTAGATCGTGCCCGCCTTCGGCTCCTTCGGCGTCAAGCTGCGGCCATCGTCGGTGGCGATCCCCCACTCCGTCGCCCACACCGGCTTGTCGCGTCTGCCGCCGAGAGCGACCCAGCGCAGCAGCATCGTTTGGATGCGGGCGACGTCGTCGACATACGGGTGGATCGTGATGCCGTCGACGTAGTCGGGGAAGTTCGGGACGGCGGCCTTGATCGCGTCGACCTCGACCCCTCCCCAACTCGGCCAGTCGGCCTGGGCGAGGACCTGGCAGCCAGTGCCGGCGAGCGCTGAGTGGATCGCCTTGATCTGGAGCGCATAGGCGGTCGCCGTCGATCGCGCCTGTGACGAGCTCGTGGACTTGCCGGCGTAGTCGTAGAAGTCCTCGTTGCCGACCTCGACGTAGCGAAGTCTGAACTTGTCGGCACACGCACGGATCATCGACGGCGTGCTCGCCGGCGTCCAGTCCGACCACAGCAGCACCGGGTCAGCACGCGCCGCCTTCACGGCCGCGATCGTCGGCGACGTCAGCGACGACGTGAGGCTCATCCGGGCGCTGTCGAGACGGACGAGTCTCGGACGGATAGCCGCGATACCGGCGTTCAGCGCGGCGAGCCAATCCGGTGCGGCGACCAGGCCAAGCGACGGCTTCGATGAAGTAACCGGAGCTGGCGGCTGCGGCGCAGGAGGAGTCGGCGTCGGTGTGGGCTGCGGCAGCGGATGCGTCTTCAACAGCCCGTCACGGATCGCGGCCGCGTCGGTATCCGTGAGCGAGTTGTGCACCAGCTGCTCACCAGTCGACGTCGTCGTCACGATCTGCAACGTGACCGCGTCATACCGGTTATGCGTGCCCTGATAGAGGCCGGCGTTCTTCAACAGCCGAGTCCCAGGCATGGAACGTCCTCCTCGTCGGGGGTGAAGGTCAATATCCCGCCGGAGTCGATCCCGGCGGGCGGCTGGCGAGACCCTTTGCGACACGGCGACTAACCCCGTGCAGCACCGCTTGAACACGAGCGGCGGAACGTGTGCGGGAGCTACCCGCGGCCCGGCGCCACCGGGCGGATATGACTGACGCCAGAGGCGTCAGGGCGACGCCGCCCCATGGACCCTACGGTCGACGGGCAGCGAAGATCTACGAGGGAATGCGAGGCGACGTGCCCGATGGCGGCCGGAGCGGCACGCTCGACCGGTTCATGGCCTCGACAACGGCGCTGATGCGCTCGCGCTTCACGCCATGCTGCGTGATGACGAAGTGATGCACCGGGCCGTCGTCTGCGACGAAGTCCGAGGCTCGGAAGAAGGAGCGGTCCTCATTCATGCCCCCGCCATTCTACGCCGGGGCGGCGGGCGGCGGGACGATGTCTCCCTCGCGCTCCACCACGCGGGCGAGCACGGCCTCTGCGCGGTCGGTTGCGTCATCGACCGCCTGCCACCGATCATCGTCGGAGACGTCCGGGCGCACGGCAACGACCCGCGCGCTCAAGTCGCGGAGCGCTGTCGCAACCTCATGCAGGAGCGGATCGTGCTCGCGCATGCCCTGGAGTCTACGCCGCTCCACGGTCAGGGCCGGGCGATCTGCGACGACGCGAGGCGAGATCTACGACGGGTGCGAGGCACCCCGTGTCGGGCGCCTCTCTGAGGCGGACGTGGCCGATCACCTCGTCGGTATCGCGCAGGCGCAGTTCCTCGACGCCCGGATCGCGTCGTGCAAGACGCTCGCTCCAGGTCACGCCGCCGCTCCACGGAGTGCACGAGGGGGCTTTGGCGCGATCTGCGACGGTCCCGCCCCTTGACCGCCACGTCGCACGCGCTCCGCTCGGTCAGCCGCACACGGCTCGCAGGGACACGTCATCGTGCCATCGCAGCTCTTGACGATCGGGAGGGGGACGACATTGTCAGGCGTCGGCCCGATCGTCTGCACGTTCAGGCGATGCTCCCGGCCGGCAAGCGGCGCTCTCGGGAGCCCGTAGTCCTTCCCGGTAAGCCGATGCATGTATTCGGCCAAGCCGAAATGCTGCGAGCACAAGCAGCCGGGAGAGCACGCTGGAGGGGCGGCCGTCTGTTGCATGTGGCCCTCGCGTGTCCGGGGGCGGAAGGGGCGTTCGGACATAGCTCGACCGCCGACGTCTGCAACAGCGTACACGACGCTCACGCGGAATTCCTCTCCAGCTCGGTGCCGTCTGCGGGGTCGAGCTTCGCCTCGCGGCGCCACCGCCAGATCGTGGTGCGGTGGATGCCTTCCGCTTGCGCGACCGCTTCGCAGCTATGCCCTTCCCAGCGGATCAAGATCCGCTGCTTGAACGTCAGTCTCGGCGGCGGTGCGGAGTGCGATGTCGAGTGGAGTTCCGCTTCGGCCCATCTGATCGCGGTGTCCATGTCGTTGGTGGTGAGGAAGCGGTGAAGCATGCGGTCGTACAGCGGCATGCCCGTCCCTGTCGTCGGCGCTTTCGTGTCGTGCTCGTGACGGCCCGACGGGATGAAGCTCACCCCCGGCGCCTCCGCTATCACGCTCGCCCGAGCGAGCAGGGTGCGCGCCTCGAGCGGCAGCTCTGCGATGCGACTGATCCTCATGCGTTGCTCCATCCGGTCCCGGTGACAAGGTTCCACGTCGAGGTAGCGACTCGCTCACGTGGACGCCCTGCCGGTACTGCCGGTGGGGCGTTCGCCGTTTCAGGGGGGCGCCGACAGGTGAGACTTCGGGAGCGACTGGACCCGGTGCCCCAGGCTGGGGGACGGACGCGCCTGGGGCACCGTGGGCCGGGACCCGAGCATGCCTGCCGTCCGTTCGTTTCCCCTCTCGGACAGCAACTCTCGGGCAAACGGGACCGTACAACTGGATCGCAGTGCGCGGGTGCCATCGGACCCCCCCACACGGGCGGTTCGCTGCCGCCTCATCAGAACAGCTCACGATTCAGGTAGTCGGTGACCGCCGCGAGACGGTTCAACGCGTCCGCCATCTCACGCGCCTCCGACGCCTCGTAGTCGTGCCGCTCACCATTCGGCAGCCACGCCACCCGTGCCGGCCGACCATCGGCAAGAACCTGCACCAGTCCCTCCCCAAGCAGGCCGCCTTCGACGTCCCTCACGTCGATCATCGGCGCACCATTCGGCAAATAGCCTGGCTTCAGCATCGCTCTCTCCAATCCCTCGCGACCAGGGCTTGGATCGTGGTAGCACCAGGACAGAACGGCCGGGCGCCGACTTGTCACATGAACGCTCACGCCCCGTCACCTCCTGGTGACTGGACAAGCACGACAGCTCAGTCCTTGAAGGGGTCGTAGGTGTCGGGCCCGGCCATCGCGACCCCAATCGGGTGAAGACGGTGAAGGACGCGGATCGTGTCTGCGTGGTGATCGAGCACGACGTCGAGGCGCTTGTAGGCGCCAGGGGCCTCATCAGCGGCGCCGCCGCGCAGCTCGATGCCGGCCGCGGCCAGGTCAGCGAGCGTCGCCGTCCAGTCGATCTCGCCGTCGCGGACCTTTTCGGTCAGCCACCGCTTCTGCATCTTGCGGATACCCTGGTGCTCCGGGCACGGGATCGGGCCACCGCCCTCGCGTTGGCGGTCGAGCGGGGCGCGGTACGCGCAGTCGCGCTCGCTACATTCCCACACCTTCCGGCGCTTGGACTTGCCAGCAGCCTGCGTGCGCGACATGACGCGGCCGGCGCCGTGGACCGTCGAGTAGAGCAGCGACGCGGAGGCGTCCGACTCGATGCCTTCGAGGATCACCGATGGCTCGCCCATCGTCGCGCCGACGAAGCCCTGCTGACCCGGCATCGCCGGGGTGCAGCCCTTGCGGATCACCCACATGTCCTCGCCGAAATGCGTCTCGCGCCACGCGAAGTTGTGGTGATTGTGGACCTCGTAGGTGCTCGTCGCGCCGAGGATCTCCAGCACCTTGTCGACCACGACGTCGCGGCCGGCGTAGGCGTAGTCACCCGCGAGCGTCATCGCCGCGATGTACGCCTGCCCGAGGTCCGAGGAGGTGTCGAACAGGATCGGCGGCGAGTCCATCTCGCCCTCCGTGGCGTGCTCGCCGAAGCGCTTGCCCTCAGCGACGGCGAGGAAGCCGGACGCCGTCTTGTGACCGAAGCCGCGCGAGCCGAAATGCACGCCGATCCACAGCCAGCCGTCGTCGTCGCGGAACAGGTCGACGTAGTGATTGCCGGCTCCGACAGTGCCGAGCTGCTTCGCGGCGAGATCGCGAAGGCCGCGTTGCGGTGCGAAGTCGGCATCGCGGATCGCGTCGAGGACCGGATGGTCGATCGGCTCGTCGTTCACACGGCCCATACCGAAGCTGATCCGACGGACGATCTCGTCCATGATCGCCGGCAGCTCGACATCGGCAGCGAGCACCCTCGTCTGCACCGCCTTGTTCCCACAACCGATGTCGTAGCCGACACCCGATGGGCTGATCTTGTCGCGGTACGCAATGGCCCCGCCGATCGGCTGCGAGTAGCCGACGTGGCCATCCGCGCACATCACGGCAGCGACCGCGTCTCCGGCTTCGGCGCACCGCTGGAGCTGCTCGACTGCGCGTACATCCACGTCGCCACGGACCTCGATCATTCGGTCTCCTTGGGTTGGAGGTCTCATCCCTGCTCCCCCGGCGAAGGAAGGCGCGCACTCCGCCTTCTGCTTGTAGACCCCGGCGAGATGCTGTGAGGCATGCAGACGTTCATGATCTGCGATCCCGACAGGCCGTGGTGCGTGCTGTTCACCGGCAGCATCGAACAGGTCGCCGAGGCGCTCGCCGCACAGCCCACACGGGCACTGGACGCCGTCTACAGCCACGACGGTGCCGGCAGCAGCCGGGAGCTGACCGCGCACGAGCGAGCCCGACTCGGCCGGCTGCTGGAGCTCGTCGCCTGAACGGCTACGCATCCGCGTCCTCCGTCTGTGGGGAGGACGGGGGTCGCCAGTCATCGCGGCCTGTTCCGTTGCAGAACTGGCAACGGTGCGGCCGTCCGAACGGCGCGCCGTCAACATGCCATTGGAGCAGCCCCGACCCGCCGCAATGAGGGCAGCGATCAGCCATCGGCGACCTCCTGCTCTCTGGAGGACAGGCGGGCGGCGCGGCGCTCCAGCCGCTCAGCCCACCGGATGTCATCGCTCTCTCTCGTGCCTGGCAGGTTGCGCAGGTGGCGGGCGGCGCCGGTCAGCAGCTCCCGCAGCTCGTCCCCGTCCCCAGGCTCGGGGGACACGAGGGCGGGGTGGAACAGCTCGTCTTCGAGCGCGTCCACGGCGGGTGTCGCATTCCAGCGTTCGTCGCCAGCCGTACCGCGCTCGTAGGCGGCGATCAGCGCACGCCGGATCCGTCCCCGGCGCTCCGCGCTTCGCATCCGCTCAGTGCCCGGCCGCTCCCGCTCAGTGCTCGGCATGGCCGACCCCCTGAAAACCGGTACGGTGCCGTCGATGGTGCCAACCGGGCCACCGATCGAGATCGCGCTCGGCCGAGCAATCCGGCGCTGCCGCCAAACACGCAGACTGAGCCAACGCCGACTCTGCGAACAAGCCGGCCTCAGCCTCCACCTCCAAGCCATCGAAACCGGCCAACACACCCCGACGCTGCCGACGCTCCAACGAATCGCCGACGCGCTCCAGATCAGCCTGGTCGAACTGTTCCTCGCCGCCGAAGGCGAGCAAGACCGACACTGAAACCCGGAGCCACGCGGGCCTAGAAGCTGCCGGCGGCGCGCTCACCGGGACGTTCGACGTGATCCGCATCTCGTTCCGGAGCGCGGTCGCCTCGCGCATGATCTCCAGCGCCGGGCGTCTCGCCAGCTCGCGGCGACGCCTACGAAACCGCATCGTCGTCGGTTCCCCCGGACGGGATCTCGCGGACGCGGATCAGCTCGTAGACGCTCGTGGGCTCCGGCTCCTCGTCAGAGACGACCCGCCACAGACCGTCGGTCGTCCACAGCGTCCACTCACGCAGCCCCCGCCCGTCCCCTGTCTCCCCTGCGGGCGGGGCGGCGAGGGGAACCGCCGGCAGCGGCCCGACCAACGACAGTTCCGACGGCGACATCAACGGCAGCCGTGCCTCCAGTGCGTCCGGCGAGCACATCGGCTGGTCGAAGCTCACGCCAGCCGAGAGGCCCTTGAAGCCGAGCGGCGCACGGCACGCTCTGCACCAAACGCGCACGTCGGCGACGAAGGCGTGGGGCGAGTCCGCACCCTCGTGCTCGTGCAGGCGCGTCACGTCCACGGCCGCCTCGAAGTTCTCGTGCGCGCACGTCATCCGCCCGTCTCCCCTGAAGGAGAGGCGGCCGCCGGCTTGCCTTCGTCCGCGAGACTACGGCGGTGGACCGATCCGCCCTCGAAGCGATCCGCGACGACCTCGCCGTCTGCATCACAAGCCGCGTCACTGGCGAGACGCGCTTCAGAGCCTTCCGTCGCGAGCACGGGCGCGGTGAGTGCATCCCCGGCGACCGGCTCGCTGCGATGGTCGACGTCGGGCTCGCGATCCCCGGAGACCGCGAATGGCAGCCCGGCATCTACTTCGTCGAGCTGACCGTCGCCGGCCGCGAAGCGCTCGGCGGCGCCTGAGGCACTCGCGACCCGGTGCAGGTCGCAGATTGCCTGCGCGGCGTCCGCCCACTCGTGCTCGTTCGCGAGCACCTTGAGCTGGATGCGCTCGCCCACGCGGTAGCCCGACTCCTCCGAACCGCTGATCGGCAGCAGGCCCAAGCACGCTTGTACGGCGTTCTCCGCCGCATCACGCAGCACGCCCCGCTCCCCGTCCCCTGAAGGCAGGGAGACGGCGGCGAGAACTGCATCCGCGAGCACGATGTAGTGCGCCCGGTTCGACTCGGCCTTCGCGAGGAGTTCATCATCTCCCTCGAAGTCGTCGAACGCCCAGCCGCAGTCGTCTGCCGTGGCGATCGCACGCGCCACCAGCTCCCGCGTCCCCGTCTCCTCCTGGAGGACGGGGGCGGGCTGCGTGTCACGATGCTGCTTCGCGTCGCGCTGCGCCATCTCCTTCGTCTCCACAACGTCGCCACGCCAGCCGCACGTCCGGCACGTGGGCGCGTACCAGCGCCAACCTCCCTCCACCGGATCGGCGTAGACGTCGTGTTCGTAATCAGGCATCGGCGACAAGACGCTCGCCTCCTGGCTTGAGGGACTCGTGGCACGGGTCGCACATCCACTCGCCATCGACCTCCCAGAACACGACGCCTTCGCCCTCAATTGGCTCGTCGCATGCGCAGCAATACCGCTCGTCAGCCATGCCCGCCGCCCTTCTGCTGGGAAGGGGCGGGCACCCAATCGCGGATCGGACCAAGCGGCTCGCTGCACTCCTCCTCATCGATGCAGAGCACTGGACAGTGCGTGATTGGCTCGATGCCCGGCGGCGCGACGTGAAGGTTCCCGTGAGTCGGACACGCGCGAGTGCGCAGAACCCCTCCCGTCCCCCGCTGGGAGCCGAGATGCTCATCGACGAGCCGCTCGATCAGGTCGACCTCGTCCTCGGGGAAGAACTCGTCGAGCGCCGCTCTGAATGCTGCCGTCCCCTGCTGGGAGACGGAGGGGGCGGCGAGCTGGTCGAACATCTTCGAGAGCGAGCAGCCGAAGCACGGACCGTCGCGCTCGTTATGCACAACCAGCTCGTAGCCGAGTCTCTGCATCGCATCGATGTAGTCCCCCTCGATCTCGACGCGCTCAGCGTCCTGCGACTTGAGCGTGTTCAGCAGCTCGCGCTCGTCGTCGTCCAGCCCGCCCTCCTCGTCCTTGGACGAAGACGCGGAGGCGGCGCGCTCGTGGGTGGCATCGAAGACGAGCGCGTTGCACGGATAGAAGTCGCCCTTGACGGTACGGACGACCCAATCGCCCTCGCTGACGCCGACGTAGCCGTGCAGCGTCACGAGCTGCACGTCCTTTACGGCCTTGTAGTCGTCGCCGGGCGTCACCCAGCTCAGCAGCGGCTCGCCGTCATTGTCGTCCAACGAGATGTGCCCCTTGATCCAGGCAGCGATCTCGTTGATTCCCTGCTCGCTGCCGTCCCAGCGCATCGCCTCGACCTCGACGGGCAGCTTGCGGAAGCGCCCGCCCCCCGTGTCCTCACGAGCAGGCTCAGGCGACATGGGCCTCGCCTCCAAGTGCTTCGATGAGAGCGACGCGCTGCCGCTCCGTCAGGTTGACATGGGTGCCGCTGCCGACCTTCAGCCTGTCACCGCGCTCGTGGTAGACCATCAGCAGCTTGCGGCCAGCGTGCTCGCCGACCACTACAGCGCCATCGTTGACGCGGACCGATACGCGCGGCTTGTCGTGCCAGCCGAAGTACCGCGCGGCTCTCACCGCGACTGGCTGCTGTACGCGGCCCATGGGATCAGGCGACGGCATCGGTGGCCTCCTGGGCTCTCCAGAGCAGCGCCACCAGGCCGTCGGTCCCGCGGTGCGGGTCCGTCTCAGGCGCTAGCGCGAGGAGGTGATGCAGCAGATTGACCGTGCGCTCCTCGTTCGCGGCGAGTCCGATCCGCAGCGCGTCGATCACATCCTGCGCGCTCGGTTCACGTACAGACGAGGGGGTGGCAGCCTCGGCGTCCGGGGTGTGGATCTGCTCCAGCAGCCAGTCGCGGCCGAACTCGAACGTCACGAGGTCGCATGGATCCGCCTTGTGCGCTTTGCTCGCGCAGTCGACGAGGCCCGAGACCTCGCAGACCCGGACGCGATGCTGGATCCGGTCCTCGTCGTGGTTGATGAAGCGACGCACGTCGCTCATGCGCTTCTCTCCTCGGTCGAGAAGTCGGAATGCTGCGAAGCCATGTGCCGAGTGAGCTGTTGGAAGGTGCGCCTGCAGCACGGACACACCCCGGCAGCCACGCGTCTTCTCAGCCGAGTCGTCGCCGCCTTCTGCGCGCGTCGGCTCGCCTCTGACTGGTCGAGGCTGGCTCGCAGGCTGGCGGCGTGATCCTCGGCCCATCTGAGCTGGCGCTTCAGCTTCGACGCCTCCGACTCGCCAGGCGGATCGTTGTAGCCCAGCTCGTGCCCGTTCGGGCAGAACCAGGTGCGCTCCCAGTTTCCACGCTTGCGAGCGCTTGCGATGAGCCGGGCTGGCACGGCGTACAGCACCGCGCACGACGGGCAGCACATCGCCTCCAGCTCGTTGTAGCCGGCAAACGTCTCGCCACGCTGAGTCGTAACGACGGTCATGCGTTCTCCTCGGTCGGCAGGTCGTAGCCCCGTCTCGGCTTCGAGAGCAGGCCCTTGCATGCGGTCGATGACCAGACGCTCACCGAGCCGCTGTGCTCGACGACGAGGCCAATCCATGCGCCAATCAGCTCGTCTGCTGCCTCATGGTCGAACGCACGAACCACGCCGTGCACGCTGAACTCGAACGTCCGCTCGTCGCTCGCCCGTGCAGGTTCCGAGGAAGGCGACGACGCCGAAGTTTGCGGAGAGTTTGCGACTGCCGACACGGGGCGATGGATTGATTCCGTCTTTCTATCGTCGCCCCTTATGCCGGCTTTGTTGGCCGCCTGATCGCCCGAAAGAACTTTGGCATAACCGCCGCCGCCCTCCCCTTCGGGGGCCAGGAGGGAGGCGCGGATCAAGGTCGAGCGTGCTTCGGCGAGCAGGTTGCGCGACGACTGGCGCCACATGTCCTGCACGTTGCCGGGAAGCTCGCTCCATCTCCGGCCCGGCTCGTAGCAGCCATCGTTCTCGGCACGGTGCGCAGCGAGCCGTTCGACTGCCTCCTCGGATTCCAGCTCCGCGATCACCTTGCGGCGCTCGTCGGCGCGGGCCATCCGCTCGACCACCGCGAACACCTCTTCGAGGTCGGAAGCCGGCGTCCACCCGTCGGGCACCTGGTCAGCCATTCGTGGCCTGCAAATCGAATCTCGCATGCGGGTCGGCGAGACGAGCCGCGCGCAGAGCCGCAGCAGCCGCGTCGAACCACTTGCGGGCACCCACCGAAGAGCCCTCGACCACGGCCGCGTGCGCCTTCTCGTAGCAAGCGTCCGCCTCCATCATCAGCGTCTCGACGCGGCGCATGTTCTCGCGGGTCGGCCTCGTCAGCGTCATGTCGGGTCCTCCTGTGTAGTAGTCAGCTCGGCCGGCCCGTAGCGGACCTCCATCCACACGTCGTCGAGCACGTCCGCCTCGAAGGGACGGCCGAGCGCCTCGCCGATCCGCATGCACATCTCGGCATTCACGGCATGCACGAGCTGCTCGACCGCCTCGTCCGGCTCGAAGCGGAGCTGCTCCCACAGCCGGCCAATCTCGACGCCGTGCGCGAAGTCGGGCGAGTCGCCGTCGAACGCGAGCGCGAGTACGAAGTCACCGGCCACCGTCGTCCTCCTTGCTCAGCTCGGCACGCAGGGCGCGCAGGGTCTTGCCCATCTCGAGCAGCGCGCCCGGCTTCCATGGGTAGTCGACGGCCTGCCGGCACACCTCGTAGAGCGTCTCGATCTGCGAGAGGGAGAGCGACGGCGCCTTGCGCGTCACGAGGCAACTGCGCCAGTCGTCGAACAGCTCCGACAGCCGGTCGTCATCGGGCGTGCCGTTCTCGCCGTTGCAGCCCTCTCTGCTCTCGTAAAAGCCCGCTCGGAACGCGCGCCGAAGCAGACGCTCCACCTCGTCGTCTCCGGCACGGACGCAGTCAGGTCGCGTCATCGCCCGTCCTCTCCTTGTGGCTCCACGAGCTGGCCCCAGTCCTCTCGCTGGTCGGCAGTGAGTGCAACGAGCATCACCGGAACCTCGGCACGCCCCCACTCGTCCCAGCAGTGGTCCTTCTCGCCGGGCTCCATATCCGGGAACACGTCGTGGCAGCGCGGGCAGCTCGCCGCCATCTAGCCCTCGCCTCCCTCGGCTGGCAGACGGCGCGCATAGGCGGCGAAGCTCACCGCACGCCGCGCCGAGCTCTGGGCCCACTCCGCACGAACGGCTGCGCTCGTCTCAGCGTCGAGCACGTCGATGTCGTGGCCGGTCGCGATCCGGTGCGCGGCCGCCTCCGGTTCAGAGCCGATCATCCTGCAGGTGTGGCAGCAGCCGAGCGGCCCGGTGTCACGCATCGCCGTCTCCCTCGTCCGTCACGTCCTGCCAGGGGCCGACCTCGCGCGCCTGCACGACGATCTCCCAGCCCTCGAACGTGATGTCCCGAGCGTGGCTCCGGGCGGGCTGCTCGTCCTCGTAGCGTCCGAACTCGGTGTACCGGATCTCGCCCTTGATCTCGTGACGGCGTGCGGCCCGCCACTCCCGTACAGGACGGTCAGCGGCAAGGGCGTCGGCATGCGCAAGCGCGTTCTGTGCTCGCTCGATGAGGACGGTCAACGAGGTGCGGCAGCGCTCGCGGAGCCATGTGGCCTGGTCGAGGCGAGCGACGCTCTCGGCGAACTCGCGCAGGGGATCAGTCGCCATCGCTTGACGCTCCTTCCTCGACCGGCGGCAACGGAGCGCAATCCGGGCAGCACGGTGTGTTGATCATCCCCACCCGCTGCCAGCACGGCATGTCACAACGCCGCTCGCCTCCGTCTGGCAGGGGCGTGCCGCTATCGCATTTGCAGCCCATCGTCACGGCGGAGCCGTCGATCCACGTCACGCCGTCTCGCCTTCCTTGCCAGCGAGGACGGCGGCGATCTCGCCTCGAAACACGTACTCCGCTGGCTCAGCTTCAAGCCACTCGCGCAGCCGTCTGCGCTCCTGCTCTACGCCCGCCCTCTCACCAGCCTCGATCGCCTGGACGTTCCAGTACTCGCGGTCGTGGGCCTCGCGGGTCAGCCGGTCGACCTCTGCTCTGAGCGCCTTCCGCTCGGCCACGAGCGCCCTAATGACCGACAGGTGATGCTCGTGGGTGACGTAGGCCCGTCGCTGAACTTCCGCCGCGTCGAGACCGGCGTAGTCGCGGACACGGCGCTTGAGGTCGTCATTCTCGGCCCGCAACCGTGCGCACTCGTCCTCACGCTCACCACCAGGAGCGGTCGCCAGCGGGCCGTTCGCGAGGATGCCGGCGATCGCGTGGTACGTGAGGTAGTGGCCGTAGAGTTCGATCACGTCGGCGATCTCGCGCAGCGCGTCGCGGGCGGTGTCGCGCTCGGACCGCAGCCGCATGCTCTGGTCCTGCTCCGCGTCGCGCCCGATTGCCAGATGCTCATAGCGGTCGTTCGCCGCCAGAAGCTCGGCTCGCAGCTCGTCCACCAGGGAAGCGGGGACGACCTCGACGGACTCGGCCGTATCAAGGCCGTGGATCTGTCCGCGCAGAACCCACCGCCGCTCGTCCACCTTCGGGGACTGGGAGTCAGCGGACATCGGCAGCCTCCAGGCTCATGACGTGCTCCCACTCCCGGACGGCTCTGCGTTCAACGAGGACGCGGTCGAACGGAGGCTCCGTGCTGCGAAGCACGTCATGCGCCGCTCTGACTGCTGCGTCGCGGGAGTCGCGCGTCTCCTGCTCGTCCCGCTTCGCTTCGCCGTCCTCGATGTCGATCCCGACGACGCGGTAGACAAACCGATTAACCACGTCTTTCCTCCTGGTCCTTGATGAACTGGGCTACGCCGCCGGGGTAGATGGCCTCGACTGCCCCAGCGCAGGTCCAGTCGAGAGCGCGCTCGATGCTGGCGCGCGGGTCATCGAGGTGCCTGCCGGCTTCCGCATCAGCGACCAGCCACTCCCGCATGGCAGGCATCGCCGCCTGGATCTGCTCAGGGGACGGCATCAGTACGACTCCCTCCTGCACGGAATGCACCACAAGTCGGCCGGTCGCGCCGGCCGCTTACCGCACCACTCACACCAAGCCGTGCCGTCCGGCTCAACGGCTCCGCGCCGCTGCAGGTAGGACGCTTGCAGCTCGCCCTCCAAGACTCGGATGCGAGCTGACAGATCACGCGTCTGCTCACGGGACGGGGTCACGACGTGCCGCCTCTCGGGGACGGGGCGGCGCTATAGAACGTGGTGACGTGTCCATACCGATTCCTCGTTTCGCGCTCGACCTCCCCGGCCTTGACGGCTTGCGCGAGCGCGGCGACCACCTTGCGCCGGGTCACTTGCGCCTCCAGCGCAAATGCGCCCGTGTTGTAGGCGAGGTTCACGAGGTTCGCCGCCGTCAGCCAGCGGTCGGCGTATTCGCCACGGAGCCAGCCGACACATGCCTCGCGAAGCACGGCGATCGTCGCGGGCTCGGTGCGCGGCCCGCTCATCGCCCAGTCTCCCCCTCAGCGTGCACCCGGCCGAACCCGCACACGAGGGACCGAGCGTCAACCTCGTCGCCCTCGCCGTCTCTGGCGAGCCGCATCGCCTCGGCCTTGGATCTCGCTTCCACCGCGATCGTCGTCACTGTGCGCGAGATCCGCTCGACGTAGAACGTCTTCCGTTCGGCCGTCATCGCCCAGTCTCCTGTGCGGGGCCATCCCCGTCCTGCTGGGAGGCAGCGACGAGGGCCAGCAGGGAGCGGCGCTGCGTCACAAGCCGGTCCACCGCCCAGCACAGCGGCTCCGCGTCACGCAGATCGGACGACAGCACGGCTCTGATGTCCGCCAGCTCCGACCGCAGGCCGTCGATGACTTCGTTCGCACGGTCGAGCTGCGCCATTGTGTCGTCCAGCTCCTTAAGCGTCTTGTCGTGGACGGCACTCATCGGGCACCAGCCTCCGGTACGGCGGTGCCGTATCGCCGGTTCCACTCGGCGAGGATCTCCTCATGCGCGAAATCCTCGTCGTCATCGAAGGCCGCCTCTGCGGCGAGCTGATCCCACTCGGCCCACTGCACCTCGGTCTCGGAGCCGTCCGGGAGCTCGATCCGAAAAGGGCCGGTGCTCGACCACGCGCGCACCTCGTCTTTGCTGTGCTCGCTCGCGAGGCCGTAGCGCTGAAACTGCATGTCGGTCGCGTCGATCAGGTCGCACACCGTGTTCTGCGCCTCCTCCAGCGTCGCGTACGCGCACCGGAAGACGACCTCGCCGTTCCGGTCGTGTCTGACGGTATATGGGCCTGCCGGGGCGCTCATTGGGATGCCTCAGCGCGCGCGGCCGTCAACACACCCTCCAGCCCGCCGGGACCGTCGAGCAGCCGGGTGATCTTCGCGACGATCACGTCACCGACAGCGGCATCGAGGCGATACGACGGGAACAGCCGTCCGCTCGGAAGCGCCAGTTGCCGACGGCCGCCAGCGAGCACGCCCCGCGCCTCGAACAGCACGTCGCGGATCTCCTGCACCGAAACGACGCGGGTGGGCTGGACGGTGGCGGTCATGACGACACCGCCTCGGCCACGAACAGGAACCGGCCGTCCGGGAGCGGTCCGATCAAGGCGCGGCCCGAGCGCTCCAGCCGCGACGCACGCCCAGCGGTGGCGGCAGCGAGCGCCTCGTAGTCCTTCGGGCCGGGAAGCGCGGGAAGCGCGTCGAGGAACTCCCAAACGGCATCGGCCGCTGCCTTCGGTGAATCGGCCACTGCAACTGGCTCGCCCGTTTCGCCGAGGCTGCGCGTGACGGTGATCTCGTACTGCTTCGCGTTGGCGGTCATGTCGGCTCCCTTGATCATGTCTACAGGTGTAGACAATACTCCTTCCGCCAGTGTTGTCAACCCCTGTAGACTGCCGGCATGGTCGAAACCGACTACGGCGAGATGCTCCGCGAGGCCGGCACGAAGTACGGACGCGCGACCGCCGACCAGAGACAGGCGGACGCCGAGCGCATCTACGCGATCCAAGCCGCCCACCGTCACGGCAGATGGACCGTGCGCAGAATCGCCGCAGAGCTGGGCGTCAGCTACCAGCTCGTCGGACGACTCGTACGCCGCCGCTGACCGCCCCGCTTCCTCCCACCACTCGCACGAGCCGGGGTGGCCGCAGTTCAGACAGCCGGTCACGCAGCCCACCGCCACTTCGTCTCGGTCGGGAACGTCGCCACCGCGCGCAGCCGCGACGGTCTAGACCACAAGCCGCCGCCGGCATTCGCCTCTTCGAGGACCCAGCCCGCAGCGCGCAGGCTCGCCCCACCCTCCTCGGGCAGCGTGTACGTTCTGATGTGCTCGTAGCCCAGCAGCCGAGCGACCTTCGCGATGCGGCCGTAAAGCATCGAGCACACGTTGGGAGTGCCGTCAGTGCAGACACGCGTCGCCTCGCACGTCAGACCGTCCTGAAGCATCCGCGCGCTCGGGCGCTCGACGATCGCGACACCGCGGACGCGCTCATGCTCAACGACGCAGAGGCAGAAGACGCAGCCGCGCGCCGGCCTGTGATGCCGGTGGAAGCGCGCGACGAACCCGTTGCAATGACGGAGGTTCGTCGGCTCAAAGCGAAGCGTGCCCGACCTCACCGCTTCCCCTCCAGGCGTGCACGCTGACGGGCAGGGAGAGCGCGGGCCGCGACGCGTTCAGCATGCATTCGAGCGGCCGTGAGGGTGAGCCCGAACGTCTCCTGGTAGTCGGCCGCGAACTCGGCCACCGTTCTCGGGTGGCTCTGCTGGAGTCCGGACGGTCTGCGCTTCCCCGTTCGAACGGCCCGCTGAGGCCCGTAGGCGCGCTCCGCCTTCCACTGGCGTGTCCGACACAGGGATTGGCAGAACCGCTGCTTAGGATCGACCGGAGCGAACATCTCCGAGCACGGCGGGTAGGCGCAGATGCGAGGCCCCGTCATGCCAGCCTCCAGCGCCCGCGCTCAACACGCTCCACCACGCCACGTCTCGCGAGCCGCTTCATCGCGGCCCCGCCGTCACTGGAGCAATAGCCGCAGCAAGTCTCCGCGCCGCCACGATGCGACGCCGACTCCTGCTGACGGCAGCCGTGCTCGCGATGGGCGTGCAAGATCCGCCCGGCCTGCCATGACCGCAGCTCGCCGAGCATGCGCAGCGCCCGCAGGATCTCCCGCTGAGCAGGCGTGACCCTCGCAGGCCGGACGCGTGCCATCGGCACCTCGCTACCGTCGATCGCCAGTTGCATCGGGGGGGGGGCTTGTCGAGGTCATGCCGTCGGCCGCTCCGGGTAGTCGCCCTCCAGCCGGGCCGTGGCCGCCGCCGGTTCGGGCGACCAGTGCTCGCCGGTCACGAAGTTCAACGTCGAGACGAGCCCGAACCGCTTGACCGCGAACGCCAGCTCGTCACGCCACTGCGGCTCCAGGTGCTCGAGCAGCGACAGGCGCCCTTCGTCGTAGTCGCGGTGGTGCGGAGGGCAGAGTGGCACGACCGCGAGCGGGTCGTCCATCCCCTCCGGGCACGCCGACTTTGAGATCAGGTGCGCGGGGTGCACATGGTCAGCCGCGCACACCAGGCACGGGATCCCCTTCACCTTCTCGCGCTGGGCAGGAGCGACCGCGAACGACCGACGCGCCTTCAACGGCCGCGGACGCCGCTCGTCTTCCTCCTCAGCCTTCGCGAGACGACGGGCCGAGATCGGCGACAGCTCCTTGCGCCGGTCCAGCGGTCTACGCGACCGCTCAATCCACGCTCTCGTCGTAGACGCCTTCGCCTTGAAGGGCTTGGAACGCTTCATCGCGGCCTCACCGGCGGGCATCTCGGCCGTGCCGAGGGACTCGTCGCCCCAGTAGTCCCAGCCGAACCGGGCACGACGCGCGAACATCTCCAGGTACGGGCCGCTGAAGCCTCGCTCGACCGCGTCAAGGAATCCGTCCGGCTTGCCGCTGTGGACCTTCCCGCCGGATCCCGCATAGGGCTGTGACCAGCGCTGAACGCTGTGGATGCCGCGCGGTGCTTCCGCCTTGAGGCTACCCGCGCCACGCCGGTAGATCACGCACGTCTCATGCCCAATCCGCGGATAGGTGCCGGCTCCAAAGTTCGGCTTGCTCCAGACGAACTCGCCGACGCGGGTGGGGAAGCCCCACGCTGTCGCGACGGCGACGGCTTCGCCGCGATGCATCGTCTCCTGCGTGAGCCAGAGCAGAAGCGTCGCGTCCCTCGCGATGTCTCCGCCTCTGACTCCGAGGGCACGGATCGCCTCCCAGTCCATCGTGGCATAGCCAAGACTCGTGGCGTTGCGACGACGACCACCTGCACGGCCATCCCATCTAAACGGCCATGGCAGGTCAGCAACGATCGTGCGGTAACGCTGCGGGCCATTGTCCGCGAGACGGGTCACGGGGCCGCCGTCCCCCGAACTCGACGCGCCCGTCCCCCTACGCTCCCCCGTTCAGTGGGGGTAGCGACAGAAAGTCCCTGCAAACGGTGACCGGGCTTGTCCGGCCTTTTCCGCCGCCGTGGCAGCGAATTTCCGGTGCTAGCCGGGCTTGTCCGGGCCTGTCCGTCGCTTTGAACCGATCGGGGAGACAGGATTTGAACCTGCGACCGCCCGGCCCCCAGCCGGGTGCGCTACCAGACTGCGCCACTCCCCGTGGAGCTATGTGCCAGAGCGGGCGACGGGAATCGAACCCGCCCTAGAAGCTTGGAAGGCTTCTGTGCAACCACAACACTTCGCCCGCAGGCCGACTGCGGATGATACTCCCGCGACGGGAGCGGCGGGCGCCGACCGGGGCCTGCCGCGCGGTCAGCACCCACTCCGGCCCGAGCAGCGGCCGCACGTGCGATCGGCCCAGCGCCGTGACCCACTCTCCCGTCCGCGGGTCGACCGGCAGGTTGCGCTCGACCGGATACCACTCGTTGTGCTCCGCGATCAGCTCGTTCAGCTCGCGGTACGCGCGTCCGTGCCCGCCACGCCCGCCAGGCCCGCGCGAAGCCCGCCCGAGTCCGCCCCGAAGCGCTCGCGGAACGCCCGCCACTCAGCCGCCAGCAGCCGCCGCTCCCGCTTGATCGCACGGTCGATCTCGGCCGCCCGCTCCATCCAGCGCGGCGGGTTGTTCGCCCCCGTCAGGTAGCCCTCGACGGACCGCTGCGCCAGCCGCGCCCGCTCCGTCAGCGGTCTCCCGACGCCCGGCAAGCCCCCCGTGCGCTCGCGCAGCAGCCGCTCGACCGCGGTCGTCTCGTGCTCGTGCGATGGACAGCGATGCGCGTCGCTCATCCCCTCCAACTGCAGGCGGCGGCCGCCCACGCCACCCTCGGCTAGGGTTCGCCGCCGCAGCACCGCCGCACGCCAACGCCCGCCACCGAGGAGCTCCACCGTGACCGACGTCGTGATCGCCGGCGCGGCCCGTACCGCCATCGGCTCGTACGGCCGCAGCCTCAAGGACGTGTCCCCGAGCGACCTGGGCGCGACCGCGTCGAAGGCCGCGATCGAGCGCGCCGGGCTCGACCCCGCAGACATCGGTCACGTCGTCTTCGGCAATGTGATCCACACCGAGCCGGACGACATGTACATGGCGCGCGTCGTCGGCATCAAGTCCGGCATCCCGCAGGAGACGCCCGCCTACACCGTCAACCGCCTCTGCGGCACCGGCGTGCAGGCGATCGTCTCCGCCGCGCAGACGATCCAGACCGGCGAGGCCGACGTCGCGCTCGCCGGCGGCGCCGAGTCGATGAGCCGCGGCCAGTACTGGATGCCGGGCGCGCGCTGGGGCGCCCGCATGGGCGACGCGCCGCTCGTGGACGCGGTCGTCGGCGCGCTCACCGACCCGTTCGACAAGGATCACATGGGCATCACGGCCGAGCGCCTGGCGGAGCGGGGCGACATCTCGCGCGAGCGTCAGGACGCGTTCGCCGCCGAGTCGCACCGCCGCGCCGCGGCCGCCCGCGCGGAGGGCCGCTTCACCGACCAGATCGTGCCCGTCGAGGTGAAGGTCAAGAAGGACACGAAGCTGTTCGAGCAGGACGAGCACATCCGCGCGGAGGTCGACGCGGCGGCGATGGCGAAGCTGCGCCCGGCCTTCAGAGGCGACGGGACCGTCACCGCCGGCAACGCCTCGGGCCTCAACGACGCCGGCGCCGCGGTCGTGCTGATGTCGGCGCAAGCCGCGAAGGAGCGCGGCGCGCCGGTGCTCGGCCGGATCCTTGCCTACGCGAGCTGCGGCGTCGACCCGCGGATCATGGGGATCGGACCCGTGCCCGCCACGCGCAAGGTGCTCGAGCGCGCCGGCCGCTCGCTCGACGAGGTCGGCGTGATCGAGCTGAACGAGGCGTTCGCCGCGCAGGCGCTCGCCGTGATCGACGAGCTGGGCCTCGACGAGGCGAAGGTCAACCCGAACGGCGGCGCGATCGCGCTCGGCCACCCGGTCGCCGCGACCGGCGCGGCGATCACGGTGAAGCTGCTCGCCGAGATGGAGCGCGGCGGCCACGAGCTCGGCCTCGCGACGCTCTGCATCGGCGGCGGCCAGGGAATCGCGCTGCTGATCGGACGGGACTGAGGCGGCCGCGAGCTACGAGGCGGAGGGCGGCGCCACGCGCCGCTCCTCCGTCGGCACGACGCCCCGATCGTCGGCGAGCGTCGGCGGCGGCCACGGGCCGAACCAGTTGTCGCGCGCGCCGTCGAGCGTCACGACCGAGCCGCTGAACGCGCGACCCAGCGGCGAGGCGAGCAGCGCGACGAGCCAGGCGTGCTCGATCGGCTGTCCGAGCCGTTGCAGCGGAACCGTGCGCGCGGCGCCGGCGCGCACGACGTCGGGGTACTTGTCGAGCGCCTCCGTCTCGAAGTGGCCGGCGGCCAGCGCGACGACCGCGATCCCGTCCGCCGCCCATCTCGCAGCCCAAGCGCGCGTCAGGCCCTCCACCGCGGCGCGCGCGGCGCTCGAGTGCGTCATGCCGGCGAGGCCGTGATGCGGCGACAGCGTCACGTTCAGCACGGTGCCCCTCCCAGCCGGGCGCATCGCGCGCTCGACCGCGATCTCGGTCATGCGCGTCGTGCCGCCGACGTTGAGGCGGAGGACCGCCTGCCAGCCCTTCGCCGCGATCGCCTCGGCCGGCACGAAGTACTGCCCGCCGGCGTTGTTGACGAGCACGTCGAGGCGGCCGTGGCGCTCGAGCACCGTGTCGACGATCCGCCGTGCGCCGGCGTCGTCACGGATGTCGCCGGCGATGCACGACGAGGCCGGCCCGATCTCCGCGGCGGCCGCGTCGAGCACCTCCGCGCGCCGCCCCGCGAGCACGACCTCCGCCCCGCAGCGCGCCAGCTCGTGCGCGGCCGCCCTGCCGAGGCCGGTGCCGCCGCCGGTGACGAGCGCGACCTGCCCGGCGAGCAGTCCGGGCACGAAGATCTCGGAGGCGTCCAGCGCGCTCACGGACCGCCCGGAACGGCGATCCCGCCGCCGCGGGCCGCCGCCTCCTCGACCGACACGATCTCCCGCCCGAGCGGCAGCAGCGACACCGGGATCAGCTTGAAGTTCGCGAGGCCGAGCGGGATCCCGATGAGCGTCACGCACAGCAGCACGCCCGTGATCAGGTGCGCGAGCGCGAGCCACCAGCCGCAGAGGACGAGCCACAGCACGTTCCCGATCGCGGACGCAGCGCCCGCGTCCGAACGCCGCACGACCGTCTTGCCGAACGGCCACAACGCGAAGACGGCGATCCGCAGAGCGGCGAAGCCGAACGGGATCGTGACGATCAGGATGAAGCAGATCAGCGCGGCGATCGCGTACCCGATCGCGAGCCACAGGCCGCACAGCACGAACCATATGATGTTCAGCACCAGCCGCACGTCACACGGATCCTAGGCGCGCCCGCCGCCGGCCGCCGCACGTTGGCGCAGCCGCGCGACCGCGAGCGCGACGAGGCCCGCGAGCAGGTAGAGGACGGCGACGCCGGTGCAGAGGAACTTGACCGACGCGAAGCTGCCCGCGAGCAGCGGCCCGGCCGACTCGACGTGCCCGTCGAGCACGAGCAGCAGGAAGACGTTTTCGCAGGCGTCGCAGGCAGCGCCGATCAGCGGCAGCACAGAGATCGCCATCGCCGGCCGCACGAGCCGCTCCCAGCCGCGACGCACGAGCGCGTCGCGCAGCGCGCGGATCGCGAGCCACAAAAACAGCCCGTACGCGGTCAGGTAGAGGAAGTCGAACCACAGCGACAGGCGCGCGGCGTGCTGCCCGTCGGCGCCCCACGCGCTCATGATCTCGTGCGCCTTCGCGGACGTGAACGCGACCTCGAACGCGATGATTCCGTGCCCGCCCGCGTCCTGCATCCGCCCGTCGAACGCCAGCTCCACCGCGAACAGCCCGAGCACGGCGACGGCGAGCAGCCACAGCGCGCGACGGCGGGTCATGCGCGGCAGCATCCCACGGCGGCCGTGCCCGGACCGCCGGTTCGGCCGGCGACGCTCAGCAGCCGCCGCGTGCGCGCAGCAGCGACCGGTAGCGCTGCATCGCCCACGGCTGCCAGTCGGCGTGCGTCTGCGTACGCAGGCTCGCGACGCGCTCGTGGTGGTAGGGCGAGGAGAGGCTCTCGGCGTGACCGATCACGTCGCGGACGGGGATCCGGTAGCGGCAGCGCAGCCAGCGCGTGAGGCGCAGCGAGGCGTCGAGCTGTGCGCGGCGTCCGAGCACGTCCTGCTCCCGGTAGCCGACGTGCTCGATCCCGATCGCGGTCCAGTTGAGCCCGACCGTGTGGCGGCACATGAACGTCACCGGCGCGAGCTGGTAGATCGCGCCGTCGCGCGCGATCACGAACTGCGAGCAGAGGCCGGGCAGCTCGTGCAGCTCGACGTCCGGCACGTCGGGCGCGAACGTGTTGAAGGTCGCGTCGACGGAGTCGTTGTCCGTCAGGTGCTCGACGATCACGCGCGGGTGGGCGATCGTCCAGCCGGCGCGGCCGTAGTGGCGCAGCCCGTAGGCGGACGTCTCACGGCGACGCTGCTCCGTCAGCGGGATGAAGCGGTGGCGGATCGCCGGCTTCTCGACGTGGTGAGGTGCCGGCCCACGTGCGAGCGCGCTGGGCGGCGTGCTGCTCGCACGTACCGTCTCGCCGGCCGGTCTCGGCGGCGCACCTGCGGCGATCGTCCCGCCACCGCACGAGGCGCACGCGACCGCCAGCAGCGCACCAGCGAGCAGCGCGACGACGACGCGCACCCTAGATCTGATTCGGGTCAATGGGTCCGCCGAGGTACTGCAGCGCATAGGGATCGAACAGCATGGCGAAGCGCCGCTTGAGCTGCGACGCCGCGACGTCCGCCGACAGCTCGGCGTCGCATCGGCAGGCGAGATGGCCGGCATCTGCACGCGCTGACGCCTCGAGCGCGGCCCGCAACATGGCATCGGCGCGGGCGAGCTGCCGCGGCTGCGCTGGCACGCTGACCTGCTCCAGCTCGGCGAGCAGTCGCCGGCGGTTGCGCAGCGCGGCGCCGTAGTCGTGCCGGTTCAGCGCTGCGGCACGACCGGACTGCGACGCACGCAGGAGACGGCCGATCGCCTGCACCGGCACGGCGACGTCCGCCGTCGCTTGCGTCGTGACAGCCGGCTGGGACCGGGGCTGAGCATCACCCGCGGATGGCAGTGCACGGACGACCGACACCGTGTCGGCGCCCGAGCTGATGAAGAAGCGCCAGCTCGCCACGCCGCCTCCGAAGAGAATCGATACGGCCGCCACAACGACGACGATCGGGTTGCGCCACCAGCTCTCGTTCGCCGGCGGCGTATCGAGCGCCCACCGCGACGGTGATGGCGCGTCCGGCGTCGCAGCCGGCGCCGGATCAAGAGGCGACGGCTCAGCAGGCGCCGGTTGCGGTGCCTGCCCCGGGGCCGGCAGGGCGATCCCGCAGCGCGTGCAGAAGCGCGTGCCCGTCGCGGACGCGTGCCCACACGCGCCGCAGATGGCGCGACCGCCGCCCTCAGGCGCCGTCATGCGACGTCCCGCGGCGGCACGTTCGCCGGCTGAATGAGCTGCTTCGCCTCCACCACCTCGACCGGCAGGTCGGTGGGCAGCGGCTGGAGCGGCAGCAGCCCATACGCCGCGTCGACCGCCTCCCCCGTGGCCGCGTGCATCGCCTCGCGCATCGCCTTCGCCACGTCGTATCGGTAGAGCAGGTGCAGCTCGGTCCCACGTCCCGTCCAGATCTGCCAGCGACGGCCGGCCACCATGAGCGCGTAGTGCAGTGGCGAGAACCGCCACCACAGCGTCCAGCCGACATAGAGGTCCGTGCCGTAGGGGAAGCACGTGACGTAGCCGCTGAGGATGCCGTGCCGCACGTGCAGGTAATCGCGCCGCGGATGCCCCGGCTGCGACAGCTGTCGCACGCCGATGCCGTCGACCGGCACCCGCCGGCGACGCAGCGCGTAGCCGACGTGCCCGAAGACCTCCTGCGCCCGTGCACCGCTGCCCTCGACGAGCGTCTTCCACTCCGACAGCGACACCGGGATCGGCATCAGCAGGTACACGACGAAGGCACCGATCCAGACGAAACCGACGAGGCTGCGAGCGGTGGAGCCGGTGCCCCCGATCACCAACAGGATGACCGTGGCGAGTCCGGCAAACAGCGTGTAGGCGATCGCTTGTCGCGTCGCCGCCGCGGCATATGGCGTTCCCAGCGGGTCGAGGTGCTCGACGTTCCGCTCATAGCCAGAGCGATGCGGGATGGTCGCGGCGACGGACCGCGTCGGCGCTCTCTCGGGCTCCGGCGACGGCACAGGCGATCCGCACTGCCCGCAGAAGGCGTCGTCGTCGTGCACCGTGGCGGCGCAGCTCGCACAGGCTCCCATCGGATCACCCTCCAGTCGTCCCGCTCCGATGAACGATGCCGTGCAGGATGCCAGTCCGACAGGCTGCCTGCACGCCGGATCGACCAAACGTCGAGTCGGTTCGGTTACGCCGCCGCCGGCAGCGTGAAGCGCACGCGCGTGCCGCGCGGGACGGCGGGCTCGAGCCAGATGCGGCCGCCGTGCGCCTCGACGATCGCGCGCGAGATCGCGAGCCCGAGGCCGGCGCCGTCCGACGAGCGCGCGACACCGTCCGCGCCGCCGCGGTAGAACGGCTCGAAGACGCGCTCGCGCTCCCCCGCCGCCACGCCCGCGCCGTCGTCGGCGACCTCGATCTCGACGCCGTCCCCGCCCGCCACCGGCCGCGCCCGCACGACGACGCTGCCGTCCTCGGGCGTGTGGCGGATCGCGTTGACGATCAGGTTGAACAGCACGCGCTGGACCTTCTCCGCGTTCGCGCGCGCCGCGAGCGCCTCGCCGTCCGGCGGCAGCTCGGCCGCCACGGCGACCCCGCGCTCGGCCGCCTGCGCGCGCAGCGCAGCGACCGTCTCGCTCACCAGCTCGCCCAGCTCGACCTGGTGCATCGACCACGAGATCTCCCCCGCCTCGAGCCGCGACAGCTCGAACAGGTCGTCGATCAGGACGCTCAGGGCGGCCACATGCGTGCGCATCTCGCGCAGGTAGCGGGCGCGCGTCCCGCCCGTCGCGACGCCGTCCTCGACCGATTCGACGAGCAGCCGCAGCGACGCGAGCGGCGTGCGCAGGTCGTGCGAGACGGCGGCCACGAGCGAGCGCCGCGCGCCATCGGCCGCGTCGCGCGCGCGCTCCTCCTCCCCCAGCCGCGCGATCATCGCGTTGGCGGCGAGCGCCAGCTCCGCCAGCTCGTCGCGACCGCCGGGGACGACCTGCACGTCGCGCGCGCCCTCCCCGACCGCCTCCAAGCCGTCGCGCACGGCTTCGACGTCGCGCAGCATCCCGCGCATCAGCAGCCCGCCCGCGCGCACCGCCACGACCCCGCCGACGGCCGTCATCGCCGTGATCAGCAGCGCGTCGTGACGCGAGACGAACATCGCCTCGACCGCGACCCACACCGCCACGAGCATCGCCCCGATCGCGAGCCCGACCGCGACCGCGTACTGGCGCCCGAGCCCGCCGAGCTGCGCGCGGCGCGCCGCCGCGACGTGCGCGCCGGCGAGCGTCACGGCCGCCACGGCGGCGACGAGCCAGAACGTCTGCACGCCGGCCGACCAGCCATATGGGATCGCCACGACCGCCGCCCCGGCCGCACAGGCGACGAGCGCGACCAGCAGCGAGCGGCCGAGCGAGCGCGGCGACGACGAGCGCGAGAGCGACGGCGGGGCGGCGGGCGTCATGGCCGGAAGCGGTAGCCGACGCCCCACACCGTCTCGATGAAGTGCGGATGCGACGGGTCGGGCTCGAGCTTCGCCCGCAGCCGCCGCACGTGCACCGTCACCGTGCTGGTGTCGGTGTAGAAGTCGTAGCCCCACACCTGCTCCATCAGCTGGTCGCGCGAGAACACGCGCCCCGGCCGCGCGGCGAGGAAGCGCAGCAGCTCGAACTCGCGCTGCGTCAGCGGCAGCTCCTCGCCGTCGAGCGTGACCGTGCGCGCGGCCTGGTCGATCCGCAGCGCGCCGTGCACGATCGGCTCGGCGTCGGCGTCGTCCTCGCCGGCGCCGCGCGCGGCGCGCCGCAGCACCGCCTCCACGCGCGCGATCAGCTCGGCCGGCGAAAAGGGCTTGACGACGTAGTCGTCGGCGCCGCGCCGCAGGCCGATCAGCCGGTCGGACTCCTCCGCGCGCGCGGTCAGCAGGATCACCGCGACCGGCTCGCCGGGCTGCTCGTGCAGGCGCCGCATCACCTCGATCCCGTCGAAGCCGGGCAGCATCACATCAAGCACGACGAGGTCGGGCTTGCAGGTGCGCGCCGCCTCCAGCGCGCCCGGCCCGTCGAACGCCTCGCAGGTCGCGAAGCCCGCGCGCGCGAGGTAGCGCGCGACGACCTCGACGATCGTCGGCTCGTCGTCGACGACCAGCACCGTCCCACGGGATCCCTGGGGCATCGGCGCCATCATCCCCGTTGCGAGGGGTGCGCTGGGTGGATGCTGGGCGACGCGCGATGTCGAAGCCGATGCTGGTTGCATTGGCGAGACGTCGCGTGGCGTCCAGCGCCGCCCAGCGTGCGCCTCGCTAGCCGAAGGTGAAGGCATATCCCTGTACCCCGGGATCCGGCTCCAGCCTGAGCACGTGCCCGCCGACCTGCGGCAGCGCGACGAGGTCATAGAGCCGCTGGCCGTCGATCGTCGCGACGCCGCCGTGGACGTCGCTCCCGGCGAGCGCGTCGGGGATCGGCCTGCCGTCGAGCAGCACGCGCATCCGCCGCGGTCCGCCGGGCGACCCGAGCACGAGGTAGACGCGCCGCGCGCCGAAGTGCAGCTCCAGCGCCGCATGCGCCCCGGCCGTCGCCGTGTCGCTCCCGACGTCCCACACGCCCGCGTAGGCGAGCTGGTCCTGCGACGGCGCCGGCCCCTTGCCGAAGTCCTGGCGACCGGGCAGGATCGTGCCGTTCGCGAAGCGCTCGGCTCGCGCGGCGCCGAGGTAGCTCTCGGGCGTCGTCATGCCGGCGGAGGGGGCGATCCCGTGCGCGCCGGAGCGGGCAGCGCCGACGCGGCGTCCGGCGTCGGCGAGCAGGGCGCGGATGACCTCCTCACCGTGGCCGTAGTCGCCCTCGCCGAAGTGCGCGTAGCGGACGTGCCCGCGGGCGTCGATGAAGTAGTGCGCGGGCCAGTACTGGTTGCCGTAGGCGTTCCAGGTGGCCATGTCGTTGTCCTGCGCGACGGGGTAGCGGATCCCCTCGCGCGCGATCGCCGCCTGCACGTTGCCGGCGTCCTTCTCGAACGGGAACTCGGGCGTGTGGACGCCGACGATCGTCAGGCCCTGCGCGCGGTAGCGCGCGTCCCACGCCTTCAGGTACGGGAGCGTGCGCAGGCAGTTGATGCAGGAGTAGGTCCAGAAGTCGACGAGCACGACGCGGCCCCGCAGGGCCGCCAGCGTGAGCGGTCTGCCGCCGGCGGTGTTGAACCAGCGCTGCGTGCCGGTGAAGTCGGGCGCTCTGCCGTAGTCCTTGAGCTGCAGGCGGTCGGCGGCGGGGGCGTGCGTCGTCGCGGCGGCGCTGCTGCCGCTCGCGGCGCCCTGAGCCGTCAGCCCTGCCGACAACTTCGACGTCGGCGCACCGCGCACGTCGGCCAGCGCACGCTGCGCCGCGGACGTCTTCTCCAGGCTCGCGGTCGGGGTCACGAGGAAGGCCGGCAGGTCCTTCGCGATCGCGCTCTGGAAGCGCAGGTCGTAGTCGTTCAGCATCGCGAGCGCGACGACGATCATCACGACGCCCATCGCCATCTGCAGCACACCGCTGCGGCGCGCGAGCGGCGCGGTCAGCCGGCGTCCGCCGAGCATCAGCGCGTACAGCACGAGCGCCGAGCCTACCCCGTACGCGAGCGCGACCGCGAGCCGGCCGGCGGTGAACGGCTGCGAGGCGCTCACCGTGATCACGCCCGCGAGCACCGGCCCGGCGCACGGCGCATAGACGAGCCCGAGGCTCGCGCCGACGAGCAGGCCCGAACGGAAGCCGTCCCCTCTCGTGCCGGCGACGCCGCCGACGCTTCCGGCGATCCGGCTCAGCCGTCCCTCGAGGCGCGCCGCGAGCGGCGGGATCAGCAGCGTGATGCCGAACGCGAGCAGCACGACGATCGCGAGCGTGCGCAGCAGGTCGTCCGGCAAGCCGAGCGCGTCGAGCACATAGACGAGCGCGACGGTCGCGAACGTGAACGAAGCGGTGAGCCCGACGACGATCCCCAGCGGCCGTCGGCGCCCGCCCGTCGCGCCGGCGGAGAGGGCGATCGGCAGCACCGGCAGCACGCACGGCGACAGCGCCGTGCCGGCACCCGCGAGGAAGCCGAAGAGGATCAGCAGGACCACGCGATCACCATCCCACGCAGGGATTACGCGCGGGTGAACTCACCGGACGTGCGAGCCCCGGCAGTCTGGGGGCGCTGAGCGCACGCGTTGCCGGGGCTCATGCGATGCGCACCGGCGTGCCGAGCGGCAGCATCCGCGCGAGCCGCTCGATCGCGACGTTCGGGAGGCGGATGCAGCCGTGGCTGACGTCGCGGCCGATCCCTGCGGGCGCGTTCGTGCCGTGGATCCCGACCTCGCCGGGGCCGCCGCCGAAGTGCGTGAGCACCGGCGAGTAGACCGAGAGGCCGAAGGCCCACGGGCCGTACGGCCCGCGCGGGTCGGGCTGGCGCAGCAGGCGCGTGACGTAGGCGAGCCCACGGGGCGTCGGCGTGACGGCCTGGCCGACGCCGATCGGCGTGCGCAGGATCACGGTGCGACCGCGACGCACGACGAGCCGGTGCGCGCGCAGCCGCACGTCGATCCGGTACGGGTTCGTGCGCAGCGTCACAAGCCCGGCGCGGATCCACCCGCTGGCGCCGTTCGGCCGCACCGGCAGCAGCACGCGCAGCCACGCTCCGTGCTGCTCGCGCACGAGCAGCACGCGTGCGCTCGGACCCGCGAGGCGACGCACCGGGCGCGCGCCGCCGGCGCGCCGATAGACCGTGAGCGGCCGCGCACCGCGCACGTTCGCGACGAGGCTCGTGCCGGGCGGAAGGCCGCCGGCGCCGGTCCGGCCCGCGGCCGTCTCCCCGCCGGCGCCGTCGACCCCCCAAGCACCGGCGGCCGCGGTGACGCCGGCAGCGCCGGCCGCCACCGCGTCGCCGGCCGTCCGGGCGCCCCGCTCACCTCCACCCGGCATCAGCATCGAGCCGACCACCAGCCCGACGAGCACCAGGCCCGCCGCCGCGAGCGCGAAGCCGAGGCGGCGGACCGCGACGCTCATCCCGTCATGTGGGCGGCGCTCATCGCGGCGCCCGACGCGGCCGCGCCCTGCTGCTTCATCGCGGCTCCCGAGCTGCCGGACTGCTTCTTCATCGCAGCACCCGACGACTGCTGCATCGCGGCGCCCGACTTCTTCATCGCGCCGCCGCCGGACGCGCCGAGCGCGATCCCGCCGCCGACGCTCCCCGCGAGCAGCCCCACCGTGACGGCGAACGCCGCCCATCTGCGCTTCGCACGCATCGCGTCTCCCTTTCGCTGGACGAACCGAACGAAGCGCGACGCTACGGCGCAGATGTGACGAAACGCGAAACTACGCCCGCCGGAACTGCCAGATCGCGATCTGGAGCATCGCGAGCGCGAAGGCGGCGACCACGAGCACCTGCACGGCGAGCGGCACCTGCCAGCCGAACCAGGTGATCCCCGGCAGCAGCGCGGCCCGCGCTGCCGGCGTCAGGTCGATCTGCCGGAAGACCGCGACGCGGATCGGGTTCACCGCATACGTCAGCGGGTCGAGCCGGTTCAGCACGGCCAGCCAGCGCGGCAGGCCGCTCAGCGGGAAGAGGGCGCCGGACAGGAACAGCAGCGGCATCACGATCATCTGCATGAGCGCCATGAACGCCTGCATCTGCGTGATCCGCACGGCGGCCATGACGCCGAAGGCGGTGATCATGAACGCCAGCAGGAGCTGGAGCGCGAGCACCTCGAGAATCATCAGCGGCGCGTAGGGCACGCCGACGAGCGGCGCGAGCGCCATCACGAGGATGCCCTGGAAGCTGGCCACGGTGGCACCGCCGAAGCACTTCCCGAGCACGATCGATCCCCGTCGCACCGGTGCGACGAGCATCTCGCGCAGGAAGCCGTACTCGCGGTCCCACACCACCGACGCGGCCGAGAACATCGCCGTGAAGAGGACCGCCATCGCAAGCGCACCCGGGAACATGAACGTGCGCAGGTCGACGCCCTCGGTGCCGCCGGAGGCGATGTGGGACAGCCCGCCGCCGAGCACGAACAGGAAGATCAGCGGCTGGAACAGCGAGGTGACGATCCGCAGGCGGTCGCGCCAGAAGCGGATCAGCTCGCGCTGCCAGACGACCTTGATTCCGCGCAGGTCGGCGCGCAGGCCGCCGGGCGGGATGACGACGCGCACCGGCGGCGGAGCGGGCGCGACCTTGGACGCCGGTGCCGTGGACGTGGTCGCCATCGTCACCGCCTCCCCCGCATCATCGCGAGCATCGGGTCGGTGCCGCCCGCCGCCTCGGCGTCGCGGATCGTCGTGCCGGTGTAGGACATGAAGACGTCGTCGAGCGAGGGCCGCGCGACGCTGACGCCGCGGATCGGCACGCCCAGCTCGGCGAACAGCCGCGGCACGAACTCCTCGCCGCCGGCGACAGCGACCGTCACGTGCCCCTCGGCGATCGTCGCCTCCAGCGCGAAGCGGTCGCGCAGCGCCGCGATCGCGGCGTCGGCGTCGTCGACCTGGAGCTGCACGCGGTCCTTGCCGACGCTCGCCTTCAGCGCCTCGGGCGTGTCGAGCGCGATCACCCTTCCCTGGTCGATGATCCCGATGCGGTCACAGTGCTCGGCCTCGTCCATGTAGTGAGTGGTGAGGAAGATCGTGATCTCCTCGGCCGCCTTCAGCTCCTCGATGTAGCGCCAGATCGAGCTGCGCGTCTGCGGGTCGAGCCCGACGGTCGGCTCGTCGAGGAACAGCACGCGCGGCGCGTGCAGCAGTCCGCGCGCGATCTCCAGGCGGCGCTTCATGCCGCCCGAGTAGGTCGACACGAGGCTGTCGCGCCGCTCCCACAGCCCGACCATCTCCAGCACGAGCTGCATGCGCGCCGGCACGAGCGCCTTCGGCACGCCGTACAGCTCGGCGTGGAAGCGCAAGTTCTCCGCGGCGCTCAGGTAGCCGTCGAGCGTCGGGTCCTGGAAGACGAGCCCGATGTTGCGGCGCACGTCGTCACGCTCGGCGACGACGTCGTGCCCGGCGACCCGCGCGCTGCCGCCGTCGGGCCGCACGAGCGTGCACAGCATCGAGATCGTCGTCGACTTGCCGGCGCCGTTGGGGCCGAGGAAGCCGAACGTCTCGCCGGCGTGCACGTCGAAGTCGATGCCGCGCACCGCCTCGAGCTCGCCGTAGCGCTTCACGAGCCCGCGCACCTCGACGGCCGACGCGCGCCCGCCACCGTCGTCGGCGGCGAGCGCGATGGCCCTGGCGCGCGTGGGAGCGACGTCGCTCACGCAGCCGGCTTTCCGGCGTCGGGATCGTCGCCGTCGGCGAGCATCTGGTAGAGGTCGCGGCGCAAGCCGGCGAGCAGCCGCCGCATCTCCGCACGCTGCGCGTCGCTGCCCGTCTGCACCACCTGGGTGAGCGCGAAGGCGATCTCTCGCATGGTGCTCATGATGGCCCATGTCTCGTCGGACACGTCGCCGGCCATCTGATCCCACGGCGCCGGCTGGTCCTCGCCGCGCTCCTCGAGCACCTTGCGGCCGGCGTCGGTGAGGTGCAGGAGCTTGCGCCCGTCGGCCTCCTCGGAGCGCACGAGGCCCTCGTCCTCCAGCAGCTGGAGGGCAGGGTAGACGGAGCCCGCGCTGGGGCGCCAGGCCCCACCGCTGCGCTCCTCGATCTCCTGCATGAGCTGGTAGCCGTTGCGCGGCTCCTCGGCGAGCAGGAGCAGCGCGGCGGTGCGCACGTCGCCGCGGCGCGCCTTGCGCCCGCGGCGGAAGCCGCCGCCGCCCGGGCCGAACGGCGGGCCGCCGGGTCCTCCCCAGCCGAACGGGAAGCCGCCGCCGCGCGGGCCGAACGGCCCTCCTCCGGGGCGGCCGGGACCGTGCCCGTGACCCGGGCCGTGTCCGTGGCGGGCGCTCATCCAGCGCCATGCCTGGTCGAAGTTGGCGCGACCGCATGGGCCGGAGCCCGATGTCGGTGCGCTTGCGTAGACAGGAGCAGTCCGAAACATGTCGGCTCCTTGTGTTGAAGTATCTCGATGTTCAAAGATATATCGCGATACACGGCAGAATGCAAGCGCTCGGGTCATCCGGACGCGCAGACGTTCGCCGCCCGGGAGCCGCACCGGTGGATCGGACGATCGAGAACGACGAACGCCCCGGGGCCTGGGAGCTCCGGGGCGTTCGCACTTCCCTGTCTCCGGACCGAGGCCCGGGAAGGGCCGGTACCCGGTGCCCCTGCCTGCCGTGCCGTCACGGTGAGGGGGAGTCACATGACAGCGAAGCGGGGTGCCAAGACGCCGGAAGGGCGACTATAACCAGAAAACCGTCTACCGGTGGAGAATTACCATCCGGAGACGGTGGCTGAACCGTCATCGGTGGTGAAGGTTGCACGGTACGAATGCGTACCCCTTCGCCACAGTTGCTCGCGTTCGGCCGCACGCTGCGCAAGGCACGCCGGGATCGCGACCTTTCGCAGGAGGCGCTCGCCGACGAGGCCGGGCTCAGCGCGAAGCACGTCGGCGAGATCGAGCGCGCGAACAAGGACCCGCGCCTGACGACCGTGCTGAAGCTCACCGACGCGCTCGGCGTCCGCTCCAGCGACCTCTTCAGAGCACTCGACGAGCGGCTCGAGCCCTGACGCGACCGGCGCAGGGGGCTTGCATCGTATGCGAACATATGTTCGTGGTGATCGAACAGCGGGATCCGGCGAAATGACGACGAGCAGACGGCTCACCCAGCCCGCGCCGGAGCTGCTTGCACTCGGTGGCGCGATCCGGCACATGCGACGCGAGCGCGAGCTGTCGCAGGAGGCGCTCGCCTTCGCGGCCGACATCCACCCCAAGCACCTCAGCGAGATCGAGCGCGCGAACAAGGACCCGCGCGCGACGACCGTCCTGCGCCTCGCCGACGCGCTCGGCGTCACCGTCGCCGCGCTCTACGACCTCTCCGAAGCGCACGGTGGAAAACCCCCGACGTGATCCGCGGTGCGACCCCGATGGCCGCGGCGCGACGCGACCGTAGGCTCACATCCTCGAACTCGGAGGAGCGACGATGCTGCAAGGCCGACAGGCCGCGAGGACCGATCCGCCGGCCGCCGGCCGGGTGCTCGACCCGTTCGCGGTCGGCTCCTACCTGACCGACGGCGACACGCTGCTCGGCATCCTGGGCACGCTGCCGCAGGAGCCGTCGCTGCGCCTCGTCGAGGACTGCCGCACGCTCGAGATCATGGTCATCTCCGTGCAGGCGCTGCAGGCCAAGGGCGTGCAGCCGCTCGTCCGCTGACGCCCGGCCCCACGCGTGCGGCCCGCAGCTCAGCGCGCCGTGCCGTCGACCGGCAGCCACACGTGGAACGTCGTGCCGTCCGCGCCGGTGTCGAACGACAGCGTGCCGGTGTGGCGCTCGGCGACGATCCGCCGCGCGGTGTCGAGCCCGAGGCCCGTGCCGCGGCCGGCCTCCTTCGTCGTGAAGAACGGCTCGAGCACGCGCGCACGATGCTCCACTGGGATGCCGGGCCCGTCGTCGGCGATGTCGACGAGCACGCATGGGCCGTCGCGCCGCGTGCGGATCGTGATCGTGCCCGCGTCGCCGAGCGCGTCGATCGCGTTGTCGAGCAGGTTCGTCCACACCTGGTTGAGCTCGGAGCCGTGGACGGTCAGCGGCGGCAGGCTGCGGTCGTACTCGCGCACGACCTCGATACGGGTCTTCTTGAGCTTGTGGCCGAGCACGACCAGCGTCGTCTCGAGGCCCTCGTGCACGTCGGCCTCCACCAGCCCGCCGCGGTCCATGTAGGCGTAGCGCTTGACCGCCCCCACCAGCGCGCTCATGCGCTCGGTCGAGTCCTTCAGCTCCTCCGCGAGCGTGCGCGCCGTCAGTGACGCGGCGACCCAGCGCAGCGCCGCGTCCGTCGCCGGGCCGGCGAGCCGCGCGACCTGCTCGAGCCACGCCTCGTCCACGTGGGCGCGCGCCAGCGGCTCCGCGAGCCGCCACGCGTCGGCGACGCCGAGCGCCTCGAGGCGGTCGAGCATCGCGTCCTCCTCGTCGGCGGCGTCGAGCGCGTCGAGCACCGTGCAGGCGGCCGCCCGCGCGAGCGCGTCGCGTTGCAGATGCAGCAGCCGCTCGGCGTCCTCGCGCTCGATCCCCGCCTCGACGAAGCTGCCCAGCGTCGCCTCGACCGCGTCGATCGCCTCGACAAGGTCGCTCGCCGCGCGGTTCGCCGCCGCCGCCGGGTTGTTGAGCTCGTGCGCGAGCCCGGCGGCCATCGTGCCGAGCGAGGCGAGCCGCTCGCGGTGCTGCTCGGTCGCGCTCAGCCGGCTCATCACGGGGCCGACCTGCCGCATCACCTTGCCGTGCACCGAGCGGTGCGTGAGCGCGAGGTCGACGAAGCGCTCGGGCGGTACGACCGCGAGGCGGCACGCGCTCGCCGCGCGCATCTGCACGCCGACCTTCCCCTCCGTCAGCGCCGCGATCGCTCCCAGCCACGTCGGCGCTTCCTGATGCCCGATGCGCTCGTTGCGCCCGTCGGCCACCAGCAGCGTCTCGAGCGTCCCCTCCAGCAGCAGGAAGAGCCCGCGCGAAGGCTCGTCCTGCTCGACGAGCACCTCCCCCGGCGCCACCTCGAGCGGCTCCGCCGCCGCCTGCCACGACGCGAGCTGCTCGTCGTCCAGCTCGTCGAACAGATCGATCCGGCGCAGCTCCTCCAGGCTCGGCGCCGTCGCGCTCATGCCTCGGCCAGGTACTCGTGGATCAGCGAGACGGCCATCGAGCCCTCCCCCACCGCGCTCGCGACGCGCTTGATCGAGCGCGCGCGCACGTCGCCGGCGACGAACACGCCGGGCACGCTCGACTCCAGCAGGTACGGATCACGGCGCAGCGGCCAGCCGGCCGCGGCCGCGTCTGCGCCGGCGAGGATGAAGCCGCGCTCGTCGCGCGCGACGACGCCGGCGAGCCAGTCCGTGCGCGGCGCCGCACCGATGAAGACGAAGCACGCGTCGACCGCCTCGACCTGCTCGCTGCCGTCGGCGCCGCGGATCCGCAGCGCGCGCAGGTGCCCGTCCTCCCCCTCGGCCGCGACGGCCTGACTGCGCGTGCGCACCTCGACGTTCGGCAGCGCCGCGATCTGCTCGATCAGGTACTGCGACATCGACGCCTCCAGCCCCGCTCCGCGCACGAGCATCGTCACCTTCCCGGCCCAGCCGGCGAAGTAGACGGCCGCCTGCCCGGCGGAGTTCGCGCCGCCGATCACGACGACGTGCTGGTCGGCACACGCGCGCGCCTCCGTCAGCGCGGCGCCGTAGTAGATCCCGGTGCCCGTCAGCTCGGCGAAGCCGGGCGCGTCGAGCTTGCGGTAGGCGACGCCGGAGGCGATCAGCACGCAGTTGGCCGACAGCGAACCGCCGCCCGTCAGCTCGACGATCCGCCCCGAGCCCTCGACCTGCAGCGCGGCGGCGTCCTGCACCGTCAGCAGCTCGGCGCCGAGGCGCCGCGCCTGGTCGGTCGCGCGGCGCGCGAGGTCCGAGCCGCTGAGGCCGGCGGGGAAGCCGAGGTAGTTCTCGATGCGGCTCGACTGGCCGGCCTGCCCGCCGGGCGCCTCGCGCTCGACCATCACCGTGCGCAGCCCCTCGGAGGCGCCGTAGACGGCGGCGGCGAGGCCGGCGGGACCGCCGCCGACGATCACGAGGTCGTAGTGCTCGGCCGAGGGCTGCGCGGAGACGCCGAGCCGCTCGGCCAGCTCGAGCACCGTCGGGCGCTCGAGCACCGAGCCGTCCTCCAGCAGCGCGACGGGCAGTCCGCCGTCGTCGACGCCGGCGACGGCGAGCAGCTCGCGCGCCTCGCCGTCGCGCTCGACGTCGAGCCAGCGCGCCGGCACGCGGTTGCGCGCGAGGAAGTCGCGCAGCTCGTGCGAGTCGCGCGAGAAGCGGTGCCCGACGAGCCGCACGCCGCCGGACTCGATCGCGGCGCCGGCCTCCCACGTCGTCAGCAGGTCCTCGACGACCGGGAACAGCTGCTCCTCCGGCGGGTCCCAGGGCTTCAGCAGGTAGTAGTCGAGCGCGACCTCGTTGATCGCCTGGATCGCGGCCTCGGTGTCGGCGTACGCCGTGAGCAGCACGCGCTTGGCGCCGGGCACGAGCTTGCGCGCCTCGACCAGGTACTCGGTCCCGGACATGCCGGGCATGCGCTGGTCGGCGACGAGCAGCGCGACCTGGTCGCCGCGCGCGACGAGCTCACGCAGCACGCCGAGCGCCTCGTCGCCGGAGGACGCGCGGACGATGCGGAAGCGCTCGCCGAAGCCGCGCCGCAGGTCGCGCGACACGGCGGCGAGGACCGCCGGCTCGTCGTCGACGGCGACGATCGCGGGGCGACGGCGACGCGCGTCGCGCTCCTGCGCGCTCGCGGGATCGGTCGTCGTGGCCATCTCGCGAACCTAGCGCAGTCGTCCAGGGCACCCGGCGACGAGCGCCGTGCGGCCCGTCCACCGGGCATCACGACGACGCCGACGGCTGACGGGAGAAATTTCTTCGCCTGCGTGTCGATTCCACCGCACGTCGTTCGTCGTCAGGGTAGAAACCCAGGACCGCGAGGTCCCCGACGATGAAGGAGCCGTGCTGATGCGATTCATGGTGCTGGTGAAGGCGACTGCAGACAGCGAGGCGGGCGCGCTGCCGAGCGAGGAGCTGCTCGCGGCGATGGGCAGATACAACGAGGAGCTGGCGAAGGCCGGCGTGATGGTGGCGGGCGAGGGCCTCCACGCCAGCGACAGAGGCGCCCGCGTGACGTTCTCCGGCGACAAGCGCACCGTCGTCGACGGGCCGTTCGCCGAGACGAAGGAGCTGATCGCCGGCTTCTGGATCTTCCAGGTGAAGTCGCTCGAGGAGTGCATCGAGTGGGTCAAGCGCTGCCCGAACCCGATGCCCGGCGACTCGGAGATCGAGATCCGCCGCGTGTTCGAGGCCGACGACTTCGGCGACGAGTTCACGCCGGAGCTGCGCGAGCAGGAGGAGCGCATCCGCGCGCAGATCAGCGGCGAGGCGCAGTAGCCAGCCGCATGGGCGCCTCGGCGAGCAACGGCGGGCCGGACATCCGGCGCACGATCGACGCTGTCTGGCGGATCGAGGCGCCGGCGCTGATCGCCGGCCTGACGCGAATGGTGCGCGACGTCGGCCTCGCCGAGGACCTCGCCCAGGACGCGCTCGTCGTCGCGCTCGAGCGCTGGCCGCAGTCGGGCGTCCCGGACAACCCGGGCGCCTGGCTGATGGCGACCGCGAAGCACCGCGCGATCGACGTGCTGCGTCGCGGCACGCGCCTGGAGCAGAAGCAGGAGCAGATCGCGCGTGCGATCGAGACGGACCTCGCCGCCGGCTCGTCGGACCCGACGGCGGATGCGGCCGCCGCGCAGCAGGTCGGCGACGATCTGCTCGGCCTGATCTTCGTGTGCTGCCACCCGGTGCTGTCGACCGAGGCGCGCGTCGCGCTGACGCTGCGGCTGCTTGGCGGGCTCACGACGGACGAGATCGCGCGCGCGTTCCTCACCCCGAGAGCGACCGTCGCGCAGCGGATCGTGCGCGCGAAGCGGACGCTGAGCGCCGCCAGAGTGCCGTTCGAGGTGCCGGCCGGCGAGGAGCTGGCCGAGCGCCTGCCGGCGGTGCTCGGCGTCATCTATCTCGTCTTCAACGAGGGCTACTCGGCGACCGCCGGCGCCGACTGGACGCGCCCCGAGCTGTGCGAGGACGCGCTGCGCCTCGCCCGCATCCTCGCCGAGCTGATGGGGCGCGAGCCGGAGGTGCACGGGCTGGCCGCGCTGCTGGAGCTGCAGGCCTCGCGCCTGCGCGCGCGGCGCGGACTGGGCGGCGAGCCGGTGCTGCTGCTCGACCAGGACCGCTCGCGCTGGGACCTGCTGCTGATCGGCCGCGGGCTGAGAGCGCTCGATCGCGCCGAGGCGCTGAGCGGCGCGCTCGGCCCGTTCACCTTGCAGGCCGCGATCGCCGCCTGCCACGCCCGCGCCCGCACGCCCGAGCAGACCGACTGGGTGCGGATCGTCGCGCTCTACGACGGCCTCGCGCAGCTGACGGGATCGCCGGTCGTCGAGCTGAACCGCGCGGTCGCCGTGGCGATGGCGTTCGGGCCCGCCGCCGGGTTGGAGCTGGTCGACGCGCTCGCCGACGAGCCGGCGCTGGCCGGATACCACCTGCTGCCGAGCGTGCGCGCCGACCTGCTCGCGAGACTCGGCCGCCGCGACGAGGCGTACGCGGAGGTCACGCGCGCCGCCGGCCTCACCGGCAACGAACGCGAGCGCGCGCTGCTGCTCGCGCGCGCGGCGGCGCTCGCGGCCGGCTGATGCGCATCGTCGTCGTCGGGGGCGGGATCCTCGGGCTCGCGACCGCGCGCCTGCTCGCGCGCGAGCAGCCAGGCGCCGAGGTGACCCTGCTGGAGAAGGAGCCGCAGCTCGCGCTCCATCAGACCGCGCGGAACTCGGGCGTCGTGCACGCCGGGCTCTACTACGAGCCCGGCTCGCTGAAGGCGCGCCTGTGCCGCCGCGGCGTCGAGCTGCTGCGCGCCTTCTGCGCCGAGCGCGGCGTCCCGTACGAGGCGTGCGGCAAGCTCGTCGTCGCGCTCGAGGAGGCGGAGCTGCCGCGCCTGGAGCGGCTCGAGCAGCGCGCCCGCGCGAACGGCGTCCCCGGGCTGCGCCGGCTCGACGCCGCGCAGTTGCGAGAGGTCGAGCCGCACGCCGCCGGGATCGCCGCACTGCACTCGCCGCGGACGGCGATCACCGACTTCCGCGCTGTCGCACTGGCGCTCGCCGCCGAGCTGACGGAGCGCGGCGGGGTCGTGCGGACCGCTGCGGAGGTAGTGCGGGTGCGGCCGGGTGCCGGCGCCGCAGGTGCGGCCGTCGAGCTGGCCGACGGCACCGAGCTGCGCGCCGACCGCACGATCGTCTGCGCCGGCCTGCACGCCGACCGCCTCGCACGCCGATCCGGCGAGGACGCCGCGCCGCGGATCGTCCCCTTCCGCGGCGAGTACTGGGCGCTGCGCCCCGAACGCCGCGAGCTGGTGCGCGGCCTGATCTACCCCGTGCCGGACCCCGCGCTGCCGTTCCTCGGCGTCCACCTCACGCGCACGATCGACGGCTCGGTGCTGATCGGCCCGAACGCCGTGATGGCGCTCGCGCGCGAGGGCTACGCGCGCAGCACCGTGCACGGCCGCGAGCTCGTCGAGACGCTCGCCTGGGGCGGGACCTGGCGCCTGATGCGCCGCCATTGGCGCGCGGGCGCCGGCGAGCTTCGGCGCGCGCTGTCGAACGCGGCGTTCGTCGGCGAGGCCCGCCGCTACGTGCCCGAGCTGCGCACGCACGATGCTGTGCGCGCGAGCTCCGGCGTGCGCGCGCAGGCGGTCGACCGCGACGGCGCGCTCGTCGACGACTTCCGCATCGGCGGCGACGCGCGCATCGCCTGGATCCGCAACGCACCTTCGCCAGGTGCGACGTCGTCGCTCGCGATCGCCGAGGAGATCGTCGGGCGGCTTGCATTCGCCGCGTAGGATGCGACGCAGGTCGCTTTCCGTCCGCGACCCCGCACGCAGATCCTCCAAGAGGAGGCATGAGATGGCGACGACGATCACCGAGCACGAGGCCGACCAGGTCGAGCGTGCGAACAGAACGGGCAAGCAGCCCGTCGTGTTCGTCCACGGGCTGTGGCTGCTGCCCAGCAGCTGGGATCGCTGGGCGAGAGCGTTCGAGAGAGCTGGCTACACGGCGCTGACGCCGGGCTGGCCCGACGATCCCGAGACCGTCGAGGAGGCGAGAGAGCACCCCGAGGTGTTCGCCGGCAAGACGATCGGCGAGGTCGCCGACCACTTCGAGGAGATCATCTCGCAGCTGGAGAAGAAGCCGGCGATCGTCGGCCACTCCTTCGGCGGCCTGCTGACGGAGATCCTCGCCGGCCGCGGACTCGCGGCGGCGTCCGTCGCGATCAGCCCCGCCCCGTTCCGCGGCGTGCTGCCGCTGCCGATCTCGGCGCTGCGCTCCTCGCGTCCCGTGCTCGGCAACCCCGCCAACCGCAACCGCGCCGTGCCGCTCACCTACGAGCAGTTCCGCTACGCCTTCGCGAACGCGGTCGGCGAGGACGAGGCAAAGGAGCTGTACACCGCGTACTCGGTGCCGGCCGCCGGCATCCCGCTGTTCCAGGCCGCGGCCGCGAACCTCAACCCGTGGACCGAGGCCAGAGTCGACAGCAAGAACCCGAAGCGCGGCCCGATGCTGATCGTGTCCGGCGAGAAGGACCACACCGTCCCGTGGGCGATCGCCAACGCCTCCTTCAAGAAGGAGAGCGCCAACGAGGGCGTCACCGAGATCGTCTCGATCAGCGATCGCGGCCACGCCCTCACGATCGACAACGGCTGGCGCGAGGTCTGCGACACGGCGCTGACGTTCGTGCAGCGGTTCGTGAAGTAGGCGCGGGCGGCCTGCCGCTGCCAGGCGTGGCGCAAGCCCCCGAGGTGCACTCCGGGCGCGCGCCACGGCCCGTCGCGCTTTCTTACAATGAGCCACCGGTCCTCCGGGGGACTGGTGTATCGGTAACACGGCGGTCTCCAAAACCGCAACGCCAGGTTCGATTCCTGGGTCCCCCGCTCTCGGCGATTCGGCGTGCAGGGCAAAACGCTGTTCTGAGCGCACTTGCGCTCGGCCTACGGCGAGTCTCGACACTACGGCGAGTCTCGACACTACGGCGAGTCTCGACAGAACCCACAGGTACCCATCGGGGACCCTGTTCGCACGCACGCCATTCACTCGGGTGTTCGGCGTGACTCCCGCTGTGCACGAGAGCGCAGTGGGTTCGCAGCCCAGTATCGCCCACTGAACCTTGCGTCGCGGGCACCGCCTCTTACGCGCGGCAGCGTGGTGCAGCACTCGTCACCCGGGTGCTACACTTGATGCATGCCCACCGCACGCCCACGTCACTCCATCACCGAGACGGACGATGTCGCTCGTGCGCTGGAGGCCGCCGCGCAGCGCTGGCCCGACGATCGTGAGCGACCCGGGAAGCTCTTGCTCGATCTGGTGCGAGAGGGACACCGCGCAATCGCCACGAACGCCGAGCGAGCGAGCGCGGATCGGCGTGCCGCGATTGCGCACACGGACGGCGCGCTCACCGGGACTTATCCCGCCGACTACCTTGAGCAGCTCCGCGGCGACTGGGCCGAGTGATCGTCCTCGACGCAAGCGTGCTGATCGCGCACCTCGATCAGCACGACGCTCACCACACGCTCGCAACCGAGCGGCTGCTCGAGGTAGCCGACCAGCGGTTCGGAGCCAGCCCGATCACGCTTGCCGAGATACTCGTCGCCCCGATACGTGCCGGTCGCCAAGCGGACGCGCAGGCGGCACTGCGGACACTCGACGTCGCCGAGATCCCTCTCTCTGCAAACGCCGCACCACGCCTTGCCGCACTCCGTGCCGAGACGATGCTCAAGCTCCCAGACTGCTGCGTCCTGCTAGCTGCCCAGGACTCAGACGGAGTCGTGCTCAGCTTCGACGATCGACTCGCCCGCGAAGCCGCTCGACTCGGCTTCGGTTCCTAGCGCCAGACCGACGACCAGGTGGTTTGTACGACGCCAGGCTCTGATCTACCAATGCGGGGGAAGACCAGGTAAGCCTCAGGGCGAGCGCAGGGCATTGAAGGAAACCTGGTCGGGGGGGTTAGCGCGGACCACCCACTCTGTCCCCGCAGCTGGGGCAAGACCTCACAGAGAGTGTGGCATCCGTCGAGCGCTCATACGCTTGCCGTCATGGCTACCATCGATGCAACCTCCGATGATTGCCGATCCGGTGCGTCGGCTGCCGAGTTGCTGCTGCGCGAGGGCGTTCGCGCCGCGGGGTCGATCGCGGATCCGCTGACGCCCGACTTCGCCGGCGGCCGTCGTCGAGGGGCTCGCGCGCGGCATGACGGACGATCGCCCCGGCTGGGTTGCGGACGTAATGGAGGGGACCAGCCGCCTGGCACGTGCCGCGGACCCGGTTCTGACCGGGCACTTGATTAGACCTCTGGAGGTCGATGATGTCGAGTGTCATGGAGTCAGGGATGGAAGACGTGCCGGGGTCGCGCTCCAGCGCATCGGACGGTCGCCTGGAGGGCGGCCGGGAGGTGCGCTGGAGCGCGCGTCGCAAGCAGGAGGTGGTCCTGCGGTTGTTGCGGGGCGAGACGCTCGACGCGTGGCGCGGGAGACCGGCCAGGCCGCCGGCATGATCAGCTCGTGTCGTGAGGACTTCTGCAGGGCGGCCACGAGGGACTGAAGTCCAGGCCGGCGTCGATTGATGACCGTCGGCTGGCCGACGCGCAGCGCAAGATCGGTGAGCTTGCGATGGATCTGGATATCGCCAAGGCGCTGTTGGACGAGGTCGATCGCCGCCCTCGGTCGCCGAGGCGCTGAACGTCGCAAGACGGCTTGACGCGCCGCTGGCCCGGGTCTGCCGGGTCACTCCCAAGGCTGGCGAGGGCGCGACGCTGTCAAAGAACTCGGAAAGCGCAAAATGTTCAGCTGAATCCTTGTTAGCCAGCCAACCGGCATTCCAAAAGACGTTCTTAGCTCCGCTCTGCTGTCGTCGGGCTTAGCTTGGCGGCTACCAGCGCTGACGTCGCTATCTACCGGAAGGAAGAGCGACCGGGGGATTTCGAAGCCGAGTTTGAGCTAGGGTACGCATCGTGGCCGAGGGTCTGGCGATCGAGAGTCCGCGGGAGCATGACCAGCGCTTGGTCGGCGCGGCCGAGGAGTATCGCTCGCTGCGGTCCGAGCTGATAGCCATCGAACGCTCTCGGCTGCTCGTCCTTGGATTCAGCGTCCTGGCGCTCGCAGCGTTGGGCGGGTTCGGGGTCAGGACCTATAACGATGTCGGCGACGCACAGACCGGCGTGGCGGCGCTGGCACTGTTCGTGTTGCTCGCCAGCTCGCTCATGACATCGCGCCTGAGCGAGCGGATGCAACTGATCCGCGTGTATCTCGCGCGTTACGTGGAGCCGGCTCTCGCGGGCGCCAAGTGGGAGCAGCGCCAGCTCGAGCGGGAGCAGATGCCGTCAGGCCGCTGGATTCCGCGTGCAGACGAGCAGACTGTCGCGGCGCTGCTGTACCTCGGCGGAGTCGCGGCCACGCTCGTTGTCTATTTCGGGGCACCGCTGAGTCGGCCCGCGTATGGCGAGCTGGCCATCCCGCTGCTGGCCGCCATCGACGTGGCGGCGTCATTGACGCTGATCGATCTGCGTGGGCGCAATGCGGGCCAGCGGGGCTGGGATACCTTCGAGACGGTTGCCCTGCTGGGAGCTACGGCGGCGCGTCCGTACCTTCAGCGCCTGATCGAGTCGCTGCGGTCTCGGGACCGTCGGCTCGAGCGCCTTAGGAGCAGCATCCCGATCTCGGCGACGGTGTCATTTAGACCGGCTTCCGATTCTCTTGAGCCCGATGAACTCCTGCGCTGGTCGGGACTCAGTCAGGAGGAGCTCGCGGTGATCAATACGCCTTTGGCCGTAGAGGGATTGCGGGAAGTTGTCGGCGTTCTCGGAGGTGGCCTTGGGCCTGACGGGATGGCAACTTGGCTGCGAGCGGGCAATCCGCCCCGCCTGTCGTACCTGCAGCGAGGAAAGCCTGGGCCTGTGATTGCTGATGCCCGCCGGTATGTGGACTTCCCGCGGAGGGGTACTTGGGACTGATCGTCGATCAGCTCCTGCGAATCCCGGCGGGGCCCTGTCGGATCACGGTGTTCCGAACCATCGCGCTGACGCTCGACGGAAAGCCCGCCGAGGACTTTGTTCCCGACCCGAGCTATGCGAAAAGAGACGCGGGCCGCTGGGCCACCCCCGACGGGACGCTCTACACGGCCTGCACGATTGGCGTCACATGGAACGAGTACTGTCGCTGGTCCGCGAAGGATCTGCTTTGCCCGCCTGACGTTTCAGGTGGCATCCCGCGGAAGATGGGACAGCAACTCGCGTACCGTGCCGCCGGACCACCGCCTCCGGCGCGCGCGCTTGTACGGCTCGAATTCGACCTCCAGCGCGTGCCGGACTTGACTCTGCACCACGTCGCCCAGTCGCTGTTGGCGGCGCAGTTCGACGTGAGCAAACTCCGCAGCGACGATCATGACGAGTGCCGCACACTGTCGGCGGTCGCTGCATTGCTCGGCTGGGACGCGATGGTCGTGCCATCGGCGGCGACGGACCAGGCGGGTCGATGCGTGCCCGTCTTCAAAGCCGGTCGGGGTCGGCTCATCGACTGGGAGATCGCGGCCTCACCAGCTAGTCCGACTCTCTTGCACGCGCTCGAGACGCGCTACCGCCAAGGCGAACGTCCGGGCTGGCTGAAAATGACATGACCGGAGGTGGCCTCTCCGTTGCCTCCGGCGGTGAGGGGCGGCTCCGCGTGCCAACCGGACCGGCTTCACGCGTCCACGGAGTCGAGCGCCACCCAGCAGCCGGCTCGCGTCCAGCGGGCGGGTGCGCTGCCAGGGTCTGCGTCCGCGGCGGGAGGGCCCAAGCTGTCCCACGTCAGATGTCGTCAGCGAGAGGAGCCGACGCGGGCTTGGCGGTGGGTTGTCGACCGGACTCTTCGCGATCAGAAGTTCCAGACGAGATCACGGCGATCGAGGGCGTCCACGTCGTGCCGCTGGAGCGCGCCGTGCGCGAGTGCGCGGAGGACGGCCTTGGCGGCGACATCCTGGAGCAGCCTGTGCGCAATGGGCGTGCGCACGGACAGCTCACCACCTCGCGGGCCAACATGCTGGCCCTGGGTCCCCCGCTCTTTCTTGCAGCGAGTCGGCTGCGGTTATACTTCTGGTATGAAGACAGCCGTCTCCATTCCCGACGATCTGTTTCGCAAGGCCGACGAGCTTGCCAGTCGGATGGGCAAGAGCCGCAGCGAGGTCTATCGCGAGGCGCTGGCCGACTACGTCTCGCGACGGGATCCCGGTGCCGTCACCCGGGCGCTCGATGCGATCGCGGACGAGAGCTCCAACGAGGAGCGCGCGTTCACCGCAGCGGCCGCTCGCCGGACGCTCGCACAGAGCGAATGGTGATCAGCCAAGGCGACGTTTGCTGGGCGTCGCTCGACGAACCCGTCGGCTCGTCTCCTGGATTCCGACGTCCGGTCGCCGTCGTCCAGGGCGACAGCTTCAACGCGAGCCGGATCGCCACGACCGTCGTCGTGCCCCTGACCAGCAACCTGCGCCTGAGTGCCGCGCCCGGCAACGTGGTCTTGGACGCTGAGCGCACCGGCCTTCCAAAGGACTCCGTCGCGAACGTCTCGCAGATCCTGACCATCGACCGCTCGCTGCTGACCGAGCGTGTCGGACGCCTCACGGCCAGCGATCTGCACCTCGTCATCGCCGGAATAGACCTCGTGCTCGGGCGGGAGTGACGCAGACGCGCTCAGCGGCGGTGACGGTGGTGATGCGGCCGCTGTCCTCTGGAGACGATCAGGTCAACGTGGGCTCTCCAGGCGAGCAAGCTTCCCGATCTCGGGCTGAGGCGGATCACCTCGCCTCTGCGCTTGCGGCTGTAGACGCGCGTCGTCCTCCCGACACGGCAGTGACCGGCGCGGATCTGCTGCCTGACGGTCGCGACGCTCCGGTCCGAGGCGAGCGTCGGAACACGGCATCGCGGTGGAGGCGGTGAGGCCACCCCGAACGTCGTCGATTGCGGCCCCGCGACTGGCGTGGCGTCGTCGGAGGTGTCAGCCAGCCACGCGCACACCAGATAGGTGCCGGGTGTCTCCTCCGAGATCGTCGCCTGCAACGAGAACGAGCCGTTCACCGACGAGCTGCTGATGATGTAGGAACCGGTGTCGGAGGAGGCGGTCGGTGCGCACGGCGCTCCTCCGGCGGGGCGCACCTTCGCGAAGACATAGGTGGGCGTCTCGGTCGACCCGCTCACGGTGACGATCGCGTTCTTGCGCGGGCGCACCGTACCCGGGCTCACACTCGCGGAGATCGCGCCGATCGGCCCGCGGAAGGTGACCAACTGCGAGAAGGGAGTGGTGATCGTCTGCGAGTCGCCAGTCGAGAGCCAGATGCAGAAGAGGACCTCGCCAGCAGTCGGCCACGTGTCCACGAGCTGGACTCTGAACGCTCCGTTGACGTGGTCGTCCCCGTAGAAGCCCTCGGGGTACGTGTTGAACGTGCTTCCCGAGTCGCTGGAGGCGTTCGGCGCGCATGGCGCTCCGCCGGCCGGGCGGAACTTGACGTAGACCGTCTCCGGAACCGACGCGACGCCGCTGAGGGCGAACACCCGCGGCACGCGCGCAGCCGGGTCGGGCTGGCCGTCCGTCCTCAGCACGCTGAGCGTCGCGGAGTCCGCACGCGCGCTGCTCGCTCCCACCAGCAGCGCGACCGCGGCGATCAGAACCGCCGACGTCATCGCAATCGCCGCCCAGCGTCCCCGATCCGCCTGCGCCCGGCTCCTCACGTCTGCGCCTCCCGTTTCGCGGACAGGCGTGCAGCCCTGTTCAGCGACGCGCCTGAAACTGGTGCGCGACCCTAGCAGCAGCCGGGAGGCAATGGGCTGTCAAGCAGAACTCGGGACAGGCCAGCTCTCAGGCCGTCGTCGCTCGTGAGCGGGACCTTCAACGTCCTACAGGTAGTTCCAACTGGCCATCCGACCAGCTCTCCTGTACGGTGCCGTTCCTGATCCCGTAGGTGGATGGCGATCGGGGGATGAGGTGTCGGTCCAGAACGTCGTACTCGGAGAGCTGATCAAGCGGCGGGGATATGGATACGGGTACGAGCTGCGCGACCAGATGCGGGAGTTCTCCGACACGCTGGGGTACTCGGACACCTTCGTGTACGCCGCACTCGTGGCGCTGGAAAGACAGGGGCTCATCGCCGTCGTCGAGCGCGACGGCGAACCGGCCGACCCGCATCACCCTGGCCCACGCAGAGCGCGGTCGCGCCAATCCGCCTCGCGGGTCTACTACAAGGTCACCGACTCCGGCCGCGAGCACTACCGCGACTGGATGGCCGGGCCGCCGAGAAAGATGCCGCTGCGCGAGGAGCTGCACATGCAGCTGATGGCAGCCGACGCCGAGGACGTCCCGCATCTGATCGATGCGCTGCGCGACTTCGAAGAGCAGTGCCGGACGCAGCTCCGCCAGATCATCGACCGCCCGCTCGGCAGTCAGCCCGCACGCGGTTGCCCGCTCGGCGCCACGTTCGTGCACGACGCCCTCTTCTCGCACCTGCAGACGTCGATGGAGTGGGCGCAGCGCACGCGTGCCTCGCTGCAGAACCAGCTCGACCATCCGACCGGCGTTCCCCGCCGTCGGCGCCCGTAGGCTGGAGCCGGGATGACGCTCCTCTCGGTCGAGCATGTCGGCAAGACCCACTGGGTCGGACCGTACGAGAAGCGCGTCCTCGTGGACGTGTCGCTCTCGATGCACAGCGGCGACCTGTTCGGGGTCTGGGGCGCGCAGCGGTCGGGCAAGTCCACGCTGCTGCGAATCGCCGCCGGGCTGGAGACAGCCGACTCCGGCGCGGTGCGCTTCGACGGTACCGATCTGGCGTCGCTGCCGAAGACGCGGCGAGACCGTCTGCGTCTGGAGGAGATCGGGCTCGTGCAGAGAGAAGGACCGCACAGCAGCGCCTTCAACGTGCTCGACTGGGTGGCGAACCCGCTGTTCAACCACTACACCCGCCGCGTCGCGCGCAACCGCGCGCTCGCGATGCTCAGACGCGTCGACGTGGCGGAGTGCCGTGACGCCCGCTGGCACCAGCTCTCGGACGGCGAGAGGACGCTCGTCAGTCTCGCCCACGGCCTCGTGCGCGAGCCTCGTCTGCTGCTCGTCGACGATCCGACCGCCGGACTCGACACGCTCCAGCAGCAGGAGGTCACAGAGCTGTTGCGAGCTGTCACCGGAGAGGAACAGATCGCCGTCCTGATGACCTCGTCGGTGCTGTCGGCGATCACGGAGGCGCACGAGGCGTTCACGTTGAGCGATGGCCGCCTCATACCCGTCACGGACGCCTCGCGCCCGGGCGCCGAGGTCATCGAGTTCCCCCGCGGCGACCAGCAGACCGGCTCGTAGGTGCTGGAGCTTCAAGAGGTCGTCAAGCACTTCGCTGCGCCGGGCGGCGACGTCGTGCGCGCCGTCGACGGCGTGTCTCTCTCGATCGCGCGCGGCGAGATGGTCGCGCTGTACGGGCCGAGCGGGTCCGGCAAGACGACGCTCCTCAAGCTGATCGCGGCGCTGCTCAAGCCGGACAGCGGCACCGTCCGCGTCGGCGACCGCGACGTCGGCGCGCTCGCGGGCCGGCAAGCCGCGCAGTACCGGCTGCACGAGATCGGCTTCGTGCGCCAGCAGCCGGACTTCGTCCCGGGCGCCTCCGCGATCGACAACGCGGCGCTGAAGCTGTTCGACGAGCTGCGCCGGCGCGAGGCCCGCAGACGCGTCGAGCCGCTGATGCACCGACTCGGGCTCGGCGAGCGGCTGCGGCACACCGCCGAGCAGCTCTCGACCGGCGAGCGTCAGCGAGTCCTCATCGCTCGCGCACTCTCGACCGAGCCGGCGGTCCTGCTCGCCGACGAGCCGACCGGCAATCTCGACAGTCGGCGTAGCCGTGACGTGATGGAGCTGCTCGCGCAGCTGTGCCACGAGCGCGACGTCGCGACGTTGCTCGTAACACACGACCCGCTCGTCGCCGGATACGCCGATCGCGCGCTCGAGCTGCACGACGGCCGGCTGCGCACGTACGTCGACGACGCCGCGCGCGCGTGAAGCTCTCCAACGTCGCCGCGCTCTACGAGATGCGGCTGCGCGCGCAGCTCGGGCAGGAGCTGCTGGCGCTGATCGGCATCGCGGTCGGCGTCTCGTTGCTGTTCGCGGCGCTCGTCGCGAACACGAGTCTCACGGGCTCGTTCGAGGGCGTCACGAAGGGCATCGTCGGCGACGCCCGCTACCAGCTCGCGTCGCGTGGGGAGGGCTTCCCCGAGAGCAAGCTGCGAGCGGTGCAGCGGCTCCCGGGCGTGGCCGGAGCCTCGGCGATCCTCGAAGTGCGATCCGAGATCCGCTCGTCGCAGGCGAGTCGCTCGGTGCTGTTGATCGGCGTCACGCCGGACTTCGCGCAGCTCGGCGGATCACTTACGCGCGGGTTCTCCTATAGCTGGCTCGCGAACGTGCGCGCGATCGCGTTGCCGACCCCGCTCGTCCGCACGCTCGGCATCCAGCTCGGGCAGGCCGTGGACCTGAACCTCAGTGGCGGGGTCGTGCAGGCCCCGCTCGGCGCGAAGCTCCAGAGCTCGGACATCGGGAGTCTGCTCGACAGCCCGATCGCGATCGCTCCGCTGCGCTATGCGCAGGAGCTGAGCGGCAGGATCGGAACCGTCAGCCGCATCTTCGTGCGACCCAGAGCCGGCGACGACAGCGAGGTCAGGCGAGGGCTCGAGCGGTTGGCGGCAGGACGAGCCGACGTGCGGCCGGCCGACTTCGACGCGGTGCTGTTCCGTCAGGCGTCCACGCCGACGAGCCAGTCGACGACGATGTTCTCCCTCTTCAGTGCGATGGTGGGCTTCCTGTTCGCCTTCAGCGCCGTGCTGCTGACCGTTCCCCAGCGGCGCCGGCTGATCGCCGACTTGCGGATCGAGGGCTATGGACCGAGCACGATCCTCAAGGTCCTGCTGTTCGACGCGCTCGTGCTCGGCGTCGTTGCGTCCGCACTGGGGATCCTGGCCGGGGATCAGCTGGCACGCCGCCTGTTCGACCAGCGCCCCGCGTTCCTCGACATGGCGTTCGCGTTCGGGTCGGAGCGCATCACGACGCCCGGCACGGTGCTGATCGCCGCCGCCGGCGGGCTCCTCGCGAGCCTCGTGGCCGTGCTCGGCCCGATGGGGCCGTCGCTACTGCGCGGCGGCGAGCTGGAGCCGACCGACCATGGACAGGCCGCCCGGCGCAGCGGCTCCCCGCTGATCGGCGCCGGGCTCGCACTGCTCGCCCTTGGCACGGTGATCGTGATCGCGGAGCCGCGCTCGGCTGCGATCGGGATAGCAGGCCTCGTGGTGCTCACGGCCGCGATGCTGCTGCTTCTGCCCACGTTGCTACAGCTGCTGGTCACGGCGCTCGACGTCGCGACTCGTGCGATGCGCAGCATCGTCCCGTTCCTGGCGATAACCGACCTGCGCGATCCGGCGACGCGGCTGCGCTCGCTCGCCGTGGCGGCGACGGGGGCCGTCGCCGTGTTCGGCAGCGTTGCGCTCCAGGGCGCGCACGCGGATCTGCAACGGGGCCTGGACCGGACGGCGCACGATCTGGCGTCGATCGGCGACGTGTGGGCGGTGGCGCCGGGGCCGGCGAACCTGCTGGCGACCACGTCGTTTCCGCCGCCGCGCGTCAGAGTCCCGCCGGGCCTCGCGTCCATCACGGCGTACCGCGGCAGCTTCCTCGACATCGGCAGTCGCCGGATCTGGGTCTTCGGCTCCCCGGTCACGGCGAAGCGCCCGTTCCCCCGCGGACAGATGCTCGACGGGAACACAGCGCGCGCCACACGACTGCTGCGCGCTGGCGGCTGGGCGGTCGTCTCGCAGGCGCTCGGGAGACAGCTTCACCTCCATGTCGGCGACCGGTTCCTGCTGCCGTCGCCGGTTCCGCTGCCGCTGCGCGTGTCGGCGCTGTCGACGAACATGGGATGGCCGCCGGGGGCGATCGTCATCAACGCCGACGACTACGCGCGTGCGTGGGGAAGTGACGACGTCAGCGCCCTGAACGCCACGCTCGCGCCGGGCACATCCCCCGCCGAAGGGCGTCGTCTGCTGCGCGAGGCGCTCGGCCCACCCAGCGGCCTCGTTGTGAGGACGGCAGCGGACCGCCAGCGTGCGCTGAACGACGGCAGCCGCCAAGGCCTCGCGCGGCTGACGCAGATCGCGGCGATGGTGCTCGTCGCGGCGATGATCGCGATGGCGGCGGCGATGGCCGGCATGATCTGGCAGCGGCGCGCGTTCCTCGCTTCGATGAAGGTCGAGGGCTACACGACCGCCGAGCTGTGGCGCTCGCTGCTGCTCGAGGCGGCGGTGCTCGTGAGCGCCGGCTGCGCGATCGGGGCGGCGTTCGGGCTGCTCGGCCAGAGCCTGCTCAGCCGTGCGCTGACGACCGTCACGGGCTTTCCCGTCGACTACGCGACGGCGGTGCTCGGCGCGCTGCTGACGTGCGCCGCGGTGACGGTCGTCGCGGTCGCGATCATCGCCGTGTTTGGCCATCGAGCCGCGCGGATCGCCGCCGAGAGCGGACTGCGGTGACGCTGGCCTGCCCTACGCTCCCCCGAGAGGGGGATGCGTGCCGCTCACACGCCCAACGCCCTGCCGCTCACCCGGTCGCAGTGGTCGGCGTTGGTCGCCGCAACGACCCGCCAGCTCGGATGGGGCTTGCGCGCGGTCGCGCGTGAGATCCGCATGTGGCGGGCGCGTGCCGCCGCGATCCCCGATCCCGACGTGCGTCGCGATGCGCTCAAGGCGCTCGACGACAAACGCGGGCACGCCGATGGAGCTGCGCTGTTCTGGACGCTGCCTCGAAGGCGAAACCCGGAGCTGCTGCGGACGCTCGTCCGCTACGAGCTGCTCCAGGACTTCCTTGACACGGTGACCGAGCACGACGCGGCGATTGGGCCGCAGGAGGGCGGCCGGCTCTACGTCGCGCTGCTCGATGCGCTCGATCTTGACCGCCGGCCGCTCGACTGCTTCGCAGGTTCCGCGCGCAATGACGGCGGGTACCTCGCCGCACTCGTCGAGGGTTGCCGCGAGGGCTGCCACACGTTGCCGGGCTATGACGTCGTGCGGCCGCTGCTCGTCCGCGAGGCCCACCGCGCCAGCGTGCTCGTCGTAAACCATCACGTGGACCCGACGGCTCGTGACGCGGCCCTGGAGCGATGGGCCGAGCAGCACCTTCCCGGCGAGCGAGAGCTGCGTTGGTTCGAGCGCACCGCCGCGGCGAGTGGCTGGATCACGACGCATGCGCTGCTCGCGGCGGCGGCGAGCGAGACGATCACGCGCGAGGAGGCGGCCGCTACGCATGCCGCCTACTTTCCCTGGCTGGGGATGGCGCTGACGATGCTCGACAGCTACGCCGACCAGGCCGAGGATCGCGTAACCGGCGACCACAGCTATGTCGGCCACTATGAGACGACGGCGCAGGCAGTGAGCCGGCTGTGCGAGAGCGTCACACGCGCCGCGGGCGACGTCCTGACACTCCCGGACGGCGAGCGTCATGCAGTGCTGCTCGGCTGCATGATCGCGCTCTATCTGAGCAAGGACAGCGCGCGCACGCCCGAGCTGCGCGAAGCGAGCGCCCGCGCTATCGCCGCCGGAGGCGCGCTGCCAAAGCTGCTGCTCCCGGTCTTGCGGACGTGGCGGATCTGCAACGGCCAGCGGCGCACCACATAGCTGAACGTCGAGTAATCAGCATTAGGCCTGGCGCCACCGAAAGGCGGTGAATAGCCTGCGCCGAGCCGCATATGCGGTCCCCGGCGTGGCGGCGGGCGGTGAGCGCTCCATCTCCCCCACGTGGAGTCCGTCCGCTGCCGCGCCCCTCTTGTGTCCCCGCGCATGCAGCCGTGTCAGCCTTCGTCCGAGCGCGTCGCTTCGGCGGAGGCTGGCACGCGTTGGGGAACTCGCTTCTTCGCCCGCGTCCTCCGGCACCTCCCGGCCTCGATCCCTCCCGTCGAGCGGCGACTGCTCCGCTCGGCGTACGAGATCCACCGGATGACCGACGCGATGCTCGTCCGGCCGACCGAAGGCGGCGTGTGGAAGCTGGTCGGCGCCGTCGAGGCGATGAAGGCGACCGCTGACGCCTCGCTCGCCGCCGGCGTGCCCGAAGGGTATGTGCGCCAGTTGCTGGCCATGACGTTGGCCTCGGCTGCCGACGTCGCGGAGGTGGCTGCCCAGATCGCGCTGCCAGAGGAGCGCGACGCCTCTACTACCTCTGGGTAGTAGAAAGCTCGCGCTATCTGTTGGCGCCGCGACCGTTCTCCGCAGCTCTCGCGCGATCCGACTCGATCACGCGGGCTCGAATCGTCAGCATCTCGAGCGGCACGCCGAGCGCATCGGCGAGCGCGCACAGTGCCTCGTAGCTCACGCGCGTGGCGGTGCTCTCGATCTGCCACACGCGTTTCTGCGACGTACTGGCTGCATGCGCCAGCTCCTCCTGAGTCATGCCCAGCTCCGCGCGCCGCTCGCGTACCGCTTGACCGAGCGCCGATCCGATCTTCTGCCGTCTTGGCACGAGCGCCACCCTCGTGGCTGCGCGCGAGTCGCTCAACGTCCTACAGGACGTTGGATCCCAAGACCCGCAGGCAGGACGAACCGCACGTTCGCGATCCTAGATGTGGGACTGCAATGCGCACCGGGACCGGAGCCCAGCAGGCCATGGACCAACCGCCGAAACGCGAGCAGGGAGGAGCTCCGGGTATGGGTGCGGCTGCGACTCGACGTGGGACCTGGCTACGGACCCGTCGGTGCATCAGCACCCGGCGCTGCTGGACGGTCATGACGGATCGCCGGCACGTACACCAGGCACGTCGCGAGCGCCAAGGCCGCTGCCGCCGCCAGCGGCAGCACCAGGCTCGCCTTGAGCAGAAGCGCGCCGGACAACGCACCGGCGAACATGGCCAGCACGGCGGCGGTCCTTCGCGTGGAGCCCCCGCCCGTGCCGCCTGTCACGGGCGAGTCCGCCGCCAGGCCCGTCAGCGTGAGCGTGAGCACCGTCGTCGTGAGGTCGGGCACCGCCAGTCGTCGCACGGTGGCGTTGCGCACGCCCATGGCGAGTGCCAGCAGTGCGATGACGGCGTCGCCGGTGGCCTCGTTGGGACGGACGTCGACCGTCGCCGCAAGGACGGCGGCGAGCGAGATGAACGCGACCTCGAACGCGAGCGCTGCGGCGACGTGCAACGCGTGGCGGTCCGCCAGCTTCGACGCCAACAGACCTCCGGCGGCTGCACCGACGAGGAACGCGGCGAGCGAGATGAGCGGGCTGACCACCGGCAGTCCACCGGCGCCGGCGACGCCGAACGCGAGCAGGACGACGTTGCCCGTCATGTTCGCCGTGAAGACGTGCCCGAGGCCGAGATAGCTGACGGCGTCGACCAGCCCCGTCGTGAAGGTCAGGACGAGCAGCCCCCGCGCGAGCGGGTTGCGGAGGCTGCGGGCAGCGCGCCGACGCAGCGCTTCCCGATCGGGAACCGACGGCGCTGCCGCGGGAACTGCGTTCATGCGACGACGACCGTGGACATCGCGGCACCTCTCGGGTTCGCGGGACGAACCGACGCGTTGCGGTCGCTCCGGTCGAGCTTCCGCGGGCCGAGCGTAGCGCGCAGGATGAGGTCGCCGCCCTGATCGCCATGCTGGCCTCCCCGCGCCGCAAACGTCCCGGCCGCGAACTTTGTCGTTGACTGCGGCCTCATCAAGACGACATAAGCCCGGAGGTCTACTATGGGTGGTGAGGTTCTGTTGCGCTGGCTCTCCCGCTCCCGGGCAGCGAAATGGCCGACCTCCTTGTGGAGCGGATTGAGGAGTTGCCGTCATGGCAGCGATGGGCAGCACGTCGTTCTCACGCAAGCTCTCGGCGGAGCAGGTTGCGCGCTTCGGAGCCGAACAGCAACGGCTGAAGGCCGCAGCGGCAAGTCGTCGCGCAGCCGCAACCACCCCTGAGAAGGCCGATCCGGGCTTCCTGGTCCCGGAGCCCCCGCCCGCGGTCCCCCCGCGCAGCAAGTACCTCCGATGATCGACGAGAGCGCGATCCGCGAGATCGTGGGTCGCCTCGCGCGACCGACCGCATCGGGCGGACACGCGATCGAACGGGCGGCGATCCTTGCCGAGGGCTCCGACTGCGCTGCCATCGAGACATGGATCGTGAGCCACGGCGGCGAGCCGCAGGCCGGCGCCGACGCCCCACGCGGTCGTGGTCTTCACGCCGAGCGTTCGAATGCCCGCGCGACGCCGCCCGGCGCGGCGCCGACGCGCTACGTGCTTCCCGCGACGTCGCTCAGCTGATCACAGGTTCCAGCCGAAGGAGACGGGGCGGGCTGTAGAAGACGAAGTCCTCGTCGCTCAGCGTCTCCTCGACGACGCGGCGGTCACCGGACTGGTAGGCACCGTACATGTCGCGGACGAGCTGGAGTCGGTCGGTCATATGCGTGCCCCTACCCGCACGCACCGCGTGCGAACGGTCAGCGAGCGTCGTCGAGGTACGCCTGCGCCAGCCGTCTCGGCGCGCGCGCCAGCCACGCGTCGACGATCAGCTCCGCGAGCTCCGCGACGTCGATCCGCTCCAGCTGCACGAGCACTGCCGGATAACCGTCGAAGTGCGGCGTCGTGAAGCAGACGTCGGGCGCGTCGGCGAGCAGCGCCTCCTTCGCACCGAGGTGCTCGACCCGCACGCCGAGGATCGGCCCGTCGGGCGCGGCGTCTCCCAGCGCACGGAGGTCGGACTGGCGCAACGGCCGCTCCCACACGAAGCCCTTGTCGCGCACCCGCCAGAACGCGCTCCCGCGCGACGGCTGCTCGTTCGTCTCCGGCAGTGCGAGCGCGATCCGGCGCACGTCGTCCCAGCTGGCCACGTGCTCAGCGTAGCTCGTGGACTCCAATGCGGGTGGAGGGATTCGAACCCCCAAGGGCCTCTACCTGGCCACCGACTTCTAAGGCCGGCGTGTCTACCGTTTCACCACACCCGCAACTGCACCGTAGCGGCGCGCGGGATTGTAGGGTCCGTGGTCGATGGAGGCGGGCTACGTGATCGATCGGCCCAATCGCGAGAAGGTGTCGTCGAAGACGACCCGCGCGATCGTCGTCCTGCTGCTCCTGCTCTCAGCCGCGCTGATGCTGATCGTGATGCTCGGCGGCTGGTCGGCATTGCAGAGCGGAGCGGTGCTGCAGCTCGCGTACGTCGTGCTCTACGTCGGGATGGCGTACTACGTCGCGCAGTGGAATCGCGGACCGCTCCCGGTCGCCGCGGCGCTCGCGATCATCCTCGCAATCTTCGCCGTGATCGCCGGCCCCCAGTGGTTCGAACGCGGCAAGACCGGCTTCTCGACGCCCGACACCGTCTTCGGCACGGTCGGCCTCGACGCGCAGCTGCTCGGCGTCGTCACGCTGCTGCTCGTGCCGGTGCAGGCGCTGCTGATCTTCTTCTCGATGCAGGGCTTCCGCCAGGAATGGCACGTCGAGGTCGAGCGCCCCGTCGGTCGGCTCGACCGTAGAGCGGGCGGCGGCCCCGGTCGCCCGGCGCGGGTCTGAGCGCAGCGGCCGCCGCTCAGGGCACGAGCACGAGCTTGCGGTGGGCGCTGCGCTGCACGCGCTCCCACGCGTCTGCCACGTCCGCGAGTGGGATGCGCTCGACGTCGACTGCGATCTGCCCGGCGACGGCGTGGTCGACGAGCGTGCGATACGCGTCGCGGCGCACGTCGGCGGGCGCGAAGCCGTTCATGTAGCCGCGGATGTCGAGCATACGGCCGCGGATCGGCAGAGACGAGAACGTCGCCTCGGCGCCGGCCGACTGGCCGAGCTGCACGAGTCGCCCGCGGAACGCGAGCGCCTCGACGGCCGCGGCCGCCGGCTCGCCCCACAGCGGGTCGTGCACGACGTCGATGTCGCCGCCCGCCGCCTCGCGGAAGGCCGCGGCGAGGTCGTCCCGGGACGGCGACCCGGTCAGGTCGACCGTCGAGTCCGCGCCGAGTTGGAGCGCGCGCTCGAGCAGCTGCGGGTCGCGCCCCGCCGCGACGACCCGGCCGGCGCCCAGCAGCCGCGCCGCCTGCAGCGCGATCTGCCCGACGACGCCCGTCGCGCCGAGCACGAGCACCGTCTCCCCCGGTTGCAGCTGTGCGCGCCAGGCGAGCGGCAGCCAGCCGGCGAGCCCGGCGATCCCGAGCGCCGTCGCGACGCCGTCGTCGACCGCGTCCGGCAGCTCGATCATCGCGTCGGCGGCCACGAGCGCCCGCTCGGCGAACGAGCCGAAGGGCGCGACCGGCACGTCGAAGTAGACGCGCCGCCCGTCCCCGGCGACCCGCCCGACGCCCTCCGTCCCCACGACCGACGGCAGTGGCGGCGGCCCCGACACGAACGTGCCGGACGCCTTGCGCACGTCGACCGGGTTGACCCCGGCGACCGCGACCTCGACGACCGCCTGCCCGTCCGCTGCGATCGGCTCCTCGAACGCCTCGGAGCGAGGCGTCGCGCCGTGCTCGTGCAGGACTGCGGCGTGCATGGGCGGACACCGTACCCGTTTCGCGCCTTCCAGCCCGGAGGCTGCGACGGCTCTGCTGGAGACACTGCCGAACCAGGAGACGCAGAAGCGGAAGCGCCTGAGCCGCGCGCGATATCGGCTGATGCCGGCGGTCAGCTCTGGCGAGGCGCAGCGTTCGCGCCGCGCTTCTCGGGGATGAAGACCCACCGTGGCACAGGCGGGATGCTCTGCGACGGCGGGACCGCGGGAGCTGGCTGAGGTTGAGGGCTTGCTGCGGAGTCCTTGGTCATCGAAACCTCACAGTAGCGCGAGCGCCCACGTCCAACAGGCGATTTGCAGGACGAGCGCCACAGCGGCGATGGCGAGGCAGCGTGCGAGCCAATCGACCCGGCGGCCATTCTCCTCTCGCGTGTCGCGCAGCCCGAACGCGAGTCGCAGTTGCAGACGCTCTGGGTCGTCGTGGTCCGGTTCGAGTGCGTCGTACAGCCGCCGCGCGTCGGTGGCGAACTCCATCTCGTGTGGGTAGAGCACGTAGAGCCCGCTGAGCACGGTGATGGCCAACGCGATGCCGGCGAGCACGATTGGCAACGCGACGCCATCGCGACCCAACGCCGCGGCCCCGAAGAACGAGGCCGTCAACGCCGCCGCGGCGAGCAGCGTCCCGGTGCGCTGGCGCAGCTCGTTGACCTGACGCTCCTGCTGCTCGAGCGCCTTCTGCGCCTGCTCATATGTCAGCGCGGCAAGCGTCGGAGGGGACACGGAGCGGAGGCTGCCGGAGGTCGGGCCTGGTGTCTACACAACAGATGTGGTACCCACGCGCCGGCTCAATGGCGACTCCCAGCTGGTGGTCTTCACTCCTCAGGCTCGTTCATCGGGGAGACGAGCGCACTGAACCGCCGCAGCCCACATGCCTGATCACGCAGGTCGCGGACGAACAACTCACGAGCCGCGTCATCGACATCATGAAACTCGCGCCAGTCGAGGTTCCGTAGGTAGGAACGCACGGTCACGCGCACTCAGCGGGCACGAATGGGGCGGGCGGGAGTCGAACCCGCACGTCCTTGCGGACAGTCGCTTTTGAGGCGACCGCGTCTGCCATTCCGCCACCGCCCCGGTGGGGGGTCCTGAGTGTACGTGGGCGCGGCCCGAAGCTCAGCCGCCGGCGACAAGCGCGAGCAGCTCGCCGGCGAGTGCGGGCGGCGCGGCGAGCAGACCGGCCGGCATGCCGTCGGCGGCGGGCAACTCGTGCAGCTCCAGTCCCGCCCGCGCGCACAGCAGGCCGCCGGCGGCGACGTCCCACGCCTTCACCCCGCGCTCCCAGTAGGCGTCGCAGCGGCCGAGCGCGGTCCATGCGAGGTCGAGCGCGGCGCTGCCGCCGCGGCGCACGTCGCGCACGCGCGGAAGCACCCGTTGGAGCACCTCGGCCTGGCGCGCGCGCACGGCGGCGTCGTAGGCGAAGCCGGTCGCGACGAGCGCGACGTCGAGCGACGCCGCACCCGCCTCGCGCACGACCGGCGTGCCGTCGCGCAGCAGGGGCCCGGAGCGGGTCGCGCTCAGCTCCTCGTCGCGCAGCGGGTCGAGCACGACGCCGGCGAGCGTCCCGTCCGCGTCCTCGGCGGCGACGCTCACCGACCACTGCGGGTAGCGGAAGAGGTAGTTGACCGTCCCGTCGAGCGGGTCGACGACCCAGCGCACCCCGCTGTCCTCCTCCGCCGCGGCCGTCTCGCCGCCCTCCTCGCCGAGGATCGCGTCGCCCGCCCGCCGCTCCGCCAGCAGCGCGCGGATCGCCCGCTCGGCGGCGCGGTCGGCGTCGCTGACGGGATCGGTCGCCGTCGTCTTCGTGTCGACACCCTGTGATGGACGATCGTGGCGGGCGAGCAGCTCGGCCGCAGCGGCACGCACCGCGGCATGCGCGACGTCGAGCAGCTCGGCTTCGAGCGCTGGGCCGGCGGTGCCGCTCACGCCGCGAGCGACGGGCGCCGGTCGGCCCATGGCCGCGCCGCCTCGAGCTGGGCCGAGAGCGCGAGCAGCGTCGCCTCGTCGCTCGCGCGCCCGACGAGCTGCACCGCGAGCGGGACGCCTTCGGGCGTGAAGCCGGCGGGGACCGAGGCCGCCGGCTGGCCGGTCACGTTCCACGCGGGGGTGTAGGGCGTGTAGCGGGCGACGCCGTTGAACGTCCACAGCGCGCCGCGACCCTCGTATCTTCCGACCGGCAGCGGCAGCTGAGCGGTGCCGGGCGTCAGCAGCACGTCGTGGTCGGCGAAGATCCGGCCAAGCCGCGCGGTCGTTCCTGCCTCGTTCGCCCGCGCTCGTGCGACCACCGCGTCGGGCAGCGTCCGCCCCATCCGCGCCATCGCGCGCGTGCGGCGCTCGAGCCGGCGCGGGTGGGCGAGCGTGGCAGCGTCGTCGGCGACCCCGCGCAGGTAGCGCGGCACGATCTCGCCGAGGATGTCGCCGTACGGGACCGAGGCCTCCTCGACCGTGTGGCCGAGCGAGCGCAGCAGCGCGATCGTCTCCTCGTAGGCAGTGCGCTGCTCGGCGCCGAGCGGCGCGAACAGCGGGTTGCTCGTCGCGCACGCGATCCGCAGCTGCCCCGGCTCGCGAGCCGCGGCCTCGGCGAACGAGCCCTCGCCGTCGTCGCGGTCCGCGACGACGTCCCACCACAGCGCGGTGTCGCGCACCGAGCGCGTCACGCAGCCGATCGTCGTGAGTCCCTGCCAGCCGTCCTCGTACGGAGCGGTCGGGACGCGCCCGCGCTGCGGCTTGAGGCCGTAGAGCGCGCAGCAGGCGGCGGGGATGCGGATCGAGCCGGCGCCGTCGGTCGCGAGCGCCGCGCCGCACAGCCCGGCCGCGACCGCCGCGCCGGAGCCGCCGCTGGAGCCGCCCGGCGAGCGGTCCGTGTCCCACGGATTGCGCGTGACGCCCCAGGTGGCGGACTCGGTGAACGGCCATTGCATCAGCTCGGGCACGTGCGTCTTGCCGAGCAAGATCGCGCCGGCGGCGCGCAGGCGCGTGACGACCTCGGCGTCGGCGGTCGCCGGGCGATCCTCCGCGCCGCTGCCCTTGCACGTCACCTCGCCGGCGACGTCGACGTCGTCCTTGATCAGGACCGGCACGCCGAGCAGCGGCCGCTCGTCGCCGGCGCCGCGCCGACCGGCGGCCTGGTCGGCCTCGGCGAGCGCGCGCTCGGCGAACACGACGCGGATGGCGTTGAGCTGCGGGTCGATCCGCGCCATCCGCTCCAGGTACAGCTCGACCAGCTCGCGCGGCGTGACCTCGCCGGCGCGCACCAGCTCGGCCTGGCTGGCGATCCCGGCGAATGCGAGGTCGGTGCGATCCATCGCGGCGCAGCGTACCGGCCGGCGGGGCGGGATCGGGCCGGCACCCGCCGAGAGGCGTCGGCGGCGTGCAGCCGGCCAGACGGCGGCGAAGCACCGGCCACGACATCGTCGTGTGACAAGGCCGTGCCGCTCCCCGATGCGGCGCGTCCTCAGCCGAGCACGGGCATGACCGACGACGCCGGCCGCGCCGCCATCCCTCGCGACGCGGCGAGCCGCTCGAGCATCACGGCGGTGTCGGCGAACGCGACGCCGGTGAGGTGGTCCTCGCGCGCCGCGAAGTCGGCGACGATCGTCTCGACGGCGGCGCTGTAGGCATCGCGGTCGCCGTGCGCGAGCGCATGGAGCGCGTCGGCGGTGCGCTCGAACGGCTCGCCGCCCTCGCGCATCCGCTCCACCGCCGGCAGCGCCGCCTCGTCGTCGCCCTGCACGAGCGCGGCCAGCGCGAGCGCGTAGCAGGCGGGCGGCGAGTCGCACGCGTCGCCGAGCTGGCTGCGGACGTAGCCGGCCGCATGCCCGCCCTCGCCCCACAGGATCGAGGACTTCAACAGACCGATCAGCCGCCCGAACGCGCGCGGTCCGGCCGCCTCCCACGACGCGCGGTAGCGCTCGGCCGCCGCACGGAACAGCGTCCGCGAGCGCGCCATGTCCCCCCGCAGCAGCGCCTGCTGCGCCGCCCCGTCGAAGCCGATCGCCTCGCGCAGCAGCTCCTGATCGTCCATCGCCGCTCGACCGTAGCGCGTGATGAGGACGCGCGCACGGGATTGCGAAGAACCGATGTATGTGGTAGACGACCGATGTATGGTCAGAAGAATGAAGCGTCTGCAGATCCACATCGAAGAGGAGCTCGACGATGCGCTCGCCGTGGCGGCGACGCAGCGCAGAACCTCGAAGGCTGCCCTGATCCGGCAGGCCGTCGCCGAGCAGTACGCACCCGGCGCGCGCGTGCCGGACGCGCTTCTGCGGATGGCGGGCATGCTCGAGGGCAGCCCGGACGACTCGAGCTCGATCGACGACGTCGTGTACGACCGGCCGTGAGGTTCGTCGACACGTCGTTCTGGATCGCGCTCCAATCGCAGCGCGACCGGAACCACGCTGCCGCACGGTCGCTCGTCGAAGGTGGGCTCGGTCCGCTGCTCACCAGCAACCACGTCGTCGGGGAGACGTGGACGTTCGTGCGCCGCCGCTACGGACATGGCGGCGCCGTCGCATCGGTCCGTGCGCTGCGCGAGGTGCCCTCGCTGACGATCCTGCACGTCGAGCCGGAGGTGGAGGACGACGCATGGCGCTGGCTCAGCCGCCACGACGAGCGCGAGTACTCCTTCACCGACGCCACGAGCTTTGCCGTGATGCGCCGCCGCCGGATGCGAGAGGCGCTCGCATTCGACGGCGACTTCAGCGCGGCCGGCTTCGTCGAGGTGCGACCGTAGTCGCGAGCTACGAGAGCTCGTCGCCGCCGGGCGGCGGCGAGGCCCAGAGACTTCCGCTCGGCCGCCCGGAGGAACCGGAGCCCGGGCCTGGGAAGGGCTCGGTCGGCGGGTCGGGACCGGCGCCCGGAGGCTCCGGCGGCAGCTCTTCACGCGGGCGCAGGCCGGCGCCGACGGCGACGCCGCCGAGCACGAGCAGCACGAGCGGCCAGAACCACAGGCTCGCGCCCGTCGCGCTGGGGATCCCGACGAGCCCGACGAACAGCAGCAGGATCAGCGTTCCGAGATAGCCGGGACCGGGCTCTCTGTCGACGCCCGCGTAGGCGACGAGCCCCAGCCCCGCGGCGAGCAGCACGAGCTTCCAGCCGCCGCCCGGGAGCCCGCCGGGCGCGCCGACGAGCGTGAGGATCCGGAACAGCGCGCCGACGAAGGTCAGCCCCAGCAGCAGGATCGCCACCCCGGCCGCGTCGATCAGGTAGACCGACTCGCGCCGCTGCCCGTCGCGCCGCGCGAGCGCCGCCAGCACGAGCGCGATCGCCAGCACGAGCAGCAGCCAGCGCGCCGTCGCCGGCCCTTTCGGGGAGAAGGCCCAGTCGACGAACGAGAGCACGACGACGATTCCCGCGACCGCGGCGATCAGCGCGCAGAAGGCGCTGCGCCGCGTGCGCGCGATCCACGCGGCCGAGAGCGTCACGACGGCGAAGATCCACAAGCGCGAGCCGGCGGCGGACAGCGGCGCGTCGGCACCGAGCACCTGCGCGAGCCGCAGCAGCGTCACGAAGCCGAGCAGCTCGCCGGCGAACAGCAGCACCTGCTGGTAGGAGCGCGGCCGCTCGCCTTCGAGCGGCGCGAGCAGGCCCATGCCGAGCACGAGCACGCACGCGAGCGCGTTGATCACGAGGAAGATCCCCTTGCCCCACGTCGCATCGAGCCGTGCGTTCACGAGCAGCACGCCGAGCGCGAGCGGCACGGCCCCGGCGGCGATCAGGTCACCGCGGTGAGGGTGCGGCGTCAGCGCCGCGAGCGCTCTGCCGAGCAGGGAGCGCAGGTCGTTCGCCTCTGCCATCCGCGCCAGCCTAACGACCGCACCTGCTGGCGTCGCTGCATTCGCGCGGCGGGGCCCGCGTCTCGTACCATCGCCGGGATGAGCGGCGGCGAGCAGCCCACCGATCGGCCGGCGGAGGCGCCTGCGCTGCGCGCGTCCGACGCCGAGCGCGAGCGCACTGCGGTCATCCTGCGCGACCACGCCGCCGCGGGGCGGCTGACGCCCGAGGAGCTCGACGAGCGGCTCGACGCCGCCTACGCGGCGCGCACCGTCGGCGAGCTCGACGCGCTCGTCCACGACCTGCCGGCAGACGCCGCGGCGCCCGTCGCTCGAACGCCGCCGCGCTCGGCCGCGCGCGAGGCGGCTCGGCGCCGTCTGCTGCATGCGATCGGCCAGGCCGTGCTCGTGAGCGCGGCCGCGATCGCGATCTGGCTCGCGACCGGCGCCGACGGCTCCTTCTGGCCCAAATGGGTCGTGCTCGTCAGCGCGATTCGCATCGCCTTCGCCGCCTGGGGCGAGCTCGGGCCCGCCGGAGCGGCCGGCAGCGGGTCCGAGTCGCGGCTGGGCCGCGGCGGTGTGCGCCCGCGCGACCCGCTGCCTCCGCCCCCGCCCCGGCCGGATCCGCCCGGTCGCTGATCGTCTGCGCCGCCGCGCTCGCGCAAGTGCACCGCCGCGCGCCTGACGGGCGCTAGCCTCGACCGCGATCCCACGCCCAAGCCCGGAGGCCGCCATGGCGCTCGTCGAGACCGAGGACCGCGGCGCGGTCCGCCACCTGATCCTCAACCGCCCCGAGAAGCGCAACGCGATGCACGGCGAGCTCGTGCTGGCGATCGGCGTGGCGCTGAAGGCGGCGGCGAACGCGCCGGAGGTGCACTGCGTCGTCGTGCGCGGCGCGGGCGCGATGTTCTCCTCCGGGATGGACTTCGCCGCGCTCGGTGGGCTGGCCGAGACGCCGGAGCACCTGCGCGCGTTTCGCCGCGAGGTGCTCGAGGCGTGGAACGTCGCCGAGGAGATGACGAAGCCGGTGATCTGCGAGATCCAGGGCGGCTGCATCGGCGGCGCGATGGAGCTGGCGCTCGCCTGCGACTTCCGCGTGATGGCGTCCGACGCGATCATCGGCATGCCGGAGACGCGCGTCGGGCTGATCCCCGACGTCGGCGGCTCCTCGCGCCTGCCGGCGATCGTCGGGCTCGGCCGCGCGAAGGAGCTGATCATGACCGGCAAGCTGATCGGCGCCGAGGAGGCCGAGCGCATCGGGCTCGTGAACCGTGTCGCCGCCCCGGACGAGCTGGAGGAGGCGACGCAGCAACTCGTCGACGAGCTGCTCGCGTGCGCGCCGCTCGCCGTCGGCCTCGCCAAGCGCGTGATGGACGCAGCCGCGAAGCCCGCGCTCGCGCTGACGCTGGAGCAGGAGGTCGCCGCCCAGCAGCTGTGCGCGCAGTCGGCCGACTTCGCGGAGGGCGCGAAGGCGCTCGCCGAGCGGCGGCTGCCGCAGTTTGCGGGGCGGTAGGTCCAGGCCAGCTGAGCTGCACATGCTAGTGTATGAGCATGTATGGTCACCGACTTCAGATCCTGCTCGACGACGACCGCCATGACCGCATCGCGGCGGCCGCTCGGGAGCGCGGCGTCTCGGTCGCGACGATCGTGCGGGAGGCGATCGACCGTGGCCTCCCGAGCTCGGAGCAGCGGCGCCTCAGCGCGGCCCGCAACCTGCTCGACGCGCCCGACATGAGCGTTCCGGACGTCAGCGAGCTGCGGTCGGAGCTCGAGGCCCTCCGCGGTCGACGCGCATGATCGTGCTCGACACGACCGTGCTCGTCTACGCAAAGGGCGCCGACCATCCGCTGCGCGACCCTTGCCGGGAGCTCGTGCAGGCGATCGCGGAGCGGAAGGTTGCCGCGACGACGACGGTCGAGGTCATCCAGGAGTTCGTGCACGTACGCGCACGTCGTCGCGGACGCGACGATGCGGCCGCGCTCGGCCGTGACTACTCGGAACTGCTGAGTCCCCTGCTGACGGTGGCGAGCGCCGATCTCCTGCGCGGGCTCGCCTGGTACGAGCAGTCCGAGCGGCTCGGTGCGTTCGACGCCGTGCTCGCGGCGACTGCCGCCGCAGCCGGCGCCCGCGCGGTCGTGTCGGCCGATGCCGCGTTCGGCGAGGTCGGCGACGTCACCCATGTGGCGCCCGATCGCGCTGGCGTGGCCAGCCTGCTCAGCGGCTGAACCCTATACTCGCGCGCCGTGGCCTCCCCCCCCGTCACCATCGTCGGCGCGACCGGCGACCTGGGCTTCGGCCTCGCCCTGCGCCTCGCGAGCGCGGGCGTTCCGGTCGTGATCGGCTCGCGTGACGCCGGCCGCGCCGCCGAGGCGGCGGAGCGCGTGCAGGCGGCCGTCCCCGGCGCGGAGGTCCGCGGCCTCGCGAACCCCGACGCCGCGGTCGCCGCGGACGTCGTCGTGCTGTCGGTCCCTTTTGCCAGTCAGGCGAGCACGCTCAGATCGATCAGAGGCGCACTGCGACCCGGCACGCTGCTGCTCGACGTGACGGTCCCACTCGCCGCCGCGGTCGGCGGGCGCCCCACGCGGGTGCTGTCGGTGTGGCAGGGGTCGGCCGCGCAACAGGCGCAGGAGCTCGTCCCAGAGGGCGTGACCGTCGTCTCCGGCCTGCACACGGTCGCCGCAAGGCACCTTGCCGAGCTCGACCATCCGCTCGACGAGGACGTGCTGCTCGCGAGCGACGACAGCGACGCGAAGCAGCGCATCGCCGCGCTGATCAAGCAGATCCCCGGCCTGCGACCGATCGACGCCGGCCGCCTGGAGATGGCACGCATCACCGAGCAGCTCACCGCGCTGACGATCGGGATCAACATCCGCCACAGAGCGACCGCCGGCTTCAAGGTCACGGGCCTCCCCGACAGCGGCTCCTGGGCCTGAGCGTGTCCCCGGCCGGCGCACCGGTCGTCGTCCTCGCGGGCGGCACCGGCGGAGCGAAGCTCGCGCGCGGCATGGCGGACGTGGCCGGCAGCGACGCGCTCGTGGTGATCGCGAACACCGCCGACGACGTCGAGATCCACGGCGCGCACGTCTCCCCCGACCCGGATCTCGTCACGTTCTGGCTCGCCGACCAGATCGACGAGCGGGGCTGGGGCCTCGCGGGGGACACGTTCCACGTGATGGCGGGCCTGCGCGCGATCGGCCGCGAGGTGTGGTTCAACCTCGGCGACCGCGACCTCGCGATCGGGATCGAGCGCGCCCGGCGACTCGCCGAGGGCGCACGCCTGACCGATGCGATCGCCGAGCTGGGCCGCGCGCTCGAGGCCCCGGGCCGCGTGCTGCCGATGTGCGACGAGCCGGTCCGCACGCGCGTGATGGCGCAGGGGCGCGAGTGGCCCTTCCAGGAGTTCATGATCCTCGGCAGAGGCGAGGGCCCGGTCGAGGACGTCGCTTTCGACGGGATCGACGCGGCACGCCCCACGCCCGAGGCGCTCGACGCGATCGCGCGGGCGCGCGCGATCGTCATCGGCCCCTCGAACCCGATCGTCTCGATCGGCCCGATCCTCGCCGTGCCGGGCATGCGCGAGGCGCTGCGATCGGCATCGGCGCCGATCGTCGCCGTCAGCCCGATCGTCGGCGGCAAGGTGCTGAAGGGCCCGACCGCCGCATGCCTCGCGTGGGCCGGCCAGCCGGCCACTGCAGGCGGCGTGGCCGCAGTCTATGGCGACCTGCTCGACGGGATCGTCGCCGACGAGCGGCTGCCCGAGGACGGCGCGCTGCCGCTGCTGGAGACAGGGCTGCTGATGGCCGACGGCGCCGGCCGCCAGCGTCTCGCGCGCGAGACGCTCGCGTTCGCCACCGCGCTCGCGGGCTGAGGGGCGGCGGACGGTGGGCGGGAGCCGATTCGCCCCGAGCGGCTACCGTACGGCGCCGATGCAGACCGTCGCGATCCTGCCCGTGAAGCGCTTTGCGAACGCGAAGCGCCGCCTCGAGGCCGCCCTCGCGAGCGGGGCGCGGCGCGCGCTCGCCGAGGCGATGTTCAGCGACGTGCTGACCGCGTTGCGGCGCGTGCCGGCGATCGACGAGATCGTCGTCGTGAGCGCCGACGTCGGCGCCCAGCGGATCGCCGAGGGCTACGGTGCCCGCGCGCTCGACGATCCGGCCGAGAGCGGGCAGGACCAGGCGATCGTTCGCGGCGTCGGCTTCGCGCGCGAGCTGGGCGCCATGCAGGTGCTGTGCCTCGCGGGTGACTGTCCGCTCGTCGATCCGACGGAGCTCGAGACGCTGCTCGGCAAGCCGCGCACCGCCGAGCGTTACGCGGTGATCCTCGGCGACCGCCACGGGACCGGGACGAACGGCCTGCTGCTCTCCCCGCCGAACGCGTTCGAGCCGCGCTACGGGCCCGGCAGCTTCCAGCGTCACCTGGAGCTGGCACGGGCTGCAGGCGTGCCGGCGGAGGTCACGGAGATCGCGTCGCTCGCGCTCGACGTCGACACCCCCGACGACCTCACCGCGCTCCAGCAGCAGCTCGCCGCGCGCCGCGGCGGCGCCGCGCACACGCGCGGGATGCTCCACCAGCTGCAGCGCACCGGCGCGTCGGGTCGCTGATCCGCCGTGCCGAGCCGGATGCCGCGCGCCGCTCCGTCGCGATGCTGACCGTCCGCGCACTCGACGGCCTGCCGGAGATCGCCCCCGGGGCGGACCTCGCCGCCCTGATCGCCGCGGGCGTGGGCGCGGGTGAGGGCGCGACCGATCCGCCGTTGCGCGATGGCGACGTGGTCGTCGTCGCGCACAAGGCGATCTCGAAGGCGGAGGGGCGCGTGCGGCAGCTCACCGACGTCGAGCCGAGCCCGCGCGCGATCGAGCTGGCCGCCGCCACCGGCAAGGACCCGCGACAGGTCCAGGTCGTGCTGGACGAGACGCGCGAGCTGCTGCGTGCCGAGCGCGGCGTGCTGATCTGCGTCACGCATCATGGCTTCGTCTGCGCAAACGCGGGCGTCGACGCCTCCAACGCAGCCGCGGACGGGCCTGAGACGGTGATCCTCCTCCCCACCGACCCCGACGCCTCGGCGCGCGCGCTGCGCGCACGCCTGCGGGAGCTGACGCGCGCCGCGCCGGCGGTGGTGGTCACCGACTCGTTCGGGCGCGCGTGGCGTCACGGCCAGACCGACGTCGCGATCGGCGCGGCGGGGATCGCCGCCCTGGAGGACTGGCGCGGGCGGACCGACAGCGTCGGGCGCGACCTGCAGGCCACCTGGATCGCACTCGCCGATCAGATCGCGGGCGCCGCCGACCTCGCCCGCGGCAAGGACTCCCGCCAGCCCGTCGTGATCATCTCCGGCCTCGACCGCCACGTCCTCCCTCGCGGCGACGACGGCCCCGGCGCCGCCGCGCTCCTGCGCCCGGCAAGCGAGGACCTGTTCCGCTGAAGACCGGCGCGCTGCGCTGCGCGCCGCTGGTACGGTCGCGCCGCGATGGATCCCTCCGACGCGCGCTTTCCCGCGGTGGGCCCGGCGGCCGGGCACTACGAGAGCTTCTACCTGAAGGCGGGCGACGCGGCGAGCCGGCGGGCGCTGTGGCTGCGCTACACGGTCCACAAGCGGCCGGGCGCGCCGCCGGTCGGGTCGCTGTGGGCGACGCTGTTCGACGACGCAGGCCCACATGCGGCGAAGCTCACGCCCGGGCCGGAGCAGCTCGGCTCCGGCGGCGCCGACTGGCTGCGCGTCGGCGGCGGCCGCATCGGCGCCGACGGCTGCTCCGGCGCGATCCCGGAGCTCGCCGCGTGGGAGCTGCGCTTCGCGGGTGACGAACCGCCCTTCCCGTATCTCCCCAGCGGATGGATGTACACGGCGAAGCTGCCGCGCACGAAGGCGCTCAGCCTGCGTCCGGCGATCCGCGTGAGCGGCACCGTCACCGTGAGAGGCCGCACCGTCACGCTCGACGACTGGCCCGGGATGGTCGGCCACAACTGGGGGGCCGAGCACGCCGAGCGCTGGATCTGGATGAACGGCACCGCCTTCGAGGAGCAGCCGGACGCATGGCTCGACGCGACGATCGGCCGCATCAAGGTCGGTCCGTGGACGACGCCGTGGGTCGCGAACGGCTGCCTCTCGCTCGACGGCGTGCGCCACCGCCTCGGCGGGCTCGGCAAGGCGCGCGCGGTCCAGGTCCGCGAGCACCCGGAGCGCGCGACGTTCACGCTCCCGGGCGACGGCATCGTCGTGCGCGGTGACGTTGCGGCTCCCCGCGCCGACGTCGTCGGCTGGGTCTACAGCGACCCCGCAGTGGCGGGCGGGCAACACCACACCGCCCACTGCGCGATCGCGGACATGACGCTGACCGTCCTGCGCGGCGACCAGCCCCCGCTCACGCTCCACGTCGCCGGCGGTGCCACCTACGAGCTCGGGATGCGCGAGCACGACCACGGCATCCCGATCCAGCCCTTCTCCGACCCGTGATCCGGGCGGGAGCCGGTCACTCCTCGCTCAGTGCCGTCCCCATCGCATGGAAGCCGCCGTCGACGTGGACGATCTCGCCGCTGATCGCGCGCGACCAGTCGGACAGCAGGAAGCAGATCGTCTTCGCGACCGGGAGCGGGTCGGTGACGTCCCAGCCGAGCGGGGCCTGGCGACCCCACGCGTCGGCCAGCCGCTCGAAGCCCGGGATCCCGCCCGCGGCGACCGTCTTCAGCGGCCCCGCCGAGACGAGGTTCACGCGGATCCCATGCGGGCCGAGGTCGCGCGCGAGATAGCGCGAGGTCGACTCCAGGGCCGCCTTCGCGACGCCCATCCAGTCGTAGATCGGCCATGCGACGGTCGCGTCGAAGTCGAGTCCGACGATCGATCCGCCCGGCTCCATCAGCGGAAGCAGCGCCGCGCCGAGCTGCTTCAAGGACACCGCGCTCGTCTGGAAGGCGGTCACGGCGCTCTCCGGCGGCGTGTTCAGGAAGTTCCCGCCGAGCGCGTCCTCCGGCGCGTAGGCGACTGCGTGCAGCACGCCGTCCACCCCACCCCACCACTCGCGCAGCTTGCCCACGAGCGGGGCGTAGTGCTCAGGCTCGTTGACGTCGAGCTCCAGCACCTCCGGCGTTCTCGGCAACTTCGCCGCCGCCCGCTCGGTGAGCCGTCTCGCCCGCCCGAACCCGGTCAGCACGATCTCCGCCCCGCAGCGCTGGAGCTGCTCGGCGGTCGCGAACGCGATCGAGTCCTTCGTGATGACGCCCGTGACGAGGACGCGCTTTCCCGCCAGGTCCATCGGACCGACGCTCACGCGAGGAACGCGCCCGCGCGCCGGTCGTCCATCGTCGACAGCGCCCACGCGAGCCGGCGACGCGTCTCGTGCGGCTCGATCACCTCGTCGACGAAGCCGTTCGCAGCCGCGACGGCGGCGCCGAGGTGCTCCTCCGCATACGCCGCCGCCAGCGCGGCGCGCGCGCCGACCGGGTCCTCCGCGGCCGCCAGCTCGCGGCGGTGGATGATCCCGACCGCCGGCTGCGCGCCCATCACGCCGATCTCCGCGTTGGGCCATGCGAGCACGAGGTCGGCGCCGAGGTCCTTCGAGTTCATCGTGATGAACGCGCCGCCGTACGCCTTGCGCAGCACGACCGTCACGCGCGGCACCGTCGCCGCCGCGAACGCGCGCACGAGCGTCGCGCCGAAGCGGATCACGCCGGCCTGCTCCTGGCGCGTGCCGGGCATGAAGCCGGGCGTGTCGACCAGCACGACGAGCGGGACCCCGTAGGCGTTGCACGTCTCCACGAATCTCGCGCCTTTCTGCGAGGACTCCGCGTCGAGCACGCCGCCGAGGAAGCGCGGCTGGTTCGCGATCACGCCGACCGGGCGCCCGTCGATGCGCGCGAACGCGGTCACGATGTTGCGCGCCCAGCGCGGCTGGATCTCCAGCAGCGAGCCGCCGTCGACGATCCCCATGATCGCGTCGCGCACGTCGTAGACCTTGCGCGGGTCGTCCGGGACCGCGGCACCCGCTTCGGCCAGCTCGGGCTCGACCGCGAGCGTGCGAGGCAGGCCGGCCTCGCTGTGCTGCGGGAGGTACGACAGCAGCGTGCGCGACAGCCGCGCGGCGGCGCGGTCGTCCGGCACGACGAGGTCGCAGACGCCGTTGCGGTCGTGGATCTTGTGGCCGCCGAGCTCCGCGGCGCTGACGTCCTCGCCCATCACCTCCTTCACGACGCCGGGGCCGGTCAGGAACATCGCGGCGTCCTGCGTCATCACGACGAAGTCGGTCAGCGCCGGCGAGTAGCAGCCACCGCCGGCGGACAGCCCGCCGATGATCGAGATCTGCGGGACGACGCCCGACAGTGCGACGTTGTGGCGGAAGATGCGTCCGTAGCCGCCGAGCGCCGCCGTCCCCTCCTGCATGCGCGCGCCGCCGGACTCGATGAAGCCGACGACCGGCACGCGCGAGCGGCCGGCGAGCTGGAGCACGCGGTTGATCGTGTCGGCATGCGCGGCGCCGAGCGAGCCGCCGAGGAACGACACGTCCTGCGCGTAGCAGGCGACCGGGCGCCCGTCGACGCGGCCGAGGCCGCCGACGACGCCGTCGCCGGGGCGGGCCCGCGGGCCCAGCTTCGGCGATACCACCCCCGAGCGGATCGGCTCGAACGTGCCGTTGTCGCACAGCAGCTCGAGCCGCTCGTGCGGGCTCAGGCGCTCGCGCGTGGTCGACTCAGGCGTAGCCGTGGCACTCATATGGTCACCTCCCGCGAGGCATCCAGCCCCGCGTTCTGATGGGGACGTTCGGCGTCTGGCCGCCCGATGGCCTCGAGGCAGAGAACGACGTTGTGGCCGCCGAACCCGAACGAGTTCGACAGCGCGACCGGCCGCTCGCCTCTCGGCGTGAACGGACGGGCGGTCAGCGGGACGTAGTCGAGATCCAGCGCCGGGTCCTGCTGCTCCAGGCCGACGGTCGGCGGCAGCGTGCGCTCGCGCAGCGCCATCAGCGTCGCGATCGCCTCGACGGCGCCGGCGGCGCCGAGCAGGTGGCCGGTCGCCGACTTCGTCGAGGAGACGGGGATCTCCCGCGCCAGCTGCTCGCCGAGCGCGAGCTTGATCGCAGCCGTCTCGGACGCGTCGTTGATCTGCGTCGAGGTGCCGTGCGCGTTGACGTAGTCGATCTCCGCCGCGCTGCGGCCGGCGTCGGCGAGCGCGAGGCGGATCGCCTGGGCGGCGTGGCGGCCCTCGGGCTCCGCCGCAGTCAGGTGGTAGGCGTCGCTCGTGGAGCCGTAGCCAAGCACCTCGCCGTAGACGGTTGCGCCGCGCGCGGCCGCGCGCTCGGCGTCCTCCAGCAGCAGGATGCCGGCGCCCTCGCCCATCACGAAGCCGTCGCGGCGCTCGTCGAACGGGCGCGAGATGCCGCTCGGCGACAGCGCGCCCGCGGCCTCGAAGCTCGCGCGAGCGAGCGGCGTCAGCGTCGCCTCGCCGCCGCCCGTGAGGACCGCGTCGGCGTCGCCGTACTGGATCATCCGCGTCGCGACGCCGATCGCGTGCGAGCCGGCCGCACACGCGGAGGCGACGGAGAACGACTGCCCGTGGAGGCCGTAGCGCATCGACAGCGTGCCGGCGCCCGCATTCGGCATGAACAACGGGACCGACAGCGGCGAGACGGCCTTCGGCCCGCTGTCGCGCAGCAGGTCGTGCTGCGCCTCGAGCGAGCCGAGGCCGCCGATGCCCGTCGCCAGCACGCACGAGATGCGCTCCGGCGCGTACGGCAGCTCGTCGCTCCAGCCGCCGACCGCGAGCGCCTCGTCGGCCGCCGTCATCGCGAAGTGCGCGAAGCGGTCGGCGCGGCGGATCTCCTTCTTCGAGAGGTGGTCGCTGGCGACGAAGTCGCGGCAGGCGCCTTCGCCGTCGGCGATGCCCTGCTCACCCGCGACCCAGCGTCGCAGCAGCACGTCGGCGCCGACACCCAGCGGGGTCACGGCACCGACGCCCGTGATGACGACGCGACGGCGGGTCACGACGAACGCGCCACCACGAGCTCGATCGCGTCGCCGACCGTCTTGAGGCTCTTCATGTCGTCGCCCTTCAGCTCGACGCCGTAGTCGTCCTCGACGATCTGCGCCAGCTCGACGAGGTCGAGCGAGTCGATGTCGAGCTCCTCGAACGTCGCCTCAGGCGTGACCGACTCGATGTCGGGGCCGAAGCTCGCGAGCGCCTCGACGATGCGGGCCTCGACGGCCTCGGGGGTTGTGGCTGCCATCTGGGTTTCAGCTCCTTGAATCGGGTTCGGGTCTGGGGATCAGGCGGACATGCCGCCGTCGACGGACAGGACGGCGCCGGTCACGTAGCTCGCGGCGTCGGACACGAGGAAGCGCACGCACGCCGCCACCTCCTCCGGCGTCCCGGCGCGGCGCGCCGGCACGACCGACAGCAGGTCGCCGTCGAGGTCGGCGGTCATGTCGGTCGCGATCAGGCCGGGCGCGACGGCATTGACCGTCACGCCGCGGCGCGCGACCTCCGCGGCGACGGTCTTCGTCATCGCGATCAGGCCGGCCTTCGAGGCGGCGTAGTTCGCCTGTCCGGGGTTCGCGCGCAGGCCGACGACGGAGGCGATGTTGACGATGCGGCCGTAGCGCGCCTTCAGCATCGGCCGCACGGCGCGCCGCGTCGAACGGAACGCGGCCGTCAGGTTCGTGTCGAGCACGAGGTCCCAGTCGCAGTCCTGGATCTGCGGCGCGAGGCCGTCGGCGCGCACGCCAGCGTTGTTGACGAGCACGAGCACGGGCCCGAAGTGCGCTTCGAGCGTCGAGAAGCAGGTGTCGATCCGGCCGGGATCGACGACGTCGCCACCGAGCGCGAGCGCGCGACCGCCGGCCGCCTCGATCTCTGCGACGACCGCCTCCGCCGCGCGCGCCGAGCTGTTGTAGCCGACCCCGACGGCCCAGCCGTCGGCTGCGACGCCGCGCGCGATCGCGGCGCCGATGCCGCGCGAGGCGCCGGTGACGAAGGCGCAGCCCTCGCGCGGCGTGACCGTCTGATCAGCCATTCGCCGGTCCCCACTCCACGATGGCACCGCCCCACGTGAAGCCGCCGCCGAAGGCCGCCAGCAGCACGCGTGCGCCGTCGCGCAGGCGCCCCTCGGCGTCGGCGATGGCGAGCGCATACGGGACCGATGCGGCCGACATGTTGCCCGTCAGCTCGATGCAGTCGACGACGCGCGCCCCGTCGAGCAGGAGCCGCTCCGCGACCGACTTGAGGATGCGGGCGTTCGCCTGGTGGTAGACGAACGCGTCGACGTCGGCGAGCGTCAGCCCGGCAGCCGCGACGACTTCCTGCGTCATCTCCACCATGCGGTTGACGGCGTGCTTGAAGGTCGCGTGGCCGTCCATCTCGATCGTGCTGCCGCCCTCGCGGGACAGATAGAGGAACTCCGGAGAGGAGGCGTCCGCGCGCAGCAGGATCGGTCCGACGCGGCCGGCTCCGGCCGGCGTGGGACCGAGCACGACCGCGCCCGCGCCGTCGGCGAACAGCATCGCCGTCTGCTTCGAGTCGTGGTCGGTGATGCGGCTGATGAAGTCGGCGCCGACGACGAGCACACGTGCCGCGCGACCCGCCTCGACCTGCGCGGCGCCGATCGACAGCGCGGTGAGGAAGCCGGTGCAGGCGGCGTTGACCTCGATCGTGCCGGCGCGCGCCGCGCCCAGCTCCTGCGCCAGCGCGGCGGCCGCGTTCGGCATGCGCTCGTCGGCCGTGAGCGTGCCGACGACGACGAGATCGAGCTCGGCGGCCGCGACGCCGGCGCGCTCGAGCGCCTCGCGACTCGCCGCGGCGGCGACGTCGGTCAGCCGCTCGTCAGGCTCTGCGTGCCGGCGCTCGCGGATGCCGGTGCGCGTGTAGATCCACTCGTCGGTCTTGCCGATCCGCGCGGCGACCTCGTCGTTCGTGACGCTGCGCCGCGGCAGGCTCGCGCCGACCGACAGCACGGCCGCGCCCCGCGCGCCCCCGTCCAACGCTCGTCGCTGCCCGCTCACGAGCGCGTCATCGAGCATCGACGCCCTCCAGCTGCTCGGCGGCGAGCGCCTGCGCATCCGGGACGGTGCGCTTGACCAGCCCGGTGAGGACCGTGTCCGGCCCGGTCTCGACGAAGCGCTCGACGCCGCGCGCGCGCAGCGCGAGCAGCGTCTCGCGCCAGCGGACCGGCTGCGTGAGCGCGTCGGCCAGGCGCGCGCGCATGTCGTCGAACGGCGCGGTCGTGATCGAGCTGATCACCGCGACCGACGGCGCCTGGAAGTCGATGTCCGCGAGCGCCTCCTCCAGCTCGGGCCGCGCACCCGCCATCGCGGGCGAGTGGAAGGCGCCGGTGACAGGCAGCGGGACCGTGCGCAGGCCGTGCTCGCGCGCGGCCTCGATCGCCGCCTCGAAGGCGCCCTTGGCGCCCGACAGCACGACCTGGTTCGGCGCGTTGTCGTTGGCGACCGTCAGCCCGGCCGCCTCGGCGACCGCCGCCGCGTGGTCGGCGGCGCCCTTGCCGAGCAGCGCGAGCATCGAGCCGTCGCCGGCGCGCTCGCCCGACTCCTGCATCAGCCGGCCGCGCACGGCCACGAGCCGCAGCCCGTCCTCGGCCGACAGCGCGCCGGCCGCGACGAGCGCCGCGACCTCGCCGAGCGAGTGCCCGGCGTAGGCGACGCCGGTGACCCCGGCGTCGCGCAGCCGCTCGAAGCCGACGACGCTCGCGCAGTAGATCGCCGGCTGCGCGTAGCGCGTCCCGTCCTGCACGCGCGCGAACGGGTCGTCGCCGACGACCTCGCACGCGAGCGCGAGCAGGTCCGGACGCGCCGCCGCGACGTCGTCCCGCATCTCGGCGGTCTGGCTTCCCTGGCCCGGGAAGAGGAGAGCGGTGGCAGGCGCCTCGGTCACTCGCGTCAAGAGTGCCTGCCCGGCTAGGCCCGCGCACGGGGTTCCTCGCAGGGCCTCCCCCCGCATGGGGGGACACCAAGGAACCGGCGGGGGGCGTTATGGCGCCCCGCAGGAGATCAGCCCAAGAGCCCGATGCGCTGCGCGCGCTGCACGGCCTCGGCGCGGTTGCGCGCCTTGAGCTTGCGGTAGAGCGCGCTCGTGTGCTCCTTGACCGTGTGCGGCGAGAGGTAGAGCTGGGCGGCGATCTCGCGGTTCGTCGAGCCGCCGGCGATCAGCGCGAGCACCTCCTGCTCGCGCTGCGAGAGCAGCGTCGAGGGCTGGTTGGACTGCGGCGGGAACATCGTCATGCCGAGCCCGACCATCCGCACCGCCATCGCGACATCGTGCGCGCCCCAGTCCTTCGAGACGAAGCCGGATGCGCCGGCCGCCTTCGCGGCCTGCGGCGAGATCCGCCCCGCGCCGGAGATCAGCAGCACGCGCGTCTCCGGCGAGCTGGCGCGGATCGTCTCGCACAGGTCTGCGCCCGACTCGTGACCCAGGAACAGGTCCACCAGCGCGACGTGCGGCCGGTAGCGGTTCGTCAGCTCGAGCGCCTCGGTAACGTTGCGCGCCGCGAGGCAGCGCTCGACCCACGACTGCTCGCCGAGCAGTTGGCGGAAGCCCCAGTGCACGACGTCGTGGTCGTCGACCACGAGCACGCGCAGGCGCCGCTCCTCGTTCATGCGACCGCCTCTCGACCGACGACCGGCACGACGAGCCGCACGCGCCAGCCCGGCGGCGTCATCGACTTGTCGGCCCCGAACTCGACGAAGCCGCCGTGCTGGAGCGCCTCGAAGGCGGCCAGCCGCAGCCCCATCCCGGACCCCCCGCCAGACACGCGCCCGCGCGCGTGCCCGCCGTCACCGACGCCGTCGTTGCGCACCTCGAGCGAGAACGTGTCGTCGTCGTGCCGCACGACGACGTCCACGCGCACCGGCTCGGCGTGCTTCGCGGCGTTGCGCAGCGCCTCCGCGAGCACCGACTGCGCGACGCCCTCGAGCCGCGGCGGAACCTCCACGCCGCTCTGCCAGTCGAGCGCGACCGGCAGGCCGGTCTGCTTCGCCAGCCGCGGGATCTCGGCGTCCAGCGTGGTGCCCGTCTCGTGCGCGACCGGCGCGAGCGGGCGCTCGAGCGCCGAGCGCAGGTCGGCGAGCGCCTCGACCATCTCGGTGCGGCAGCGCTCGCGCTGCTCGTCGGTCAGCGGCTGCTGCGCGCTCAGCACGAGCGAGACGCCGAACAGGCGCTGCATGACGCGCTCGTGGATCTCGCGCGCGAGGTCGATCCGCTCGCCGAGGCGGCGCGTGCGCTCCTGCTGACGCGTCGCGCGGCGCGCGGTCGCGGCGAGCGCGGCGGTCTTGCCGAGCGTCCACATCAGGTGACGCTCGCCGTCGCCCAGCTCGAAGTCGCCGCCGCCGCGGTCGGCGGCGATGATGCCGTACTGGTGGCCGGCGGCCGCGAGCGGCGTGCAGACGAGCGACGTGATCCCGAGCAGCCGTGCGTAGTCGGCCGGGACCTCCCGCTCGATCGCGTCGGAGTGCACGGTGATCACGCGGTCCTCGATCAGCGCCCGCTGCGCGATAGGCGCCTGGTCGAGCGTCGGGCGCAGCGCGGCGAGGCGCGTGTAGGAGATCCCGTGCGAGCCGACCGCGCGCACGCGCTGGCGGCCGACGTCGTAGAGGAAGATCGCCGCGCGACGCATCGTCGTCAGCCGGCAGATCGCCTCGCAGATGCGGTGGTAGAACTCGCTCGAGGTCGTGTCGCTCTCGATCTCCGACAGGAGGTCGACGAACACCTCGAGCGGCTCGACGCCGGCGAACAGGCTCGTCTCACGCGCCGGAGACGGGGAGCTCGCGGTACTCACAGCATTCGATCGTACGCCCCGCCCGCTGCGGGCGGCCGCTCGCGACGCGCCCTCAACCCCCCGAGCGGGGGGTCAGGCTCCCGTGGCAGTGGCGACTGCCGCGGGCAGCGGATGCTCGGCGCGGACGTCGTAGAGCGTCGTGCGCTCGGCGGCCGGGCGCCCGGCCGCGTGCGCGGCCGCGATCAGCTGCGGCGGGTCGAGCTTGACGCCGTGATAGCTGCCGGCGAGGCGGCTGATCGACTCCTCCATCAGCGTCCCGCCGAGGTCGTTGACGCCCCAGCGCAGGCTCTCGGTGGCCGTCTCGAGCCCCATCTTGACCCAGGAGGCCTGGACGTTGCGGATGCTGTGACCGAGCGCGAGCCGGAAGACCGCGGTGTGCTTGAGGTTCTCCTCGCGGCTGATCTCCTCGACCCCGTGGGTGCGGCCGAGCAGCGTGTGGAACGGGATGAAGCTGAGCGGGACGAACTCGCTGATGCCGCCGGTGCGCTCCTGCAGCTCGCGGATCACGCGCATGTGCTCCGCCAGCTCCCACGGCTCCTCGATGTGACCGAACATGACCGTGCTCGTGGACGGCACGCCCGCCGCGTGGGCGGCCCCGACGATCTCGACCCAGCGGGCGACCGGCAGCTTGTTCGGGCTGATCCGCTCGCGCACCCCGTCGTGCAGCACCTCGGCGGCCGTGCCGGGGATCGAGTCCAGCCCGGCGGCCGTGAGCTGCGCGAACAGCTCGGCCGGTGGCAGCGCGGAGATGTCCTGCATGTGCGCGATCTCCATCGGCGAGTAGGCGTGCAGGTGCAGCGGCACGCCGAGTCGCGCGGCCTCGTCCTTCGCGACCCGCAGCCAGTGCAGGTAGTCGTCGAACGCCCAATCGGGGTGGATGCCCGACTGGATGCACAGCTCGGTCGCACCGTAGTCGACCGCCTCGCGCACGCGCCGGCGGAACTCGGGCTCGTCGTGCTCGTAGGCGTCTGGGGAGCGCTTGCCCTGCCCGAAGCCGCAGAACGCGCAGCCGACGATGCAGACGTTCGAGATGTTGACGTTGCGGTTGACGACGAACGTGACCGTCTCGCCCGCCAGCTCGGCGCGCAGCCCGTCGGCGGCGGCGCGCAGCTCCTCGATCGCCTCCGGGCGCGTCTCGGCGAACAGCGCCGTCAGCTCCTCCGCGCTCAGCCAGCGGCCGTCGCGCGCCTTCTCGGCCGCAGGGCCGACGAGGTCGGAGCGGATCGCGAACGGCGCCTCCTGGCGCCCCGAGCCGCGGCGCGGGATGAAGCTCCAGTACTTCGCCTTGATCGTGTCGAGCACACCCTGCGCCATCCACTCGGCGCCGATGTACTGCGGGTAGACGCACAGGCGCTCCGTCAGCGCGACGCCGTCCTGCGCGAGCCGCTTGCGCACCTGGTGCGGGCTCGGGAACGGGTGCTCGGGGCTGATGTGGTCGCCGTTCGCGCTCAACCCGCCGAGGTCCGTCGCCCCGGCCGCGACAAGCTCCGGCCACCAGTCGGCGAGGTTCGGCGGCACCTGGATCCCGACGTCCGGCATCAAGCGGCGCGCCTCGGCGATCAGCCGCTTCATCCCCTCGATGGACACGGATCCCGCCCCCCGCCCCTCGCCGCCCGCACCGCCCGCCGCCCATGCCGGCAGCGGCACCTCAGGCCCCTCGTGCAGCCCCGTGCGCCAGTAGCGCTCGGCCGCCTCCGTCGCGATCTGTCCCGGCTCCCGCCCGTAGTAGCGCTCGTGCGGCACGAAGTTCTGGAGGATCACCTCCTGCAGGTGACCGTGGTCGGCGTGGACCGCGGCGAGCGCCTCGAGCGCGGCGACGCGGTCCTCCTCCGTCTCCCCGATCCCCACCAGGATCCCGCTCGTGAACGGGATCCGCAGCTCGCCCGCGTGCCGGATCGTCTGCAGGCGCAGCGCCGGGTCCTTCGTCGGCGAGCCCTGGTGCGCGACGAGGTCGTCGCGCATCGACTCCAGCATCATCCCCTGCGACGCCGTCACCTCGCGCAGCCGGCCGAGGTCGTCGCGCGAGAGCGCGCCGAGGTTCGTGTGCGGCAGCAGCCCCCGCTCCAGCGCCCGCTCGCACGCCCATGCCACGTACGCGACGAAGTCCGCGAAGCCCAGCTCCACCAGCCGCTCCCGCACGCCCGCGTGGTGGGCGGGATCGTCGCCCGTCAGCACGAGCAGCTCCTTCACCCCGCGCCGGGCGGCGCCGTCGATCAGCGCGTCGACCTCGTCCGGCGTGTGCAGGTGCGCTCTGTGCGTCGCGAAGGCGCAGTACTTGCAGTGCGAGACGCACGTCCGCGACAGGGACAACGTGACATTGCGCGAGAACGTGACACGGCGGCGCATCCCGCCGGAGTGTAGACGCGCCGCGCACGTTTCCCCGCTTCGCCCGACGCCTCGCGGGCGCGAGCACCCCACGCCGCGGGTGCGGTCCGTATGCTGCCCGGCCGATGCGCCGCCTCCTCCCCCTGCTCGCGCTGCTCGCCGCGGTCGTCCTGCTCGCCGCGTGCGGTGGCCACTCCAGCGACAGGCGTCCGAACGAGGACGCGACGCTGATGCTCGACTTCACGCCGAACGCGGCCCACGCCGGCATCTACTCGGCGGTCGCGCGCGGCTTCGACACGGCCGAGGGCGTCAACCTGAAGGTGCGCGTCCCGGGCAGCTCGACCGACGCCGTGAAGCTGCTGCTGTCCGGGCGCACGCAGTTCTCCGTGATGGACATCCACGATCTTGCGCTCGCCGGCGCGAGAGGCCGCGATCTCGTCGCCGTCATGGCGATCGTCCAGCGTCCGCTCGCGGCCGTGCTGACGACCGCCGACGTCAAGAGCCCACGCGACCTCGAGGGCCGCAAGGTCGGCGTGACCGGCCTGCCGAGCGATGACGCGGTGCTGCGCTCGATCGTCGCCGGCGCGGGCGGCAGCTACGACAAGGTGGAGAAGGTCACGATCGGCTTCAACGCGGTGCCTGCCCTGCTCGGCGGGCGCGTCGCCGGCGCGACCGCCTTCTGGAACGTCGAGGGCATCGCGCTGAAGAGCAAGCGCCCCGGCACGCGCGACTTCCGCGTCGACGCCTACGGCGCCCCGTCCTACCCCGAGCTCGTGCTCGTGACGGCGCGCAGCACGCTGCGCGACGATCCCGCCCTCGTCCATGCGACGGTGCGCGCACTCGTGCGCGGCTACGGCCTGACGGTGCACGACCCGGCGAGCAGCCTGAGCGACCTCGAGTCGCGCGTGCACGGGCTCGACCAGGCCCAGCTCGCAGCGCAGCTCGACGCGCTCACCCCGGCGCTCTCCCCCCCGGGCGGTCGCATCGGCGGCTTCGACCCGCAGGTGCTCGCGCGCTGGGCGCGCTGGGAGGCGCAGTTCGGGATCGTCGCCCGGCCGCCCGACGTCAGACGGCTGTTCGACACGCAGGTCGTGCCGGACTCCGGCGCCGCCAGCGACGACGCTGGCTAGTGACGTCGCACGCAGCCGGCGGTGGCTCGCCACCGCCGGAGCGCGAAAGCAAGCGGCGCTCAGCCGCGCATGATCAGGCGGTCGGCCCCGCGCTGCATCGCACGGCGCACGAGCCGTGGCGCGACGATCCGCACCGTCGCCGCCAGCCAATATGCACGGGGGACGTAGCGCTCCGCGCGCCCGCCCGGACCCGCGTCGAGGATCGCCTCAGCGACCCGCTCCGGTCTGCTGACGGCCCAGCGTGTGGCGGTGCGGTCGACGAGCATCGTCTGCGGGAAGCCCTCCGTCGCGACGAAGCCCGGCAGCACGAGCCCGACGTGGACGCCGTGCGGCTTCTCCTCCAGGTGCAGCGAGTCGGTCCAGCCGGCGAACGCGAACTTGCTCGCCGAGTAGGCGCCGCCGCCCGCGCGCCCGACGCGGCCGGCCGTCGAGGCGACGTTCACGATCGCCGACGGCGCGCTCGCGCGCAGCAGCGGCAGCAGCGCCTCCGTCAGGCGCAGCTGGGCGTCGAAGTTCAGGGCCATCGTGTGGCGCACGTTCTCCCAGCCGCCCTCGCCGAAGGGCGCGTTCCACGACGAGCCGGCATTGTTGACGAGCAGGTCGAGGCGACCGCCGTGCTCGCGCTCGACGACCTCGCGCACACGCGCCGGAGCGTCGTCGGCGGTCAGATCGAGCGCCACGACGGTGGCTCCGCCGATCTCCTCCGCGAGCGCCCGCAGACGCTCCTCGCGCCGTGCGACGAGCACGAGCCGCGCGCCCGGCTCGGCTGCGATGCGGCGGGCCGTCGCCTCGCCGATCCCGCTCGACGCTCCGGTGACGACGGCGATCATGGCCGACATGGTGCCGGCTCCGCGCGGCGCGTGCGCTACTGCGCGCGCAGCTCGCGGAACGCTTGGCGCACGGACTCCGGCCGGCCCCACGTGTGCGTCACCTCGACGCGCCCGCTGCGTACCTCGCGCAGCGCGAGGTCGCCGGCGAGGCCGGCGTCGTCGAGCAGTCTCAGCGCGCCGTGCACCGCGGGCACGGCGGCTGCGTGGCCGAAGCGGTGGGCGACGAGGATCCGCCAATGCCAGTCGTGTCTGGAGTACGGCTGCGCGTTGCACGTGACGAGGTAGACGGCGGCGTCGACGTAGCGCGACTCGTCGTGGAGGCGCAGGTCGAGCTCGAGGTCGGTCCAGTCGTCCGGCAGCGAGTCGACGATCTGCTGGAAGGTGTCGGCGAGTGGCATCGCCGGAAGGCTACCCGGTGAACGTCTGGTAGAGCAGGAAGACGTTCAGCGCGATGATCGCGGCGGCGACCGCCGACGCCACGAGCGTCGTGGCGCGGTGGTTGACGAGCGCGCCCATCACGTCGCGCCGGCGCGTCAGCCAGATCAGCGGCACGAGCGCGAACGGGATCCCGAACGACAGGACGACCTGGCTGATCACGAGCGCGCGCGTCGGGTTCACGCCGATCGCGAGCACGATCAGCGCGGGCGCCATCGTCACCAGCCGCCGCAGCGCGAGCGGGATCGTGCGCGCGATGAAGCCCTGCATGATCACCTGACCCGCATACGTGCCGACGCTGGAGCTGGCGAGTCCGGAGGCCAGCAGCGCACCCGCGAACGCGAGCGCCGCGCCGCCGCCGACGAGCTGCTCGAAGCCGTGGTAGGCGCCCGCGATCGTGTCGACGTTGCCGAGGCTCGTGCCGTGGAAGAGCGATCCCGCGACGATCAGCATCAGCATGTTCACGACGCCCGCCAGCGCCATCGCGATGAGCACGTCGACCCGCATGAAGCGCAGCAGATGGCGGCGCTCGCGCTCGTCCTGCGCCGGGATCCGCTCCTGCGTCAGCGCCGAGTGCAGATAGATCACGTGCGGCATCACGGTCGCGCCGAGGATGCCGGTGGCGAGCAGCACCGCGTCGCCGCCCTCGAAGCCCGGCACGAAGCCGCCCGCGACCGCGCCCCAGTCGGCGCCGACCTTCAGCGTCTCGTACAGGAAGCCCATCAGGATGATCGCGAGCATCGCCCCGATCGCCAGCTCGAAGCGGCGGTAGCCGCGCGTCTGCAGCGCGAGGATCGCGAACGCGACGACGGCGGTCATCAGCCCGGCGACGAACAGCGGCACGCCGAACAGCAGGTTGAGCGCGATCGCCGCGCCGATGAACTCGGCCAGGTCGGTCGACATCGCGATCACCTCGGCCTGCACCCACAAGCCCCAGGAGGCGGGGCGCGGCAGGTGGTCGCGGCACAGCTCGGGCAGGTTGCGCCCGGTCGCGAGGCCGACCTTCGCGGACAGCGTCTGGATCAGCATCCCCATCAGGTTCGCCGCGAGCACGACCCACAGCAGCGTGTAGCCGAACTCGGAGCCGCCGGCGATGTTCGTCGCGAAGTTGCCCGGGTCGACGTACGCGATCGCCGCGACGAAGGCGGGCCCGAGCAGCGGCAGGATCCCCCGCAGGCCGCGCCGCGAGCGGATCAGCTGGAGCGCGCTCGGCGCCGGCAGCGCGACGGCGGCGGCGGGCGACTCGAGAGGAGGCGGCGGGGTCACCCGACCAATTGTGGCATATCTAAACCTTGGATGTGAAGTGGCGCAGCGCGCAGCGGCGGCGCGCGGAGCGCTCGCTATCCTCGACCGCATGGCGACCGCCTCTCCCCAGCTCGACGCGCAGCGCACGATCCGCGAGGCATGCGGCCTGGTCGACCGCTCCGAGCGCGGCAAGCTCGCGTTCAGCGGCGGCGAGGCGAAGGCGTTCCTGCAAGGGCAGGTCACGAACGACGTCGAGGCGCTCACGTCCGGCGGCGGCTGCTACGCCGCGCTCCTGAGCCCGAAGGGCAAGATGCTCGGCGACCTGCGCGTCCTCGACGACGGCGAGGAGCTGCTGCTCGACACCGAGCGCAGCGCGCTGCAAGGCATCTTCAACGTGCTGCACCGCGCACGCGTCGGCTTCGACGCCGAGCTGCACAAGCGCACGCTCCAAAGCGGCCTGCTGTCGCTCGTCGGGCCCGACGCCCGCCGCGTCGCGGGCTGGGACGCGGAGGCGCTGCCCGCGACGGAGCACGCGCACGCGGCCGCCGAGCTCGACGGGATCGCGGTGCGGCTCGTCGTCACGGACGTCGGCGTCGACCTGCTGTGCGACGCGCAGCACACGGCCGCGCTTGCCCAAGCGCTGAGCGCACGCGGCGCGGTCCCGGTCGCCGAGGAGGTCGCCGAGGTGCTGCGCGTCGAGCGCGGGCGCCCGCGCTACGGCGTCGATCTCGACGACACGACGATCCCCCAGGAGGCCGGGCTCAACGAGCGGGCCGTGTCGTTCGAGAAGGGCTGCTACGTCGGCCAGGAGACGGTCGCGCGGCTGTTCTACAAGGGCAAGCCGAACCGTCATCTGCGCGGCCTGCGCCTGTCGGCGCCGGTCGTGCCGAGCACGGAGTTGACGCTCGACGGCAAGCTCGTCGGGCGCCTCGGGAGCGTCGTCGACTCGCCCGCGCACGGCCCGATCGGGCTCGCGCTCGTGCGCCGCGAGGCCGAGCCGGGCGCGCTGCTCGCGGCCGACGCCGCGACCGCGGCCGTCGTGGAGCTGCCGTTCCAGCACTGACGCGACCATCGTCGTGTCTCGACCGGCGCCGGGGTAGGATGTAGGTGCACGGGGTCACCATCGATGGAAGGAGGCGCCCGATGACCACATTCGCAGCCGACCACGACACCAGCCGCCAGCTCGAGCAGCTCGACGAGCGGACGCGCACGGCGTGGGAGGACTACCGCAGCAGCATCTCGACGCTCGCAGGGCCCGACTACGAGGAGGTCGAGCTGGTTTCCTGGGAGCGCCTCCAGCGCGCCCTGAACGACGTCGCACACGAGCGCGGGCGGCTGGTCGGCGCGGTCGGCTCCGCCTCCGCCGGCGACGCTTCCTGAGCGTCGCGGCGGCCTCGGCGGCTGCCTGCTCGCGATTGACTGGCCAGTCGGCTAAGGTTCCCGCCCAGCGGCCTGGGGGTGCCGTTGGACGACGGCCGGCCGTAGGGCCGGGAGCGACGAGGGAGACCCAGAGCCACGATGCGGACGCAGATGGTCGGAGCGCTCAGCGCCACAGTGCTCGTCCTCGCCGCCGCGGGCTGCGGAGGCACCGGCGGCTACGAGAATGCGGCCCGCCCTCCGGCCGTGCTCACGATCTCGATCGACGTGACGGGCAACGGCGTCGCCCTCTCGCCCTCGCACATCGGCGCGGGACCGGCGGTGCTGCTGATCGTCAACGAGAGCGGCCGCTCGCGCAACCTGACGCTCACCGCGCCGAGCGGCTCAGGCAGATCCTGCGTCGCCGACGATGCCTCGAGCGGACCGATCAACCCGCAGGGCACCGCGCGCATGCAACTCCCGCTCGTCGAGGGCACGTGCGTCGTCGGCGTCAGCGACGGCACGGCAGCTCCCGCCCGCCTGGCGGTCGGCCCCGAGCGGCAAAGCTCGCAGCAGGACCTCCTGCAGCCCTGAGCCGCGCCGTCAGACGCGTCCGCGAGGCGGACTAGCGTCTGCGGCATGCAGGTGCTCGACGTCATCGACGAGCGCGCGATCGACGAGCTGACCGCACGCAGAGAGTTCTTCTGGCTCGATCTCGTCGATCCGAGCCACGAGCAGCTCGCAGCGCTCGCGAAACGCTTCGGATGGCACCCGCTCGCGCTGGAGGACATGCAGAAGCGCGGGCAGCGTCCGAAGCTCGACGGCTACGGCGACCACATGCTGCTCGTCTTCTACGGCGCCCGCCAGCTCGGCCACGACGCGCCCGTGGTGATCGAGGTCCACCTCGTCGTCAGCGGCGACTGGGTCGTGACGGTGCGCCACGGCGGCTGCAACGAGCTCGAGGAGCTGCGGGCGCGGCTGCCGGCAGACCACACGAAGGGGGAGCAGTTCGTCGTCTACCGCATCCTCGACACGCTCACCGACACCTTCTTCCCCGTGCTCGAGGCGATCGACGACGAGATCGACGAGCTGGAGGACGCGATCGTGCTCGGGCCGACCGACGAGCAGCTGCAGCGCATCTTCCACCTCAAGCGCAGCCTCGTGACGCTGCGGCGCATCATCACCCCGCAGCGCGACCTCGCCGCGCGCACGATCGACGACATCGCCGAGCTGCCCGGCCTCGACCCCGGCACGCGCGACTACTTCCGCGACGTCTACGACCATCTGATCCGCCTGTCCGACATGGTCGACTCCTACCGCGACCTGCTGACCGGCGCGATGGACGTCTACCTGTCGACCGTCTCCAACCGCACGAACGTCGTGATGAAGCAGCTCACGCTCGTCGCGACGATCTTCCTGCCGATCACCGCGCTGACCGGCTTCTTCGGCCAGAACTTCGGCTGGCTCGTCCTCCACATCCGCTCGCAGTGGGCGTTCATGGTCTTCGGCGTCGGTGGGATCGTCCTCTCCTCGGCGCTGCTGTTCGTCTGGTTCCATCGCAGCCGCTTCCTCGACTGACCCGCGCCGCGGCGCCCGGAGCTGGATGGGCGACCCTCCTCGCACAGGTACGATCCGCCCTCCACCATGCCGTCGAACTGCGAAGAGGTGCCGTGTGGCTGTTGACGTGAGCCGGGTCGCGAGCGTCGCGACCGAACCGGGGGATCTCCCGGCGACGATGACCGCGTGGGTGATCCGCGAGGAGCGCCTGGGCGAGCCGGTCGACGCCTTCCAGCTGGAGGAGATCGAGACGCCGCAGCCGGGCGCCTTCGAGGTCGTCGTGCGCGTCATGGCCGCGGGCGTCAACTTCAACAACGTGTGGGCGGCGCTCGGCGAGCCGGTGTCCGTCATGCGCTACGGCGACCACCCGCAGTACGGGCACCACATCGGCGGCTCCGACGCGTCCGGCATCGTCTGGAAGGTCGGCGAGGGCGTCACCCGCTGGCAGCCCGGCGACGAGGTCGTGATCCACTGCAACCAGGCCTCCTACGAGGATCCCGAGGTCCACGGGCTCGACCCGCTCGCCGCGCCCTCGCAGAAGATCTGGGGCTACGAGACGACGTGGGGCTCGTTCGCGCAGTTCACGAAGGTGCAGGCCCAGCAGCTGCTGCCGAAGCCGGCGCACCTGTCGTGGGAGGAGGCCGCCTCCTACGGCCTCACGTACTTCACCGCCTACCGGATGCTGATGGACCAGGCGAAGCTCCAGCCGGGCCACCGCGTGCTGATCTGGGGCGCCGCCGGCGGCCTGGGCGTGTTCGCCACCCAGCTGTGCAAGATCGCCGGCGCGCAGTCGGTCGGCGTCGTCTCGTCCGCTGAGAAGGGCGGGCTGATCGAGCAGCTCGGCGCCGTCGGCTTCATCGACCGCAACGAGTTCACGGGCATGATGCGCCGCGGCGGCGAGTCGCCCGAGGAGGAGAAGGCGCGCTTCAAGGAGTCGCGGCGCTTCTGCAAGGCGGTCGAGGAGCGCCTGGGCGGCGCGCCCGACATCGTCTTCGAGCACGTCGGCAGAGCGACGTTCCCGACCTCGGTGCTGTGCGTCAAGCCGTTCGGGAAGGTCGTCATCTGCGGCGCGACGTCGGGCTACCAGCTCGACTTCGACGTGCGCTACCTGTGGATGCGCCAGAAGCAGATCATCGGCTCCCACTTCGCGAACGCGTGGGAGGCGACGAAGGCGAACGAGCTGATCGAGCAGTCGCTGATCCGGCCGGTGCTGTGGCAGACGATGGGCTTCGAGAAGGTCGCGGACGCCCACCAGCTGCTGCGCGACAACAAGCACCTCGGCAAGATCGCGATCCTCGTCGGCGCCACCGCCGAGGGGCAGGGCAAGACGGCCGACGGCCCCGGTGCGATCCGGGCGGAGGTCGGGGCGTAGGTTCTCAACGCCGATCGATTAGGATCTCGCCCATGGCCGGAGTCGTCCACATCCCCTGGTACGCGACGCTCTTCCGCGGCGACGCGTTCGCCGACGCGGTGAGCGAGGTCGCGGCCGCGTCGATCCGCTACGGCGCGACGCAGTACCGCGTCCACCGCTCGCGCGAGGACCGCTACAGAATCCTGCAGATGGTCTGGTTCGAGTCGAGACTCGCGTGGGAGCGCTACTGGGAAGGGCCGGAGATGACCGCCCTGCGCACCAACTACAGCGGCAGGTACCAGGTGCCGGTCGTCTACGCCTGGCACGACGAGCTGGCGCAGGACGTGCTCCAGCCCGACGCGGCCGCCGCCGCGCCGGCCGCCGTCTGACGGCCGCTCAGGCGCTGCCGTCGAACGCACCCTCGGCCCGCAGCGCGAGCTCCAGCTCGAAGCGCCGCTGCGGGTCGTCGAGCGCGTCGCCGAACAGCTCGCGCAGTTGCGCGAGGCGATAGCGGACCGTCTGCGGGTGGACGTGGAGGCGCTCCGCCACGACCTGCAGGCGCCCCTGTGCGGCGAGCCAGGCGACGAGCGTCGCCGTCAGCCGCGCGCGCGGGCCGGCCGCGAGCACGGCGAGCGGCGCGAGCCGCGCGCGCACGAGCTCCTGCGTGAGCCGGCGGTCGCTGCGCAGCAGCAGCGCGGTCGTGTGCTCGACCGCCTCGAGCACGCCGTAGGCGGGCGCGGCCCCCTCGGCTGCGAGCTCGAGCACCGCACGGGCGCGCGCGAGGCTGAGCGCCGCGTCGCCCCACGCGACCGGCGGGCCGAGCGCGGCGACGTGCCGCGTCCCGACCGCGTGCTGGAGCTGCGCACGCAGCCCGGCGCGCTCCGGGTCCGGCAGCAGCGCGCAGACGACGTCGCCGACCGTGTCGGCGATCGCGTCGGCCGGAAGCCGCGGGACGGTCCGCTCGCCGTCCGTCTCGGGGAACGCGAACGCCGCCAGCGTCGCGGGCAGCCGCCACTGCGCCGCGCGCGCGACCTCCTCGACGTCGAGCGGATCGGCGGGCGGGTCGCGCAACAGCAGGCGCGCGAGCCGCTGGCGCTGTGCGCGTCGCTCGCCCGCGGCCGCCGACTGCTCGAGCGCGTAGCCCTCCGCGGACTTCGCCGACAGCTCGTCGATGTAGGCGAAGATCGACTCCGCCAGCAGGTAGAGCGTCGTCGGCTCGAGCCCTGCCGCGACGCCGCCGGCGGAGAAGCGCCGCCAGGCGACGCGCGCGCCGACGCGGTAGGCCGCGAGCAGCACGTCGAGGCTGCGACCGGCGCGCACCTCGCCACGGCCGAGGTCGACGTACACGCGCGAGCGCGGCATCTGCCCGCCGGCCTCGATCCCGTCGAGGAACTGGCGCAGCGCCTCCTCCACCCCGACGACGAGGCCGCGGCCGAATGGGCCCTCCAACGGCCGCGCGTAAGCAGGCACCTCGACGCGGATCGCGGCAATGATCTCGCGTGCGAGGTCGGGCAGCTGCGGGCGCATCGCCGCGACCGCGGCCGGCGGCAGCCGCCGCCATGGGCGGGGATCGAAGGCTTCGGGCGGAACGTCGGCCATTCTTGTGGAAAAGCTACAACTATTCGCAGTCGAGACGTTGCCCGCAGCTGAGGACAAGCGGCGGTTTGCATCGTAGGCTCCAAAACCATGACCCGCGCCCACCGCATCTCCAACCTCGTCGCCGTCGCCCTCCCGTTCGTCGTGTTCCTCGGCTCGATCGTGCTGCTGTGGAACAAGGCGGTCGACTGGACCGACCTCGCGATCTTCGCGCTCATGTACGCGATCACCGGCTTCGGCATCACGATCGGCTACCACCGCCTCTTCACGCACCGCGCGTTCGAGACGTCGACGCCCGTGCGCGTGCTGCTCGCGATCTGCGGCTCGATGGCCGTCGAGGGCGACGTCATCACGTGGGTCTCCGATCACCGCAAGCATCACGCCTTCGCCGACGAGGACGGCGATCCGCACAGCCCGCACGTCGACCGCGGCCCGGGCCTCAAGGGCGCGCTCCACGGCCTCTGGCACGCGCACGTCGGCTGGATGCTCGGCGACAACACGCACGGCCGCGCCTCCGCGCGCCGCTACGCGCCGGACCTGATCGACGACAAGCCCATCCGCTGGGTCAGCCGCACGTTCCTCTTCTGGGTCGCGCTGACGCTCTTCATCCCGTTCGCGCTCGGCTTCGTGCTGAGCGGCTTCTCGCTCGTCGGCGGCCTGCTGGGGCTCGTGTGGGGCGGCTTCGTGCGGATCTTCCTGCTGCACCACATGACGTGGTCGATCAACTCCGTCTGCCACTTCTTCGGTGCGCGGCGCTTCGACACCGAGGACGAGTCGCGCAACGTCTTCTGGCTCGCGCTGCCGTCGCTCGGCGAGGCGTGGCACCACAACCACCATGCCTTCCCGACGTCCGCCTTCCACGGGCTGCGCCCGCTCGAGAAGCTCGCCGACCCGAGCGGCCTCGTGATCACCGGGATGGAGAAGACCGGCCTCGTCTGGAACGTCGTGCGCGTGAGCCCGGACCGCCAGGCGAGAAAGGCGCTCGTCGGCGTCGCGTAGGGCGCCGCCGAGCGGAGCGGTACGGCGCGCGCACCGCTCCGACGCCTGATCTGACGCGTTCCCTACGTTGTCGTGCCCGCGCGTCCCCGCCCACCGCTGCTGCTCGCCCTCGCCCTGGTGCTGCTCGGCGCCGCGCCGGCGGCCGCGGGCGGACTCGTCCAGCTCGACGGCGCGGTGCTGCGCTTCACGGCCGACGACGTCGAGCCGAGCAACGTCACGATCGACGAGGTCGGCGGCGTGCTGACGCTCGACGACGACGCGAGCCGCATGACCGCCGGCGCCGGCTGCACGGCGAGCGCCGACGGCTACCACGTCGAATGCCCCGGCACCGGCGTCGAGCGGATCGAGGTGAGACTCGGGCTGCTCGGCAGCGACGTGCGGATCCGCGCCGACCTGCCGGCGCACATTCAGGGCGGCCCGGGCGACGACCTGCTCGTCGGCGGTCCGGCGAACGACGTGATCGACGGCGGAGGCGGCCAGGACATCATCGCCGGCGGGGGCGGCGCGGACGTGCTGAGCGGCGGCCCCGGCCAGGATCTCGTCACGTACGTGGACCAGATCGCGAGCGACGGCACGCTGCTGCCGCGGCGAAGCCCGATTCGCGCCGCGATCGGGCGGCCCGGCTGGAGCGGCGCCCCCGGCGAGGGCGACACCATCAAGGGCGACGTCGAGCAGCTCCAGGGCGGCGCGGGCAACGACACCTTCTGGCTGCGCGACGGGCGCTCGACCGAGGTCGCGTGCGGTGCCGGTCACGACACCGTCGTCGCCGATCCACGCGACGTGATCGACACCGACTGCGAGAGCGCGCGCGTCGCCCCGCAGCGCGGCGGCGCTCGCATGACCGTCCCGACGCTGCCGTTCCCGTTCCCCGGCGGCGGCGACCGCGGCCGCAGCGCGATCTCCGTCGAGCCGCCGCTGCCGCTGCAGCGCGGCGCGATCGTGCTGCGCGTGAGCTGCCCCGCCGGCCTCGGCCTGCTGGCGCTCGTGCCGTCGCAGCCGTGCAGCGGGCGCGTGCGCTTCACACGCTTCGACGGCTTCGCGATGGGCACGCGGCGCGTCACGATCCCGCGCGGCGGGGCGGTCACCGTGCGCCTGCAGCTCACCAGCTCGCGCGCGCTCGCGCGCCGCGCGTCGGGCCTCTCCGTCACCGCGACCGCTGCCCCGGACTGGGGGCACGTCCAGCGAGACCTGCGCTTCACCGTCCGCGGCTGAGGCGCCGGCTCAGCCCTGCTCGAGCGGGGCCATGGTGAGCCCCGCGTCGCGGAGCTGCTCCCAGTACAGCTCGGCCGGCTCCTGCTGGCCCGTCCATACGATCGCCTGGCCGGTGTGGTGGATGCGGTCGGCGTGGGCATAGCCCGCATCGAGGGTCACGCCGGGGATGAAGCGCGCGAGCGTGTGGGCGACGTGGTCGAACGTGTTGTGGTCGTCGTTGCGGACGATCACGCGCCATTGGCCGCCCAGGCCATCGCCGGACCCGCCCACCCCCTTCACGCGCGGCCGCTCGATCGTCTGCGTCATCGCCCGCAAGATACCGCTGCGCGCGAATTCGGCTACGCCCGGTGGACGTCTGCGGTGCGCTTGCGCCAGTAACGCTCGAGCCCGAGGTAGATGTGCTCGGGCGGCACAGCCGCGGCATAGGCCGCGCGCAGCAGGCGGTCCCCGGTGCGGTCGACGCGATCTCTGACGGCGGCGACCACGGTGGCCTGGGCGGCGCCTCGCGTCAGATCCGCGAGCTCGTGCAGCGAGGCGCGGGCCGCGTCGAGCTGCTCCTCCACCTCGTCGACCGCGCCGAAGTGCGTGAGCGCGAGGCCGCTCGGCTGCCACGCGGCGATCAGGTCGAGCGAGCGATCCCACGCCTCGACGTCGATGTCGGGCGGCGGCGTCGGCGCGATCGTCACGTGCGCGGGCGGGATCCGCACGCCCGCCATGTCGCCGACGAACGCGCGGCCGCTCTCCTCATGCAGGTAGGCGACGTGGTGCGAGGCGTGTCCGGGCGTGTAGGCCACGCGGACGCCCCCGGCGAGCGGGAGCGTCTCGCCGCCCGCGAGCACATGGACGCGCTCGGACGGGACCGGCAGCACCTCACCCCACAGCGCCCGCATGTTGTCCTCGCCGTAGAGGCGCCCGGCGCTCGCGAGCAGCTTCGAGGGATCGATCAGGTGCGGCGCGCCGCGCTCGTGCACGTAGACCTCGAGGTCGGGCCAGCGCCGCACGAGGGCGCCCGTCGCGCCCGCGTGGTCGAGGTGGATGTGCGTCAGCAGCAGCGCGCGCGGGCGCCGGGCCCCGAGCGCGGCGAGCAGGTTCGCCACGCTCGACTCCGGGCCGGGATCGACGAGCACGTCGCCGACGCGCCAACAGCAGATGACGCGATCGAGCCCGCGAAAGCGGACGTCGATCGGCTCGACCGAGTGCTGAGGTGCGTGACCTTCCACGTATTCGAACCCTACAATCGAGGCGATGAGCGACGCGTCCCGGTCCCCCCACCGTCTGCCGGAGCCCGATCGTCCGTGGATGATGCGGACGTACGCCGGCCATTCGACCGCCGAGAAGTCGAACGAGCTCTACCGCGGCAACCTCGCGAAGGGTCAGACGGGCCTCTCGATCGCGTTCGACCTGCCGACGCAGACGGGCTACGACGCCGACCACGAGCTGGCGCGCGGCGAGGTCGGCAAGGTCGGCGTTCCGGTCGCGCACAAGGGCGACATGAAGGCGCTGCTCAGAGGGATCCCGCTCGACCAGATGAACACGTCGATGACGATCAACGCGACCGCCGCCTGGCTGCTCGCGCTCTACATCGTCACCGCAGAGGACCAGGGCGTCGCGCCCGAGCAGCTCCAGGGCACGACCCAGAACGACATCATCAAGGAGTACCTGAGCCGAGGCACGTACGCCTTCCCGCCCGGCCCGTCGATGCGGCTGATCGCCGACATGGTCGCCTATACCGTCGAGCGCGTCCCGAAGTGGAACCCGATCAACGTCTGCTCCTACCACCTGCAGGAGGCGGGCGCGACGCCGGTCCAGGAGATCGCCTACGCGATGTCGACCGCGATCGCAGTGCTCGACGCGGTGCGCGAGCGGGTGCCGGCCGAGCACATGGGCAAGGTCTTCAGCCGCATCTCGTTCTTCGTCAACGCCGGCGTGCGCTTCGTCGAGGAGCACGCGAAGCTGCGCGCGATGGGCATCCTGTGGGACGAGCTGGGGCTGAGCCGATACTCGGTCGAGGACCCCAAGCAGCGCCGCTTCCGCTACGGCGTGCAGGTCAACTCGCTCGGCCTCACCGAGGCCCAGCCGGAGAACAACGTCCAGCGGATCGTGCTCGAGGCGCTGGCCGTGACGCTGGGCCGCGACGCGCGCGCCCGCGCGGTCCAGCTTCCGGCGTGGAACGAGGCGCTCGGCCTGCCGCGGCCGTGGGACCAGCAGTGGGCGCTGCGCCTCCAGCAGGTGCTCGCCTACGAGACGGACCTGCTCGAGTACCCGGACATCTTCGAGGGCTCCGTCGTGATGGACGGGCTCGTGAGCGAGCTGCTCGCGGGCGCGCGCGCCGAGATGGCGATCGTCGCCGAGCACGGCGGCGCGGTCGAGGCGGTCCCGTACATGAAGGCCGCGCTGGTCGAGTCCCACCGCGAGCGGATCCGCCGCATCGAGGCCGGCGAGCAGAAGGTCGTCGGCCAGAACGTCTACACCGAGACGGAGCCGTCGCCCCTGACCGCCGACGGCGACGGCGGGATCCTGGTGGTCGACCCGGAGGTCGAGCAGCACCAGAAGGATGCGCTCGACGCCTGGCGCGCCGGCCGCGACCAGGGTGCGGTCGACGCGGCACTCGCCGAGCTGGAGCGCGTCGCGCGGTCGGACGAGAACGTGATGGACGCGACGATCGCCGCCGCCCGCGCCGGCGTCACGACGGGCGAGTGGGCCGCCGCGCTGCGCGACGTGTTCGGCTCCTACCGCGGCCCGACCGGCGTCGGCGAGGCGGCCGCGATCGGCAGCGACTCGCTGGAGGAGATCCGCGACGAGGTCGAGCGCGTGTCCGAGGGCCTCGGCCGCCGGCTGAAGATCCTCGTCGGCAAGCCCGGCCTCGACGGCCACTCCAACGGCGCCGAGCAGATCGCCGTCGCCGCGCGCGACGCGGGCATGGAGGTCGTCTACGAGGGGATCCGCCTGACGCCGGCGCAGATCGCCGCCAGCGCGCTGCAGGAGGGCGTCCACGTGGTCGGGCTGTCGATCCTGTCGGGCTCGCACCGCGAGCTGATCCCGAGCGTGATCGAGGCGCTGCGCGAGGCCGGCGTCGGCGACGTGCCGATCGTCGTCGGCGGGATCATCCCCGTCGCGGACGAGGCGCCGCTGAAGGAGGCCGGCGTCGCCGCGGTCTACACGCCGAAGGACTTCGACATCACGCGCATCATGCGCGACGTGGTGGCGTTGGTGGCCGAGCGAAACGGGATCGGCGCAGCTGCATAATCTGCACTCCATCTACATGTTGTAGACAGATCGCTCCCGCCGCCCTAAGCTGTCCATATGGCCGCGGCAGCAAAGACATACAGCTTCCGCGCGCCGGGCGACCTTGGGGACCGGCTGCACCGCGCGCAGGACGACTTCCGCTCCATCATGCGCGACAGGGAGCTCGCCGCGCACTTCGGCAACGAGTTCGATCTTGCGCTGCTGCGACGACTGCAGCAGCTCGGCCAGGGAATCGCCGATGGCGTGTTCACGCGTGCGATCGCCGAAGCGTTCGTGGGCGCGATCGAGCGTGTCCGCTGGGAGCAGGAGCACATGGAGGAGTTCGCCGCCTTCGATCGCGAAGACGTCGAGGGCGATGCGTGGCGGAATGGCGCGCTGAAGTTGTTCGCCAGCGGGATCCCCGAAGACGAGTGACGTGTACCGGCGCGGTGCCGTGTGGACGGCGGATCTCCCAGACGTCGGCCGCAAGCCCGTGGTCATCGTCTCGTCGCGACTCGTCACGCTGAAGCTGCGGCCGATCGTCGCGCGCATTACGAGCACGCACCGCACGCGGACGCTTGCGACCGTGGTCGCGCTCGACGCCGGCGAAGTCGACGAATTGCCGCTCGCCAGCTACGTGCTCGCACACGACCTGTTCACGTTGGGCGACGGCGGCCTCGTCGCGCACCATGGGTCGCTGCGACCGGAGCGCATGATGGAGGTCGATGCGGCAGTGCTCGTGGCCCTCGGCATGCGTGTTCCGACGTGAACGGCGCGGACCTCGGCGCGCGGTTGCGCGACGGTGACCTGAGCGCCGCTCCGGCAGTGCTGAATCTCGTGGAGAGCCGTGCGCAGGCCGCGCAGACGGAGATCGCGGCGCTGCTCGCGGCCGTCGCACCGGGCGCGCTCGGCGGCGAGGCGCCGGGCCACATCGTCGGCGTGACCGGCCCGCCCGGCGCCGGCAAGTCCACGCTGCTCTCCCAGCTCGTAGCCGGGTGGCGCGCGCGCAGACGGAGCGTGGCGGTGCTCGCCGTCGACCCCTCCTCGAAGCGCTCCGGCGGCGCGCTGCTCGGCGACCGCGCGCGGATCGACTACGACCCCGGCGACCGCGCGACGTTCATCCGCTCGATGGCCGCCGGCGGCCGCCTCGGCGGCCTCGCCCCCGCGACCCGCGCCGCCGCCCACGCGCTCGCCGCTGCGTTCGACGTCGTCGTGATCGAGACGGTCGGCGTCGGCCAGTCCGAGACGGAGGTCGCCGAGGTCGCCGACACGGTCGCGGTCGTCGTGCAGCCCGGCTCCGGCGACGTGCTGCAGTTCCTCAAGTCGGGGATCATGGAGATCCCCGACGTGCTCGTCGTGACGAAGGCGGACCTCGGCCAGGTCGCCGTGTCGGCGCGACGCGACCTGCATGCGGCGCTGCGCTCGCTCGGCGCTCGCACCACCGCCGTCGTGGCGGTCAGCTCGCTCGCGCCGCCGCAGGGGATCGACGGACTGCTCGACGCGCTCGACGCACATCGCTCTGCGAGCGACGTCGCCGCACGCCGGCTGCGCGCGCGCCGCCTCCACGCGCTCGCCGACTTCACTGCCGAGCACGGCGCGCGCGGCCTGCGTGCGCTCGGCGGCCGCCGCGCCGCGGAACGCTGGCTGGAGCGGCAGGACGCGGGCCTCGACGTGCCGGCGCTCGAGCGCGCGCTCGCGGAGCACGCCGGAGTCGTATGAGGGCCGCACGCACAGCGACGCGGCGCCCCTCCGCTCGACCCGGCAGAATCCCCGCCGTGTTCGTCGACCTGCTGATCCTCGTCGTCACGTTCGCGGTCGTCAGCGCGCTCGCGGGCCTGCTCGGCGCCGCCAACCTCGGCACCGCGCTGACGTTCGGCACGATCGCCTTCGCGGCCGTGCTCGTCGCGCTGATGCTGCGGCGCGACTGACGCCGCGTCAGTTGTCGGCGCTCAACGACGCTCTGCCGAGCGTGCAGTCGTAGTGGCCGCCGGTGGCGACGTTCACGTGCACGGTGGCCGAGAAGGTCGCGTGGACGGTCGTGTCGGTCACCGCGATGGAAAGCTTGAAACGCTCGCTGCCACTCCCGTCGGGCGCCCCGACAGCCTCCGGGATCGTCCCGGAGAAGCGCCCGCCATGGAGCTTGATCGGAGCGAAGCCGTCTGCGGCGTCGAAGTTCTCCGGCATCGTCATCGGTCTGCCGTTGGTGCAGTGCGAAGCGGGGACCTTCCAGTCGAAGTCAAGGATGGTGATCGCCCGCCGGTCGGCCCGCAGCCGCAGCCACACCGGCGATCCCTGCGAGGTGCGCCCGCCGTACACGACGCCCACGCGCGGCGACGACGTGCCGGACGCGCTCGGGCCCGCTGCCAGCGTCGCAGCCCCGGCGACCGCCAGGGACATCATCACGGCGACGCGCTGTCGGGTCGGCTTCATGGACTCCTCCTCGCTCCGGTCACGGCCCGCCGCGCTCCGCAGCACGCCTCCACGCACCGCAAGCTAGAGCAACGTCGAGAGCGGCGCGCCGTGTGTTGCGCGCCCCGGCGCACGGAGCTGGCCGCGTGGCTAGGGTTGCCGCATGACCGTCGTGCCGCTGCCGCAGGTCGAAGGGATCACGCACCGTGACGTGCACGTGCGCGGCCATCGCTTCCACGTCGCGGAGGCTGGTCCCGCGGATGCACCGCCGGTCGTGCTGCTGCACGGCTGGCCGCAGCACTGGTTCATGTGGCGCGACGTGATCCCCGGCCTGGCGACCGACCGCCGCGTGATCGCCCCGGATCTGCGCGGCCTCGGGTGGAGCGACGCGCCGAGGTCCGGCTACCTGAAGCAGGAGCTGGCCGACGACGTGCTCGCGATCCTCACCGAGCTGGGCGTCGAGCGCTTCGACCTGATCGGCCACGACTGGGGCGCCTTCGCCGGCTTCCTGATCTGCGCGACTGCGCCGGAGCGCGTCGGCCACTACCTCGGCTGCTCGATCCCCCACCCGTGGCCGCCGCAGGAGCGCCCGAGCCTCAGACGGCTGTTCAACCTCTGGTACCAGGTCGCGCTCGGCACTCCGGGGCTCGGCGCCGGCCTGATGCGCAACGGCCGCTTCACCGCGCAGGTGCTCGAGGTCGCGCGCTCGCACGGCGACTACACGGCAGAGGAGCTGGCCGCGTTCGTCGACGTGCTGCGCGAGCCCGAGCACGCCCACGCGACCTCGATGTACTACCGCACGTTCCTGCTGCACGAGCTGCGCCCGTTCATGTCCGGGGGGTTCAAGCAGCACACGCTCACGACCCCGATCCGCCTGCTGTGGGGCCGCCGCGACCGCATCCTCCAGGGCGCGAGAGATCGCGGCGCCCACGAGCGCTACGCGCCCAACATGCAGATCGAGTGGGTCGACAAGACCGGCCACTTCCTCCCCGAGGAGCGCCCGGAGCTGGTCGTCCAGCGCGCGCGCGAGCTGTTCGGGAGCTAGGACGGCGCGATGGCCGTCGGCTGCTTCATCTCCACCGGCAAGTCGCTCGACCAGGCGATCGCGCGCGTGCAGCGCGCAGAGGAGCTCGGCTACGGGTCGGCGTACGTGACGCACATCGCGGGACGCGAGTCGCTGACGGTCGTGACGGCGTACGCGATGCGCACGAGCGGCATCCGTGTCGGCACGGGCGTCGTGCCGATCTACACGCGCACGCCGGCGACGATGGCGCAGACGGCCGCCACGATCGACGACCTCGCCGGCGGCCGCCTGAACCTCGGCCTCGGCGTCTCGCACCGCCCGGTCGTCGAGGGCTGGCACGGGCAGACGATCGACAGACCCGTCGCTGAGATGCGCGAGTACGTCGCGATCGTGCGCGCGATCCTGCGCGGCGAGGCGCCGCCGACCGCCGGCGACGCGCCCGCGGTCAAGTGGCGCACCGGCTTCCAGCTCTCCGGGCTCGACCCCCGCCCCGAGCTGCCGATCTGCATCGCCGCCCTGTCCCCCGGGATGCTGCGGCTCGCCGGCGAGATCGCCGACGGCGTGATCCTGTGGCTCTGCACGCCGCCCTACATCCGCGACGTCGTGCTGCCGGCGGTGCGTGAGGGGCGCGAGCGCGCCGGCAAGACGCTGGAGGGCTTCGACGTCGTGGCGGCGGTCCCGGCGGCGGCGGTCGACGATGCGGCGGTCGCGCACGCATCGCTGCGGCGCGAGCTGATCCCCTACTTCGGCCTGCCGTTCTACCGCGCGATGCTCGAGCGCTCCGGCTTCGCCGACGAGATCGCGGCGTTCGACGCAGCCGGCGGCGACTTCGAGCTGATGCAGCGGGCGATCTCCGAGCGCTTCCTCGACACACTGGCCGCGGTCGGCGATGCGGACGCGGTGCACGCCGGCGTCGAGCGCTACCGCGCCGCCGGCGCGACCTCCCCCTGCGTCGGGCCGATCTCGCGCACCGACTTCGACGCCACGCTCGACGCGGCACTGTGACGTCGCGCGAAGGCGACCGGTTCCGGTCGCCGCAGCGCGAAACCCCGATCGGCGGCCGGTTCCGGCGGCCGCTGGCCTAACCGCCGTTCGCCCGCGCGAACCCCGTCGCCGCGCGTGACAGCTCGTGCGTCGTGATGACGCGGTCGATCAGGCCGTACTCGCGCGCCTGCTCGGCCGTGAAGTAGCGGTCGCGGTCCATGTCGTCGTGGACTCTCTCGACCGGCTGCCCGCTGTGGTGGGCGTAGATCGCGTCGATGTGGCGCCGCAGCTCGAGTGTCTCGCGGGCGTGGATCTCGATGTCGCTCGCCTGTCCCTGGAAGCCGCCGCTCGGCTGGTGGATCAGGATGCGGGCGTTGGGCAGGGCCATCCGCTTGCCCTTCGTGCCGCCCGTCAGCAGCAGCGACCCCATCGACATCGCGACGCCGAAGCAGATGGTGCGCACGTCGGGCTTGATGAAGCGCATCGTGTCGTAGATCGCGAGGCCCGCGTAGACCGAGCCGCCGGGTGAGTTGACGTAGATCGAGACGTCCTTCTCCGGGTCCTCCGACTCGAGGTGCAGCAGCTGCGCCACGACGAGGTTCGCGATGTCGTCGTCGACGGGCTGGCCGAGGAAGACGATCCGCTCGTTGAGCAGGCGCGAGTAGATGTCGAACGAGCGCTCGCCGCGCGCGCTCTGCTCGACGACCATCGGGATGAGGGGCATGGCGGTATCCTTTCGACAACTACCTGGTTGTCAGACGACAATAGCAACCATCTGGTTGTCAAAGGAGCCGCCATGCGCACGCGTCGTGAGATCGAGATCGAGGCGACCCCCGAGGAGGTCTGGGAGGTGCTCGCCGACGAGCAGGAGCGCGAGCGCTGGCTCGACGCGCCCGACCGCGAGATCCACGTCGAGGCGGCGGATCCGCCACATCGGATCGTCTGGTGGTGGTGGACCGAGGACGAGCCGGCGACGCGCGTCGAGGTGCTCGTCGTCGCGGCGCCCGCCGGCGCCCGCGTCGTCGTCGTCGAGTCCGAGCCCGCCTTCCCGCTCGCCGCGCTCGCCGCGCACGCCGGGCGCGCGCTCGCGCTCGCATGAGCGACGCGATCGGACCTGTCTTCGCCGCGCTCGCGGACCCGACCCGCCGCCACGTCGTCGAGACGCTCGTGCGCGAGGGTTCGACGAGCGTGCCGGCGCTCAGCGCGTCGCTGCCGATCACGCGCCAGGCGATCGCCAAGCACCTCGCCGCGCTCGGCGACGCGGGCTTGGTGGAGCGCGAGCCCGGCGCCGGGCGCGAGGTCCACTACCGGCTGCGAGCGGGCGCGCTGCGTCCCGCGAGCGCGTGGCTCGACGAAACCGCGGCGGCCTGGGACGACCGGCTGGGTCGGCTCAAGCGCACGGTGGAGACCGACTGCGGATAGGGATTCGCGCTCCGGTGACCGCGCGCGGCCACCTGCAACGCGCAGTTTCGCGCTCCGGTGACCGCGCGCGGCCACCTGCGCGCGACGTTACTTCAGGGCCTTCTCGACCGCCGCGCGGAACTCGTCGATCCCGAACGCGCCCTCCAGCCGCGCGGTGATGCGTCCGTGGCGGTCGATCGCGAACAGCCACGGCTCGGTCGTCAGCCCGAACGCCTTCAGCTGCGGCCGCAGCCCCTTGTCGTAGGCGTTGTCGACGTAGACCTCGTTGTGGATGAACGCGACCCTGCCGCCGTAGGCGCTCTGGAGCTGCGCGGCCTCGTCGGCGACCGGTCCGCAGACGCGCGATCTGCACAGCGCGGGGGTCGCGAACAGCAGCGCCACCGGCCGTCTGCCGAGCACGTCGGCGAGATCGACGGCGTGCATGTCGTCGGGCGGGACGCGCGTGTCGATCTTCGACGCGTCGCCGCCCACCGAGGCGAGCGTCGGCGTGTGCACGCGCGGCGCCGCGTCGCCGACGGCCGGCACCGGCGAGGCGGAGCGGACCGTCACGGTCGCCGCGCCGCCCAGCAGCTGCTCGCCGGAGCGCGTGACCGTCAACAGGAGCCATCTGCCCGCCCGCGGCAGCTCGACGTCGGCATGGTAGACAGCCTGGACGGTGTCGCCCGCGCTCGTCTGGCTGCGGAACGCCGGGCGCACCTGCAGCGAGTCGGCCGGCGCGAGGAACGGCCCCTGCGCCGGCGAGTGCTCGTCGCGCGCGACGTAGACGGCCGTGTTGCCGTAGACGAGCGTGCCGTCGTGCTCGATCAGGCCGAACGCGACGCGATTGCGGCCGGGCGTGTAGTCGGTCGTCGCGAGCGCGACCTGCGGTCCGCCGCCGTAGAGCGAATTCGCGAGCTGACGCAGGCTGCGCCCTCTCGTGGCCGGGAAGTCGGCGCGCGCCGGATGCTGCGCCGCGGCGACAGCCGGCGAGACCGGCGGCGGCGTCGCGTTCGGCGAGGATGCCCCGCGGCCGTCCGTCCCGCTCCCCCCGCACCCGGCTGCGGGGATCGCTGCTGCGACGCAGACGAGGACGGGGAGCGCGGTGCGGATCGGCAGGCGGGGCATCGGAGGCAAGGACGCCGCTGGGCGCCCGTTCTTCCCGGCAGGCTACGCGCTCCGCGCGTATGGACGCGCTCAGCGGGGCCACGTGCCGCCGTCGCGGTCGAGCAGGCCGTGGGCCGTCAGCAGGTCTTCGGGGACGTTCACGTTGAAGAACGGCAGCTCCTCGGCGAGCTCGACCACGCGCGGACCGAGCGCTGCGACCACGTCGGTGAGCGGCGGCAGCGGATCGCGCGCGAGCGCCGCGGCGAGCGGCAGGTACGCCGTCGGGCCGTAGCGCGCGAGCAGCGGCTGCAGGCGCCCGCCGACGCGCGGCACGACCGCGCACGCGCCGCGCGTGTCGGCGTGCACGAGCTGCTCGACGAGCTCGGGGGCGACGAACGGCAGGTCCCCCGCGCTCACGAGGATCTCCCGCGCCATCCCCTCGACCTCCGCCGCCGCGCCCGCGCCCTCAAGCGCGTGGACGATCCCGGCGAGCGGATGGCGCGGCTCGGCCGGCTCGATCCAGATCGGGACGCCGGGCAGCGGCGGCAGCGCGGTCGCCTGCTTCGCGACGACGACGACCTCCGCCAGGACCGCCTGCAGCGCACGCAGCGGGTAGTGCACGAGCGGCACGCCCCGCAGCTCGACGATCGCCTTCGCACCGCCGATGCGGCGTCCGGCGCCGCCGGCGAGGATGACGCCGATCGGGTCCCGTGTGTCGCCCATCGCTCGTCGGAGCATAGAATCAGCGGGATGGAGGGATCGACCGACCAGGAGACCGTCCGCAGCTGGCTGCGCTGCTACCGCTGCTGGTCGCAGAACCTCGAGGTGCAGGTGCACTACGAGGGCATCCACCGCATCGATCCGGGGACCGGCGAGCGCGCCGAGGTCGTGGACGAGCTGCAGGAGGCCGTCGTGCAGTGCCTCGACTGCATGCACGACCAGCCGCACCTGGGCTTCCACAACGGCCGCGTCGAGCCGATCGAGGACCGCTGGGAGCGGATGGTCGCCGGCACGCCGTGGGTCGCCTCCTGCACCGTCACGGTCGAGGCCGACGACGTCGAGACGTGCTCGGGACCGGAGGCCGGCGACGCGCTCTCCTACGCCGCCTTCGGGGACCACGGCACGCGCGAGTTCTTCACCCACGTGCGCTTCCACAAGCACGACGACGACCAGATCGTCGTGCACCTGCTCGTCGAGCTCTACGCCCGCTCCTCGGAGGAGGCGACCGACGTGCTCGAGACCGCCGCGCGCGGCGCCCTCGCGATCACCTCGCTCGCAGAGGAGTCCCGCCCGCCGGCGTCGAGCGCCGACGACGTGCACTGAGCCGCGAACGCCGGCCGGTCCGCGGGCGGCGTCGCTTACAGGGCCTTGACTCTGACGTCGCGTGAGGCCGCATGATGGGCGCATGAGCGAGTACCGGGTCGGTGACGTCGCGCGCTTGGCGAGCGTGTCCGTGCGCACCCTGCATCACTACGACGAGGTCGGCCTGCTGCCGCCGAGCGGACGCAGCGAGGCCGGCTACCGCCTGTACTCCGCCATGGACCTGGAGCGCCTGCGGCAGATCCTCTTCTACCGGGAGCTCGGCTTCGGACTCGACGAGATCGCCCAGATCCTCGCCGACCCGGACGCCGGCACCGACGAGCACCTGCGCCATCAGCACCGCCTGCTGCGCGAGCGCCGGGCGCGCGACCAGGTGCTCATCACGGCAATCGAACACGAGATGGAGGCACGACAGATGGGCATCTCACTGACCCCCGAGGAGCAGCTCCAGATCTTCGGCACGGCGCAGCTCGCCGAGCACGCCGACGAGGCCCGGCAGCGCTGGGGCGAGACCGACGCCTGGAAGGAGTCGCAGCGGCGGACGGCCGCCTACACGAGGGACGACTGGGTCGCGATCAAGCGCGAGGCGGACGACAACATCGAGGCCTTTGCGGCGGCGCTGAAGGCCGGCGAGCCGGCGACGGGCGCCGTCGCGATGGACCTCGCCGAGGCCCACCGCGATCACCTGTCGCGCTGGTTCTACGCGTGCAGCCACGCCCAGCATCGGGCGCTGGCCGAGCTGTACGTCTCCGACCCCCGCTTCACGGCGTCCTGGGACAAGGTCGCCCCCGGCTTCTCGCAGTACGTCCATGACGCAATCCACGCCAATGCCAACCGCGGCGGCGCGACGGGCGCCTGAGGGCGCCCTGTCAGCGCCGAACGGGCAGCAGCGGCTCTGCCGGAACGCCGCCGGCGGAGCCGAGGCGCAGCTGCCACCAGCCGACGTCGCGCCACGCGCCGGCCTTCCAGCCGATCTCGCGATAGACCCCGACCGGCTCGAAGTCGAGCGACTGGTGCAGGCGCACGCTCGCATCGTTCGGCAGCGTGATGCCAGCGCACGCGACGTGGAAGCCCCGCTCCCGCAGCAGCGGCAGCAGCGCCTCGTACAGCTCCCGCCCGACACCGCACCGCCGGTGGCCATGGTCGACGTAGACCGCCACATCGCACGCCCACCGGTACGCCGCGCGCTCGCGATGCGGCGAGGCGTACGCAAAGCCGACGACCTCCCCGTCGACCTCTGCGACAAGCCACGGATGCGTCGCCATCACGCGCGCGATGCGTTCCCCCATCTTCGCGGCGCCCGGCGCAACCTCCTCGAACGACGCCGGCCCATGCACGTGCGGCCTGTAGATCGCGGCGCATGTAGCCGCGTCGCCCGCGGGATCGGCAGGACGGATCACCCCCCGATCCTCGCACGACCGGACGCCCTCCGGCTTGCCGGCCGGGCAATCGACACCTACATTCCGGTTAAACGAGACGCCGGATAGATGACGGCGCTCATGACCGAGGAGAAGGATGCATGCGTCGTCGTCTCATCGGGGTGCTCGCTGCGGCAGCCCTCGTCGTCGGTGCCCCCGGCCTGGGGACCGCGAGCGCGCAGCACACGACGAGTCCCGCCGCACAAGCAGCCTGCGTGCACGCGAAGATCGGCGGCAAGCGCAAGTGCATCGCTCGCGGCCAGTACTGCGCGCGGCGCTACGAGCGTGAGTACGAGCGCTACGGCTTCACGTGCTCGAAGCGCGATCGCCGAGGCCGCTGGCATCTGCAGTAGAGCCTCCCGGAACCGCACCCGGCGAACGCCGAATCAGCCGGGCGCGGGTCGTCCCGCTCGACATCCCCCTGTGGACCCCGCAGACGACGCGCGCCGCCATCGACGCCTCGCGAAGAGGATGTCGAGCGGGAGCGAGCCCGCGCCTCGGCGTACCACGAACGGCCCGGGCGCGGGCAAAGCAACAAACCGCTACGCAGCGTTCAAGCGAGCCTCGAGCGCGTCGAGCTGCGCGGTCATCTCGGCCGGCAGCTTGTCGCCGAAGATCGCGAGGTGCTCGCGCAGCGACGGCAGCTCGGCCTTCCACTCCTCCGCGTCGACGCGCAGCAGCTCCGCGAGGTCCGCGGCCGGGATGTCGAGTCCCTCCAGCGGCAGCGCACCCTCGGCGGGCAGCAGGCCGATCGGCGTCTCGACCGCGGCGGCGGTGCCGTTGCAGCGGGCGAAGATCCACGCCAGGACGCGCGAGTTCTCGCCGAAGCCCGGCCACAGCCACTTGCCGTCGGCGTCCTTGCGGAACCAGTTGACGTAGAAGACCTTCGGCAGCTGCGCACCCTCACGGCGGCCGATCTGCAGCCAGTGAGCCATGTAGTCGCCCATGTGGTAGCCGGCGAACGGCAGCTGCGCGAACGGGTCGCGGCGCAGCTTGCCGACGGCGCCGGCGGCAGCGGCGGTCGTCTCCGACGCCATCGTCGCGCCGAGGAAGACGCCGTGCTCCCAGTCGAACGCCTCGTGCACGAGCGGCACGACGCTCGAACGGCGCCCGCCGAACAGGAAGGCGTCGATCGGCACCCCGGCCGGGTCCTCCCACTCGGGCGCGATCGCCGGATCCTGCGCGGCCGGGACCGTGAAGCGCGCATTCGGATGAGCAGCCGTTCTGTCGGAGGCGGGCGTCCAGTCGTTGCCGTGCCAGTCGATCAGGTGGGCCGGCAGCTCGTCCGTCATGCCCTCCCACCAGATGTCGCCATCGTCGGTTCTCGCGCAGTTCGTGAAGATCGCGTTGGCGCGGGCGGTGGCGATCGCGTTCGGGTTCGTGTGCTCGTTCGTGCCCGGCGCGACGCCGAAGAAGCCGGCCTCCGGGTTGACGGCGTAGAGCTTGCCGTCGGCGCCGAATCTCATCCAGGCGATGTCGTCGCCGATCGTCTCGACCGTCCAGCCCGCGAGCGTCGGGATCAGCATCGCGAGGTTCGTCTTGCCGCACGCCGACGGGAACGCACCAGTGACGTACTTGACCTCGCCCTCGGGCGACGTGAGCTTGAGGATCAGCATGTGCTCCGCCATCCAGCCCTCGTCGCGCGCCATCACGGAGGCGATCCGCAGCGCGAAGCACTTCTTGCCGAGCAGCGCGTTGCCGCCGTAGCCGGAGCCGTACGACCAGATCTCGCGCGCTTCCGGGAAGTGGACGATGTACTTGTTCTCCGCGTTGCACGGCCAGCTGACGTCCTCCTGGCCCGGCTCGAGCGGCCTCCCGACCGAGTGCACGCAGGGGACGAACTCGCCGTCCTCGCCGAGCACGTCGAGCGCGCCGGCGCCCATGCGGGTCATGATCCGCATCGAGACGGCGACGTACGGCGAGTCGGTCAGCTGGACGCCGATGTGCGCGATCGACGAGCCGAGCGGCCCCATCGAGAACGGCACGACGTACATCGTTCGCCCGCGCATGCAGCCGTCGAACAGGCCTGTGAGCTGGGCGCGCATCTCGGCGGGGTCGCGCCAGTTGTTCGTCGGGCCGGCGTCGGCCTCGTCCTGCGAGCAGATGAACGTGCGGTCCTCGACCCGGGCGACGTCGCCCGGGTCGGACAGCGCGAGGTACGAGCTCGGGCGCTTCGCGTCGGACAGGCGCGCGAACGTCCCTGCGTCGACCAGCTCCTGGCAGAGCGCGTCGTACTCCTCGGCCGAACCGTCGCACCAGTGGATGCGATCCGGCTGGGTCAGTGCGGCGATTTCCTCGACCCAAGCGCGGAGCTTGGCATGGCTTGTGGGTGCGGCGGTGTCGGTGATGCTCACGTGATCTCCCTCGTGGCGGTCGCGGGACATCCGCGGGATTGTTCCATCCCACGCGCGGTGGCGTCGCGAGAAGGTGGTCGCTGCGGTCACCGGAGCGCGAAATCCGGATTCCGTGCCCCGGAAACCGCGAGCCCTAAAGAACCTGTTTCAAAATGAGGTCGAGGCGGATGGCGCCGGATCGTGATCGATCCCGCCCGCCCTCGCCGCACGCGATGTGAAGGCGCAGCACTGCTGCGTCGAACATCGCGGGTGGCGAACCGGCGCCGCGAGACGGTGCCAGCCGGCCGGCAGTCATCTTGAAACAGGTTCTAAGTCCCCGGGTTCTTCCGCGGCACCAGCACGAGCCGCTTGAACTCCGCCACGAGCACGCCGTCCTGGTTCAGCACACGCGTGTGGACCTTGACGACGCCGCGGTCGAGCTTCGTTCTCGACGGCTTGACGTCGAGCACCTCCGTCTCGCAGAAGAGCGTGTCGCCGTGGAAGACCGGGTTCGGGTGGGAGAGCTCCTCGGTCGCGAGGTTCGCGATCGCCTTCCCCGAGATGTCGGACACCGACATGCCGAGCGCGAGCGAGTACACGAGCGGCCCGACGACGACGTTCCTGCCTTGCTGAGACTGGGCGGCGTAGACGTCGTTGAGGTGCAGCGGGTGGTGGTTCATCGTGATGAGGCAGAAGAGGTGGTCGTCGGACTCGGTGACCGTCTTCGCGGGCCAGTGCTTGTACGTCGCGCCGACCTCGAACTCCTCGAGGTAGCGGCCGTAGGGGTGGGCGCCGGAGGCCTCGCGGGCCGCCTGGTCCGTCTCGACCCCATTGATCGTGTCGCTCATGTGCTCAGGACCGTCCTGCGTGTCGGAATGGCGATGGAATGACCGGGAAGTGTGCCGTCTCTGCGCAGACCTTGCGTCGTGTTGACTATCGAGTCAATACGATTTGGGCGACCGTCCACCTACCTGAGAGACCTCCGTGCGCAATCCTCGTGACTTCGCGAAGCCCCTCGCAGTAGGGGCTCCTGACCCGCTGTTGGAGATCCCCGTCCGCCCGTCGCGGATGATCCACTTCTTCGACGCCAGCAACGAGAAGATGGCGGCGAAGGTCCCCGACATGGCCAAGCAGGCCGACATCCTGCTCGGCAACCTCGAGGACGCCGTCCCCGTCGATCGCAAGGAGGCCGCCCGCGAGGGCCTCGTGCGGGTCGGTCAGACGGTCGACTTCGGCGACACCCAGCTGTGGACGCGCGTCAACAGCCTCGACTCCCCGTGGGTGCTCGACGACCTGCTGCGGCTCGTCGGCGAGATCGGCGACAAGCTCGACGTCATCATGGTCCCGAAGGTCGAGGGCGCCTGGGACATCCACTACGTCGACCGCCTGCTCGCGCAGCTCGAGGGCAGATTCGGCGTCAAGAAGCCGATCCTCGTGCACGCGATCCTCGAGACGGCGCTCGGCGTCGCCAACTTGGAGGAGATCGCCGCCGCCTCCCCGCGCATGCAAGGGATGAGCTTCGGCCCGGCCGACCTCGCCGCCTCGCGGCGCATGAAGACGACGCGCGTCGGCGGCGGCCACCCCGGCTACCGCGTGATCGAGGACCCGGATCCCGACAACCCGGAGGCGCCGCGCGCCAGCGCGCAGCAGGACCTCTGGCACTACTCGATCGCGCGCATGGTCGACGCCTGCGCCGCGACCGGGATCCTCCCGTTCTACGGTCCGTTCGGCGACATCTCCGACGACGCCGGCTGCGAGGCGCAGTTCCGCGCCGCGTTCCTGATGGGCTGCGTCGGCGCCTGGTCGCTGCACCCGCGCCAGATCGCGATCGCCAAGCGCGTCTTCTCGCCGGACCCGGAGGAGGTCAGGTTCGCCAAGCGGGTGATCGAGGCGATCCCCGACGGCGCGGGCGTGCACATGCTCGACGGCAAGATGCAGGACGACGCCACCTTCAAGCAGTGCAAGGTGATGGTCGGCCTCGCGGAGATGCTCGCCCAGAAGGACCCCGAGCTGGCCGAGGCATACGGGTTCGTCACCACCACGACCGGGAGCTGACGGATGCGCTTCTTCGAGTACGAGTCGCGGCAGATCGTCGCGGCGGCGGGCATCCCCGTCTCCCCCCACGGCTTCGCGAGAACGCGGGAGGAGGCGCGCCGGATCGCCGAGGAGATCGGCGGCTCCGTCGTCATCAAGTCGCAGGTGCTGACCGGCGGGCGCATGAAGGCCGGCGGCGTGAAGTTCGCCGACACGCCCGACGAGGCGGCCGAGCACGCAGAGCTTATCCTCGCGCTGGAGATCAACGGCCACATGCCGCGCGGCGTGCTGGTCGACTCGAGAGTCTCGGTCAAGCAGGAGTACTACGCCGGCATCGTGTGGGACGGCACCCGCAAGCAGCCGGTGATGCTGTTCAGCGACATGGGCGGCATCGACATCGAGGAGGTCGCCGAGACGCATCCGGACCACGTCGGGCGCGGGCACTTCTCGAACCTGCTGGAGGTGCCGGACTTCAGGGCGAAGCAGGTGATTGCGTCGGTCGGGGTGACCGGCAGCGCCTTGAACCGTGCGACGCCGATCCTGGCGCGACTGGCGCGGCTGTTCGTCAGACACGACATGACGCTGGCGGAGATCAACCCGCTCGCGCAGCTCGAGGACGGCTCATTCGTCGCGGTCGACGCGCACATGGACATGGAGAACGAGGCTCGCCCCCGCCAAAAGACACTGCTGAAGGGCCTCGGCGTAGGCGACGAGGAGACCCGCCAAGCACGCGAGGCGACCCCCTTCGAGCTCGCCGGCGAGGCCGTCGACGCGGCGTCGCACCGCGGCGTGGCGGGCAACGTGACCGAGTTCGACGGCAACCTCGGGCTCGTGATCGGCGCCGGCGGCGGCTCGCTGACGCTGTTCGACGCGGTCCGCGCGCACGGCGGCAGACCGGCGAACTACTGCGAGATCGGCGGCAACCCGTCGGTCGAGAAGGCGTGCGGCCTCGCCAAGCTCGTGCTGCAGAAGCCCGGCGTCGAGAAGATCGCGGTGATGATGTCGATCGTCTCCAACACGCGCGTCGACATCGTCGCGCGCGGCGTCATCAAGGCGTGCCTGGAGCTGGGCTACGACCCGGCCGAGAAGATCGCGATCTTCCGCATCCCGGGGGCGTGGGAGGACGAGGGCTTCAAGATCCTCGCGAAGTACGGGGTCGAGTACTGCGACCGGTCCGTGTCCATGCACGAGGCGGCCCGACGAGCCGTCGAGAAGATCCAGGGGGTGGCGGCATGAGCATCCTGATCGACGCGGAGACGACGTTCATCGTCCAGGGCATCACCGGCCGCGAGGCCGTCAACCTGACGCGCGAGTGCCTCGACTACGGCGCCGGCGCGAAGGTCGTCGGCGGCGTCACGCCGGGGCGCCTCGGCCGCGAGGTCCACGGCGTGCCGGTGTTCGACACGGTCGCGCACGCGGTCGAGCACCACGGCGGCCCGATCGACGGCTCGGTCGTCACGGTCCCCCCCGCCTTCACGAAGGACGCGGTGCTGGAGGCGCTCGCGAACGGGATCAAGCTCGTCGTGATCGTCACCGAGCGCATCCCGCGCCGGGACGTCGCGCAGATGGTCGAGTTCGCGACGCACCACGACGCGCGCATCATCGGCCCCAACTGCCTCGGGATCATCGTGCCCGACGTGATCAAGATGGGCGGCATCGGCGGGCCGGCGAAGGACGCCGCGAAGGCCTACACGCCCGGCTCGGTCGGCGTCATCTCCCGCTCCGGCGGCATGACGACCGAGATGTCCTCGACGCTCACCGCTGCGGGCCTCGGCCAATCGACGGCAGTCTCGATCGGCGGCGACGCAATCATCGGAACCTCCTACGCAGAGCTGATGCCGCTCTTCGAGGCCGACGAGCAGACCGAGGCGATCGTCATCTACACCGAGCCGGGCGGCCGCATGGAGGCAGAGCTGGCGCGCTGGGTGAAGGAGAACGACTCGCGCCTGCCGATCGTCGCGTTCATGGCCGGGCGCTTCATGGACGAGATGCCCGGCATGAGCTTCGGCCACGCCGGCACGATCGTCGAGGGCAAGGAGGACACCGCGAGCGAGAAGATTGCGCGCCTCGCCGAGGCTGGGATCGTCGTCGCGGAGGAGATCTCGCAGATCCCCGACATCGTCAAGAGCAGAATCGCCGAGAGGAGCGCGGTCTGATGCCCGGCACGTTCATCGACGTCGCGGTCGACGCGGCGGTCGCGTCCGATCCCGCGCTCGCAGCCAAGCTGACGGAGGTCTGCCCGGTCGACATCTTCGCGACCGGCGGCGAGGGCGGGACGCTCACGATCAACGAGCAGAACCTCGACGAGTGCGTGCTGTGCCGCCTCTGCATCGACGCCGCGCCGCAGGGCAGCGTCCGCGTCGTGAAGCTCTACGACGAGGGCGCCGTCCTCAGCTCCTGACCGAACCTATCCCGGCGTCGCGTCGACCCACTCCAAGACGCTCCGTGCAGCGCCCTGCTGCGAGAAGCCGGCACGCGCCAGCAGCTTGCGCAGGGCGGGAGCGGGTTCCGGGGACAGGAAGAGCTTCCGCGTCCCTTCGCGCTCCATCGCGTCGAACAGCACCCGCCATTGCCGCTTCGTGACGATCGCCTGGTCCATCACGTATGGCGAGACGTTCTGGACCCCAAGCTCGTATGCGATCCGATGCCCGAACGGCACCAGGATCGCGACCTTCTCGCCCAGCTTGGTTCGTCTGCCGACGAAGCCGACGATTTCGGCTTGCCGATAGAGCGGCTTCGGGGTGTGCACGTGCAGGCGTGCGACCTGGGACCACGGAAGCGGCAACTGACCGAGCATGCAGGCTGAGAGGCCGAAGCCGAACAGGACGATCAGCTCGGGCAGGCGCAAGCGCCGGGTGCGGCAGGTCGGCTCTGGGAGAGCAGCGACTCGTAGGTGTCGGGCCGCCGCGTTCTGAGGAACGGGAACAGGTCGAGCCAGTCGCGCCGCTGGTCCAGCTCGAGGTCGGCGACGAGCACGGCGGCGCGGTCGCGTGGTGCCTGCACCAGGATGCGTCCATAGGGGTCGGAGACGAAGCTCGAGCCGTAGAACGTCAGCGGCGGCTCCATCCCGAAGCGGTTGACGGCGATCATGAAGGTCCCGTTCGCGATGCCGTTGCCGACGATCACCTGCTGCCAGAGCGGCTGCGTGTCGAACTTCGGGTGGTCGGGCTCGGAGCCGATCGCAGTCGGGTAGACGATCGCGTCGGCGCCGGCGAGCGCGTACGCGCGCGCGAGCTCCGGGAACCATTGATCCCAGCAGGTCGGGAAGCCGAGCTGCGCCTCGCCCAGCGCGACGACCGGGAAGGGACCTTCGCCTGCGCCCGCGCCCGTGCCCGCCGGTCCGGGCCGGAACCAGCGATCCTCGCGATAGCCGGCCGTCGTGGGGATGTGCAGCTTGCGCGTGCGCGCGACGAGCGTCCCGTCGGGCGCGACGCAGATCGCGGTGTTGTAGCCGCGCGCATCGCCGTCGCCCTTCCCTTCCTCGATGCGCTCGTACAGCGACGCGTGGACGTGCGCGCCCGTCTCCGCCGCCATCCGCCGCGCGAACGCGGTCGTCGGTCCGTCCGGGATCGCCTCTGCACGGGCGAGCGCCTCCGGTGATGGATCCGGATCGACCGCGAAGTACGGCGACAGCGTCAGCTCCTGCAGGCAGACGAGCTGCGCGCCGTGCGCGACGGCGGCGCGGACCCCCTCCGCCAGCGCCGCCTCGTGCGCGACGGGATCGGGATGCCAGCGCTGTTGCACGGCGCCGACGCGAAACGTCCCGCGCTCCGGCGGGTCGACGCGCGCGAGGGAACGCAGCGGCTTCCCGATCGCGGTGAACACGTCGATGCCGCTCATGCGGTCGAGTGTAGGCACCGCCAGCCGCGTGGCGGCCCGCTCAAGCGGGCTGCGGCTCGGGCTCCGGCTCGCCGTCGCGCGCCTGCTCGCGTTGCGGCGTCGGCGTGCGCAGCACGAGCAGCGTCACGACCAGGCCGACCGCCACGGCTCCCGCGCCGAGCGCGAACGCCAGGTGGTAGCCGCCGAGCTGGGCGACGACCTGCGTCTTGCCGTCGGCGAGCAGCGCGGCGGTGCGGTGCGAGGCGAGCGCGCCGAGCGACGCGAGCCCGAGCGCTGCCGCGACCTGCATCGAGACGTTCACGATCCCGGACGCGAGCCCGGCGTCGCGCGGCGGCACGTCCGCCATCGCGATCGTCAGCAGCGGCATGAACGACGTGCCGGCGCCCAATCCCATCACGACGAGCGCGACGAAGACGACCGGCGCGTACGGCGTGCCCGGTTCGACCGTGGCGAACAGCGTGAGCCCGACGATCAGCGTCGTCAGGCCGCCGACGAGCACCGGCTTCGCGCCGAAGCGCACGACGAGCCGCGCCACCGGCCCGAGCGACAGCGCCCCGACGGTGAGCGTCATCGGCAGGAACGCCACGCCCGTCAGCAGCGGGCTGAAGCCGCGGATCTGCTCGAGGTACAGCGTCCCGAAGAAGAAGACCGAGAACATCCCGGCTATCACGAGCCCGCGCACGACCGCCGAGCCGGCGAGGCCGGGCATGCGGAAGATGCCGAGCGGCATGATCGGGTTCGCGAGCCGCGACTCGAGCACCAGGAACGCAGCGAGCAGGGCGACGGAGGCACCGCCCCAGCCGAGCGTGTGGGCCGAGCCCCAGCCGTGGTCGGCCGAGCCGATGATCGCGTAGACGCCGAGCATCAGCGCGACGGTCACGAGCACCGCGCCGGCCACGTCCACGCCGCCGCGCACTCCGATCCCCTCGACCTCGTCGATGTACGAGCGCCCGAGCAGCAGCGTCGCGATGCCGATCGGCAGGTTGACGAAGAAGATCCAGTGCCAGTCGATCGACTGGGTCAGCAGGCCGCCCGCGAGCAGCCCGACCGATCCGCCGCCGACGGCGACGAACATGTAGACGCTCATCGCCTTCGCACGGTCGGCCGCACCGGGGAACTCGCTGACGATCAGCGCGATCGTGACCGAGGAGGCGATGGCGCCGCCGATCCCCTGGACGAAGCGGGCGGCGATCAGCAGCGCCTGCGTGTCGGCGAAGCCGCAGGCCGCCGAGGCGAGCGTGAACAGCACGACCCCGGACAGGAACACGCGGCGACGCCCGATCAGGTCGCCGAAGCGGCCGGCGACGAGCAGGAAGCTGCCGAACGTCACGAGATAGGCGTTGACGACCCACGTCAGGTCGGCCTGGCTGAAGCCGAGGTCGACCTGGATGTCGGGCAACGCGACGTTCACGATCGTCGAGTCGAGCACGACCATGAACTGGCCGAGGCAGACGACCGCCAGTGCGATCCACGCGCGGCGCGTGATGGGAGCTGTCGCCGTCAGGGTCGCCACAGATCGTCACCGTAGCAAAGATGATCTACAACTTCATGATGATCCCCTAATGGTGCTACGCTCTGGTCACCATGGGCACCGTCCATGCACCGGGAGCGATGGTCCTTCTCACGCGGCTCGCGAAGGTCGTCTACCGCCGCAGCGACGAGGACCGGCTCGGCATGCGCCTGCGCTGGTACGTTGCGCTGTCGTTCCTCAACGACCACGACGGCGCCTCGCAGCAGGCGCTCGGCGAGGCGCTGTGCGTCGACGCCAACAACCTCGTCCTGCTGCTGAACGAGCTGGAGGCGGCCGCATACGCCGAACGCCGCCGTGACCCGCTCGACCGCCGGCGCCATCTCGTCCACATCACCGCCGACGGCCGGCGCGCGCTTGACCATGCCGAGCGCGCCCAGGAGAGCGTCGAGGACGACGTGCTCGCAGCGCTCGGCGCAGACGAGCGCGCGACGCTGCGCGAGCTGCTCGCCCGTGCGCTCGAGGACGCAGGCCCAAGTCGGTAGCCAGGCGACTCAGGCGCGAGCTGGCGCCGCCTGGCCAGGACGCAGGGAGCGTGGCCTGCTCACGCAGGCGAGCGATCGAGGACGCCGCCAGGCGGCGATCAGCTCGCGCCTGAGGGCACCTGCTGGGTGATGCAGTGCACCCCGCCCCCGCCCAGCGCGAGCACGCGGCCCGGCACGCCGACGATCTCGCGGCCGAGCAGCAGCGCGCCGAGACGGCGCAGCGCCTCCGCGTCCATGTCGCGATCCTGCTCGCCAAGCGGCACGATCGCGGCGCCGTTGCAGAGATAGAAGTTCGTGTAGGGGATCGCGACCACGCTGCCGTCCTCGCGCGTCGTGCGCGGGAGCAGCTCCCAGCGCTCGACCGCGATCTCAGCCGCCGCAAGCCGGCTTGCGTTCTCCTCCGCGGCGGGTGCGTTGGGATCGTCGGCGTCCGCGGTCGTCTGCAGCAGCGCACGGCCGGGCGCGAGGAACGCGCAGACGTTGTCGACGTGACCGTCGGTGTCGGCGTCTTCGACAAGGCCGCGGCCGAGCCACACGATCCGCTCGGCGCCGAGATGCAGGCGCAGCTCCGCCTCGACGTCCTTGCGGTTCAGCAGCGGGTTGCGGTTGGCGTTGAGCAGGCACTGCTCGGTCGTGACGAGCGTCCCCTCGCCGTCGACGGCGATCGCGCCGCCCTCGAGCACGACCGGCGAGGGGAAGCGCTCGATGTCGAGATGCTCGAGCAGGCGCCGCGCGATCTCCGCGTCGCGGTCGTAGGGCGTGAACGCCTCGCCCCACGCGTTGAAGCGGAAGTCGATGCCCGCGCGGCGACCCTCCGCCCCCAGCACGACGATCGGCCCGGCATCGCGCAGCCACGAGTCGTCGATCGGGAGCGTGACGACCTCGACGTTCTCCGCGGCGACGCGCCGCCGCGCGTCGTCGGCGTGCAACGGATCGGCGACGAGCGTGACGGGCTCGAATGCGGCGACCGCCGCGACGACCTGTGCATGCACGTCGCGCGCCTCCTCGATCGTCGTCCCGCGCCACGCGGCCGGGCGCGCCGGCCACGCGATCAGCGTCCGCTCGTGCGGCCCCCACTCCGCCGGCATCCGCAGGCCCACAGAAGGCTCGGCCTCGCCCATGCGGCGAGCGTACCCCGGACTGTGCCCGCGCCTACCCGCGCGCCTTGCGGGTGCGCGAGCGCTCGTCCTGCTTCTCGACGACGGTCGCGATCAGTCTGATGATCTGCTCGATGCCGGTGACCTTCGCGTCGCCGTGCTCGAACGCGGCACGCCAGTGCCTGATTCTGCCGTCCGCGGCGAGCTCGTTGAAGTGCGAGCGCGAGACGGTGAGGCGGACCTTTGCGTCGGAGGCGATGTCCTTCGAGATCGTCGGGCCCGGAAGCTCGACGCGGTAGAGCTGGACGTCGCCGCGGCCGCGCAGCTCAAGCCCGACGACGAGTCTCAGCGGCGCCAGCGCCGGCACCTCCGCGAGGAAGCCACGCACCGCCTGCTCGATCAGCGCTCTGGTGTCTCTGGGGGAGCTCAGGGCGTGGACTCTAGATGGTCGAGGCCACGAGATTCGTGGATGTGCGGGGTGCGATGGGCCTCGCGCGCGAGATCGCGGCCTCGACCATCAGATCTTGTGCCGCTCGAGCAGCTTCTTGCCGATCACCATCCGCTGGATCTCGGACGTTCCCTCGCCGATCAGCAGCAGCGGCGCGTCGCGGTAGAGGCGCTCGATCTCGTACTCCTTGGAGTAGCCGTAGCCGCCGTGGATGCGGAACGACTCCTCGACGCAGAAGCGGCCGGCCTCGGACGCGAACAGCTTCGCCATGCCGGCCTCGAGGTCGGAGCGCTCGCCGGCGTCCTTCATGCGCGCCGCGCGGATCGTCAGCAGCCGCGCAGCGTCGACCTGCGTCGCCATGTCGGCGAGCTTGAACTGGATCGCCTGGTGCTGGGCGATCGGCTTGCCGAAGGTGCGGCGCTCCTGCGAGTAGCGCAGCGCCAGCTCGAGTGCGCGCTGGGCGATCCCGACGCCGCGGGCAGCGACGTTCACGCGGCCGACCTCGAGCGCGTCCATCATCTGCGGGAAGCCCTTGTTGAGGCCCGCCGCCTCGCCGCCGAGCACGTTGTCGGCCGGGCAGACGTAGCCGTCGAACACCAGCTCCGTCGACTCGACGCCCTTGTAGCCCATCTTTCTCAGCTGCGGCGGGACGTTGAGGCCGGCGTAGGCGCCCGTGTTCTCGTGCGCGCCGCCCTCCTTCTCGGCGATGAAGCACGTCATCCCGCGGTGCGGCTTGTCGGCCTGGAGGTCGGTCCGCACGAGCACGAAGACGAGGTCGGAGCGCAGGCCGTTCGTGACCCACATCTTCTGGCCGTTGATCTCCCAGGCGCCGTCGTCGCGCTTCTTGGCGGTCGACTTGATCGCCGCCACATCGGAGCCCAGCTCCGGCTCGGACAGCGAGAAGGCGGCGCGGATCTCGCCCGTCGCCATGCGCGGGAGGTACTTCTGCTTCTGCTCCTCGGTGCCGAACTTCATCAGCAGGTAGGAGCCGATGAAGTGCGTGTTGATGACGCCGGAGATCGAGATCCAGCCGCGCGAGAGCTCCTCGACGATCATCGCGTAGGTCGTCAGGTCGAGCCCCATGCCGCCGTACTCCTCGGGGATCGTGACGCCGAACAGGCCGAGCTCCTTCATCTGCTCGACGATCGGCGTCGGGAACTCGTCCTCGTGGTCGTAGTGCTCGGCGTTCGGGAGGATCTGCTCGTCGGCGAACTGGTGCACCATCTCGCAGATCGCCTGTTGCTCGTCGGTCTTCTCGATCGCTACGGCCATGGGTCAAACGCTCCGGGTCCGGGGAAACGTGGAATGTCACGGAAGTGGTCGGTCGAGGATACTTCCCGACCGTGAACTTCGCGCGAGACGTGGTCGACGCGGCCGACCCCGGCCGGCTTGCGCTGGTGGAGCTGGCGCGCGACGGCGCGCGGCGCGAATGGACCTTCGGCGAGGTCGCCGACCGCGCCGCGCGGCTCGCCGGCACGTTCGCCTCGCACGGCGTGCGCCGCGGCGACGTCGTGATGACGCTGATCGGCAACCGGCCCGACTGGGTCTTCGCGATGCTCGCCTGCTTCCGCAGCGGCGCGGTCGTGCTGCCGTGCACCGAGCAGCTGCGCGCGAAGGACCTGCGCCTGCGGCTCGACGCCGCCCGCCCCGCGCTCGTGCTGGCGGACGAGCGCAACGGGAGCGAGCTGGAGGCGGCGCTTGCGCTTGCGTCCGCCACGGACGACGATCGCCCGCCCGCCCCACCACGCGTGCTGACGATCCCCGACGAGACGCTGTACGCCGCCGAGCCGGCGGAGGCGGTGGAGCTCGATCCGCTCGACCCCTGCCTGATCACGTTCACGAGCGGGACCGCCGGCGACGCGAAGGGCGTGCTGCACGGCCAGCGCTATCTGACGGGTCAGCAGGTGCAGGCCGAGCACTGGCTCGACGCGCGCCCCGGCGACCTCGTCTGGTGCACGGCCTCCTCCGGCTGGTCGAAGTCGGCGCGAAACGTCTTCATCGCGCCGTGGATGCGCGGCGCGGCGGCGCTGCTGCACGACGCCCGCTTCGACCCGCAGGAGCGGCTCGAGCTGCTCGCCCGCGAGCAGGTGAACGTGCTGTGCATGGCGCCGACCGAGTACCGCGTGATCGCCAAGCGCGCCGAGCCGCGGCCGGTCGCCTCACTGCGCGGGCTCGTCGCCGCCGGCGAGGCGTTGAACCCCGAGGTGCTGCGCAGCTTCCACGCAGCGACCGGCGTGTGGATCCGCGACGGCTATGGCCAGACGGAGACCGGGCAGATGACCGGCGCCCCGCTCGGCGAGGAGGTCCGCCCCGGCTCGATGGGCCGTCCGCTGCCGGGCGTGCGGCTGTGGATCGACGACGGCGAGCTGGTGGCCGATCCGGCGACCGTCCCGACGTTCTTCCTCGGCTATCTCGGCGAGATCGGAAGCGGCCCCACGCCACGACCGCCCGCCCTCCCCGATCGCCCGCCGGGCGAGGCGTGGCGCACCGGCGACCGCGTGCGCCAGGACGACGACGGCTTCCTCTTCTTCGAGGGTCGCGCCGACGACGTGATCATCTCGGCCGGCTACCGCATCGGCCCGTTCGAGGTCGAGTCCGCGCTCGTCGCGCACCCGGCCGTCGCGGAGGCGGCCGTCGTGGCGGCGCCGGACGACGAGCGCGGCGCGATCGTGCGCGCAGTCGTCGTGCTGCGCGACGGCGCCGAGCCCGGCGACGCACTCGCCGCCGAGCTGCAGGCGCACGTGAAGGCGACGACCGCCCCCTACAAGTACCCGCGCCGGATCGACTTCGCCGCCGAGCTGCCGAAGACGAGCAGCGGCAAGGTCCGCCGCGCGCTGCTGCGCGAGCAGGGCTGATCGGCGGGTGCGCCCGCGGAGGCCGGCGCCAGCCGGCCGGAGCCGCGCAGGGATCTCGAAGATCGCCCGCGCGAGCCCGGCGCAAGCCAGCGGTCGGCGCGCCCTCATCTGAGCGTCATCACCGGCTCGCCGGATCCCGTGAGGCCGGTGCCCGTGCGGGTGCACGTGCCGCCTCTCGGCGTGCCGCCGTTGTACGCCTGGCGCACGCAGTTGCGCAGCGCGAGCTGGCCCCAGTAGTTCGGGTGCAGGTCTTCCTGGATCTTGTACACGCCGAACAGCGCGCTGACGGTGCGGATCTGGCTGACCCACTCGGTCTTGTCGACCGCGCCGCTGCCTCTCCACGACGTGAGGCCTCTCTCCTCCAACAGGCCGACCGTGCTCTCGCACAGCCGCCGCCCGTTGAACGTCGAGCCGAGGTACATCAGTCTCACGTTCGCCAGTCTCGCTTCGGTCGCGGCATTGTGGACGGCGCCGTCGATCGTCGGCAGTGCGCTTTCGTTCGCCCAGTTCGCGTCCGCGTTCCAGAAGCCGCAGCCGCCGACTTCCTGGCGTTCCCAGCCCGCCTCTTCGTAGCGGAAGCCGGAGCCGTTCGGGATCGGCGACTCGTAGTCCTGCACGAGGACCGCATACATTTCGTCTCTGTAGCCGGCTTCGACCATCGCTCTGTGCACGTTGAGGATCGCGTTCTTGATCGCGGTCGTCTTCGCGGCGACGTTTTCTCTCGTGAAGTTGCTCGTAACCGACGAGTCTTCGTTGCAGTGGTGCTGCCACCATGACGGCGACGTGAGCCAGTCGGTCAGGCACGTCTGCACGATCGAGGCGAAGTTGAAGTCGTTGCCGCCGATCGAGAGCGCGACGAGCTTGACGTTGTGGCTCGCGGCGTATTCCTGCAGCAGCAGCGCCTGGCCCTTGTTGGCGCCCGAGCTGTAGAAGTCGATGCCCGGCTTGAATTCCCCTTCACCACCGGTGAACGTGGCGGTCTTCGCGCCCGAGCACGCGAGGTTGACGCCGTTGACGCCGCCGCCGATCCCGATCTCCGCCGATAGCGAGCGGTGGCAGCCCGCGATGACTTCGGCCGTGTGCGCTTCGTTGTCGTGATAGGCGTGCGAGCCGAGCGCGTCCACCCACGACGATTCTTCGTTCGTGTTGCCGGCCCAGCGGCCGGCCTCGCCGGACATGTACGAGTCGCCGAGCGCGGCGACCGACGGCGTGCCCGTCCCCGGCCCGTCCGCCCTCGCGCCGCCGACCCACACCAGCGACAGCGCCACCACGAGCGCCAGCGAGAAGATCGTGGCGCGCCAACGCGCCACGAACGATGCTGCCCGTTCCATCGAAGCTCCCCCTTCGATCGTGTCAGGGCGGTTGCCGTCCGCCCCTGCCGGCGGAGCATCCTACTCAGTATTCCTGAGCGATGGGCGAGGTTGGCGCGGCTACGCGGCGCCGGCGGTCGCCGGCTCCTGCGGAGCCGCGCCGGAAGCCGGCGCGATGCGGCTCATCGCGTGCTCGGCGAGCGCGGTGATCGTGAGGCTCGGGTTCACGCCCACGTTCGCCGGCACGGCGGCGCCGTCGCAGACGAGCAGGTTCTCGTAGCCGAAGACGCGCTGGCCGGCGTCGACGACGCCGTGGTCGGGGTCCGCCGCGATGACGGCACCGCCGAGGATGTGGGCGGTCGACGGGATGTTCATCGTCGCCTCCATCACGGAGCTCTGCGCGACCCCCCCGGTGCGCTTCGCGAGCCACTCGGCGGCCTCGTTGGCGACCGGGATGAAGGTCGGGTTCGGTCTCTCCGAGTCCTGCTCGGTCTGCAGGCGCACCTCGCCGGAGCGGGTGAGCTTGGGGCGCAGCGCGATCGCGTTGTCGAGCGTCTGCATCACGAGCACGATGATCGTGCGCCGCGACCAGCCGCGCGGCCACAGCACCTGCGCGAAGCGGACCGGGTGGCGGAGGATCTGTCCGAGCAGCTTCAGCGGCCGCGTCACGCGCGAGCCGTCGGCGACGAGCAGCGTGTAGAGCGTCGACATCGAGTCGCCGGCGTGACCGTAGGTGACGGTCTCGATGTGCGTGTGCGGGTCGGGGTAGATCGAGGACGTGATCGCGATCCGGCGCGTGAGGTCGTGCGGGTAGTCCTCCGGGACCGTGACGGCGAGGATCGACTCGCTGTTCGTGCGCACGAGCTCGCCGAGACGGTGCGAGATGCGCGGCAGCGAGCCGCTCAGGCGGCAGCGCTGCAGCAGTCTGTTGGTACCGAGCGCTCCGGCAGCGACGATCACGCCGCGGGCGGTGAGCGTGCGGCGGTCGCGGTCGCGGCGCATGCCGGAGGCGACGCTTGTGACCGCGTAGCCGTCGGAGCCGTCCTCGGCTCCCAGCGGGCGGATGTCGATCACCGTGCGATCGGGCGTCACGCTCACGCCGCGCCGCTCGGCGAGCCACAGGTAGTTCTTCACGAGCGTGTTCTTCGCGCCGTGGGGACACCCGACCATGCAGCGGCCGCACTGCATGCAGCCCGTGCGATCGGGCCCCTCGCCGCCGAAGTAGGGATCGGGGACCGTCTTGCCGGGCTCGCCGAGGAAGACCCCGACGGGCGTCTTTCTGTAGGTGTCGCCGACGCCGAGCTCCTCGCCGAGCTCCTTCAGCAGCTGGTCGGCCGGGTCGTCGTGCTCGTGCACGACGACGCCGAGCATCCGCTGTGCCTCTGCGTAGTGCGGCGCGAGGTCGCGCTCCCATTCCGCGAGGTCGCGCCACTGCGGGTCCTCGAAGAACGGCGTCGGGGGCACGTAGAGCGTGTTCGCGTAGCCGAGGCTGCCGCCCCCGACGCCGCAGCCGCTGACGACCGCGATGTCCTTGAACGTGGACAGCCGCATGATCCCCCGCATCCCGATCCGCGGCGCCCAGAAGTATCTGCGCATGCTCCACGTCGATCTGGCGAAGTCCTCGTCGCGGAAGCGTCTGCCGCACTCGAGCACGCCGACGCGATAGCCCTTCTCGGCGAGCCGCAGCGCGGACACGCTGCCGCCGAAGCCCGACCCGATCACGAGCCAGTCGAAGTCGAGCTGACGGGCGTTCTCCTCCATCTGCGCAGACGCTACCACGGAAGGTGACGGGTGCGTCACGATTCGCCCCCACCCTCCGGCTAGATGGTTGATTCCACGAGATTCGTGGATGCGAGGGGTGCGATGGGCGGATGCTGGGCGACGCGCGGTGTCGAAGGCGATGCCGGTGGCATCGGCAAGACGCCGCGCGGCGCCCCAGCGCCGCCCAGCGTGACCCTCGCGCCGCGAGATCGTGGAATCAACCATCTAGTCTCCAACGCGACATGGAGCGACGACCCGTCATCGGCATCGGCACGGCGCTCGAGCGCGCCCAGTGGAGCGTCTGGGACCAACAGGCGGCGCTGCTGCCGACGAACTACCTCAACGCCGTTCGCCGCGCGGGCGGGATGGCGCTGCTGCTTGCGCCCGACCCGCAGCTCGCGGCCGACCCGGACGAGGCGCTCGATCTCGTCGACGGGCTGGTGCTCGTCGGCGGCGCCGACATCGACCCCGCGAGCTACGGCGCCGCGCCCGATCCCGCGACGGTCGACCCGGTGCCAGAGCGCGACGCCTTCGAGATCGCGCTCGCCCGTCGCGCGATCGAGCGCGGCATCCCGCTGCTCGGCATCTGCCGCGGGATGCAGCTGCTGAACGTCGCCTTCGGCGGGACGCTGCACCAGCACCTGCCCGAGCGCTTCGGCCACCACGACCACCTGCGCGCCCGCGGCTCGTTCGACGGCGCCGACCACGAGGTGCGCCTGACGCCCGGCTCGCTCGCCGCGCGCGCCGCCGGCGAGGAGCTGCACGGGACGAAGTCGCACCATCACCAGGGCGTCGACCGCGTCGGCGACGGCCTCGCCGTGACCGGGTTCGCGACGATCGACGAACTGCCGGAGGCGCTCGAGCTGCCCGGCGCGGACTTCGTGCTGGGCGTCCAATGGCACCCGGAGGCCGACGAGCGCAGCCGCGTGATCGGCGCGCTCGTCGAGGCGGCGCGCGCCTACGCCTCCGGCAGCGCGACGACGGCGTCCAGCTCGACCAGCGCGTCGCGCGGAAGGCCCGCGACGGCGATCGCGACGCGCGCCGGCGGGTCCGTCTCGAAGAACGAGCCGTAGACCTCGTTGACGGCCGTGAAGTCGGCCATCTCACGCAGGTAGACCGTGATCTTCACCGCGTCGGCGAGGCTCGCGCCAGCTGCCACGCAGACGGCCTGCAGGTTCTCGAGGCAGCGCCCGGCCTGCTCGGCCGCCGTCGCGCCCACGATCTCTCCCGTCTCCGGGTGCAGCGGAATCTGCCCCGAGCAGAACAGCAGCCCGCCAGCGCGCACGGCATGGACGTAGGGACCGATCGCGGCGGGGGCGCCGGAGGCGGTGACGGGCTCGCGATGGTGGGACACTGGGCTCCTCTCTCGACGACGCTGTCGCCGCGCACGCTACCGCGGCGCGGCCGGGAGTGCGGCCGGGGCAGGGCGGGTGCCTCCAGCGGCCATGTGGCCGCTGGAGGCGGGCCCCCGTGGGTGCTCGCGGGTAGCCTCTCCAGCGATGGCCAATCGCCTCGCCGACGAGACGTCCCCCTACCTGCTGCAGCACCGGGACAACCCGGTCGACTGGCAGCCGTGGGGCGAGCGGGCGCTGGCGGAGGCACGCGAGCGCGACGTGCCGCTGCTCGTCTCGATCGGCTACTCGGCCTGCCACTGGTGCCACGTGATGGAGCGCGAGTCGTTCGAGGATCCGGACGTCGCGGGGTACATGAACGAGCACTTCGTCTGCATCAAGGTCGACCGCGAGGAGCGTCCCGACGTCGACGCGATCTACATGGACGCCGTGCAGGCGATGACCGGACAGGGCGGCTGGCCGCTCAACGCGTTCGCGACGCCGGACCAGGTGCCGTTCTACGCCGGCACGTACTTCCCGCCGCAGGGACGCCAAGGCCTGCCCGGCTGGCGCCAGCTGCTGGAGGCGATCGTCGAGACGTGGGCCGAGCGGCGTGCCGAGATCGAGCAGCAGGGCGAGCGGCTCGTCGCCCACCTCGGCGTCAGCGCCCAGCTCGAGCCCGATCCCGGCGAGCCCGAGCCGGGACTGCTCGACACCGCCGTCGCGGCGATCGCCGACGGCGAGGATCACGTCCACGGCGGCTTCGGGGGTGCGCCGAAGTTCCCCCAGGCGTCGGCGATCGAGCTGCTGCTGGCGCGCGACGCGGCCGCCCCTGCGCTGCGCGCACTGCGCGCGATGGCGCGCGGCGGCATCTACGACCAGCTCGGCGGCGGCTTCGCGCGCTATGCGGTCGACGCCGCCTGGGTCGTCCCCCACTTCGAGAAGATGCTCTACGACAACGCGCTGCTCGCGCGGGCCTACCTGCACGGCTGGCGGGTCAGCGGCGGCGACCCGCTGCTGCGACAGGTCTGCTGCGAGACGCTCGACTGGGCGCTGCGCGAGCTGCGCGGACCGGAGGGCGGCTTCGCGTCGGCGCTCGACGCCGACTCCGAGGGCGTCGAGGGAAAGTTCTACGTGTGGACGCACGACGAGCTGCGCGCCGCGCTCGCCGACCACGCGCTGCTTGACGTCGCGGTCGCGCACTACGGCGTGACACCGGGCGGCAACTTCGAGGGCAGCTCGATCCTGGTGCGCGCCGGCTCCGACCAAGACCCGCCCGAGCTGCTGGAGATCCGCCGGCGGCTGCTGGCCGCGCGCGAGCAGCGCGTGCGGCCGGGGCTCGACGACAAGCGGCTGACGTCGTGGAACGCGCTGCTGCTCACGGCGCTCGCGGAGGCCGGCGCGGTGCTCGAGCGGCCCGACTACCTCGACGCGGCACGCGCGTGCGCGGACTTCCTGCTTACGGAGCTGCGCACTGCCGACGACGACGGCCGGCTGCTGCGCACCTGGAAGGACGGCCGCGCGCACCTCGCCGGCTACCTCGAGGATCACGCGTTCCTGCTGGAGGCGCTGCTGGCGCTGTACGAGGCGACGTTCGAGGTGCGCTGGTTCCGCGAGGCGCGCTCGCTCGCCGACGTCACGATCGCCCACTTCGCCGACGACGAGCGCGGCGGCTTCTTCTCGACGGCCGACGACCACGAGCAGCTCGTCGCGCGGCGCAAGGACCTCGAGGACACGCCGATCCCGTCCGGCAACGCGGCGATGGCACGCGGGCTGCTGCGGCTCGCGCGGCTGACCGGCGAGTCCGCCTACGAGCAGCGGGCGCGCAGCGTGATCGCGCTGCTGCACCCGATCGCCGCGCGTCACCCGCTCGCGTTCGCGCACCTGCTGCAAGCGGTCGACTTCCTGCTCGCAGACGACGTGCGCGAGGTCGCGATCGTCGGCGAGCCGTCGTCCGCGGCGCCGCTCGTGCGGGCCGTGCACAGCGCCTTCCACCCGCGCATCGTGCTCGCCGGCGCAGCCGATGCGATGGAGGAGGTGCCGCTGCTCGCCGGCCGCCATCCGGTCGACGGGCGTGCGGCGGCGTACGTGTGCGAGCGCTTCGCCTGTCAGGCGCCGCTGACCGAGCCGGAGGCGCTCGCCGCACTGCTCGACTGACCGCTCGGCGGCTACTCTGCTGGGTGTGTCCTCTTCTCTTCGTGTCGCGGTCGTCGGGTCTGGTCCGGCGGGCTTCTACGCCGCCGAGCAGCTCCTGGCCGCCAAGGACGTCGAGGCCATGGTCGACGTGTTCGAGCGTCTCGCGACG
>DASRXW010000067.1:0-22933 GCA_035654055.1 Conexibacter sp.
CTCCCGTGCTGGCGCACAGTGCCAAGACAACCCCGCAGACGGGGGCGACCAACCGCGCGCGAGCGCGCCACGACAATCCCAGCACCGCACCTCTCCTCATTTCCGGTTTGCTGGCACTCCGGTAAACGGCACACCGGACCCCGTGATCCTAGCACCCCCAGCCCCAGCACGCCGATCTCCGGTGCATTGACCTCCCGCACCACACCCCCTATCCTCCCGATGGGGACGACCCACCAGGGAGCCCATCACGCTCCCGGCGGCCACCGACCACACGTCGGTGCCGCGACGGGTCAGCGAGCAAAAAGGGGGACCGCCGTTGCACTAACGCATCCTCGCGGGCCGCGACCAGCACGGGCGCACCCTGTGCCCCGGCATGTCGCCGACGCGAAACCCAAGAGACCACCCGGCTTTAGCGCCACCCTTGGCGCGGGCCACAAACCACAAGGGGAAACCACGCTCATGCGTACACGCAGCAAGCTCGTGCTTGCCGGACTCGCAGCCACGCTCCTCATGGCGTTCGCTGTCAACTCCGCATCCGCAAACAACATCAGCATCAGCAACCAATTCTTCAGAGTCGTCTGGAGCCCACTCACCTTCATAGGCGAAGGCTCCACTATCTCCGTTAAATGCAACGTCACACTCGAAGGCAGCTTCCACTCAAGAACGATAGTCAAGACACTCGGCGCGCTAGTCGGCTACGTCACCAAGGGCATGACCGGTAGCTGCACCGAAAACAGCGCGACCGTCCTAACCGCGACGCTGCCCTGGCACATCACGTACGAGGGATTCTCCGGAAGACTACCCACCATAGCCCGTATCCGGCTCTTACTCCGGCACACCGCGTTCATCACCCAAATATTCGGCGGACTCGCCGAATGCCTATACCAAGACGCCGGAACGAACCAATCAGAAAACGCCGCAGGCGAACTCATCCTCACAAACGGCTCCGCGAACGAACTCGCAGCCGACACGACCATACGCGTGCCATTCCTCAGAGGATCCGGCCTCAGCGAAAACTGCCCCACCAGAGGCGGCTTTACTGGCACCGGCAACGTCACACTACTAGGCGCCACGACCCGCATCACCGTCACCCTAATATAAGACAGGCCAACCTGTCTGCATGAAGAACACGGAGGCCGCTCAAAGGTTGGGCGGCCTCCGTCGTCTTTCGTGCGAGACCCCGTATCGGCGGGGTACCGCACACCTCAAACCGCCGGGAGGCACAACCCATGCGCACACACACCAAGCTCACACTCGCCGCACTCACAGCCACCCTCTTCATGGCACTCGCTGTCAACACCGCATCCGCAAACCGCTTCAGCGTCAGCAACCAGTTCTTCAGAGTCGTCTGGAGCCCACTGAACTTCATAGGCGAAGGCTCCAGTGTCAGAGTAGGGTGCAACGTCACGGTCGAAGGCAGCTTCCACTCAAGAACGATCGTCAAGACCATCGGATCGCTACTCGGCTACGTCACCAGAGCCATAATCGGTGGCTGCACCGAAAACAGCGCGACCGTCCTAACCGCAACGCTGCCCTGGCACCTCACCTACGAGGGATTCTCCTCCAGCAGAGGGCTACCCGCAATAGAACGCATCCGCCTCTTACTCCGGCACATCGCGTTCGTCACCCAAATATTCGGCGGGCTCGTCGAATGCCTATACGCCGACGCCGGAACGAACCAATCAGAAAACGCCGCAGGCGAATCCCTCCTCACAGCAGGCGGCTCCGCAAACGAACTCGCAGCTGACCCGACCATACGCATACCGTTCACCAGAGGCTCCGGCCTCACCGAAAACTGCCCCACCAGAGGCGGCCTCAATGGCACCGGGCAAGTCACACTACTAGGCGCCACCACCCGCATCACCGTCACCCTAATATAAGACAGGCCAACCCGTCCACATGAAGAACACGGAGGCCGCCCACCCTAGGGCGGCCTCCGCCGTCTTTCGTGCGAGACCCCGCATTCCCGGGGTACCGCACACACCTAAAGACCGCCGGGAGGCACACCACCCATGCGCACACACACCAAACTCGCGCTCGCCGCACTCACAGCCACCCTCCTCATGGCACTCGCCGTCAACACCGCATCCGCAAACCACTTCAGCATCAGCAACCAGTTCTTCAGAGTCGTCTGGAGCCCACTCAACTTCATAGGCGAAGGCTCCTCTGTCAGAGTAATTTGCAACATCACGCTCGAAGGCAGCTTCCACTCAAGAACGATGGTCAAGACCATCGGATCGCTACTCGGCTACGTCACCAGAGCAATAGCCGGTAGCTGCACCGAAAACAGCGCGACCGTCCTAACCGCAACACTGCCCTGGCACCTCACCTACGAGGGATTCGCCGGAACACTACCCAACATAAACCGCATCCGGCTCTTACTCCGCCACACCGCGTTCATCACCCGAATATTCGGCGGGCTCGTCGAATGCCTATACGCCGACGCCGGAACGAACCAATCAGAAAACGCCGCAGGCGAATCCCTCCTCACCGGCGGCTCCGCAAACGAAGTCGCAAGCGACTCATCCATACGCATACCGTTCGTCAGAGGATCCGGCCTCACCGAAAACTGCCCAGCCAGAGGCGGCTTCACCGGCACCGGCAACGTCACACTACTAGGTGCCACGACCCGCATCACCGTCACCCTAATATAAGACAGCTAAGACAGGCGAACCTGTCTGCATGAAGAACACGGAGGCCGCCCACCCAGGGCGGCCTCCGTCGTCTTTCGTGCGGACCCCCGCATTCCCCGGGGTACCGCACACACCTAAAGACCGCCGGGACGCACACCACCCATGCACACACACACCAAACTCCTGCTCGCCGCACTCACAGCCACCCTCGTCATGGCACTCGCTGTCAACACCGCATCCGCAAACCACTTCAGCCTGAGCAACCAGGCATTCAGAGTCGTCTGGAGCCCGCTCAACTTCATAGGCGAAGGCTCCACTGTCAGAGTAACGTGCAACGTCACGATCGAAGGCAGCTTCCACTCAAGAACGATAGTCAAGACCATCGGATCACTAGTCGGCTACGTCACCAGAGCCATAGCCGGTGGCTGCACCGAAGATAGCGCGACCGTCCTAACCGCAACGCTGCCCTGGCACATAACCTACGAGGGATTCTCCGGAAGACTACCCACCATAAGCCGCGTCCGGCTCTTACTCAGGCACACCTCGTTCACTGAGTCCATATTCGGCGGGCTCGTCACATGCCTATACGCCGACGCCGGAACAAGCGAAACAGAAAACAACGCAGGCGAAGTCCTCCTCTCCAGCGGCTCGGCGAACGAACTCGCAGCTGACCCGAGCATACGCCTCCCGTTCGTCAGAGGCTCCGGCCTCACCGAAAACTGCCCAACCAGAGGCGGCTTCACCGGCACCGGACAAGTCACACTACTAGGCGCCACAACCCGCATCATTGTCACCCTAATATAGGACAGGCCAACCTGTCTGCATGAACACCACGGAGGCCGCCCACCCTAGGGCGGCCTCCGACGTCCTTCGTGCGGGACCCCGCAATGGCGCGGTACCGCACACACCTAAAGACCGCCGGGAGGCATACCACCCATGCGCACACACACCAAACTCGCACTCGCCGCACTCACAGCCACCCTCCTCATGGCACTCGCCGTCAACACCGCATCCGCAAACAACATCAGCGTCAGCAACCAGTTCTTCAGAGTCGTCTGGAGCCCACTCACCTTCATAGGCGAAGGCTCCCCCCTCAGAATAGTGTGCAACGTCACGCTCGAAGGCAGCTTCCACTCAGCAACGATAGTCAAGACCATCGGATCGCTAGTCGGCTACGTCACCCGAGGCATAGCCGGTGGCTGCACCGAACTCAGCGCGACCGTCCTAACCGCAACACTGCCCTGGCATGTCACGTACGAGGGATTCTCCGGAAGACTACCCAACATAAGCCGCGTCCGGCTCTTACTCAGGCACACCGCGTACATTACCCAAATATTCGGTGGACTCGCCGACTGCCTATACGCCGACGCCGGAACGAACCAATCAGAAAACGCCGCAGGCGAAGTCCTCATCACAAGCGGCTCCGCGAACGAACTCGCAGTTGACCAGACCATACGCCTCCCGCTCGTCAGAGGATCCGGCCTCAGCGAAAACTGCCCAACAAGAGAGGGACTCACCAACACCGGCAACGTCACACTACTAGGCGCCACAACCCGCATCACCGTCACCCTAATATAAGACAGGCCAACCTGTCTGCCTGAAGAACACGGAGGCCGCTCAAGGTTGGGCGACCTCCGTCGTCTTTCGTGCGGGACCCCGCATTCCCGGGGTCCCGCACACACCTAAAGACCGCCGGGAGGCACACCACCCATGCGCACACACACCAAGCTCGCGCTCGCCGCACTCACAGCCACCCTCGTCATGGCGCTCGCTGTCGGCTCCGCATCCGCAAACCGCTTCAGCGTCAGCAACCAACAATTCAGAGTCGTCTGGAACCCGCTCAACTTCATAGTGGAATTCACGGGCATCAGAGTAGCGTGCATCGTCACGCTCGAAGGCAGCTTCCACTCAAGAGTCATAGCCAAGACCATCGGCGCCCTAGTCGGCTACGTCAGCAGAGCCATAGCGGGCGGCTGCACCGAAGCCAGCGCAACCATCCTAACCGCAACACTGCCCTGGCACCTCACCTACGAGGGATTCTCCGGAAGACTACCCAACATAACCCGCATCCGACTCTTACTCCGCCGGATGGCATACATTCAGCAAATATTCGGCGGACTCGTCGAATGCCTATACGCCGACGCCGGAAACAACCAAACAGAAAACGCCGCAGGCGAACTCGAACTCACAGCAGCCGGCTCCGCGAACACCCTCACAACTGACCCAGCCATACGCCTCCCGTTCGTCAGAGGATCCGGCCTCACCGAAAACTGCCCAGCCAGAGAGGGACTCGTCGGCACCGGACAAGTCACACTACTAGGCAACACAACGCGCATCACCGTCACCCTAATATAGGCGCCGGATCTGTCTGTCTGTTCGAAAGTCGTGGGGGCCGCCTCAGGCGGCCTCCGCTGCGCTTGCAGCAACGCTCCGCATGGCGCTCCGCCGTCCACGCCGCAAGCCGCAGGAGACGCGGGCTATCAGCCGACCATGGCAGATCAGAAGAACGCCACGGGCGATCTCCTTTCTGGCGCGCGGTGCGGCGAAGGAACCTGCTCCCGACCCGAGCATACGCCTGCCACTCCTCAGAGGACCGGCCTGGAAGCGACTACCCGAGACCCGACGAGAACGGGGCCGGCACCTTGTGAGATGCCGGCCCCCTTTCCCGTTCCCCGTGCACAAACCCCCAGGCTTGCGCGCGCGGCTTGTGTGGCCCGGCGGCTATGTGCGTGCCGGGCGCAGCTTGGTCAGTGCGTTCTTCTGCGTCTGGCGGCCTTGTGGTGGGAGGTCCTGGGGCAGCCGACGATCTTCACCCGCGGCGCGACGTGGAGCGTCTTGCCGTTCTGGCCGACGTAGTCGACCGAGGCCGTCGCGGTGCGTCCTCGTGTGGTGCAGAGGTTCGTCGCGGCACCGACCGGGCCGTGCGATCCGGACACGAGCCGCAGCTCGAAGCTCGTGATCGGCACATCGGGCACCGCATTGAACGTCGTCGCGAGGTGCGTCCCGCCTGGGATCGTCACTCTGCCGATGAGGTCGAAGCTGACCTGGCCTCGCAGTGCGACGAACAGGTCGGGGAGCGGCTTGCCGTTTCTGACGAAGTACACGCCGCCCGTCAGCGGACCTCTCAGCAGCGGCGTCCGCGCGATCGCGCTGCCGGCCTGCGCCTGTCTGCAGTTGCCGGCTTCGAACTGCGCCCGCGTGCACGCTCTGTTGACGATGTTGAGCCGTGCGTTGAGCGTGGTCGGCAGGCTCACCTTGACCGATCTGAGGTTCGACTGCCCAGGCGTCTGCGTCAGGACTGTGGTGAACGGCGTCACGGCGTTCATGCCCGTGTGACCCTTCGAGCCGACGCTCAGCACCATTCTCGGCTTCAGCGGCAGCCCCTGGCACTCTGCTGCCTGGAAGCGCTCGGAGACCGCGGCCGTCTGTCCGATCGCGGAGTCGATCTCGCCGCCGATGTGCTTCTCGGCGCAACTGGTCGGATTCAGGAAGAACCCGGGCCTGTCGATCGCGACGCGCACGTCGCGCACGCCGATTCTCACGCCCTGGAGGATCGTCGGCAGCGGATCGCTGATGATTCTCAGGGTCGCGTTGTGCTTGTCGACGAAGATCGACTGGCGCACGATCACGTCACCGAGGTTGAACGGGCCGGCGACCGCCGGCACCACGACCTCGAGCCCGAACGGGGCGCCCTTGTAAGGGCCGGTCAGGTAGAGGCGGCCGTTCGTGATGTAGAACGGGTCCGGTCCCGCACCCGCGCCGACCGCGACGGAGCCGATCTTCGACGCATCCGAGCACGACCCGGCGTTCGCATCGCTCTCGCTGCACAGCGTGACCTTCGAGATGTAGCCGAGCAGGCCGTCGGGCATGTCGAGTCTGAGCCCCGCGAGCTCCTCGTCGGTGTCGTCGCGCGTGAGGCGCACGTGGAACGTCGAGCTCCTCGCTGCCGCAGGGTTCTCCGTGCCGGCCGAGAAGCCCGGCGAGAACTTCGGCCCGCCGCACGGCGCTCCGTGACCGTCCTGGGAGACGGTGAAGCTGCTGCCGGAGGAGACGACCTTGCCGCTCCAGCCCGTCAGCATCGCGGTCGTCGTATACGGGCCGCACGCACGCGGGTTCACGAGCGGCGCCCGCGACCCATCCTTGAACTGCAGGTGCACGTTCGAGAACGGCGTCTGCGGGGCGTTTTCGATCGTCGTGGTGACCTGCCCGGTCAGCGGGTCGAGGTCGACTCTCGCCGGGAGCTTGACCGTCACGCCCGACCCTCTCGCCACGAGGTACAGCGCGATCAGGTTGTTGAACGGATTGTCATGCGGGCTGGCGAGGTAGACCGCGCCCTGCAGCGGATTGGGCAGCGCGGGCGTCGTGATCGTCACGGTTCCGAGCTTGGACCCGGGCGGGCACGCGGCGCCCTCTTCGGAGTGCAGCTTGATCTCCGACGGCGCGCACCCCTGGAGGCCGTCGGTCGCGGAGGTCGAGAACTGGACGCCCGGCGGCATCGTCACGACCGTGTCTCTCAGGTCCGACTCGCCGATCGTGTTCGGATCGCTCGACTGGGGCAGCCCCACGTCGAACGCGTATCCGGTCGGTGCGCCCGCAGCCGTATTGGCCGGCGTCGCGCTCAGCGTCGGGTCGAACGGCACGCTTTCGCATCCGGTCACGCCCTGCTGCGGACCCCAGTCCATGGGCGCGAACGGGTATCCGTTCGGCCGATGGCTCAGGGTCGTCGCCTGCGTGAACACGCCGGGGTGGACCCACGAGTCCGTCCGCAGGGTGGTCGGGAGGCCGACGCTCGGATCGGGACACGAAGTCGGATTGCGCAGGAACGCGCTGCGCGGCGCGCCGCTGGTGCAGCTCGGCCCCCCTTGCCACGGCCCCGAGGCGCCAGGGCAGGCCCGGTCGGGGTCGTGCACCGGATCCGACGGCACGCCCCACAACGTCACGTTCGTGCCCGCGATGCCCACGCCCTCGGAGATGTTCCGCACCGTCGCGGTGACGCCGTAGTCGCTTGCGCTGCGCACGTTCGCGTCCAGCGTCACGACTGTGCCGAGCACGTTGAAGCCCAGCCGGACGGGCGCATTCGGCGACGGCACCATGTTGTAGACGGCGACCGGTCCGAACAGCAGGCGCGCCGGTCTGCCGTTGAGCCGCACCGTCGTCGTGCCGACCTGCGACGTCGGCGCGCACAGCGGCTGCCCGTCGCCGAGGATCGCGTTCGAGAGCTGCGAGAGCGTGCACTGGGACGCGCCGCTCGGATCGCCGAAGAATCCCGGCGGCAGGTCGACGATGACGTCCTTCGGCGGCTCGATCGGAGTCAGGTCGCCTTTGAGCGGGTCGGGGTTGCTGTGTGCGTTGAAGTCGATCCACGTCGTTGCCTCGAACGGGTGGCCGGCCGCCTGCGTGAACGGCGTGCCGGCCGTGTCGGCCACGACCTGGGCGTCGAACGCCGCGATCCCGAACGCCGGCGGCGCGGTGGTGACCGTCACCGGCGCGACCGTGCTCGCCGACGGCGTCGTGGGATCGCCGTCGGACGCGTCTCCGCCCATGACGGAGAATCTGCTCGTCAGCACGCCGGACGCGTTTCCGTCGACCGTGACGTGGACGACGAACGCTCGGGTGTTGTTGGAAACGCTGTGCGCCTGGGTGGTGATGAGGCCGGTGTGCTGGCACGTGAACGTCTGGCTGCCGGGGACGAGGCTCGAGCAGTCGAGGTTCGAGGCTGGGTTGACTCTCGCGATCGTCAACCCTGGGGGCAGCGTTCCGGTGAACGAGATCACCTCGGTCGACCCGTCCAGGTCGACGTCGCCGCCGTTGCGGATCTCGACGAGATACGTGAGGTCCGCGCCCGGTGCCGCGGGCGAGTTCGCCAGCGCGTCGATCTGCCAGGCGGAAGCGGCGACGGCAGATGGAGCGGCCCATGCCAGCATCGCCACGGCCAGCGGCAGCAGCCCCGCGTAGCGTGCGGCGCGCCGACGGGCGCCGCGATCTCGGTGCCGGCCGGCGTTCAACGCCGCGCTCGCACCCTCGTACAGTGCCAAGACAGCCCCGACGACGGGGGCGACCAACCGCGCGCACGCGCGCCACAACGATCCCAGCACCGCACCTCTCCTCATTTCCGGTTTGCTGGCGCTCCGGTAAATGGCTCACCGGATCCATGCGATCGTAGCAGGCCCGCTAACGTTACGCTGTTCTCCGGTGCATCAAAGATGCGAGGTGGGCAAGCCGCGATCCGCGCCTCGCCGGGCGAAGTTGGGGGATGTGGCGATCGAGCGACCCGGCGCCGTCGGCCGCTTATCCTTCTTCGAAGGATGGCGACGCGAACCCGCACTGTCCACGTCAGCTCTGACGCCTATGACCGCCTCGTGCGCGAGGCGGAGCGTCGCGGCGTGGCGCCGGATGCGCTGGCGGACGAGCTGGTGAAGGCGGACCTTGCTCCGGTCGAGTTCGACTTGGAGCAGGCGTTGGCCGACCTTGCTGAGGTGCGTGGCCGGCTGCGTGGCGCGGGCGCGGATGCGGTCACGGTCGTGCGCGAGGGCCGTGACGAGCTTGAGCGGCGCTCCCTTATCGAGGTCGCCGGCTCGTCGAGACGCTGACGACGGCTCGGCTACTGAGTCGGCGAATCGGGTGGCTCCGATGAAACGGCGCCCACCCCATCCCATAGGCTGCGCCCCACCGGATGGCCGTCGCGATCGGGATCTTCGCCGCCGCGCTCGCCCTGATCGCCAGCGAGCGGATCGATCGCACGCGCGTCGCGATGCTCGGCGCGCTGCTGATGCTGCTGACGCAGACGCTCACGCAGCGGCAGGCGATCGACGCGATCGACTGGGGGACGCTCGGTCTGCTCGCCGGGATGATGGTGATCGTCCGCCTGACCGAGCGCACGGGCGTCTACACGTACGTCGCGATCCGCGCCGGGCAGCTCTCGCGCGGGCGGCCGCTGGCGGTGTTCGCGGCGCTCGCCGGCACGACCGGGCTGCTCGCGGCCTTCCTCGACAACCTCACGACGATCCTGCTCATGGTGCCGATCACGTTCGTGCTGGCGGACGCCTTGGACGTCGACCCGATCCCGCTGATCGTCGTGGAGATCGTCGCCTCGAACATCGGCGGCACGGCGACGCTGATCGGCGACCCGCCGAACATCCTGATCGCGGGGCACACGGGCCTGTCGTTCGGCGCGTTCATCACGAACCTTGCGCCGATCGTGATCCCGACGCTTGTGGTGGTCGTCGGGCTGCTGTACCTCGGCTACCGCAGACGGCTGCAGGTCGCCCCGGCCGCGCGCGCGCGTGTAATGAAGCTCGACGCCGGCGGGGCGATCGTCGACCCCGCCGAGCTGCGCCGGCTGCTGCCCGTCCTTGCGCTGACGATGGTCGCCTTCTTCCTCCACGGGCTGGTGCACCTGGAGCCGGCGACCGTCGCGCTCGGCGGCGCGACGATCATGCTGCTGCTCACGCGCGACACGACCGAGGACGCGTTGACGCGCGGGATCGAGTGGCCGACGATCTTCTTCTTCATGGGCCTGTTCGTGATGGTCGGGGCGCTGGAGCAGACGGGCGTCCTGCGCGAGGTCGCCAACGGGATCGGCTCGCTCACCGGCGGTGACCGCAGCGCGGAGATCCTCGGCATCACCTGGGCCTCCGCGATCGGCTCTGCGTTCGTCGACAACATCCCCTTCACGGCCGCGATGCTGCCGGTCGTCGACCAGCTCCAGGGCCCCGGCGGGATCGACCAGGCGTATTGGTGGGCGCTCTCGCTCGGCGCCTGCTTCGGCGGCAACGCGACGATCATCGCCGCCGCCGCCAACGTCGCCGGCGCCGGCCTCGCGGCCCGCGCCGGCCGCCCGATCACGTTCGTCACCTTCCTCAAGGCCGGCATCCCCGCGACGCTCGTCTCGCTGACCCTCGCAACCGCGTACATCGCGCTGCGGTACCTGTGACCTCGATCGCCGGCATACTGCGGACATGACGAGATCGGCTAGATCCGCGGCGCTCGATGCGCTGATCGCAACGGCACGGGAAGCGCTCAGGGCCGCTGGAAGATTCGAGTCCGCGACACTGGTTCGCGCTTCCCGCGACGCTCGCTGACGTCACCTGCGGCTGCCAGCGCTCAGGCCGCCACCCGGCTGCGCGCGCGGTCCATGGCGTGGGCGAACGCGCGCTCCCAGCAGCCGGCGTTGCGTCTGATCGACTGCTCGTTGCCCCAGCGGGTGGCGCGCTTGGCGAGCTTGCGGCGGGCGCGGTCGTTGGTGACGAGCGCGTCGAGCTCGTCGTGCCAGCGATCGTCGGCGACGAGCCGGCCGCCCTGCCGCTCGCCCAGGCCCGTGTACGGGCCTATCGGCGAGGCGAGCCAGGGCACGCCGACCGCGGCGTACTCCTTCAGCTTGACGTTCGAGCGTGCCAGGTTCATCGCGAGCTGGGTCGACAGCGGGGCGATCCCGACGTCGAACGCCGAGACGTGGTGCAGCAGTCGTGTCAGGGGAACCCCGGACATGTGGAGGTAGCGGTCGCTCGTCAGGCCGAGTCTCACCCCGATCGTCGTGACGTGGACGTGCGGATGCGCGTCGAGCAGGCGTTGGAGCGCGCTCGCCACGGGCACGTGCTCGAGATCCAGCAGATGCTCGCCGGCGGCGACCCACCCGATGCGAAAGCCGCCGTTGCGCGGCGCGCGATCACCCCGGAACGCGTCGAGGACGTAGTTCTCGATCACCTGGACCTCGGGCGCGCCGCCCTCGCGGAACACGTCGGCGAGCACGGCACTCGGCGTCGTCACGAGGTCGACCGCCTCGAACAGCTTCGAGCGCGCGGCGAGGCGCTTCTTGCCCTTCGCCCCGCCTGCGTCGGCGTAGCCGGCGGTGCCTCTCGGCACGCGTGTCACGTCGTCGTCGTCATCCCACACGACGGCGGCACCCGTCGCCTGCGCGGCGCGGGCGAGTTCCACGACTCCGCCGTCGCACACGCGGTGGAGGTGCAGCAGCTCGCACCAGCGCAGCGTGGAGTGCCACGCGTCGATTCTGTCCAGCTCGAGCTGACGGGTCTCGTGTCCGCGCTCTGCCAGCGCCAGCATCGGTCCGATCGACCGGTACGCCGCGTTCGCCGTTCTGCCGTCGGGCAGGTACGCGATCCGCACGCTGCTCCCCCTTCGTCGCAAGCCGCGAGGGAGACATCATCCCAACTTCCGGTCTATCGGGTGCCCGCTACTTCGTCTCGTCAGGCCACCGCCCCGTGCGGTCGAACTCGCGGCGGGCGGCGGCCTCGCGGGCGCGGTCTTGGTCGCTGGTGAGGCCGAAGCGGAACAGCAGGTTGACGAGCAGGACGGAGAGGCCGGCGCCGATCAGCGCCATCGCGCCCTCGAAGTTCGCGCTCGGGTTCACGACGAGGAAGATCAGCCCGGCGAGGCAGATCGCGGCCGGCAGCCCGTAGCGGACGGCCCAGACGAGCCGCGCGCGGGTCACGCCGCCTCGCTGCCGCCTTCGCCACTCCCGCGCGGCACGACCACCACCGGGCACGGCGCGTCGCGCAGCAGGTGCGCCGAGATCGAGCCGACGAGCACGCGGCGGAACGGCCCCTGCCCGCGCGATCCCGTGAACAGCAGGTCGTCCCCTGCGGCGTCCGCGACGAGCATCGTGACCGTGTCGCCGTCGAGCACGGCGCCCTCGGCCTGCACGTCCGGCGCGAGCGAGGCGATCGCGTCGTCGAGTCGTTGGCGCGCCTCGGCACGCGCAAGCTCGGAGAGCTCCTCGTAGGCGACGACGTCGAGCGGCGGTGGGGGATAGACGCCCGCCGCAGCGCTGTTGACGGCCGTCACGACCCGCAGTCGCGCGCCCGCGCTGCGCGCGAAGTCGGCCGCCACGGCCAGCGTGTGCTGCGCCTCCGGCGAGCCGTCGAACGCGACCCCGAGCTGCCGCGGCGCGCTCGGGTGGGCGTCGCGGAAGCCCTCCGGCGCGACCGCCACCGGGCACGGCGCGTGGTTCAGCACCGCCTCGGGCGTGGAGCCGGTCAGCAGCCGCAGCGCCCTGCCGTGGTGCGTCGCGCCGATGACGATCGCCGCGGCGCCGAGCTGCTCGGCGAGGCCGTGGAGCACGTGCGAGGGGGAGGCGCCCGCGATCGCGCGCAGGCTCACGCCGCCGTTCGCGGCCGCAGGGCCTGCGCCGCCCGTGCCGCCGGCGTCGCCCGTGCCGCCCGCGCCCGCCAGCCAGGCCCGCGCCCGCTCCAGCGTTCTCTCCGCGTCCTCCCGCATCCCCTGCGCCATCTCCAGCGCCGCCGCGCTCTCGCCCAGCGGGTCGTCGGGATACGCGCACGCCACCACCAGCTCGGCGTCGGCGGCGATCCCGGCGAGCAGGCGCCCGAGCGCGAGCGCGTCGTCGCCGTGGTCGGAGCCGTCGTAGCCGACGACGATCGTGCGGGTCATGCGGATTCCCTCCGGGCAGGGGTGGGTGGGGCCTCGCGAACGATACGCGCGCACGCGCGAGGCGGGCTATCTGGCGGCGATCCGGGACCGTGCCGTATACAGCTGGAAAAGCGAACCGTCGAGTCTCGCTCAAAGACTGTGGGCTAAGGGCCAGTGGCCCTCGCCCGCGGGCACTGTATCGCCATCCCGGCCGGAGGCGCTTCACTCGCGCCGTTTCGGCTCTCGTGCATCGGAGTGCGCCACCACTGCACGACATCCGTGGCAATCCCCCGTGCAGTGCTCAACCAATCAGGGTGATCGGACGATCCAATCGGATACCGTCGTGAACCCGCCCGGCGTCGACCGGGAAAGCCCACTTGCGCGCGCTCGTCGTCCACCGAGATACCGAAGCTGCCTCCGCGCTCGTCGCCGTGCTCGGCGCGGCGAACGGCGGCGGCCTCACCGCGTCCGCGCTCGAGGATCCGTCGACGCTCACGAGGGCGCTCGCCCGTGGCGAGGCGGACGTCGTCGTGTGCGGCCTGCCGCCGTCCCCCGAGCTCGACGCGGTCCGGCGGGCGACCGACGTCGCCGGCGTCGGGCTCGTGCTGACCGACCCGGACGCCGGCGCCACGGCCGCGGCCGCCGGCGGCTGCGCCGCCCACGAGCCGGACCCGCGGCGCCTCGCCGCCGCGATCCTGCGCGAGCACGCGTGCGCAGAGGACCGCTGCGCCGCCGCGACCGCGCAGCGCCTGCTGTCCGCCCAGCAGACGATCGCCGACCACCTCGCCGCCGACCTGCCCCCGGAGGGCCTGCTGCGCGAGGCGCTCGGCGTGCTGGCCGCGCTGTTCGGCGCCGCTGGCGGCGTCGCCTGGGAGCTGCCGGCCGAGCGCGGCGAGCTGATCCCGCGTGCTGCGCACGGCGAGGCGACCCTGCCCGCCGCCGGCAGCGTCCCGCCGCCCGACGAGCACCTCGCCGGGCGCGCCGCGCTCGCGCGGGCGACCGTCGCCGACGGTCCGCACGTCGCCGTCCCGCTCGTCGCCGGCGGCGCCTGCGAGGGCGTGCTGGAGCTGCACCTCGCGCCCGGCGCGCGCCCCGACGCGCGCCTGATGGCCGACGTCGCCGCGCTCGCCAGCCAGCTCGCGCTGCACCTCGGCTACCGCCGCGGCGCCGCGATGCTCGACCTGCACGAGCACGCGCTGGCCGCCACCAACAACGGCATCGTGATCGCCGACGCCGACCCGGACGGCGGCGGCTGGCCGGTCAGCTACGTCAACGAGGCGTTCGAGCTGCTCACCGGCTACCGCGCGGAGGACGTCGTCGGCCGCTCGCTCGCGCTGCTGCAGGGCGAGGAGACCGACCCCGAGCCGGTGGCCGAGATGGCGGCCGCGCTGCGCGTCGGCGAGGAGTGCTGGGTCACGCTGCGCAACTACCGTCGCGACGGCTCGCCGTTCTGGAACGAGGTCTTCCTCACGCCGGTCGCCGACGACGACGGCGTCGTGCGGCGCTACATCGGCGTGCTGCACGACGTCACGGCGCGCGTCAGCTCCGCGGTCGAGCTGGAGGAGGCCGAGGCCCGCTACCGCACGCTGATCGAGACGATCCCCGCCGTCACGTACATCGCCGACTGGGACGAGCTGGGCTCGTTCCGCTACGTCAGCCCGCAGATCGAGGAGCTGCTCGGCTTCCCGCGCGAGCGCTGGCTCGGCGACACCGGCGTCTGGGAGGAGCACATCCACCCCGAGGACCGCGACCGCGTGCTGGCAGAGACACGCTACGCGTTCCGCGAGCAGAAGGCGTTCGACTGCGAGTACCGGATGATCGCCGCCGACGGCCGCATCATGTGGGTGTGGGAGCGCGACACCGTGATCCGCGACGAGCACGGCGAGCCGCGCCTGACGCAGGGGATCATCACCGACGTCACCGCCACGCGGATCGCCGAGGCGGCGCTGGCCGAGAGCGAGGAGCGCAACCGCGGCGTCGTGCACGCGCTCGAGGAGGGGCTGCTGATCTACGGCGCCGACGGGCGCGTGCTGAGCTGCAACGCGGCTGCGATGCGGATCCTCGGCCTGCAGGAGGAGGAGCTGCTGTACCGCGTCGCCGGCGAGTGGCCGATCGAGATCCTGCACGAGGACGGCACGCCGCTCGCGCTCGACGCGATGCCCTCGCAGCGGGCGCTGCAGACCCACCTGCCGCAGCGCGACGTGGTGCTGAAGATCGTGCGGCCGGATCGCAGCGAGGTGTGGACGTCGATCTCCAGCCACCCGCTCGTGCGCGAGGGCGAGTCGCGCCCGTACGGCGCGGTGACGGCCTTCAGCGACATCACCGAGCGCCGCCGCGCGCAGGAGCAGATCGCCTTCCTCGCCTACCACGACTCGCTCACGAAGCTGCCGAACCGCGCGCTGCTCGACGAGCACCTCGCCCTGGGCCTTGCGCGTGCGCGCCGTTCGGGCCACGCGGTCGCGCTGCTGTACGTCGACCTCGACGACTTCAAGGCGGTCAACGACTCGCTCGGCCACGCCGCCGGTGACGAGCTGCTCAGGCGGATCGCGGTGCGCCTGCGCGGCGTCGTGCGCTCGACCGACCTGCTCGCGCGCCAGGGCGGGGACGAGTTCCTGATCCTGCTGACGGACCTCGACCGCGACCCGCGGCTGAGCGCCGAAGCGGTCGCCAAGCAGGTCGAGGCCGCGTTGCTCGAGCCGTTCTCGATCGCCGACGCGGAGTTCGAGATCGGCTCCTCGATCGGCATCTCCATCTACCCGCACGACGCGTCCGACGCGGACACGCTGCTGCGCCACTCCGACGCGGCGATGTACGAGGTCAAGCAGGCCGGCCGCGGGGGCATCGCCAGCTATGGCGGGGACTCGCGCCACACGCTCGCGCGCCTGTCGCTGACGAGCAAGCTGCGGCGGGCCTTGCAGCGCGACGACTTCGTCGTCCACTACCAGCCGCTGGTCGCGACCGCGACGGGCGACCTGGTGGCGTTCGAGGCGCTGGTGCGCTGGCAGGACGCCGAGCGCGGGATCGTCGGCCCGAACGAGTTCATCCCGCTCGCGGAGGACGCCGGGCTGATCGAGGCGATCGGCGGCTGGGTGCTGAACGCGGTCTGCGCGCAACTGCGCGAATGGCGCGTGGAGGGGCTCGACGCGCACGTGCACGTGAACGTCTCGCCGCGCCAGCTGCGCCGGCCGGACTACCCGACGACCGTGCGCGAGTCGTTGGCGGCCGAGGGATTGGCGCCGTCCTGCCTGACGCTGGAGATCACCGAGTCGGCCGCGATGCTCGACGCCGAGCGCGCGAACCCGATCGTGCGCGCGCTGCACGGCATGGGCGTGCGGCTCGCGATCGACGACTTCGGCTCGGGGCACTCGTCGCTCTCGCGCCTGCGCGACGTGCCGGTCGAGGTGCTGAAGATCGACCAGTCGTTCCTGCGCGGCGTCCCCGACGACCCGCAGGCCGCGGCGATGACGAGAGCGATCATCGAGCTCGGCTCCGCGCTGGGGATGCTGACGGTGGCGGAGGGCGTCACCAGCGAGGCGCAGCGCCGCTTCCTCGTCGAGCACGGCTGCCCGCTCGCGCAGGGCTTCCACTTCGCCAAGCCGCTGGTCGCCGCGGAGGCGACGGAGCGGCTGCGGGCGCTGGTGGCGAAGCGCTGACGCGAAGGTCGTGAACGAGTCGTCCACTGCGCTTGACAGCGCCATGGCCGTCTGGTTGGGTCCGACTCGCGATGAGCCGGGAAGAGGCCAATCGGATCGTTCGGGCGGTCGAGCGCGCACGGCGCTCCCGCCGCGCCGCGCTGAAGGTGGCGCTGCCGACCGCCGCGGCGCTCGGAGCGGGCGCGGCGATCGCGATCGGCTCGATCCCGTCTGGCGACGGGACGATCACGGGGTGCTACGTGACCGCCCCGAACCCGACGAGCGGCTTCTTCCACTACGGGCAGCTGCGCGTGATCGACCCGAGCCAGCCTCCGACCCTGCCGACCGGCGGGCCGAACGAGCAGGGCGCGTGCCTCAACGGCGAGGCCACGATCACCTGGAACCAGCGCGGGCCGCAAGGCCCGCAGGGCGCGCAGGGCGTGCCCGGCCCCGCGGGCGCGAGCGGCGCTCCGGGCTCGCCGCTGATCGGCTCGACCTCGTTCGGCTTCTCCGGCGGCGGCAGGACGTTCCTCAAGCTCGACGGCGTCAAGGGCGAGTCGACCGACAAGGCCCACAAGGGCGAGATCGACATCAGCTCGTTCTCGATCGGGGCCAACGGCGGCACGCACGCCTCCGGCGGCGGGGGCGGCGCCGGCAAGGTGACGTTCTCGAGCTTCACGATCACGAAGCGGATCGACAAGGCATCGCCGCTGCTGTTCAGAGCTGCCGCAACGGGGCAGCACTACAAGGAGGCCGTCGTCTCCTTCGCGCGCAAGGCCGGCGGAAAGCAGCTCGACTACCTCGAGTACAAGATGTCGCAGGTCCTCATCTCGAGCTTCCAGGACGGCGGCTCGCAGAGCCAGGTGCCGACCGAGCAGATCAGCTTCAGCTTCGCCAAGATCGAGGAGATCTTCCTCGGCTCCAACGGCAAGCCGATCCAGAAGATCAGCATCAACGTCGGCGCGCAGAACAAGGGTTCTTGACCGAGCTGGCGCCCGCGCCCGCGCCCGCGGGAAGCGCCTACGAGCAGCTCTCCTACCCCGGCTACGCCTACGCCGCGACGCACCCCGCGCGGTTGGAGGCCGTCGGCCGGCTGCTCGGGCTCGACCCGGCGCCGGCGGCCACCTGCCGCGTGCTGGAGCTCGGCTGCGGCGATGGCGGCAACGCGCTGTCGATCGCGCAATCGCTGCCGGGCGCGCAGGTGATCGGCGTCGACGCCGCCGCGGCCGCCGTCGCGCGCGGGGCCGAGCTGGCGCGCGCGGCCGGGCTGGAGAACGTCGAGCTGCGCGTCGGCGACTTCGAGTCGCTCTCGGCCGAGGAGCTCGACGGCGTCGACTACGTCGTCGCGCACGGCGTCTACTCGTGGATCGCGCCGGCCGCCCGCGTCGCGCTGCTCGCGTGCGTGCGGCGCTGCCTGGCGCCGGAGGGGATCGCGTTCGTCAGCTACAACGCCTACCCCGGCAGCTACCTGCGCGACATGGCGCGCGACATGCTGCGCTACCACCTGCGCGACGTCGAGGACCCGCAGGCGCGCCTGGCCGGAGCGCACGAGCTGATGGAGACGATCGTCGCGATCGAGGAGCCGTCGCCGTACGCGCGCGTGCTGCGTGAGCACCTCGAGCGGATGCTGCGCGCCGGCGACGCGCTGCTGTTCCACGACGACCTGGCGGAGATCAGCACGCCCTTCTACCTGCACGAGATCGTCGAGCACGCGGCCGCGCACGGCCTGCGCTTCCTCGCCGAGGCGGAGCTGGCGGAGAGCCTGATGCGCGACGTGCCCGCGAGCGCCGAGCGGCTGATGGCCGGGCTGCCCGACGACGCCGTCGTGCGCGAGCAGTACCTCGACTTCTTCAAGAACCGCATGTTCCGCCAGACGCTGCTGTGCCACGGGGAGGCGCCGGTGCGACGCGGGCTTGCCGACGGCGTGCTGGAGCGGCTGTGGCTGTCGTCGGCGGCGCGGGCTGAGGAGCCGGCGTCGGCGGACTCCGCGGAGGCCTCCGCGGCGGGGGAGGGGGAGACGTTCTCCACGCCTGACGGCTTCACGATGACGACGTCCGAGCCGCTCGTGCTCGCGGCGATGCACGCGCTGGCGGAGGCGTGGCCGGCCGCGGTCGGCTTCCCCGATCTGCTCGACCGCGCGCTGGACGCGGCCGGTCGGGGCGCGCCGCGCGAGCTGGTCGCCGCGCGCCTACGCGACGTGATGCTCCAGGCGCACCTCGCACGGGTCGTCGGCCTCCACGGCTGCCCGCCGCCGGTGGCCGGCGGGGCGGTCGGCGGCGGCGTGGGCGCAGGCAAGCCGCCCCGCGGGAGCGGGCTCGAAGCGAGCACGAGGTCGCCCGTCCGCCCGCGCGCGAGCGGGCTCGCGCGCGCGCAGCTGGCGGCCGGCGCGAGCGTCCTCAGCTCCCTGCTGCACGCGAACGTCCGCCTCGACGAACCGCTCGACGTTGCGTTGCTCCCGCTGCTCGACGGCACGCGCGACCGCGCCGCGCTGTGCGAGGCGGCGCCGGACGGGTCCGCGGGCGACGTCGACGCGGCGCTCGGCCGGCTCGCGGCGCTTGGGCTGCTGCACGTGCCGTAGCGAAGCGAACTCGCCGCCGCGTTGCGACCGCTCGCGCCGATCGACGCGGCGGCCACGCCGTCGCGCACGTGGATCCCGCGCTGAGCGCTCAGCGCCGGCGCAGCGCCGCGTCCGCGATCGTCGGCGGGGTGTAGCCGGCATCGGCGGCGCTGAAGTTCGTCCCCGGCGGCACGATCTCGTCGATGCGGTCGAGCACCTCGGCGCTCAGCGTCAGCTGCTCCGCGCCGAGCTGGCTCTCGAGCTGCTCCATCGTGCGCGGGCCGATGATCGGCGCGGTCACGGCGGGGTGCTGCAGCACGAACGCGATCGCGAGGCGGATCAGCGTGACGCCCAGCTCCTCGGCGAGCTGCGCGAGCGCCTCGGTCGCCTCCAGCTTGCGCTGGTTCTCGGGCAGCGACAGGTCGTAGCGGCCGGGGACGCGCGCGGCGCGGTTCGTGTCCGGCGGGTCCTGTCCCTTGCGCCAGCGCCCGCTCAGCCAGCCGCCCGCGAGCGGGCTCCACGGGATCACGCCCATGCCGTGGCGCTGGCAGGTCGGCAGCACGTCGCGCTCGATCCCGCGCACGAGCAGCGAGTAGGGCGGCTGCTCGGTGACGAAGCGCCCGAGGCCGCGCCGCTCGGAGGTCCACTGCGCCTCGACGATCTCCTCGGCCGGGAACGTCGAGCAGCCGAACGCGCGGATCTTGCCGGCGCGCTGGAGGTCGGTGAGCGCGGCGAGCGTCTCCTCGACGTCGGTGTCCGGCTCGGGACGGTGGACCTGGTAGAGGTCGATCCAGTCGGTCTGCAGGCGGCGCAGGCTGCGCTCGACCTCATGCACGATCCAGCGGCGCGAGTTGCCGCGCTCGTTCGGGTCCTCGCCCATCGTGCCGTGGACCTTCGTCGCGAGGATGACGTGCTGGCGACGGCCGTCGGCGGCGAGTGCCTTGCCGACGATCTCCTCGGACTCGCCGCGGGCGTAGACGTCGGCGGTGTCGACGAAGTTGACGCCCGCGTCGAGCGCGGCGTGGATGATGCGGATCGAGTCGTCGTGATCCGTGTTGCCCCAGGCGCCGAACATCATGGTGCCGAGGCACAGCGGGCTCACCTGCATGCCGGTGCGGCCGAGTGTGCGGTAGTCCATGCGAGCAGCCTAGCCGCGGCCCGCACGGACCACCGCGTGAGGTCAGGGTGCTTTACCCGGGCAGCGGCTCCTGCGCCCGCGGCGCCGGCGAGTACTCCTCGGCCGGCTCGAGGAAGCCGCGGAGCTGCTCGCGCATCTCCAGCGTGTCCTCGTGCCCGTGCACCGAGGCCGCATGCTCGGCCGCGGCACGGACGACCTCGTCCTCCTCGCCGATGATCACGAGCGAGCAGTTCGCATCGCTCGGCCAGCGGCGACAGTCCGCCATCTTGCGGGCCATCTGCGCTCCTCTCGTCGGGGTGCTGCCGCCCCCGATCGTCTCGCGCCGCGCGCGAGACGTCAAACGGCCTGGCGTGGGAACGCGAGCGAGGCGAGCCACCCAGCCGTCCGGGCCGTCAGGTGCCCGCAACCTCCCCACGCGGAACCTACGTTCAGAGGCGCCGCAGCTTCTCCGGGTTGCGGATCGCGTCGATGCGCGTGATGCGACCGTCGCTGACGACGAACGAGAGCGCCGCGCGATGGCCGTCGCCGCTCGGGAGCACCAGCCCGAGCCGCCCGTTGAGCTTGATCTCGATCGGTTCGTGCATGGACTTGCGGCTGAGCGCCGCCCACGCGCGCGCGACCCGCGCTCCGCCGCGCAGCGGCTTGCGCGCGGCGCTCGCGCGCCCGCCGCCGTCCGACGTCCAGACGACATCCGGGTCGAGCACCGCGACAAGGCCCTCGAGGTTGCCCTCGGCGACCGCCTGCGCGAACGCTCGCACGGCGCGATCGTGCTCGTCGCGCGAGGCCGCGAAGCGCGGGTGCTCGCGCTTGACGTGCCGGCGGGCGCGCGAGGCGAGCTGCCGCACCGCCTCGGGCGTGCGGCCGACCACCTCGGCGACGTCGCCGAACGGCACGTCGAACACGTCGTGCAGCACGAACGCCGTGCGCTCTGCGGGCGAGAGCTGCTCGAGCACGGTCAGCAGCGCGTAGCTGACCGACTCGTCGAGCGTGACGCGGTCCGCCGGGTCGTCCGACACGAGCGGCTCCGGGAGCCACGGACCGACGTAGGTCTCGCGGCGCGCGCGAGCGGACCGCAGGCGATCGAGCGCGAGCCGGGCGACGACCGTCGTCAGCCAGCCGTCGAGGTTCTCGATCGCCTCCGCGTCCGCGCGCTCCAGCCGCAGCCACGCCTCCTGCACGACGTCCTCCGCCTCGCCGACGTCGCCGAGCTCGCTGTACGCGAGCCGCAGCAGCCGCGGGCGTGCCTGCGCGAAGCGCTCCGCGGCGGTCATGCGGCGATCCGGTGGGCGGGCCCCCAAATCTCCGTGCCCGCGCGCACGCGCGGCGCCCAGCCGCTCGCCTCGCGCAGCCGGCGGCTCGACACGCGCTGCGAGCGCGCCAGCGGCCCGTCCTGCGGCGCCCGCGGGCGCAGCGCTTCGACCCCGACGGCGGCGGCCAGCGCGGCATCGATCTCGGCGTTCGTCGGCGGGTCGGCGTCGGCGACGTTGTACGTCCCGGCCGGGGCGCGCAGCGCCGCGGCGATGGCCGCCGCCGCGTCATCCAGCCAGAGCGTCGGCCGGTACGCGCCGGGCGGTCCGACCGCGATCGAGGCGCCGCCGCGCGCGGCCTCCAGCGCGGCCAGCGTCGACCCGCTGTCCGGTCCCATGAACAGCCCGAAGCGCAGCACGACGGTGTCGCCGTCGAACAGCTCGCGCGCGTTGCGCTCGGCCGTCAGCGCGGTCGTCGTCACGCCGCCGCCGGCGACCGGCGCATCCTCGTCGAGCCACGCGTCGCCGCCGTCGGCGTACACGAACGCGATCGACTCCTGCACGAGCCGTCGCAAGCGGGCGGCCTGGGCGGCGCGCGCGATCGCCGCCGACGCCTCGGTGCGCAGGCGGTCGTTCTCCTCCCAGGCGGACGGATCGGCCATGCGATCGGCGCTCGGGATGTGGGTCAGCAGGTTGACGACGGCGTCCGCCCCGTCGAACGCGCGGCGCAGCGACGCCTCGTCGAGCACGTCGGCCTCGACGGCACGCGCCCCGAGGCTCTCGAGCCGCTCGCGGCCGTGCGCGGAGCGCGTCACGCCCCTGACGCGGTGGCCGGCGGCGAGCAGCTCGCGGACGGCGCGCCGCCCGATGACGCCCGTGGATCCGGTGATCACGATCTCGTTCATGCCGAACTGACGACGTACCCCGCTCGATCGTGACATGCGATGGCATCATCGGCATCCGTGCTGCGAGCCGGGGGACTGCTCCAGGGTTTTGGCCACGAGCTGCCCGTCGTGGCCAAAACCCCCGCCGAATCCGCCCGTATCTGCACGTATCTCGGGCGCCCTACGGGCACCAGAGCGAACCAGTTCCCCGCTGCTGACAGCCGCCTTCCACCTGGACCGTTCGAGCCGACTGAAAATCGTGATGTCTCCGGTTCGAGTCCGGGTCTCGCCCCATCGCGCAAACCGGTACAGAAGAGTCTAGGTGTAAGTCCCGAGCAGGTTGTTCAGGCGGGTGATGGGTGCTCGTCGGCCGAGGGCTTGGTGTGGGCGGTGATGGTTGTAGTGCCAGAGCCAGCCGTCAAGGGCTGCGGTGCGTTCTGCGCTTGAGGCGTAGATCGC
>DASRXW010000068.1:0-8983 GCA_035654055.1 Conexibacter sp.
GTCGCTGAGCCGCAGGGTCATCGTCTTCGGCATCCCACCGCGAACTATACCCACCATGGAACACTCGCACCAGAGCATCACAAATGTGTGGTGTCTTGGTAGCGTGATTTCGCTATGGAGAGGTTGAGCATTGAGGACGTCCTGCTCATCGCGGAGGCGGTGCTCGGCGCACCCGCCGAAGGACTCGTCCGCGCGACCAGGCTCGGCGCGGTTGCATCTGCGCTGGCGGCGCCGGACCGCCACCGCTCCCTCGCGGACAAGGCTGCGGTGCTCTGCTCCCGGCTCGTGCGCAACCACCCGCTGCCGGACGGCAACAAGCGCGTCGCGCTGCTGGCGATGCTCGAATTGGTGGCACGCAACCAAGGTATCTGGACACCGCCGACCGGCGGGCAGGACGAGATCGCCGCCACGATCGAGCGGCTTGCCGCGCGCGAGCTGTCCGAAGCGGCCTTCGCCGCGTGGGTGCGGGCGCGGGTGACGATACGCCAGCCTCCGGCGTGATGCGCGATCGCGGCCTGGCGCGCCCGCGCTGGCGCGCCCAGGGGCGCAGAGATACGCTCCGACATCCGATGTTCCCGGTCAACGTGCCAAACGTCCTGACGGTGCTGCGCATCCTGCTCGTGCCGGTGCTGGTCGTCGCGCTGCTCGACGCGACGCCGAGCGGCGACCTGCTCGCCGCGATCGTGTTCGTCGTCGCCTCGCTCACCGACCTGCTTGACGGCTACCTCGCGCGCACGCGCAATGCAGTGACGACGTTCGGCAAGCTGATGGACCCGATCGCCGACAAGCTGCTGATCGTCGCGGCGCTCGTCTCGCTCGTCTCGCTCGACCGGCTCGCGGCGTGGGTCGCGATGGTGATCATCGCGCGCGAGTTCGCCGTCACCGCGTTGCGGATGGGCGCAGGGGCGCAGGGCGTCGTGATCCAGGCCAGCATGTTCGGCAAGGCGAAGACGTGCCTGCAGATCGCGATGGTGCTCGCGCTGATCGCCGTCGGCGATGCGCGCCCGCTGTGGCTCGACCTGCTCGTCGACGCGACCGTCGTGGTGACGGTCCTGTCGGGCGTCGACTATTTCCTCGGCTTGCGCCGCCGCCTCGGCGAGCGCGACCGCATCAGCGCCGACGGCGCCGCCTGACGCGCCGCGCCAGCCGGTCAGCCGCCGCTCAGTCCAGCGCCTTGCGCCAGGTCGTCTGCTGCCACACCGGCCGCAGGCCGACCGACGCGTAGGGCTCCGGGATCCGTGCGCCGTCCCCGCCCACCGACACGACGACTGTCTCGACCCCACGCTCGCGCATGTGCGCGAAGGCTGCCAGCAGCAGCGACCGCCCGATCGCGTCGAAGCGCTCGTCGGGATCCACCGCCAACTGCACGACGCTCCCGTCGGTGTCGTTCCAGCTCTCGCAGATCGCCGCGCCGACGAGCCGCTCGCGGCGGCGCGCGAGCACGCACAGGCCGGCGTCGAGGCGCTCGTCCGCGAGGTGCTCGGCGTGGAAGCGGTCGAGCGCGAGCGGCGCGCCGTCGGGGCCGCTCGCGGCAGAGCGCTCGAGCAGCGCGAGCACCTCGGCCACGTCGCGCTCGTCGTCGAGCGCGGCGTCCGTCACCCCCGCCGGCCAGCTCGGCGGCTCGGGCGCGACGTCGAGCGGGCGCTCCAGGCGCCACGTCTGCCACATCGGCACGTAGCCGGCGAGCTCGAGCGGGCGCTCCGCGATGCGGTCGCCGGTCACCACCCGCTGGCGCAGCTCGCCCGCGCCGCGCTCGCTCGCGCGCGCTTCGACCAGCTCGCGCAGGTGCGAGCCGATCCCGCGCCCGCGCGCGCGGGGATGCACGCGCACTTCCGCGTCGGGCGGCGCGACGAACGCGTAGCCGATCGTCTCGCCGCCGCTGTCCTCCGCGAGCCAGGCGTCGCGCGCGAGGTCGCCACCGATGCGGTCCCAGTCCTCGATCACGTCGGCCAGCTCGCGGTCGGAGCGCCCGGTGTCGGCGACCTGGCAGGCGGTCGTCAGCACGAGCACGGTCACCGCATCCTCGTCCGTTCCTCCCGGGTGGTGCAGCCGCACGCCCGCCGGGAGGGCCATGAGGCTACGCCCCGCCCTCGACCGTGCCGTCGAGCCAGGCGCGGCGCGAGACGTGCGTCTCCACGTGCTCGCCGCTCGCCAGCTCGCGCCGCACCTCGCCGAGCAGCCCGAAGCGCTCGGCGACGACGTTGTGCTGGTGGATCGTCTCGAGGTTCTCCTGCCGCGCGGAGACGAACGCGGCGTCGGCGAGCGCCGGGAAGCACTCGACCACGCCGCCGATCATCTCGCGCACGCAGTCCTCGACGAAGCGCGGGCGGCGGTGGGCCTTCTCGACGACGGCCGCCTCGTCGCTGCGCTTCATCAGCTCGTAGATCTCGGACGACATCGAGCTCTCGACGATGGTGAGCAGCGTGCGCGCCTCGATCTCGTCCTCGCACTCCTCGGTGCAGCCGATGTGGAGCGTGCCGAGGCCGCGCTGGTTGTGCGTCGCGACGGGCACGTGCTCGAAGATGCGCTCGATCTCGTCGTCGGTGAAGCCGTCGGCCGCGAGGCGCTCGCGCGAGCTGCCGGCGACGAGCTGCTGCGCGCACGGGCACGCGGTCATCCCCTGCGCGGCGACGCCGACGAGCCGCCGCGTGCCGCGCTCGGACGCGACCGCCGAGCCGTAGAGCGTGTAGATCTCCTGCGTCTGGATGCCCGAGACGGGCGCCGGCTTGTGCTCCGGGTAGCGCGCCACGATCGTGACCTCGGCGCGACGGGCGCCCTGCCGGTCACGCACGCGCTCGGCGACGTGCTGCGCGAGCGTCTCGGCCTTGAACGTCGCCTCGCCGAGGATCACCTCGCCGATGGCCTCGTTGACGACCTCCTCGAAGCGCGACATGTGCGCGCCCTTCTGGTGCGGGCCGAGGTCGACGAAGCACTCGATCTGCGCCGAGAACAGCTGCTCGGAGCCGTCCTGTCTGATGCGGATGACCTTCTCGACGCCCGTCACGCCGACGCGCGAGAGGCTGACCTCGAGCGTCGGGCGCTGGGCCTGGACGTCCGGTGCGGCGATGGAGGCGGTGCGGGCGCTCGGCATCCCGCCCAAGGGTAGCGAGAGCCGGCGGCCGCGGGCGACGCGCCATCTGTTGCATCACACGCGCGACTACCGGCTGAGCTTCGCCATCTTTGTGGTATCACTCCGCACAGGCTGGAAGCCGCCTCCACGCTCATGGGCTGGAGAGCACGAATGGCTCGGCCCATCGCGGCAGACGCCGCGAACGTAGCGTTGAGTTACGAGGTGCAGTGAGGAGAGGGGGGCTCGCGTCCGCGTGGGTCCGAATCGCGTCTCGATAGGAACGACAACGTGACGGAGAAGGCTGGAGTTTTGTCGGCGGATGAGACGCCGTTGCTCGACTTGGAGGAGCTGCGGAACCTCATCGCCGAGGGGCAGGAGCGGGGGTACCTGACCTACGAGGAGATCTCCGGATGCCTCGAGGAGGTCGAGGTCACGAAGGAGCAGGTCCAGGAGCTGCACGCGCACCTCGAGGAGCACGGCATCGACGTGATCGAAGCCGACGGCCGTCCGGGGGCTGCGGCCGAGGCGGGCGCGGCCGAGGGCGGCGAGCGCCCGGAGCCGAGGGCGACGTCGAAGCGCCCTGAAATCGACTTGACGGTGGAGCCGAGCCTCGACTCGCTGCGGCTCTACCTGCGCTCGATCGGACGCGTGAGCCTGCTCACGGCCGAACAGGAGGTCTACCTCGCCCAGCGCATCGAGCGCGGCGACATGACCGCCAAGCAGCAGATGATCGAGGCGAACCTGCGGCTCGTCGTCTCGATCGCGAAGGGGTACCTCGGGCGCGGCCTGACGTTCCTCGACCTGATCCAGGAGGGTTCGCTCGGGCTGATCCGCGCGGTCGAGAAGTTCGACCACCGCCGCGGCTTCAAGTTCTCGACGTACGCGACCTGGTGGATTCGCCAGGCGGTCACGCGCGCGATCGCCGACAAGGGCCGGACCATACGCATCCCGGTCCACATGGTCGAGAAGCTCAACAAGGTCGTCCACGTCGAGCGCCAGCTCGTCCAGACGCTCGGCCGCGAGCCGACGCCCGAGGAGATCGCGCTCGAGCTCGACTGCCCGGTGAGAGAGGTGCGCGACATCCTGCGCATGGCGCAGCAGCCCGTCTCGCTCGAGAAGCCGATCGGCGAGGAAGAGGAGTCGGAGCTGGGCGACTTCGTCGAGGACCAGACGGCCGAGTCGCCGTTCGAGCTCGCGTCGGAGAACCTGCGGCGCGACAACGTCCGCCGCGCGCTGGCGGCGCTGCCGCAGCGCGAGCGCGAGGTGATCGAGATGCGCTTCGGTCTCTCCGGCGGGCGCCCGCGCACGCTCGAGGAGGTCGGCCGCGCGTTCAACGTCACACGCGAGCGGATCCGCCAGATCGAGAACCACACGCTCAAGAAGCTCGAGGCGCTGCCCGAGGCGCAGCGCCTCCGCGACGCTTCGTAGGCCCGTACCGGAGCGCGGGGGCCCGCAAGCCCCCGCGCTCGCTACACTTCCGCTCCCTGCTCGGGGGGATGTCCGAGTGGTTAAAGGAGACGGGCTGTAAACCCGTTGGCTCTGCCTACGCAGGTTCGAATCCTGCTCCCCCCACTTTTCGGTGTATTGACTCAGAGGCGGATCTTCCTGCAAATGCTGGAGATCTGCCCTCGGCTCTCGTTCGGGCGGTAGGGGGACAGGATCTCCGCTCTTTGCGGGCTTCTGAGCGCGCGCATTCGCCGGTTCGGGGGACGGTAGGGGGACAGCGACGAGCGTTTCGGGGGACAGGACCGCGTGTCTTGCGCCGAGTGCGGCACGGTCGTCGCGCTTCGTGATCGGATGTCCGGGTGACCGAACCGGCAGGCTTTAGACCGCCGCCGCAGCGCGTTCCCGTCCGGGCTGATCAGCGCCACGTCACCTTGGTATGCCCGGAGTGCTCCAAGCGGGGCGTGCATCTCGACGTGTGGACCGTCTTCCGCAGTGCCAAGCTCTGGTGCCGAGCCTGCCGCGCGGTGACGTACTACGTCACGTGGGACATCGTCGATGACGGACGCGCGATCGTCGCGCGGCTCTCGTGGGCGGATTGGCCGGGCGATCCTCTGGGCGAGAATCCCTGGTACGGAGAGAGGCGCTGAGCATGGGCTCGCCTCGGCATCGCATCAGGACGAGGAAGGCCGAGATCGCGCGGTACTGGTCGGACACTCGCGCCGGGCTGGAACGTCTGCCGGAGAACTGCGCGATCGGCGGAGAGCTAGAGCCCTGCTGCTTCGCCTGCGGCTTCGACGCGGTCAGGTGTGACGTGTCATCTGAGGGCTGGGACGGGTGGGAGACGGCGGCCCTCGACCGCTGTCATCTCGTTCCTCGCGCGCTTGGTGGCGACGAGAGCCCGTCGAACCTCGTTCTTCTGTGCAGGCCGTGCCATCGAGACGCGCCGAACGTCGGAGACCCGAGCTACATGCTGCGCGGGATCACTGAGCGAGAGTCGTGGTTCGAGCATATGTGGACCTTCATCAGATCAGCATTCGAACGCGCAGACCTTCGCAGCACGGTTAACACGTTTTCCAGAGCCGAGTTGGACGAATCCGATCGAGTGCTCCGCGATCTGCTGAGACGCTGGACGGGATCGCATCGGGGCTACGTAACGGACGCCAGTCTTGAAGCGTGATGGTGGAGTCCGTGCGCCGCGTTGTTGCTCGGCGAGACGGCTGATTGGTCGCCTGCGCCTGAGGTACCGTTTTCGCGTGGTCAGCGACGATGTGATCGAGCAGGCGGGGCGCACGCTGGCCGAAGAGGCCGCGGCGCCGGCACGAGTGTTTCTGTTCGGGTCGCACGCACGTGGGGACGCGACCGAGGACAGCGACCTCGACTTCCTCGTGGTCGAGCGGGGAGTGCAGCCGTCCGCGCAGGAGATGGTGCGATTGCGTGACGCGCTGCCGCCGCTTGGCGTGCCGGTGGACGTGATCGTGATGAGCGATGACCTCGTGCGGCGTCGTCGCGATGTGCCGGGCTCGTTGGTCTACACCGCGCTGCGTGAGGGGCGGCTCGTTGCCGAGTCCTGACCAGCTCGAGTTCGCCGCACTGCTGCTGCGGAAGGCCGAGGGCGATGTAGAGGTTGTGCGGGCGCTGGTCGACAACGCCTCGATCACGGACGACGCGATCGGGTTCCACGCACAGCAGGCGATCGAGAAGGCGATGAAGGCTGTGCTCGCGATCCACGGTGTGCAGGTCCCGCGCACTCATGACCTTGGCTTCCTGCTGGAGCTGGCCGACCGCGATGGCGTGCGGATTCCGGATGTCGTCGTGGAGGCGCGCTGGCTGACGCCGTGGTCCGCCGAGTTCCGCCACGACGATCCGCCAGTGCCGGACGAGCTGGATCGCAACGCGAGCCTTCGTAGCGCGGAGCAAGCGCTGGCGTGGGCCCGCGACGTGCTGGGCGAAGGCGGTTAGGGGGACACGGCCGGCACTGTTGGTCGGATTCGGGGGACGCGAGGGGACAGGCCCATGCAAATCGTCGCTACAGCGGCGATGTCCACCAAGTCGAACCTGTTCCCCCCATCCGCGACGAGCCACGACCTCCTGCTCGTCGCCGCGTTCGCCTGACGCGTTTGCCCCTCTGGATTTCTCCGCAACAAGCGGGATCTTTCGGCTTTGCCGTATGGCGTATCGCACTGGTGAGCGGTAGATAGACAGTGGCATTTCTCGATGCCACTCGGGGGACTCTCCAGCCACCGAAGGAGGTCCATATGACCAGTCCGATGTTGTTCGCGATCGACGCCGAGGTCGAGCGGAGTGAGCGGGAGGCCGAGATCGCCCGTCGCATCCGGGTGTACGCCGCGGAGCTGTATCGGTCCGACGCGGACGGTGATCGCAGCAGGAGCCGCGACGAACCGCCCGAAGCGGCGACGAGCGCGCGGAAGCATCCGCATCCGCGTGCCGGCGGCGGCGCGGCCGTCGTGGTTCCCAGCCGAGACCAGGTGCGCGACTATGTCGTCAGACACGGTCCGGTTCGGCGCGCGCAGGTGCTCGCAGCGCTCGGCGGGGATCCGAAGAAGTTGGGGCGCAAGCTGCAGTCGCTCACCCGCGCCGGGCACCTGTCGGCGACCGGCCCCGCGTCGCGGCGCGCCTACCGAGCGCCGCTCGAGGCCTCGACGAGCAAGCGGCTGCGTCCGGTCGAGACATGCACCGGGCCCGATGAGATGCTCGCGGTGATCCGCCGTCTGGCGCCCGTCACCTCGCAGCAGCTGCACGAGCGGACCGGCCGCACATACCCGGAGATCGCTGACTGGGGCCGCGAGCTCGTCCTGCGGGAGCTCGTAACCTTCGAAGGCGAGGGACGCACGCGGACGTGGCGGCTCGCCGCGGAGCCTGCCCAGGGGCTCGCGAGAGAGATCGCCGCCATGATCGCCGCCGACCCGGGCGGGTTCGACGAGCGCCGGCTTGCGCTCTCGCTGAGCGCTCCCGAGCACCTCGTCGGCATCGCGTGCGCTGAGCTGCTCGACCGCGGCGTCGTGCGCCTTACAGGGCGCGGCACCTACGGCCCGGCCACGGCGTGAGCGTCGCGGACGAAGCCGACCCGGTCGCCGCGCTCGTGGACCGGGCATACGAGTGCGGGCACGTGATCGACCACGCACGTGCGCGGTCGCTGTACGTCCGTTTCGGGTACGCCAAGGCACGCGAGCATGTCGTGCTGCCGTCGCGGCTCGCCGACCTGGCCGCAACCGAGCTGAGACGCGAGCTCAGCGTCGAGGCCGCGTCCGGGATGCTCGCCGAGGTAGGGGGCGACTTCGCCGCGGCCTGCCGGCTCATGTCATCTCGGACGGCGCCGTCGGCGATCGGGCACCGGCGCATCACGCCGAGCGAGCTGCGCACCTTCGCGGCTGAGTATGGCCTGCGGCTGAGCGCCTCTTCGGCTCAGCGCTATTCGAGCGACTCGACGCGCGACCCGTGTGAGCGGGTCCGCAGCCTCGGACGCATCCGCGACGTCGGCAGCCGGCGCGGCATGCGGATCGACCTTCGCAGCGCCGCCACACGTCTCGCCGGCGCCGACGGCGACGAGGGCGTCGCGGTCGGGCGTATCGAGCGCCGCGCGCGCCGGCGCCGGCTGATCGGCGCGCGGCTTTGCAGGGTCCGTCACCGCACGGGCTCGCGCGGCCACCGTGTCGATGCAGCGGCTCGGTGCGCCTGCAGCCGTTGTGAGCATTTTCTGCTCCACGAGCTGGAGCGCTACACGCACGGGATCGTGCGCAGACGGTACACGCGCGTCGACGCCGATCGGGAGCAAGATGCCGCCTGCGCCCTCGTCGAGGCGCTGCTCGACTGGCATGAGGGCTCCGGCTTCCAGGCCTTCTACGGCGCAGTGCTGGCGCATCGCCTCGACGGCGAGCTGCGCAGAGCGCTCGACGAGGCACACGGGAATGGCGACCACCCGCTGTCGCTCGATGCGCCGCGCAGCAGCGCCGGCGGGCGTTTGCGAACGTGGGCTGATCACATTCCCGGCTACTCCATCGACCCGCTCGAGGCGGTCATCCTCAAAGAGGAGGCCTGGGCCGCGCGATCCGCGCGCCTCCAGGAGATCGAGCGGATCTTGGCGCTGTACGAGGCGATGAAGTCGCTCGCGTAGCGCGCTTTGAACCGCCGTTGTCTCCGCGCCGCGGTTGGCGGTCCGATCGTCATCACGGCTGTAGGTGCGCTGGCGTGCTCGCCGGTCGGCTGACTACTTGCCCCGGATAAACGGTCGGGCGGGTTGATCGAGGAACGGCCGCGCTCGGGTGGGCGCGGCCGTTCGGGTGGTTGGCGCTCGGGTGGGGCGCCGGACGGGATGTTCTCAGCGGGTTCGGATGGCGAGCGTGTCGAGGTTGTAGGTGAGGATCGCCCAGGCGGTCCATGCTCGTGCGCCGTGGTGGCCTTTGAGGCGTGATCGCTTGAGGCCGTAGCGGCGTTTGAGGTGGCTGATGC
>DASRXW010000069.1:0-19964 GCA_035654055.1 Conexibacter sp.
GCCGCGATCAGCGTCAGCGTGAAGGCATAGCCGGCCATCGCACTGTGGCTCTGATACGCCGCGTCAATGATCGAATCCTTGGAATAGAAGCCGGCGAAGCCGACATGCAGGAACGGGATGCCGGCGCCGGTCAGCGCCAGGTTGCCGATCAGCATCATCGCCCAGGTGAACGGGATCGCCTTGTAGAGGCCCCCCATCTTGCGCATGTCCTGCTCGTGATGCATCGCGTGGATCACCGCGCCCGCCGACAGGAACAGCAGCGCCTTGAAGAAGGCGTGCGTGAACAGGTGGAACATCGCCGAGCCATAGGCCGACATGCCGGCGGCGACGAACATGTAGCCAAGCTGCGAACAGGTCGAATACGCGATCACCCGCTTGATGTCGTTCTGGACGAGACCGACCGTCGCGGCGAAGAAGGCCGTCGTCGCGCCGACCACGGTGACGACGCTGAGCGCAAACGGCGACCAGTCGAATAGCGGCGACATGCGCGCCACCATGAAGACGCCGGCGGTCACCATGGTCGCGGCATGGATCAAGGCCGAGACCGGCGTCGGGCCCTCCATCGCGTCCGGCAGCCAGGTGTGGAGCGGGATCTGCGCCGACTTCGCGAACGCGCCGACGAGCAGCAGCAGGCAGCCGGCGACGAGCGAGCCGTGGTGCGCGTCGAACGCCCCGCCGTCGACCGCTCTGAACGTGCCGAGGAAGTCGAGCGTGCCGCTGTGGCGCAGGATGAAGAACGTGCCGAGCACGAGCCCGACGTCGCCCACGACGTTGATGACGAACGCCTTGATGCCGGCCTTCGTCGCGGTGCCGCGGCGGTACCAGAACGAGATCAGCAGGTACGACGCCGCGCCGACGAACGCCCACCCGACGATCAGCATCAGGAAGTTGCCGCCGAGCACGAGCACGAGCATCGAGAAGACGAAGAAGTTGAGGTAGGCGAAGTAGCGCGCGTAGCCGCGGTCGCCTCTCATGTAGCTGACCGAGTAGAGGTGGATCAGCGTCGAGACGCCGGTCACCACGAGCATCATGTAGACGGACAGCGGGTCGACGAGGATCGACAGCTTCGCGTCCACGTCGCCGGTGACGGCGTAGTCCCACAGCGAGGAGACGAGCTGGCGGTGCTCGGCGTCGTGGCCCTGCAGCGAGAAGAGCGCGCCGAGCGCGGACACGAAGGCGAGCCCGATCGCGAGCGTGCCGATCGCGCCCGCGCCGCCGCGGCCAAGCTTCTTGTGTCCGAGGCCGTTGACGATCGTGCCGGCCAGCGGGAAGGCCAGCACGAGCCAGCCCCAGGTCGTGGTGCTCACCCTTGCAGCTCCCGGAGCTCGTCGACGTCAATGGGAAGGCGGCGGCGGAAGATCGCCACGATCAGGCCGAGCCCGACCGTCACCTCGCACGCGGCCACGACCAGCACGATCAGCGCGAAGATCTGGCCGTCGCTGTTGCCGTGCATGCGCGAGAAGGCGATCAGCGCGAGGTTCGCCGCGTTCAGCATCAGCTCGAGGCACAGCAGGATCACGAGCGGGTTGCGCCGCACGAGCACGCCGCCGGCGCCGATGCAGAAGATCAGGGCGGACACGACCAGGTACCAGGAGAGGGCCATCACCGCTCGACCTCCTGGGGCGCGTTCGGATCGCGCACGGCGCCGACGGCCTCCGCCATCGTGCCGCTGAAGAGCGAGCGCGGCGTGATCCAGTGCGTGCCCTCGCGCTCGTCGTCGTCGAGCATCGTGCCCTTGTCGGTACGGCGGCGCGCCAAGACAACGGCGCCGACGGCCGCGACGAGCAGCAGCAGCGAGGCGACCTCGAACGGGAACAGGAACTTCGTCAGCAGCGCCTCGCCGATCGCGGCCGGCGAGCCGAAGCCGGAGACGTAGGGCGCGCCGTCGCCGCCGATCGCCTTCAGGCCCGAGCCGAGCACGGCGATAGCCAGCTCCACGAACAGCGCCCCGACGGCGGCCGCGGCGACCGGTCGCAGCTGCGACCCGCCCGGCGTGAGCTGCGTCGCGCCGCCGCCGATGTAGGAGACGACGAACAGGTAGAGCACCATCACCGCGCCGGCGTAGACGACGACCTGCGCGGCGGCGATGAACTCTGCGCGCAGCAGCAGGAACAGCGCCGCGAGCGACAGCAGGTGCCCGACGAGCGCAAGCACGCTGTAGAAGGGGTTGCGCAGCGCGACGACGCCGATCGCTCCCGCGATGGCGCCGATCGCCGCGACGAAGAAGACGACTGAAGACATGACCCCGCCCCGCCCCCTACTCGTCCTCGGACCGCAGCGGCGTGCGCTCGAGCGGCTCGGCGAGCAGCATCTCCTTGGTGAAGATGAGGTCGTCGCGGTTGTAGTCCGACAGCTCGAAGTCGTGCCCCATCGTGATCGCGTCGAACGGGCACGCGACCTCGCAGTAGCCGCAGAAGATGCAGCGTGACATGTTGATCTCGTAGACGGCCGCGTAGCGCTCGCCGGGCGACACGCGCTGCTCCGGCGTGTTCTCGGCCGCGACGACGCGGATGCAGTCGGCCGGGCAGGCAGCCGCGCAGAGCGAGCATCCGACGCACTTCTCCAGCCCCGTGTCCTCGAAGCGGTGGAGCTTGTGGCGCCCGCGGAAGCGCGGGTAGACGGGGATCTTCTCCTCCGGGTACTGGTAGACGACCGTCCCCTCGACGAGGCGCCCGAACGTCGTCTTGAGTCCGCGCAGCGTCTCGCCGAATGCCCGGTAGAGGCCGCCGGCGCCGCCGGGCTCGGGCCCGCGCTGGACGGCGATCACGTCGTCGCCGGCGGGGCTCCAGCGCTTGATCTCAATCGAGTCAGGCATGTCAGTCGAGCACCACCACGAGGATCGCGGTCACGAGCGCGTTGGCCGTGGCCAGGGGCAGGAGGACCTTCCAGCCGAGCGACATCAGCTGGTCGTAGCGCAGGCGCGGCAGCGTCGCGCGCACCCACACGAAGACGGCGATCACGAGCGTGATCTTCACGAGCACGACGATCGGGTCGACCCACGTCGGCGGGTCGATCCCGAACGGCAGCAGCCAGCCGCCGAAGAACATCGTCACCGCGATGCCGGAGGCGATCACCATGTGGAAGTACTCGGCCGCGTAGTAGGAGGCGAAGCGGCCGCCGCCGTACTCGGTGTTGTAGCCGGCGACGAGCTCGGCGTCCGCCTCGGGGAGGTCGAACGGCGGACGGCTCGTCTCCGCGAACGCGGCCACCATGAAGACGATGAAGCCGACGAACTGCGGGATGAAGTACCAGATGCCGGCGCCGTTCTGCTGCTCGACGATGCCGGTGAGCGAAAGCGTGCCGGCGGTGATGATCACGCCGACGAGCGAGAGCCCCATCGAGACCTCGTAGGAGATCAGTTGTGCCGCGGAGCGCATCGCGCCGAGGAAGCTGTACTTCGAGCCCGAGGCCCAGCCGCCGAGCATCAGGCCGTACACGCTGATGGCGCTGAAGGCGAACGCGAACAGCACGCCGATCGATGGGTCGATCCCGTAGAGGCCGACCTGCGTGCCGAAGATGTCGACCGTGTTGCCGAACGGCACGATCGCGAACGACACGCACGCCGTGACGATCGAGATCGCCGGCGCGAGCGCGAACAGGAAGCCGACCGACGTGCGCGGGCGGAACTGCTCCTTGACGAGCAGCTTGAAGATGTCGGCCATCGGCTGGAGCGCACCGAACGGGCCGACGCGGTTGGGGCCGAACCGGTTCTGGAAGCGGCCGAGCAGCTTGCGGTCCATCATCAGCGCGAGCGGGACCATGCTGAAGCCGACGGTGAAGATCACCAGCGACTTCAGGATCTGGATCCACCAGGACTCGGCGTAGCCGACGGTGGCGAGGACGGTCGTCATGCGGTGACCTCGGTGCCGGCGGCGGCGGCGCGCTCGCTCGCGGGCGTGATCGACACGAGCCGCGGCGCGTCCGAGAGCAGCTCCGCGGCCGAGTCGGCGGCGGTCGCCTCGCCGAGGAAGACGGTGCCGGCCGGGACGTTGCCGCGCAGCGCGACGGTCGCGCTGACCTCGCGGTCCTCGACCGTCACCGTCACGCGGTCGCCCTGGCCGACGCCGAGGCGCTCGGCGTCGGCGGGCGACAGCTCCAGCTGCTGACGCGCGGCGAGGAACTTCAGCGCCGGCGAGGCCTCGACCTCGGGCGCGGCCCAGATCGAGCGGAAGGTGCCGAGGCGCAGCGCACCATTCGGGCTCGCCGCGGGGGCCGGCGTGCCGGTCGGGAACGGGCCGGCTGGCCCTTCGGGCACGGCCGCGGCTGCCTCGCGCTCCTGCCAGCGCACGCCGCGTCCGCCGATCTCCTCCAGCGTCAGGCCGGCGTAGAACCCCACGGCGTCGAACAGCTGGGCGCTCGCCATCGGGCCGGTCAGCACGCCGAGGTCGAGTCCGATCCGCTGCGCCAGCTCGGCCAGCACCGACCACTCGGAGCGCACCGCGCCGGGGTGGCCGATCGCCGCGCGCAGGCGCTGCACGCGTCCGTCGGGGTGCGTGATCGTCCCTTCCTTCTCGGCGTAGGACTCGGCCGGGAACACGACGGTCGCGTGCTCGCGCAGCTCGTCGGTGAGGAAGGCGCTGTGCGCGACGACCGTCGAGGCGCGAGCGAGCGCGCGGCGCCACAGCGGCGCGTCGGCCTGGTCGCGGACCGGGTCGGTGTGCAGCAGGTAGAGCGCGGCCAGCTCGCCGGCGGCGGCGGCCGCGGCGATCTCGCGCGCGGGGCGGCCGGTGGGAGCGGCCGATGCGGCGGCCTCGCCGACAGCCGGCACGTCGCCGTAGCCCGGCCCGGCGTTCGGCAGCACGCCAGCCTCGCGCAGGCCGCGGCCGTTCGCGCTCGCGGGCAGCTCCAGTAGGCCGGCGCCGTCGTGCTCGGCGAGCTTCAGGCGGGCGGCGACGTTGAGCAGCGCCGGCAGCGCGGCAGCGCCGAGCCGCTCGCCCCACAGGATCACGACGTCCTCGCCGCCGTCCGTCAGCTGCGCGGCGAGCGCGCGGACGGCCTTCGGGTCGGCGTCGGCGGCGGCGGACAGCGCCTCGACGTCACCGTCCGCGCCGAGCGCGGCCTCCAACGCTGCCAGGAAGGCGTGCTCGCCGCCGGGCGCGTAGCGCAGCCACAGGGTCGCGTTCGGGTCGAGCGAGCTGGGCCGCGGCGTCGCGACGGCGAGTCTCACGCCGCGGCGGCGCACGCCCTTGCGGATCCGCAGGTCGAGGATCGGCGCGTCGTCGACCGGCTCGCAGCCGAGCACGAGCACCGTGTGGGCGAACTCGAGATCGGGAACGGTCGCCTGCAGCGCCGGCGCGGCGAGCGCGCGCTGCAGCTCCAGCGGCACGGAGCCTCCCGTGCGCGAGTCGACGTCGGCGCTCCCCAGCCCCTCGCGCAGCAGCCGCGCGAGCAGGAAGCCCTCCTCGTTCGTCGTCTGGCCAGCGACCACGGCGCCGACCGATCCGCGCGCCTTCCCCAGCGCACCCGCGGCCGCGCTCAGCGCGCGCTCCCACGAAGCGGGACGCAGCTCGTCGCCGTCGCGCACCAGCGGCTCGACGATCCGCTCGTCGCTGTGGATCGCCTGGTAGGCGAAGCGGCCCTTGTCGCACAGCCAGCCGTCGTCCACGCCCTCGTGGTCACGGCCGAGCACGCGCAGGACGCGCTCGTCGCGCACGGTCAGCTCGACGTTGCACTGCGACGGGCAGAGCGTGCAGATGGTGCCGGCGCCCTCGATGTCCCACGGCCGTGCGCGGAAGCGGTAGGGAAGCGAGGTCAGCGCGCCCACCGGGCACAGCTCGATGATGTTGCCGGAGAACGGCGCGACATAGGGGTGCGCGTCGAACGTGCCGACGTACGAGTGCGCGCCGCGCTCGTGGAGGATCAGCTGGTAGTCCTCGCTGATCTCCTGCGAGAAGCGCACGCAGCGGTAGCAGAGGATGCAGCGCTCGCGGTCGATCGCGATCAGCGGCGACAGCTCGAGCGGCTTCTTGAAGTGGCGCTTGGGCTCGACCATGCGCGAGGTGCCGCGGCCCCAGCCGAATGTGATGTCCTGCAACGGGCACTCGCCGCCCTTGTCGCAGACGGGGCAGTCGAGCGGGTGGTTGACGAGCAGGAACTCGACGACGCTGTTCTGCGCCTCTCTCACGCGCGCCGTCTGCGTGTGCACCACCATCCCGTCCTTCACGGGCGTGGAGCACGCCGTCTGCAGCTTCGGGATGCCCTCGATCTCCACGAGGCACATGCGGCACGCGCCGACCGGCTGGCCGAGCTTCGGCTCGTAACAGAAGACGGGGATCTCGACGTCGCCGTACTTCGCGCCGTCGACCAGCATCATTCCCTCGGGCGCCTCGACCTCGCGGCCGTCGATCGAGAACGTGACGATGCGGACCTCGGGACGCGGCATCAGGAACCGGCCTCCGCGAACGCCCCGGCCGCCTCGAGCGGCGTCGGCGCGGTCGGCACGCCGAGCCCGAGCTGCTCGCGGCGGCGCTCGATGTGCTGCTCGAACTCGCCGCGGAACTTCGCGACCATCGAGGCGATCGGCATCGCCATCGCGTCGCCGAGCACGCACAGGCAGTTGCCCATGATCTGGTCCTGGACGGAGGCGATGATGTCGAGGTCCATCGGCGTCGCCTCGCCCGACTCGATCCGCTGCAGCATCTTCACGGTCCAGTTCGTGCCCTCGCGGCACGGCGTGCACTTGCCGCACGACTCGTGTCTGTAGAACTTCGCGAGCTTCAGCGCGACGTCCACGACCGCGACCGAGTCGTCCACGACGATGATCGCGCCGGAGCCGAGCATCGAGCCGGCCTTCGCCATCGAGTCGAAGTCGTACGGCAGGTCGAGGTCGTCTCTCGTCAGGACTGGCGAGGAGGAGCCGCCGGGGAACCACAGCTTCACGTCGCGCCCGCGCTCGGGGCCGCCCGCGAGGCCGTAGATAATCTCGCGCGAGGGGACCCCCAGCTCGATCTCGTAGTTGCCGGGGCGCTGCACGTTCCCGCTCACCGACACGAGCTTCGTGCCGGTCGACGTCTCCGTCCCGAGCTTCGCGTACTCGGCGCCGCCCATCCTGATGATGGTCGGCACGGTCGCGAGCGTCTCGACGTTGTTGATCAGCGTCGGGCCCTGGTAGAGGCCCTGGTTGGCGGGGAACGGCGGCTTCAGCCGCGGGTTGCCGCGCTTGCCCTCGAGCGAGTCGAGCAGGCCCGTCTCCTCGCCGCAGATGTAGGCGCCGGCGCCGCGGTGCAGGACCAGCGAGAGCGTGTGGTCGGAGCCGAGGATGCGCTCGCCCAGGTAGCAAGCCGCCGCGGCCTCCGCGATCGCGCGGTCGAGGATCTCCGCCTGCTGCCGGTACTCGCCGCGGATGTAGACGAAGGAGCGGTTCGCGCCGGCGGCGTAGGCGGCGATGATCATCCCCTCGACGAGCATGTGCGGGGACTTCTGCATCAGCTCGCGGTCCTTGAAGGTGCCGGGCTCGGACTCGTCCGCGTTGCAGACGAGGTACTTGTCGATCGCCCCTCTCGGCAGGAACGAGACCTTCTTGCCCATCGCGAAGCCGGCGCCCCCGCGGCCGCGCAGGCCGGAGTCGAGCAGGTTCTGCAGGACCTCCTCGCGCGGCATCTTCAGCGCGCGCTTGAGCGACTCGTAGCCCCCGCGGCGCTCGTAGACGGCAAGCGTCGCGAGGCCCGGCTCGTCGATCCGGTCGAACAGCAGCTTCTCGCTCATGCGCTGGGGTCCTGGCTCTCGTCGTCGAACAGCGTCGGGGCGCCGGGGTCCACGGAGTCCGTCCCGACCGTCGCGGCAGCGTCGCTGCCGGCCGCGCCGGGGTCCGCGCACGCGCGCCGCAGCAGCTGCTTGTCGGGCAGCACGTCCTCGCCGGCGCGCAGCTGCGCGACGATCCGCCCGGCATCGGCCAGCTCGAGCGGGCCGACGTAGGCGCCGTTGACCGACGCCATCGGCGCGATGTCGCAGGCGCCGAGGCACTCGAAGGCGCGCACGTTGAGCTCCGGGTCGTCGCCGGCGGCCTCCTGCATCGCGGCGTAGAGCTTGTCGGCGCCGCGCAGCGAGCACGAGATGTTCGTGCAGACGTAGACCGTGTCGCGGCCGACCGGCTTCGTCTCGAGCATGTCGTAGAAGGTCGCGACCGCCGTCAGGTACGCCGGCGTCAGGCGCATCACGCACGCGACCTGCTCGATCGCCTCGGGCGAGCACCAGCCGTGCAGCTCCTGCGCGGCGTGCAGCGCGGGGATCGCGGCCGAGCGGAAGTCTGGATACCGCGACATGGCCGCCTCGATCCGCGCGCGCAGCTCCGCGGGCACGGGCGTCAGCGCAGGATCGGGGATCCCGGCCGGGTCCTTCGTCAGGTCGCACGCGTCGTCCCAGCCCGGGATGCGCGAGCCATGGCCGTAGCGAGCGACGTCGCCGGCCAGCTCCGAGCCGCGACCGCCGGACAAAGCGCTCATCGGTCCACCCCGCCGAGAACGGGATCCAGCATCGCGAGCGTCGCGACGAGATCCGCGACGTACGAGTTGCGCGTGGCGGGCGCGGTCGCCTGCAGGTTCACGAACGAGGGGTCCCGCATGTGCACGCGTGCGGGCTTCGAGGAGCCGTCGGATCGCACGTAGCAGCCGAGCTCGCCACGCGGCGACTCGATCGGGTGGTAGACCTCGCCCGGCGGCACGCGGAAGCCCTCGGTCACGAGTTTGAAGTGGTGGATCAGCGCCTCCATCGAGGTCGCCAGCTCGTGGCGCGGCGGCAGCGCGACCTTGCGGTCCTCGGTGATGAACGGCCCCTCGGGCAGCCCGTCCAACGCCTGGTCGACGATGTCGCAGGACTCGTAGATCTCGGCGTGGCGCACGCGGTAGCGGTCGTAGTTGTCGCCGATCGTGCCGACCGGGATCTTGAAGTCGAAGTGGTCGTAGGACGAGTACGGCGCGGCCTTGCGCAGGTCCCACGGGTTGCCGGCGGCGCGCAGCAGCGGGCCGGTGACGCCGAGGCCGAGCAGCGTCTGCTCGTCGACGACGCCGGTGTGGCGCAGGCGCTGCAGCACGATCTCGTTCTTGTCGAGCAGCGCGCCGTACTGGTCGGCGCGCGTGCGCATCACCTTCGTGAATCTGCGCACCCGCTCGACCCAGCCGCGCGGGATGTCCTCGATCACGCCGCCGACCTGGAAGTAGCGCGTGTGCATGCGCTGGCCGGACGACATCTCGAACAGGTCGAGCACGGCCTCGCGCTCGCGGAAGCAGTACCACCAGACGGAGATCGCGCCCAGGTCGATGCAGCTCGTCCCGAGCCACACGAGATGGGACATGATGCGGTTGAGCTCCATGTGGATCACGCGCAGGTACTGCGCGCGCGGCGGGATCTCGACCTCAAGCAGCTTCTCGACCGCGCCGCAGAAGGCGTACGCGTTGAAGTAGTAGGAGAGGTAGTCCATCCGCTCGACGACGGGGATGACCTTCCAGTACGCCTTGTCCTCGGCGGTCTTCTCGATGCCGGTGTGGACGTAGCCGATGATCGGCTTGACGTCGCGCACCGTCTCGCCTTCGAGCGTGAGGATCAGGCGCAGCACCCCGTGCGTCGAGGGGTGGTGCGGGCCCATGTTGATCGTCATCAGCTCCTGGTCCAGCGGGCGGGCGGGATCCGATTCCGCGGGCTCGGAGCTGAGCGTGACCGACTCCTCTTGCTTGCGGTAGTCCGAGACGGTCATCTCGTCCACCCCGGGACCTTGTCCTCGTTGTAGGTGAAGAGGACCGGCTCGCCGCCGGTCGGGAAGTCGCGGCGCTGCGGGTGGCCCTCGTAGTCCTCGGGCATCAGGATGCGGCGCAGGTCGGGGTGCTCGTCGAAGATCACGCCGAAGAGGTCGAAGACCTCGCGCTCGGGGTGGTTCGCGCCCGGCCACAGCGCGCACAGCGACGGGACGTTGGGCTGCTCGATCGGGACGCGCGTCATCAGGCAGATGCGATCGACGTTCGCCATGTCGAGCAGCTGGTAGTGGACGCCGAGGCGCGGCTCGTCGGGGTAGTAGTCGACCCCGTGGCAGCTCGCCATGAAGCTGTAGCCGCGCGCGCGGAGCGCCTCGGCGGCAGTGCGCAGGAACGCCGGCGCAACCTCGATCGTCGCCTCGTCGCGGAAGTAGCTCGTTCCCAGGACGGCGTCGGAGTCGGCGGCGCGCAGGTCCTGAGCGATCAGCTCCAGACCGGTCGCGTCAGGCACGTTGCGTCTCTCCGCTCTGGAACACGTTGACCGCGTTCACGCCGGGGAGGTCGGCCTCGCCGAGCACCTCCTCGGTGCCCTCGGCGCCGTAGCGCTCGCGCCAGCCGGCCGGCGCGTTGCCCTGGATTCTGTCGCGCAGCTTGAGGATCCCGTGCATCAGCGCCTCGGGCCGCGGCGGGCAGCCGGGGACGTGCACGTCGATCGGCATGAACTTGTCGGCCGGGACGATCGCGTAGTTGTTGAAGACGCCCATCGAGGAGCAGCAGGCGCCCATCGCGATCGCCCATCGCGGCTCGAGCATCTGGTCGTAGATGCGGCGGACGACCGGCGCCATCTTGATCGAGACGCGCCCGGAGAGGATCAGCAGGTCGGCCTGGCGCGGCGAGGCGCGGAAGGCCTCGAAGCCGAAGCGCGCGATGTCGAGGCGCGCGCCCGGCAGCGACATCATCTCGATCGCGCAGCAGGCGAGGCCGAAGGTGGCGGGGAAGAGCGAGTTGCCGCGCGCCCACGCGACGGCCTTGTCGAGCGTCGTGGTGAGCACGCGCTCCTCGACGTACTGCTCCAGCTCTTCGTCCGGGATGTCGCCGCGCAGCATGTCGCGCGCGCGCAGCTGGCGGATGCGGAAGTCGCTCGGATCCGCCTGCTCGGAATCGCGAGCAGCCCCGCTTCCGGCCAGCTTCGCGCGCACTACTTCCATTCGAGCGCTCCCCGCCGCCACACGTAGACGAAGCCGACCATCAGCAGCGCGATGAAGACGCCCGTCTCCACGAGCGCGAAGCTCCCGAACGCGCGCAGCTGCACGGCGATCGGGTAGAGGAAGATGACCTCGATGTCGAACAGGATGAACAGCATCGCGATCAGGTAGAAGCTGATCCCGAAGCGGAAGCTGCGCGTCACCTCGGACGGCAGGCCGCACTCGTAGGGCGTCATCTGCGACTGGCGCGAGGCCGCAGCGCGGCGCGGGCCGAGCAGCCGCGGCGCCATGCCGAAGGCGGCCGCGACGATCAGGCCGATCGCGAGGAAGACGAGCGCGGGTCCGTAGCTGGTGAGCACAGCGGTGCGGGTTATAGCACCGACTGAACGCACTTTGTGACAACGTGTCACTTAGTGCGGAAACGCGCATGGAGACTCGTCGGCGGGGGCGCTCGGCGGCGTTCTGGAATAGGTTCCGCGCGTGGTCACCGTCCACGTCGTCGTCGGCGTCACGCTGCTCGTGCTGAACCTCGCCGCCGGGCTCGTCGGCGCGTGGTGCTGGCACCGCGTCGAGCCGAGCCCGCGCTTCTGGACGCTGCTGCGCGCGGGGCAGGCGGCCGTCGTGCTGCAGGTGCTGCTCGGCGCGCTGCTGCTGGCGCTCGGGCACAAGCCGGGCGACGATCTGCACATCCTCTACGGCGTGCTGCCGCTCGTCGTCTCATTCATCGCCGAGCAGCTGCGGATCGGCTCCGCCGACGCGATCCTCGCCGCGCGCGGCTACGACAGCGCGGCCGACGTCGGCGAGCTGCCGGAGGCCGAGCAGCGCATCGTCGTGCTCTCGATCGTCCGCCGCGAGATGGGCGTCATGACGGTCGCGTGCTTCGTCGTCGTCGCGCTCGCGCTGCGCGCCGCGACGACGTCCGGCGCGCTCTGAGCGATCTCGTCAGGCGCCCGGGCGCCGACCTCTGGCCCACAGCACGTAGTCCGGCGTGCGCGCGACCTGGACCTTGGCGAAGCCCGCCTGATTGAGCTTGCGGGTCAGCGTTCTGAGCGTGAAGCCGGTGCGATGCGCCATGTACTCGCGGCCCAGCTCGATGTCGCTGCGGAGCCCATAGACGACGTCGAGCGGCGCGATGTCCCCGGCCTCCGATCTGTAGAGGACCTCCTCCAGTCGCCCGGCGGCGATCGCCTCGGCGACGCTCTGCAGGTCAGGGGTCGCGAGCAGCACCTCGCCGCCCGGCCGCAGCACGCGCAGGAACTCCCCGAACACGAGCGCCACCTCATGCGCGAAGACGTGCTCGATGTTGTGGTGCGACCAGACCGCGTCGACCGAGGCCGACGCGACGCCGGACATGTCGGTCATGCTCGCGACGACGTCCGGCTTGACGCCCGGATCGACGTCGAGCCGCAGCTCGTGCCACCCAGGACCGCGGAAGCTCTCGTGCAGGCTGTTGTGGTCCGGCGGCCCGCACCCGACGTGCAGCACGACCTTGGCGCCGGGCGGGGCGGCAGGCACGGACGCGGCCCCGCGCCGTCGGCGGCTCGTCAGCATCATGCCGCCCCGGCGCGCCGCGCCGTCGCCCACAGGCTGAGGTCGGAGCGGTCGCGTCTGACGACGACGTCCGCGAAGCCGGCGGCACGCAGCTTCTGCGTCAGCGTGTGCGCCGTGTAGCCGGTGCGGTGCGCCATGAACTCGAAGCCGTCGGCGACGTAGCCGACGTGCCCGTAGACCATGTCGAGCGGCGTGATCGCGCCTGCCTCCGACTCGTACAGCGGGTCCTCGAGGCGCCCTCTGGCTATCCGTTCGGCGGCGCGCTGGAGGTCGGGCGTCGTGATCAGCACCTCGCCGCCGGCGCGCAGCACGCGGAAGAACTCGCCCAGCACCTTCGGCACCTCGTGGGTGAAGACGTGCTCGATGTTGTGCGAGGACCAGACGGCGTCGACCGACTCCGACGACACCTCCGGCATGTCGATGATGTCCGCGACGACGTCGGGCCGCATGTCCGGATCGATGTCGAGGCGCACCTCGAACCAGCCCGGTCTGCGGAAGCGCTCGTGCAGGTTCTCCGGGTCCGGCCGGCCACAGCCGACGTGCAGCACGACCTTGGCGCCGGGCGGCGCCGCAGGCATCGGCGAGCGCGGCTGACGACGGCTCGACCACCACGTTCCCGTTCTCGGCATGGCGTTCCCCCTTCCGTGCTGCGCAGCGACCCTCCCCCGGGCCGCATCCCCGCGACCGACTGTACCGTCTCGCGCCCGCTCAGTCCGCCAGCTGACGGTACGCGCCGCGGTACCAGAGCAGCGGGTCGCCGTCGGCGACGTCCATCGCGACGACCTCGCCGATCGCGATCTCGTGGTCGCCGGTGGGGATCAGCTCGCGCAGGTCGCAGACGATCCAGGCGAGCGCGGCGCGGAGGATCGGCATGCCCGCCTCGAGCCGGTGCGGCACGTCGCGCAGCTTCTCCGCCTCCGGGACCTTCGAGGCGAACATGCGCGCGACGTCTTCGCTGCCCGCGCGCAGCACGTTGACCGCGAAGCGCCCCGCCTCGCGTACGAGCGGCAGCGTGCGCGCACGCTGCTCGAAGCACACGAGCGCCAGCAGCGGGTCGAGCGAGACGGAGCAGACGGCGTTGGCGGTCATGCCGCCCTCGCCCGCCGGCCCGGCCGCCGTGATCACCGCGACGCCCGTCGCGAAGTGCCCGAAGACGGTCCGGTAGCGATCGGGGTCGAGTTCGCGCGCCATGCGGCGCTCGTTGTATCAGCCCCGCCCACCCCACCCACCCCGCCCACCCGCGACCCGGACCTGGACGCGATCGGCGCAAGCGCGACCGCGCCGGGGAGGGGATCGGCGCGGCCGGCGTGGATCGGGGAGGCGTCCCGACGCCGACCCTCTGGTTGCCGCCGTGAGGACGATCGCGTTGAAGATCGTCACAGCCGGCGCCGGGACTCCTGGACGTTTCGCCGCGCGAGCGCCGCCTCCTGCACGCGGGCGCCCACGTGCGCGTGGAGACGCGGCGCGCCGACCGCGACGGGGGCGGGCTCGCTGCAGCCGGCGCAGGCCGCGAGCGCCGCCGCGACGGCCGTCGCGGCGAGGCGCGGAGGGAGAGCGGGCATCGCGGCAGGATTCTTCCGTATGATGCGCGGCCGCATGCTCCGCCCCACGAAGTCGTTCCTGCTCCCTCTGCTCGCGCTCGCCCTCGCGCTCCCGCTCGCCGCCTGCGGCGAGCAGACGATCCAGGTCGCCGCGACGAGCCCCCAGCACACCGGCGCGGAGCTGTTCCAGCAGCGTTGCGCGGGCTGCCACACGCTCGCCGCCGCCGCCACCCAGGGCTCGGCCGCCAACGTCAGAACGCGCGAGCGCACCGACGGCCCGAACTTCAACAGCCGTCGCGAGTGCATCGAGCGCGTGCTCTACGCGATCGAGAACGGCGGCTTCTCCGGCGCGATCATGCCGCAGAACATCGTCGTCGGCGAGCAGGCCCGGCAGGTCGCGGACTTCGTCGCGCACTACGCCGGCGTGAACGCGAAGGGTCCGCGCCCGGCCGGCAGCGGCAGCGCCTCCAACGGCTTCCACTGCACGTCCGTCAGCGGCAACACCGCGAACAGCGGCTGACGCGGCAGAGCCGAGGCGGTGCTCGACCTCAGGCTCATCCGCCGCGACCCGGATGCCGTGCGCGCCGCGCTGGCGCGCCGGGGTGACGTCGACGACGCTGCGATCGACGCGCTGCTCGCAGCCGACGAGCGCTGGCGCGAGCTGACGACCCAGCTCGAGACGCTCCAGGCCGAGCAGAACGAGGCGACCCGCGCGCTGCGCGGCGCCCCCAGCGACGAGCAGCGCGCGCAGATGCGCACGCTGGCCGAGCGCGGCCGCGCGCTGTCCGACGGGCAGACCGCCATCGGACACGAGCGCGACGCGCTGCTCGCCCCGCTCCCGAACCTCCCCGCCGAGGACGCGGCGCCCGAGGACACCGTGGTGCGCGAGGTCGGCGAGGCCGGCAAGACCGGCAAGGACCACCTCGAGCTGGCCGGCGAGCGGATCGACATGGAGCGCGGCGCGCGCCTGTCGGGCAGCCGCTTCGCCTACCTGCGCGGCGATCTCGTGCTGCTGGAGCTGGCGCTCGTGCGCTTCGCGCTGGAGAAGCTCTCGGGCGAGGGCTTCGAGCCGGTGATCCCGCCTGTGCTCGTGCGCGAGCAGGCGCTGTACGGGACCGGCTTCCTGCCGGACACGGAGCAGCAGATCTATCACCTGCCTGCCGACGACCTCTATCTCGCCGGCACGTCCGAGGTAGCGCTCGCTTCCATGCACGCCAGCGAGATCCTCGACGGCGAGACGCTGCCGCGCCGCTACGCCGGCTTCTCCCCTTGCTTCCGCCGCGAGGCCGGCGCCGCGGGCAGAGACACGCGCGGGATCTTCCGCGTGCACCAGTTCGACAAGGTCGAGATGTTCAGCTTCGTCGCGCCGGAGGACTCGGCCGACGAGCACGAGCGGATCGTCGCGATCGAGGAGTCGATCCTGCAGGCGCTGGAGATCCCCTACCGCGTGGTGAACATCGCGGTGAACGACCTCGGCGCCTCGGCGGCGAAGAAGTACGACTGCGAGGCGTGGCTGCCCGGGCAGGGCCGCTACCGCGAGCTGACGTCGTGCTCGAACACGACCGACTACCAAGCGCGGCGCCTGGAGATCCGGTATCGCCCAAGAGACGCGAGGAAGCCGGAGACGCTCCACACGCTCAACGGCACGGCGGTCGCCGTCGGCCGCACGCTGATCGCGCTGCTGGAGAACGGCCAGCGGGACGACGGCTCGATCGCGATCCCGCCAGCGCTCGTGGCGGCCGGCGCGCCGGCGACGCTGCCGGCGGCCGGGGCCGCCGGAGGCTGATGGCCCGGCGTCGCGCACGGCGAGCGGTGGCCGCCGGCCTCGCCGGCGTGACCGCCTATGACCTCGTGCAGCGCCGGCACGCGGTCCTACGCAACTTCCCGGTCGTCGGGCACCTGCGCTACCTGCTGGAGCTGTTCGGGCCCGAGCTGCGCCAGTACATCGTCACGAGCAACGACGAGGAGCGGCCCTTCAACCGCGACCAGCGTCGCTGGGTCTACGCCTCCGCCAAGCGCCAGCCGAGCACCTTCGGGTTCGGGACCGACAACGAGATGGAGTCGGTCTCCGGGATGCTCGCGATCAAGCACGCGGCGTTCCCGGTCGCACCGGCGAAGGACGGCGCGCCGGGCGGCTTCCCGCACTACGCGATCCCGGCCGGAAAGGTGCTCGGCGGCGCGCGCGGGCGCCGGCACGCGTTCCGACCCCCATCGCTGGTGAACGTCTCGGGGATGAGCTTCGGCGCGCTGTCGGGCCCGGCGGTGCAGGCGCTCAACGACGGCTGCCGGATCGCCGGCTGCCTGCACGGCACCGGCGAGGGCGGCTTGTCGCCGCACCACTGCCACGGCGGCGAGCTGGTCTTCCAGATCGGCACCGGCTACTTCGGCTGCCGCGACGCGCAGGGGCGCTTCTCGCTGGAGCACCTGCAGGAGACGATCGCCAGGGCGCCCGTGCGCGCGATCGAGATCAAGCTCTCGCAGGGCGCGAAGCCGGGGCTCGGCGGCCTGCTGCCGGCGGCGAAGGTGACGCCCGAGATCGCCGCGATCCGCGGCGTCGAGGCGGGGCGCGACTGCGTCAGCCCGCCGGGCCACAGCGCGTTCGGCAGCGCCGACGAGCTGCTCGACTTCTGCGAGGCGATCGCGGAGGCGACGGGACTGCCGGTCGGGATCAAGTCGGCCGTCGGCGAGCAGGCCTTCTGGGACGAGCTGGCGGCGCTGATGGCGGCCGGCGGGCGCGGCGTCGACTTCGTCGTGATCGACGGCGGCGAGGGCGGCACCGGCGCGGCGCCGCTCGCCTTCACCGACCACGTCGCGCTCCCCTTCAAGCTCGGCTTCGCGCGCGTGTACGCGGCGTTCGCGCGTGCGGGAATCGCCGAGGACGTCGTGCTGGTGGGCTCCGGCAAGCTCGGCTTTCCGGACGCCGCGCTGTTCGCGCTCGCGCTCGGCTGCGACATGGTCAACGTCGGGCGCGAGGCGATGATGGCGGTCGGCTGCATCCAGGCGCAGCGCTGCCACACCGGCCGCTGCCCGACCGGCGTCGCGACGCAGTCGCCGTGGCTCACCCGCGGGCTCGACCCGGAGCTGAAGGCGGTGCGCCACGCGACGTACGTGCGCGCACTGCGCGGCGAGCTGCTCGCGCTCGCGCGCACGTGCGGGGTCGTGCACCCTGCGCTCGTCGCGCCCGACCGGCTGGAGATCGTCTCCGAGCGCTTCGCGAGCACCCCGCTGCACGAGGTGTTCGGCTACGAGCCCGGCTGGGCGACGCCGCCGCCGGCGCGGCGCGCCGAGATCGAGGCGCTGATGAGCGAGCGCCCCGACTGGCGCGGGCCGGGGCCGGAGCTCGGCCCGGTGCCGGGCGACGGGACCGGCGGCGACATCTCCGTCGGCGGATCGCCGGCGCAGCCGCCGCGGCTGCCGCCGCTGTCGAGTTGAGGCGGCGCACGGGCAGCGCCGCCGCGGGCGGCGCTAGGGTGTCCGGCCCCGTGGAGTACCCGATCGAGACGTTCACCGAGGCCGAGCGCGCGCGACTCGCGCCGCACGTCAGCGATCTCGACGCGCCGGTCTTCGCGCTGCTGAACCTGCCGGAGACGGTGAAGGGCGCGCTGTTCGCGCGCTACTCGCGCTACCCGCACACGCTGCGCCGGCTGTTCCTCGACGAGTTCGCCGACTCGCTGCCGCAGCGGGGCGGGCGGGATTGGGTGGACACGAGCGGCGAGGGCGAGCGCGCCGCGCAGCTGTACGAGAGAATCTTCCTCGGCTACGGCGACGACTCGGTCGCGCAGCTCGGCGGCGCGCACGTCGCCTGCGAGTGGGTCTCGAACGTGCTGACGAAGCTGCTCCAGCGGCCGCGGCTCGGCGCGTACCTGGAGCAGTCGACGCGCTACATCGCCTACGACGCGCCGATGGACCTGGAGGCCGCGCCCGGCGGCGGCCGACCGCGCTACCGCTACTACCGCGACGCCACGCTCGGCCCGCAGTACGAGGCGGCGATGGACGAGCTGTTCGCGACCTATGCGACGCTGCTGCCGCGCGTGAGCGCGTGGGCTGCGGAGCAGTTCCCGCGCCGCGACGGCGAGCCGGAGGCCGCGCACGCCCGCGCGATCAAGGCGAAGGCGCTCGACCTGCTGCGCGGCCTGCTGCCGGCCGCCTCGCTCTCGCACATGGGGATCTTCGCGAGCGGCCAGACGTACGAGCAGCTGATCCTCCACCTGCTCGCGCACCCGCTGCCGGAGGCGCAGCGCTGCGGGCGGATGCTGCTCACCGCGGTGCAGGCGACGATCCCGAGCTTTGTGACGCGCGTCGAGCGGCCGGACCGCGGCGGCGCGTGGGTCGACTACCTGCGCACGCGCGCGGACGCCGGGCGCGCGTGGACCGCACGGCTCGGGCTCGACGCGACGGAGGGCGATCCGGGCGGCCCGTCGGTGACGCTGCTGCGGGCCGATGGCAGCGAGGCCGACCTGATCGCCGCGCTGCTGTTCGAGGCGAGCGGCGTGCCGGAGGAACGCGCGCACGCAGCCGCCGCCGCGCTCGGCGCGCAGGAGCGCGCGGCGCTGCTGCGCGACCTCGTGGGCGCGCGGGAGAACCGCCGCCATCGGCCGGGGCGCGGCTTCGAGGCGCTGCGCTACCGCTTCGAGATCGTGTCCGACTACGGCGCGTTCCGGGACCTCCAGCGCCATCGCATGCTGACATGCCAGTGGCAGGCGCTCACGCCGCAGCTCGGCGCCGAGGTGCCGGAGGAGGTCGAGCTGGCAAGCGCCGGCGACGACTACCGGCGCGCGTTGGAGGTCTCGCGCGTCGAGTACGAGCGGCTCGCGGCGGCCGGCCTGCGCGACGCGGCCCCCTACGCCGTCTGCCTCGGCTACCGGATCCGCTACGTGCTCGACATGAACGCACGCGCGGCGATGCAGCTGATCGAGCTGCGCTCCGGCCGCGAGGGCCACCCGAGCTACCGCGCCGTCGCGCACGCCCTCCACGCCGCGATCGCCGCCGTCCACCCCGCCGTCGGCGCCGCGATGACGCACGTCGACCGCGAGACCGAGCCCCGCCTCGAGCGCATCCTGTCCGAGATGCGCACGCAGGCGAAGCGCGGCGCGGGCGAGGCGTAGCTGCTCGCTCAGCCCTCCTGCGCCTGCGCCTCGGCGATCTTGCCCTGCAGCTGCCCCATCACGTCGGGATCGCGCAGGGTCGTGACGTCGCCGAGCGTGCGGCCCTCGGCGATGTCGCGCAGCAGGCGGCGCATGATCTTGCCCGAGCGGGTCTTCGGCAGGTCGTCGGCCCACACGATCCGCTTCGGACGAGCGAACTTGCCGATCCGCTCGGCGACGACCTCGCGGATGCCGGCCTCGACGTCGTCGGTGCCCTCTGTGTCGCCCTTGAGCGTCACGAACGCGCAGATCGCCTGGCCGGTGTCCTCGTCGGACTGGCCGATCACCGCCGCCTCCGCGACCAGCTCGTGGGCGACGATCGCGGACTCCACCTCCGCCGTCGAGAGCCGGTGCCCGGAGACGTTGACGACGTCGTCGATGCGCCCGATCACCCACAGGTAGCCGTCCTTGTCGCGGCGTGCCGCGTCGCCGACGAGATACGTCTCGCGACCGAAGCGCGCGAAGTACGTCTCGACGAAGCGCTCGTCCTCCTTGTAGAGCCCGCGCAGCATCGACGGCCACGGCTGCGTGAGGATCAGCAGCCCCTGACCCTGCTCGACCGGCTCGCCGTCGGACTCGCCGACGACGTCCGCGAACACTCCCGGGAACGGCGTCGTCGCCGAGCCGGGCTTCGTCTCCGTGATCCCCGGCAGCGGCGTGATCATGATCGCGCCCGTCTCCGTCTGCCACCACGTGTCGACGATCGGGCAGCGCTCGCCGCCGATCACCTTGTGGTACCAGAGCCACGCCTTCGGGTTGATCGGCTCTCCGACCGACCCGAGCAGCCGCAGCGAGCTGAGGTCGAACCTGCCCGGGATGTCCGCGCCCCACTTGATGAAC
>DASRXW010000070.1:0-35909 GCA_035654055.1 Conexibacter sp.
CTAGTGTCGTGAGTCGGAAGTTCGTGAGCGGTTTCTCGAGTGGATCGTCGTTCGTGAGGTCGGGCGACGATGCAGCCTGTGCCGGTGGCACAGGCAAATCGGCGACTGGCCTCACGGGCGGCGAGGCGCCGAGAAACCGCCATCGAACTAACGACTCACGACACTAGTCGAAGCGGTTCAGCGCAGCTCCGCGGCCGTCGTCACGAAGGCCCGCCAGCGCGCGTGCTCGGTCGCGCGCCAGGCGTCGTCGCGGCGTGGCTCGACGCGGCGGTCGACGGGAAGCAGCTCGGCCGCCTCGGCGAGCGAGCCGAGCACGCCGGCACCGACCGCCGCGAGCGCGGCGGCGCCGGCGACCGTCGCGTCGGCGCCGCCGGCCTCGACCGCCGCGCCGATCGCGTCGGCCTGCAGCTGGAGCATGAGCGGCTCGTTCGTGAGGCCGCCGTCGACGCGCAACGTGCGCACCTCGACGGTCTCGCGGATGGCCGCGACCACGTCGGCGACGCGCCAGGCGATGCCCTCGAAGGCGGCGCGCGCGACGTTCGCGCGCGACGTGCCGCCGTCGAGCCCGCTGAGGACCGCGTGTGCGTCCGGCCGCCACCACGGCGCCCCGATGCCCGCCAAGGCGGGAAGCACGCGCGCTCCGGCCGCGTCGTCCGCCGCGCGGGCGAGCGCACCGAGCGCCGCGGGGTCGGCGGCCAGCCCCAGCTCGCCGCAGAGCCATTCGAGCATCGCGCCGGCCGTGAAGACGCCGCCGTCGATCGCGTATTCGGTCCGCTCGCCGATCCGCCACGCGACCGTCGGCAGCAGGCCGCCGGCGGGCCGCGGGACGTCCTCACCGGCGTGTGCGAGGACGAACACCCCGGTGCCGTACGTCGCCTTGACGCGCCCGGGGACCACGCATCCGGCGCCCGCGAGGGCAGCCTGCTGGTCGACCACCTGGCCGCGCAGCGGCAGCTCGACCGGCCACGACGCGTGACGCAGCGTTCCGAGCTCTCCGGCCGTGGCCCGCACCGCTGGGAGCACGTCGATCGGCACGCCGAAGCGCTCGCACAGCCACGCGTCGAAGCCGGGGGCGCCGAGCGCGTGGAGCTGCGTCCGGGACGCCGTCGAGGCGTCGGTCGCGAAGCCGGCGCCGAGCCGATCGCAGAGGAACGAGTCGACCGTCCCCATGCGCAGCGTGCCCGCCTCGCGCGCGCGTGCCACGGCCGCGTCGCGCTCGAGCAGCCAGGCGAGCTTCCCGGCCGAGAAGTACGGGTCGAGCGGCAAGCCGCTGCGCGCGCGGATCTCCTCCTCGCCGTCGTCGGCCGCGATGCGGTCCAAGATCTCCTGCGAGCGCTTGTCCTGCCAGACGACGATCGGCGTGAGCGGGGCGCCGCTCTCGCGATCCCAGGCGAGCACCGACTCGCCCTGGTGGTCGAGACCGCACGCGACGACGTCGCCCGGCGCGTCGTGGAGCAGCTCGGCCACCGCGTCGACGACCGCGCGCAGCACCTCCTCGCCGTCCTGCTCGACCCAGCCCGGCTCGGGGTGGCGATTCGCCTTCTCACGGCGGGCCTCGCGCAGCGGGCGCAGGCGCTCGTCGAACAGCACCGCCTTCACCGCCGTGGTGCCCTCGTCGATGCCCATCAGCAGCGGAGGAGTCATGCGGCCCCCGCCCGATGGAGGGCGGCGCGCCGCCACCACGGGCCGCTGCCTGCCGGCGGGGGAGCCCCCGGGAGCACACGCCCCCGCCTCGCCGCGACGCCCTGGGTGGCGAGCAGCCCGGCGACGTGCTCGCCGATGCCGAGCGAGGCCGACAAGCCCGTCGAGCGGATGGCGACGACGTTGATCAGGCCGGAGCACGCCGCTGAGCGGCCGATCACGTAGTTCGCTCCCCGCCCCGCCGGGCGCAGGCCGGCGTAGCTCGCGATCGGCTCCGCCCCCTCCAGCGCGGGCAACATCGCTCGCGCGTGCGCCATCACCTCGTCCCAGGCCTCCTCCCGCACCGACCAGTCCCCCTTGTCCTCCTGGTCGTGCGCGGTCGGCCCGGCGACGACCTTCCCATCGACGGTGGGGAAGACGAGCACCCCCTTCGTCCGCTGCGAGGGCACGGGCAGGAGGATGCGCTCGAGCGGCCGCCCGCCGGGCGGGTCGAAGACGAAGAACTCGCCCTTGCGAGGGTAGATCGCGAAGCTGTCGTCGCCAGCCATCCGCGCGATCTCGTCGGCGTGCAGTCCGGCGCAGTTGACCACCAGCTCGCACGTCAGGCGTTCGCCGTCGGCGATGTCCAGCACGAGCCGATCGCGCTCGCGACCGATCGCCTCGACGCGTGCGCCGGTGCGTATCTCCGCTCCACCGCCCGCCGCCGCTCGCGCGAGCCCGAACGTGTACGCGACCGGGTCCGTCACCGCCTCCCCGGGGACCTCGAGCGCGCCGTCCTGACGCAGCGTGACCTCGACCCCGTTGGCGCGCGCGCTCGCGGCGAGGGCCGTCACGACGCGGGCGTCCTCGTCGCCTCGCGGGGTGAGGATCGCGCCGCACCGCAGCACGGGCACGCCGAGCTGTTCGAGCACGGCGTCGCGCAGCGCGGCCGAGCGGAGGATGAGCGTCGTCTCGAGCTCGCCGGGCGGCGAGTCGAAGCCCGTGTGGAGGATGCCCGAGTTCGTGCCGCTCGCCGCGAGCGCCAGATCGTCCTCGGCCTCGAGCAGCGTCACGGCGGCGGCTCGGCCTGCCAGCGCATAGGTGACCGCGACACCCACCACCCCGCCGCCGACGACCGCGACGCGGGTGTCGGCATGCGGCAAGGCACCCACGGGCGCTCAGCCGCGCTCGAACATGCGCGCGCGCTCGTAGTCGGTCACGACCTCGTCGAACAGACGCTGCTCGGTGCGTCCGTAATTCAGGTAATGACTCCAGACCTCGTCGCCGAACGTGCGCTTTGCGAACTCGCTGCGCTCCCACTCGTCCACCGCGTCACGCAGCGAGGAGGGGAATGGCTCGGCCCCGGCTGCCTCGTAGGCGTTGCCGACCAGCTCCGGCCCGGGGTCGGTGCCGCACTCGATGCCGTCGAGGCCGGCCGCGAGCAGCGCCGCGAAGCCGAGATAGGGGTTCACGTCCGCGCCCGGGAGGCGGCACTCGATCCGTTGCGAGGGCCCGTGGCCCACGATGCGGAAGCCGCAGGTGCGGTTGTCGCGGCCCCACGAGATCGACGTCGGCGCCCAGCTCTCGGTTGCGTAGCGCTTGTAGGAGTTCACGCTCGGCGCGAGCAGCAGCGCCAGCTCGCGGACGTGGTCGCGGAGGCCGCCCAGGTAGTGGCGGAAGACGTCCGTCTCCTGCTCGCCGTCGACGAATGCGTTGCGTCCCGAACCATGATCCACGAGGCTCATGTGGATGTGGCACGAGCTGCCGATGTCCCGCTCGGATGGCTTGGCCATGAACGTCGCCGAGATGCCGTGGAGGTTGGCGATCTCCTTCGCGCCGTTCTTGTAGATCGTGTGGCGGTCGGCGGCCGTCACGGCATCGGCGTACCGGAAGTTGAGCTCGTGCTGGCCGTGCCAGGCCTCCCCCTTGGAGAACTCGACCGGGATTCCCGCCCCCTGCATGCCGCGCCGGAGCCGCTGGATGAACGGCTCGTCCCGGGTCGTGGCGAGCACATGGTAGTCGAGGATGTACGGGATCGTCGGCGTGAGGTCGCGGTAGCCCTTCTCCCACGCCTCGGCGTAGTCCTCGCGGTAGAGGTAGAACTCGAGCTCGGAGGCCATCATCGGCGTGTAGCCGAGCTCGTGCGCTCGCTCGTACTGCGCGATCAGGATCTGGCGGGGGGACTCGAGCAGCGGGCCGCCGTCGTGCCGGACGACGTCGCACACGACGAAGGCGGTGGCGTCCAGCCACGGGATGCGCCGCAGCGTCGCCAGGTCGGGCACGATGCCGAAGTCGCCGTAGCCCTTCTCCCAGTTCGCCATCTGGTAGCCCGGCACCGGATCCATCTCCATGTCGAGCGCCAGCAGGTAGTCGCAGCCCTCGATGCCGTGCTGAACCACCTCGTCGAGGAAGTACTCGCCTTGGATGCGCTTCCCCATCAACCGACCTTGCATGTCGGTGAAGGCGGCCACGATGGTGTCGATCGTCCCCTCGCGGATCTCGCGCTCGAGCTCGTCCAGGGTCAGCATGCCGCGAACCGTGCCGGGACCGCCGGGACGCGGGGCGGGCTTCCGCTCGGCTCTGGGCTCCACCGCCATGGTGTGCTTCTACCCCCAGGGGCCGGCTGTGACCACCTGAATACCATGATCGCTGGATGATCTCCGTGCTCGAGCCGGCCACAGAGCAGCTCCTCGCCCAAGTCCCGCGGGCAGGCGTCGAGGAGACGGATGCCGCCATCGCGCGTGCGCGGGGAGCGTTCCCGGCATGGCGCGCGGTGGCGCCGAGCGACCGCTCGGCATTTCTGCGTCGGCTCGCCGAGGCACTGGAGGAGCGTCAGGACGAGCTCGCGACGTTGGAGGCCCGCAACGTCGGCAAGGCGATCGCCGACGCGCGCGGCGAGATGGCGATGGTCGTCGAGACCTTCCGCTATTACGCAGGCGCACCCGAGCGACTGCTCGGCGACACGATCCCCGTCGCGGGCGGCGTCGACATGACGTTCCGCGAGCCGCTCGGGGTCGTGGGGCTGATCGTCCCCTGGAACTTCCCGCTCGCGATTGCCTCGTGGAAGGTCGCGCCGGCGCTCGCCGCCGGCAACACCGTGGTCCTCAAGCCGGCGGAGCTGACGCCGCTCACGGCGTTGGAGCTCGAGCGCATCGCGCTCGACGCGGGCATCCCGGAGGGCGTCGTGAACGTCGTCGCCGGGCCCGGCAGCGTCTGCGGGCAGCGACTCGTCGAGCACCCGGACGTCGCGAAGATCGCCTTCACCGGCTCGACCGACGTCGGCCGGCGGATCGCGCAGGACGCGGCGAACACGATCAAGCGCGTGACGCTCGAGCTGGGCGGCAAGTCGGCGAACGTGATCTTCGCCGACGCCGACCTTGCGCAGGCGGCCGCCGCCGCCCCGTCCGCCGTGTTCGGCAACGCGGGCCAGGACTGCTGCGCGCGCTCGCGCATTCTCGTCGAGCGCTCGGCGCTCGAGCGCTTCATGGACGCGCTCGAGGATGCCGTCGCGCGGTTCCGCGTCGGGGATCCGCTCGACGAGTCGACCCAGATGGGGCCGCTGATCTCGGCTGGCCAGCGCGAGACCGTCGCGTCGTTCGTGGACCGGGCGGCGCCGGTCGCCGTGCGCGGCGCGATCCCCGAAGGGCCCGGCTTCTGGTTCGCGCCCACGGTGCTGTGCCCGGTCTCGAACGACGACCGCGCCGCCCGCGAGGAGATCTTCGGGCCGGTCGCGTGCGTGATCCCGTTCGCGGACGAGGCCGAGGCGATCCGCCTCGCCAACGACACCGTCTACGGCCTGTCGGGCTCGATCTGGACGCGCGACGGCGCGAAGGCCCTGCGGGTCGCGCGGGCGATCGAGACCGGGGTCGTGTCGATCAACTCCAACACCTCGGTGCGCGTGGCCACACCGTTCGGGGGCTTCAAGCAGTCCGGCGTCGGGCGCGAGCTCGGTCCGCATGCGCTCGAGCACTACACCGACGTCAAGAACGTCTTCTACGCCACTGGATGAGGAGCATGGGCAGGCTCGACGGAAAGGTCTGTGTGGTCACCGGCGCGGCGAGCGGCATCGGCGCCGAGAGCGCGCGGCTGTTCCGGGACGAGGGTGCGACGGTGGTGGGGGTGGACCTGAAGCCGGGCGCGCTCGGCGACCTGGCGATCGAGGCGGACGTCGCCGACGAGGAGCAGGTCCGGGCGACCTACCGGCGTGTCCACGACGAGCTCGGGCGCATCGACGTGCTGTTCAACAACGCCGGCGTCTCGCCGCCCGACGACGCGTCGGTGCTCGACACCTCGCTCGAGGCCTGGCAGCGCGTCCAGGACGTGAACCTGACGTCCGTGTTCCTCTGTTGCAAGCACGGCATCCCGCACCTGCTCGAGAACGACCCACCCGCGCGGGGCTCGGTGATCAACACCGCCTCGTTCGTCGCGGTGATGGGCGCGGCGACCTCGCAGATCTCCTACACGGCCTCGAAGGGCGGCGTGCTCGCACTCTCGCGCGAGCTCGGCGTCGAGTTCGCGCGCCGCGGCGTGCGCGTCAACGCGCTCTGCCCCGGGCCGGTGAACACGCCGCTCCTGCAAGAGCTGTTCGCGGCCGATCCCGCCCGCGCCGCGCGGCGGCTCGTGCACCTCCCGATGGGTCGCTTCGCGGAGGCGCGCGAGATCGCTCGCAGCGCCCTCTTCCTGGCGTCCGACGAGTCCTCGTACGTGACCGCCTCGACGTTCCTCGTGGACGGCGGCCTGTCGGCCGCCTACGTCACCCCCGAATAGGGCCCGTCGGCGCTCCGGACGCGCTCGTGGCCGCGACCTGCTCGAGGAAGCGCCGGCAAAGGCCGATGCCCAGCTCGTTCCAGCCCCCGATCGCGCGTCCCGTCTGCTCGAGCACGGCCGCCCGGTCCAATCCCGCGCGGATCGCGTCCTCGTCCCTGCCGTAGTCGCGGACCCAACCCTCGACCGTTCCCGCCGTGACCTCGGCATGGAACTGGATTCCCCACGCGGGAGCCGAGCCGAGGCGGAAGGCCTGAAGGCAGCGAGCGCTGCGAGCGAGCTCCACGGCGCCGTCCGGCAGCTCGATCTCGTAGCTGTGCCACTGGAAGCCTTCGAACCGTGTGGGCAACGGGTCGAGCAACGGGTCGCCCGCGGCCTGCGGCGCGAGCTCCATCGCCGTCCAGCCGATCTCGGGCTCGGCGCCTCGCCGCGCCGAGCCGCCCGCGGCGACAGCGAGGAGCTGCGCACCGAGGCAGACGCCGAGCACCGCCGTCCCGCGGGCGAGCAGTGACCGCAGCAGCTCCTTCTCCGCACGCAGCCACGGATGCTCGTCCTCCTCGTCCACGTGCATCCCTCCCCCGAAGACGAGCGCCGCGTCGAAGCCGGCGAGCTCGGGCACCGCCGCCTCGGCGGGGATCCACTCGACCAGCTCGTCGCCCCGCTGCGCCGCCGCGACAGCGAACACGCCGCTCCCGGCGTCGCGCTCGTGCACGATCGACAGCACGCGCATCCGCCGAGTGTCCCAGACGAGCTTCGTCGCGAACCAGCGGTCGTGCGGCGGAGCGAGAGCCGCACCTGAAGGCGCTCGTGCCCGTCAGCGAATCAGGACGACGTCGACGTCAACCGCGACCTTTCGCCAGTCGCGATCGGCGGTATGCGCGGCGACGCCGAGGCGCCGAGCCAGCGCCAGACAGGCGCGATCGGCAAGCGACAAGCCGGCTCTGCGCGTCGGGTGCCACAACTCGGCCACCGTTTCAGCGTCCTCACCGGAGAAGGCCTCGACGCTGATCCCGAGTGCCTCGACGCTCTCGCGCTTCCCGGCCGTCTCGACGCCGTAGGCCCGATAGCGCTGCAAGACCTCGGCCCAGTTCACCGCGGAGACGGCGGAGCGGCTCAGGAGCGGCTCGACCGCCTCTGCTCCGGGTTCCTCCCACAGCAGCGCGATGAGCGCCGAGGCGTCGAGAACCGCCTCAGGTGCGTCGCTCATGCTCAGCCGCCTCGCGTCGCGCCTCGGCACGGCGCTCGGCGATCAGCTCATCGACTGCACTCCGTCCCTTCGGGCGCGCACCGCGCAGCTCATTCCGCAGGCGCTCCAAGATCTGCCCTCGCCGCTCCAGCACGAGCCGATGCGACTCCACGTGAGCCATCAGCGTCTCACCCGGCTCGATCTCGAGCTCTCGCCGAATCTCAGCCGGAATGACGACCCGCCCTTGGGGACCGATGCGAAGAGGGACTGCGCGGGATGCATGTGCCATATTGCATCTAGTGTGGCACATGCCTCCCTGTCGTGGCAATCACCGGGATACTGCCGAGTCTCGGACTTCTTGACCGCAGGCTATGCGGCTGCCAGCTGCTCAAGCACGGCGAGTGACGCCACCACCTCAGTGCGACGACGCCGCGCCGTCCCCGAGCGCGAGGCGAAGCCGCAGGATCGCTTCCTCGACGCGCTCGTTCGACAGCAGCGCGAGCAGGATCCGGTAGCCGCGGCCGGCGTCGTCCGGGAGGGCGGCCTGCCCGGACAGCACGCGGTCGCTCGCGACCCGCGCGGCAAGCGCCGTGCTGTTCGGCGAGCCCGTGACGCGCCGCGCGAGCAGCACGTGCGCGGTCGCGGTGCGCGCCGAGATCCCGAGCGCGCGCGCCGCTTCGACTGCCGTCTCGCCGCGGGTGACGGCCTCCGCCAACTCGCGCTGACGCGGCGAAAGGCGTTCGATGCCGTCGCACGGGCACGGCGGGACGAGCCCGGCCGTGATCGCGAGTGCGACGAGATGGGGCCGGTTGCGCGCCCGCAGCCATGCGCGAGCCTCCGCGACCAGCCCTTCGACGGTGCGCGGCGAGTAGTCGAGCAGCACGGCGATCTCGCGGTTGACGAACCCCTGCGCCGCCGCCTGGATCACCGCTATGTGCCGCCGTCGGCCAAGCAACGAGCCCCACTGAGGGATTGGGGGCCCCACCGCCCCGCACGTGAGCGCTGCCGGCCGAGCTATACAACAAAATACGGATTGGAGGCCGCATTTCTACGCCGCATGCTTGCCTCCGCATGGGCGCACTCCATAGGTTGGCGCGCATGACCCAGCCAGGTTTATCGACCGCGGCGGGAGCGACCCCGCCGACCGACTGCGCGGAGTGCGAGCCGGCCGAGACGGCTGACGGGCCCGAGGTCGCGGGGACCTGCTACTCGGCGCGCTACTGCAAGGGCGACGTGCTCAACCACCGCGACATGCACAACTGCAAGCTGAGCGGCGGCAAGAGCTGGCGGAGCCCGAGCGGAACCTGTCGCAACCTCTGACAATCAAATCGACGTGAGCAAGGGGGAAGCTCATGGCAAATGCGTACGCGCTGACCGTCGTCAACAAGTCGCAGCTGCAGCGGCCGAGATTCGCGGTCTTCGCCTCAATGCCGGTCAAGGCGAACTACGAAAGCGTCAGCCTCGCGTGGTTCGTCCAGGAGATCGACGCAACCAACCAGTACACGTTCAGATGGGGACTCGAATGGGCGTTCGTCTGGTCGGCCGAGGGCACCGACGCCACCGCGGGCGTGGCGTGGCAGGCGACCGGCTCGCGCGCGGCCGACCCCGATTCGGCGAGCACGTCTGCCGTGGCCTTCGAATACGACGGCGGGGACTTCACCTTCAGAACGGCCGAGCCGCCGCAGGGCCTGTCGCCCGACGGCTCGACGCTGTGGATCCTCGACGAACCGAGGGTCCCGACGCCGAGCGTCAAGCCCAGCTCGGTCGGCGTCTCGCTCGAAGGGAGACCGGTGTGCGTGCTCGAAGCCGGCCCGAACCTGCGGCAGACGTTCACGCTGCACCCGACGTACTACATCGACGCCGGCAACTACGTCCCGGGCCAGATGGTGGACGGCGCGGACCTCACGGCCTTCCAGAAGCTCGAATACGCCCACGGCGTGACCGCACTCACCGCCACGCTCAACCCCGACAACACCTGGACGGTCGCGCCGACGGCCTGAGGCGCGGTCGCAGACGTCGAAGGGGGACGACGAGCAGCGCGCGCCGGGAGCCGGCTGGACTCCCGGCGCGCGCGCCTACGCCGCCTCCAACAGCTCCAACGCCGCCAAGACCTCGTCGTCATGGGTTCTCGGCGTGACTCTCGGGATCACGTGCGCGACGACGCCGTCGGGGCCGATCACGAACGTGGCGCGCAGCGCGCCCCAGTACTTGCGGCCGTACATGGCCGATCTCGAAGGGGTGTGCATCTTGGCCCATACGGATTGCATGGAGCCCCGCGCGTCGTCATCGCGGTTCGGTCTCCAGCGAGGACCCAGCTGCCCGGCGGAGACAACCGACGTCAACCGGCGCCCGACAGCTCGACGCGCCCGTGCGCACCCAGGATCGCCAGCGCCCGCAACGTCACGGCGCCGCGCCACTCCACCGACTGTCCGGGCGACCATCCGAGCCAGTCGAACGTCCAGCCGCCGTCCTCCTGCTGACCCTGCTCCAGCCGGTCGAGGTCGGCTTCGAACTGATCGTCGGCGAACAGTGCACGGCTGCGGCCGTGGAGCCGCGGCGACAACGTCAGCGGGGTGAGCCGCTCGTCCTCGGTGCCACCGGGGACGGCAATCGACCCGTCCGCTCCGATCCGCGAGCGCAGCCGTTCGACGCACGCGCTCGCGCGCGCCGGGTCGGGAACGGCGTCCAGGAAGTCGAGCGCGAACTTCACCCAGTAGGCGCCCAGCTCCTCAGGGCCCTCCAGCTTCGCCCAGCACCACTCGGTCGCGCGACCAAGCCACGGCTCGGTCGATCTGGCGCGCCACAACGCCGCCACGATCCCGAAGGTGAGGAACGACCCGCCATCCGAGGGCACCATCCACGGCGCATGCGGATGCGCCGCGGCGGTCGGCAGCACGAATGGCACCCCGCCGTCTGGATCGGCGATCGTCGCGACCCAGGCGGCGGCATCGGCGACCATCGGATCGTCGAGCGCCCCGATCTCGGCCAGCACTTCCAGGGCCTGCAGCGTCGAGGCCGGCTCACTCTCGGGCGCCCGCACGTCGGGCTCCAGGGCATGACCGAAGCCCCCGTTGGGGTTGCGGTAGGCGAGAAGCGTGTCGAGGACCGGTGTGATCGGAGCGCCGTGGAGGAGAACGGCCAGCCGGTGGCGATCGAGCAAGCGTGCAGTGGCGAGCATGAACTGCTCTGCAGAGTGGATGTCGATGTGCATGCGATCAACGCTACGCCGCGGTGAGCGCAGCGTCTTCCAGGAATCGGACGGGCGTGACGCCGGTCAGACGACGCACCTCGTCGCTCATGTGCGCCTGGCTGGCGTAGCCAGCGGCGAGTGCACACGCCACCAGCGAGTCGTCGGTGAGCGCCACAAGCCGGCGCAGCCGAGCGACCCGGGCGAGCATCTTCGGCCCGTAACCCACGGCGGCGGCCATCCGCCGGCGCAGGTGGCGCTCACTGATCCCAAGCTCCGCGGCGACGCCTGCGACGCGGGCTCCCGGGTCGGCGAACCTCCGCGCAGCGGCGACCACGAGCCCATCCGGCTCGGCTCCACGCCGCGCGACCGCATCGGCCAAGAGCTCCAGGCGCCGAGCGGGCGTCGCGCCGGCAACAGCCTCCTCCAGCCTCGATGCGTGCTCGCCCCACACGAGCGCTGCGGCGACCTGGCGATCGCGCAGCTCGATCGCCGGCAGACCCAAGACCGCGCCCGCTGCGCCCGGACGCAGGCGGATGCCCGACGACCGAGCCCGCGCAGGCAAGTCCGCTATGCGCGGTCCCGTGTCCGGCCCGGAAACCACCAGCTCCCGCTCGGCCAGCCAGATCAGATCCACGCAACCGTCCGGCACGATGCGCTGCGCATGGTCCTCGACCGGCTCGTGCTCCCACACGCAAGCCACGACAGCGTCCAAGTTGCCGGCCGGCCGGTACTCACGATACGCGGAGAGCATTAAGACCTCGCTACTTCAGGGCGAGGCGCCAGGCCATGGCTGCGCAGGCGTGCGTCGTCATCGCGGTTCGCGTCTCCAGCGAGGACCAGAAGGAGAAAGGATACGGGCACGTCAACCAGATCCGCCGCGCCCGCTTACTTCACCGCGTTGATCTCAGCCCCTCCTGCGCCGCCGCGCGGCCGGGGCGGCTCGGGCGCCCGCTCCGGCTGCGTATCGACGAGTGCGGCCACCACGTCACGCAGGCCGGTCGCGAGGCCCGGATCGCGCAGCGCGCCGGACGGCAGGAACGCGTCGTGAGCGCCGCCGACGGCGAGCTCGACGTCGATCACGCCGCTCGACGGCCGCGGGCGCCTGCTCGCCGTCGTCGTCCTCGCAGTAGGGCGGCAGCCCGGCGATCCCGTCGAGCCACGCGTGGCCGACGCCGCTCGGGAGCGCGTTCGCCGCCTCACGCAACAGGGCGGTGTCGTAGGACCCGCGCCGCAGCGAACCAGAGACGAACAGCACGTCACCCTTCGGCATCCGCGTCCTCTCTGGTGAGCAGCAGATCGATGTCCACCTCCACGTCCCAGCTGACCGCGACGCCACCGCCCGGCAGCTCCGCCTGCCACTCGAAGCCGAACTCGCGGCGGTCGAAGCTGGTCTTGAGCTGCAGTCCTGCGACCTCGCCCATGCCGCTCGGTCGCGGTGCGTCGTAGCGACCGGTGGCCGTGATCGGGCGCGTGACGCCCCGGATCGTGAGCTCGCCGTCGACGTCTGCCCGGCCGTCGTCGGCGAGGCCAATCGCCGTCGAGCGGAACGTGATCTCAGGATGGCGCTCGGCGTCGAAGAAGTCCGGCGCGAGGATGTGCGCCCGCAGCGCGGCCGGCTCGGCCACGGAGATCGACTCGACGCGCGCGGACCCCTCGAGCGCCAGGGCGTCGCCGTCGCCGCGTAGCGTCGCCGTCACGTCCGCCAGCGAGCCGCGGTACCAGAAGACGCCTGAGTGGCGCACCGCGAACGCAAAGGTCGAGGGCTCCGGCTGGGCGCGGAAGGTGCCTGAGAAGGGTTGGACTGCGACTGACGCCATGAGAATCCTCCTGGTCGTGTTCGGCGTGTTCGCAGGTCTGACAGCGCAGCCGGTCGCCCTGTGACAGCTCAGAGATGGGCGAGCTTGTCCGGGTTGCGCACGATGCGCACGGCCTGGATCCGGCCGTCGACGACATCCACCGTGAGCACGCTCCAGACCCGGATCTCAGCCGGCTGCTGGGGATCGGCCCGAGCCGTTCGGCCGTCGGCGGCGTCGCGGGCTTCCTTCACGAGCGCGGCAAGCTGCTTCGCGTCGAGGTCGCCAGCCTTCGTGAGCGCCAGCGCCTGCTCGGTCGCGAGCCGCTGCGCCTCCCCGGGCTGCCGCTCGGCCGGCCCTCGCAGCAGACGGCCGGGTTGGCCGTTGACCCGCACCCGCCGGATCTCGAACTCGCCGGAAGCGGGGCGCGCCTGAGCCACGGCGGCCATGAAGCCCGCGATCAGCGCGGCGCCGACGAGCGGCTCCTGCGGCGCCATCGCCTTGCCACCACTGTCGGCGTACAGGACGGCATCCTTGGCGAGCAGCTCCTCCAGCGCCTCCAAATCGCCCTCCTCGGCAGCCGCGAGGAACCGTTCGAGCAAGGCGTCGCGGACGGCCTCGTCGGCGTCGAAGCGCGGGCGGTTGGCCACGAGACGCTTGCGCGCCCGCGTCACGAGCTGGCGCGCGTTCACCTCGGTCCGCTCGATGATGCCGGCGATCTCCGCGTACTCGTACCCGAACACCTCGCGCAGCAGGTAGGCCGCCCGCTCGACCGGCGTCAGCCGCTCCAGGAGCACCAGCAACGCCAGCGACAGCGAATCCGCCAGCTCCGCGCGCGAAGCCGGGCCCGGTGCCGGGTCCTCGACCAACGGCTCCGGCAACCACGGCCCGACATACGACTCACGACGAGCCCGCGCCGACGTGAGCACGTTGATCGAGAGCCGCGTCACCACCGTCGTCATCCACGCCGCCGGCGCATCGATCGGACCTTCCTGGCGCGTCAGGCGCAGGAGCGCCTCCTGAACCACGTCCTCGGCCTCCGCCACGCTGCCGAGCATCCGATACGCCACGCCGAAGTCGTGCCGCCGCAACGCCTCGAGCTCCCTATCGCCCATCGGCGCGTCCAGCCTCTCTGCCCGCTGCAGCCTGCTCGGCGAGCCGGCCCTCGACCAGGCCCGCTGGCTGCCCGACCTCGATGAGGTAGCCGCCGGGGTCGCGCATGCAGCAGCGAATCCCGGCACCCCGGTCAAGCGGCGCGGTGAGGAAGTGCGTCATCAGCAGCCCTTCCGTCGGAAAGGGCGCTGCGCTGTGTCGATGGTTGGCTCGTCCGCACTCATCGTTCCTCCTGCCATGCAACCGCTGTCTCACCACCCTTGACAAGGGACGGCGGCCGGCTGTGACACCTTCGAACTCGTGCACTGTGACCGCTCATGCGGCTTTGCCTGCTGGCGATTGCTGCCCTGAGGTGGGGCGATGCCACGCTCCTGCACAGCCCCCACACCACCCACAAGACCGCCATTCCGGCGATCCGAATCCCCCACAGTCGCGAGTCTTCTCGGAAGGAAATCTTGGGAGGAATCCCCTGACGAGCCGCTCCCTCCTTAACCAGAAGAGCCCTGTTTTGCAGGGCTTTCCTCATAGCTGGGGCGGGATTCGAACCCCGCGACCTTCGGTTATGAGCCGCGCTTACGCCGCCGCCAACTGCTCCAAGGCCGCCAGCACCTCGTCGTCGTGCGTTCTGGGCGTGACTCTGGGTATGACATGCGCCACGATGCCGTCCGGGCCGATGATGAAGGTGGCACGGAGAGCGCCGAAATAACGGCGCCCGTACATCGACATCCTCCAAGGGAGGGGTCGGTTCAGGCCCGACCTAACCGCTGGCTGGTCGGCGACGAAGCCCGCCGCGCGTCCTGCATCGTCAGGACGGTCACGATGTCGCGGCTCTCGTCGTGCTCGTAGACGATCACGAGCCACGGCCACGGTCCGAGCACGTATCGCGTGCCGACCCAGCGACCGCCGAGCGCAGGCCCCAGCTGCGGGAACCTGCCAAGCGCCCGCAGCCGCCGCGCAACACGCAGCGACGTGTCCGCCGGCAGCTCATGAGTCAGGATCAGCTCGCGGAGGTCCTCGAGGGCCGCCGCGGCAACACGGACCTCCGCCACCTACAGCTCGTCGAGCCCGACCGTCTCGCCACGCCCGGCCTGCTCACGCCCGAGCTGCATCCGCTCCCAGGCGCCGGGCACGCGGTCGAGAGCGGCTCCGATCTCCGTCGGCTCCCGCTCGAGCTCCGCAAGCGCCTCCGACAGCAGCGTCACCGCCAGGTCGTCCTGCTGCGCATGCGCACGCTCGGCCAGCGCCGTCAACCGTGCGGCAGACTCGTCATCGAGGTCAAGGCGAATCTGATGAGCCATCCCGACCAGGGTACCGCTACATCGGACTGAACACAGAGGCACCGCAGCTGCGCCGACAGCTCTAACCGGCGCCCGTGGGCCGATCGTCCGCAAGACTCGGCGCCGCGTATGAGCACCGAGCCGTCCGCCGCGTCGCGCGACATCGACGTCTTCGTCAGCCACGCTCCCAGCGACCAAGCGTGGGCTGATCATCTGCAATGGCGATTGCGGCAACGCGGGCTGCGCGCGGTCACGCTCGCAGATCACGTCGAGGCATCAAGCGGGCTTGGGTCCAGCACCGATCTTGTCGCACGGGCTCGTGCGCTCGTGGTCCTCTGGAGCGGCTACGCAGCGGAGTCAACCTGGGTGCGGCAGACGCTTGCGCCCTTCTTGGCCCAGTCCGACCACCGCCCCCTCATCCCAGTTGAGCTTGGGACGACGGCGCGCGGCCGGCTCGAGACAAGACCACCGGAGCTGATCAGCCATAACTGGCTTGTGCTTACGGACGACGAGTACCGCGCCGGACCCCAGGCCGCACAGACTCCCTGGAACGAGATCGCAGACCGGATCGCACAGGAACTCGACCCTGCCGCCACAACACGCGCAGCCGAGCCGCTCTGGCTTGAAGTGATCGACGGCGGCCGCCAAATCGGCTGGGCCTGGACGCTTGCCCCCACACGCGCCATCTGGTCAATCCGCGAGACACCGTCGGATGTGACACTCATTGCCGGGACCACCTACCTGCTGCGCACGCCGCAGTCCGGGATGGTCCATGCCGAGGTGCGTGAGGTCGTACCAAGCAGCCCACGGCTGGATGACGGCTACGCGCTATTGGCGCTGCCCGTCGAGCTGCAAGTGCCGACCCTATTGTCCGACAGCGCCAGCGGAGACGACGTCGTCGAGGTACTGGTTCCGAACCAGCCGGGAGCACGTGGCTGGCTCGCAGTCAGCCCGCGCGGCGAGCGGCTGCTCCATCTGGGCGTCGGGAAGGGCCGCGAGTTCGTGGGTTGCCCGATTGTGAGCATCACGACGACCCACGTCCTCGGCGTACTCGGTTATCCGCTGCGCGGGGAGGACATTCGGCACGTCCTGCCAATCACGGAGACCGCAGCGCCTGACTTGCCGGAGCCGCGCATGCCAACGCCTTCCGTGGCCACAGATGCGCCTCCCAGCACGCGAGTCCACACCGACGCCTGGACGATCGAGGACAAGCTCGACTACGCGCTCTACGCGAGATCAATCGAACAGTTCATCCTGCACCCGAACACCCAGCTGCCCCTCGTCATCAGCGTGCAGGGACCATGGGGTCAGGGCAAGACGAGTCTGATGCGGATGGTTCAAGAGCGGCTCGACTGGAGCCACCAAGACTTCGCAACGCTCAGCGGAAGCACGGCTCCGCAGGACGCGCAGGACACCACGAGAATCACGTTCCGCACACTGTTCAAGCGCCTCGGCCGGTCAATCGAGCTGGATGCCGATCCGCCACGCGAGACGCGTACCGTGTGGTTCAACGCATGGAAGTATCAGAGCAGCGAGGCGCTTTGGGCCGGTCTCGCGGACGCGATCCTGCAGCAGCTGTCGGCACGGCTGTCAGTGTCTGAGCGTGAGCTGTTTTGGCTGCGCCTCCAGCAACGGCGGATCGACCCCGCAGCGATTCGCCGCGATCTGCATCGGCTCGCGTTCGAGCGCGTGCTCCCGGGGCTCGTTCTCTGCGCCGTGGCCCTCTGTCTCATCGTGCTCGCAACTGCGTTCGACGTGATCGGTGACCTGGCTGGCCGGGTCGCGGGAGTGGCGACGGTCGTCGGCGGTGGCCTGTCGTGGCTAGCCGCAAACGCGTGGGCATACGGCAGTCCGCTCGAAGGTCGCTACGCACAGTGGGTGAGACAGCCGGAGTACGCCAAGCCGGGCTACTTCCATGCGGTCGAACACGATATGCGTACAGCGCTTGAGCTGCTCGCACCGGCCGACAGACCGCTCGTCGTCTTCATCGACGACCTCGATCGCTGTGCGCCCGCGAAAATCGGCGAGGTGCTGGAGGCGATCAACCTGTTCCTCTCCGGCGACTACCCGAACTGCGCGTTCGTGCTGGGGGTCGACACACAGGTCGTGGCGGCCGCGATGGAGGTCGTCCATCGCGACGTGATCGAAAGGTTGCACGACCGCCACGGTGAGCTCGGCTGGCGCTTCATGGACAAGTTCGTGCAGTTGCCGTTCGTGATGCCGCGACTCAGTCCCGAGCAGCGCAAGGAGTTCGTCGGCGCACTGCTGGTGGCGAAGGATGACAACGCGGAGAGGCGGACGGCTGCGCAGCAGGCGGCGTCCGAGATCACCAAGGAGCTGGAGAGCGGGACGATCGCGCCAGCGGAGGCGGCCGCTCGCGTCGGCGACCTTGACGTCAAGCTCGCAGCTGCCGCACCCGATGCGGTCCGCAAGGCCGCCGAGGCCGCCATCGCCGCCGGCGCGCAGGCGTTCGGCGATGCGGACGAAGAGATGACGGAGGCCCTACACGACCAGATGTCCTTCCTGTCCGACAATCCGCGCACGATCAAGCGCGCGGTGAACCTGTATCGCTTCTACCGCTTCACGGCCTGGGCACGGCAGGCGTCCCCGCTCGGTCTTGAAGGCGCCGACCCGCAGCTGATCGCGCGCTGGGTCGTCGTCGCCGTGCGCTGGCCAAGCTTCGTACGGTGGCTACAGGCGAACGCAGGCGACGATAGCTCAGTCACGGTCATCGACGGGCTTGTAAGCCAGGCACGAGAGGCAAACTCGCACTCCGAATGGCGAGCAGCGCTCGAGAGAGGCGGCGAGCAACCATGGCACACGGAACCCGAGCTGTGGTTGTTCCTGCGGAACGCGGCGCCTCCGCTCGACCTCGCACGCGCTGAGGCCTGCGGCCTATGGTGAGCGCGAAACCGAGACCCGCAGTCCAGACGCGCCTCATCGCCCGCGCAAAGTTCTGCCACGCGCCAGCGAGACCCTTACGTGCTCATCGAATTTGCTGCGAGCCTTCACGAGCGCGTAGGCCGGGACGCCTCGTCGGTCGCCCTCAGCGCTTGGCCGGGCAGCACGATCGTGAGGCTATGACCGCACGCACCGCCACCTACAGGACCAGTACCGTAGGAGCAGCGGCCACTAACGCGGAAGACCAGGGTGCCGATCGTACTCAGGGTTCCCCGGCTGCCATATGTCGAGTATGTCCGCGGCCGGCACAGGGTCTCGGTAGAAAACGTCCGCCGCACGAAGCTCTGTGTCGAGCAACGTCCCCACAAACATCTTGGCGAGACCGGGGGCGCGCCGTCGAACGCCGCGCCGACGACGAAAGGCCAAGACGTGCAACGACGACGGCCGGGACGCCAACTGTTGCCAGCAGCGGCGAATCTTCCGGACTGCCCTGCAATGCTTCGCCTCCCCAATGTGCCAGCAACGGAACGCATCCGTGGGCATCATCGAAGGTCGCCCTGCCGAGAACGAAGCAGGTCTGGCCCTCGCGTCCGGTGAGGTTGCCAATCGCGTAGATATTGCCTCGCTCAGCGCGGGCGTAGACCTCTGGAGGAAGCGCTCTATGCGAGAGCGCGGAGGCGATCCGCTCTCGGATCAGAGCCTCGTCCAGCAGCCCTCTGTCCGGATGGTCTCGGTCTCGTGCGCAAGAAGACGCGTGCAGTGATAGGCCAGCAGTCTGGCGTCGCCAAAGGTCAGGCGGAACCCGTCTTCGCACTCGTCCAATCCGGGCAGGTCGGGCGTGCACTGCGCCGTGCCTGCCAACTCGGTGGCACGTCGCATAGCCCATTCGCTGGTCGCCTCGGGCCAAGTCTCCGGCCGATCGACATCGACCGTAGTCGTCTCAGAGATGGCGATTGACATCGCTGCAGCTACGCCGCGGCCAACTGCTCCAAGGCCGCCAGCACCTCGTCGTCGTGCGTTCTGGGCGTGACTCTGGGTATGACATGCGCCACGATGCCGTCCGGGCCGATGATGAAGGTGGCACGGAGAGCGCCGAAATAACGGCGCCCGTACATGCTCTTCTCGGCCCAGACCCCGTACTGCTCGCACACCGCGTGGTCCTCGTCGGCGAGCAGGGTGAAATCGAGCGACTGCTTGTCGGCGAACTTCTTGACGGCTCTGACGGGGTCGGGCGAGATGCCGATCACGACTGCGCCCGCTTCGGCGTAGTTGGGGAGGTGGTCGCGCACGCCGCACGCCTGGACGGTGCAGCCCGGCGTGTCGGCCTTCGGGTAGAAGTAGAGGACGACGGTCTTGCCGGCGTAGTCGGCGAGGCTGACGGGGTCGCCGTCCTGGTCGGGGAGCGTGAACTGGGGTGCGGGGGTGCCGGTCTCGATCATGCGCCGCAGGCTACTTCAACGGGCGCGACCGTTCGCGCTCCCTCGCGAGCGGATCACCATCCGCTGACCTGGTAGTAGAGGCCGTTGGGGGCGCCGTGGACGTCGGTGCCCGGGTGCATCGCACGCGGCTCGCCGCCGCCGGCGCGGATCATCTCGGCGAACAGGCCGGGATCGGAGCCGGCGGCGTTCTCGACCATCACGACGACTCCGCCCGGCGTCATGTGCCGCTTGACCGACGCGTAGAAGCGCCGGTGGACCTTCCACTCCGGGTCGAAGCGAAGGCCGCTCTCGGTCTGGCTGGGATCGGGCAGGAAGTGGGGCGGATTCGCCACGACGACTTCCCAACGCTCGGTCGCCGGCACCGCGTCGAACACGTCCGACTGGTACACCGAGACGCGATCCCGGAGCCCGTTGTGCGCCGCGGTGCGCCGTGCGCTCGCCACCGCGCCCGGGGATCGATCTCGCAGAGCGAGAGCTCCTCGCACCATCCGGCTGCGAACGTCGAGCCGATGGGCGTCGAGCCCGTAGAGGCGCTCGCGGTCCACTGCATTCGTTCCCCCACTCCCGCGGTCGACCGTCAACCGGACCAGCGGCCATGGTAGTTCATCGCCGACGCCCAGAGGGCTACTTCAGCAGCCGCGACAGCCGCCGGTCCTTGAGCACCCGTCCGTCGGTCTGACACGCCGGGCAGTAGGCGATCACGTAGTCCTCGAAGTGGACCGCCTCGAGCGTCGTGCCGCAGCGCGGGCACGGCTCGCCCGCGTGACGGTGGACCTTCAGCGGCAGCGGCAGTCTGTCGGGCAGCGGCAGCTTCAGCGTCGCCTCGTAGTGCGCTATCGCGTCGCCGAGGCGCGCGATCGTCGCGTCGCGCAGCGCCGCGGCTTCGTCCTCCGACAGGTCCGCCCCGCGCTTGAACGGCGACAGCCGCGCCTCCCACAGGATCTCGTCGACCCACGAGCGGCCGATCCCGGCGACCACCCGCTGGTCGCGCAGCAGCGTGTGGAGCGGCCGCGGCTGCGCGAGCAGCGGCAGGAACGGCGGCGGGTCGGGCCACGCCTCCGGGCCGAGCGTCGCGATCGCCTCCTCCGTCTCCAGCTCCCCGGCGCGCAGCAGCCTCACCCACGCTGCCTGCTTCGTGCCGAACTCGCGCAGCCGCAGCTCGCGGCCGTCGCCGAGGCGGATCAGGACGCGCGAGGTGCGGTCGCGCAGGCCGGCGCGTCTGTCGTGGAGCTGGAGGCGGCCAGCGGACATCAGGTGGATCAACAGCACGAGCCCGGCGTCGCTCTCCACGACCAGGTGCTTGCCGCGCCGCGCCACGCCGGACAGGCGCGTCCCGTCGAGCGCGTGCAGCGGCGGATCGAACGTCTTCAGCGCGTTGACCCCGGGCGCCAGCGTCGACTCGACCTGCGCGCCCGCGACCGCGGCGCCGATCAAGCGCGCGGTGATCTCGACCTCGGGCAGCTCCGGCATGCGCCTCTCAGGCTAACCGCCCCGCGAAATGAGGCCGCCCCGGCCCGCAACCTCGACGCATCACTCAGGTTTAAGGAGGGCATTCCGTCTCTGTTATGACGGCTTTACGGGAGCGAAGGAGAGTGCCGGGCATGACGAACGAAGACATCCTCCTCATCGCAGGGCCAGAAGGCCGCGACGACGAGCTCGTCGCCGCCGCCGCGGCGCACCACCCCCGGCGCGTCACCGTGTTGATCGAAGCGCGCGACCCCTGTTGGGGCTGGAGCGAGCGGCGCGTCGCCTCGCTGCGACGCGATCGCCTCGCAGCGCTGCTGACCTCGATCGAACGCGCCACCGGCGCGACCGTCGTCGGCCTCGTCGGTGACCCGGCCGATCTCGAGCTCGGCGGCTTCGACGCGCTCGTCGGCGGCCGCGAGCTGCGCACCGCGGCCTGACGCCGCACGAAACGTCCACATCCCGTTCCCCCCGAGCGGGCGCCGGTCCCCCCATCCGGCGCCCGCTCACCCCGCGGTCGCATAGCGTTCGCCGCGTGAGCAGCGCGATCGTCGACACGCACGCGGACGCTGCGGCGCTGGAGCTGGCGCCGCTGCTGATCCGCGAGCCGCTCGCCGCCTACCTCGACGCGCACGACCTCGGCGCCGGGGCCGGCCCGATCGAGGCCGAGCCGCTCGGCGAGGGGCACTCGAACGTGACCTACCTGATCCGGCGCGGCGCGGCCGAGCTCGTGCTGCGGCGCCCGCCGCGTCCGCCGCTGCCGCCCTCCGCGCACGACGTGCTGCGCGAGGCGCTGCTGCTGCGCGCCGTCGAGCACGCCGACGTGCGCACCCCGCGCGTGCTCGCCACCTGCGAGGACCCCGCCGTGATCGGCGCGCCCTTCTACGTGATGGAGAGGGTCGCGGGGAACGTGATCACGACGCAGGTCCCGCCCGCGCTCGACACGCTCGAGCAGCGCGCCCGCATCGCCGACGAGCTGATCGACGCGCTCGTCGAGGTCCACGCGGTCGACTGGCGCGCCTGCGGGCTGGAGGGCTACGGCAAGCCGACCGGCTACCTCGAGCGCCAGCTGCGCCGCTTCGGCGGGCTGTGGGAGCACAACAAGACGCGCGAGATCGCGAGGCTCGACCGCGTGACCGCCTGGCTCGCGGCCAACTGCCCCGCGTCCGGCCCGGCGACGATCGTGCACGGCGACTACCGCCTCGGCAACGTGATGCTCGGCGCCGGTGCGCCGGCGCGGCTCGTGGCGATCTTCGACTGGGAGCTGGCGACGATCGGCGACCCGCTCGCCGACGTCGGCTACCTGACCGCGACGTACGCGCAGCCCGACGACCCGCAGAACATCTTCACGCTCGGCGCCGTCACGACGCAGCCCGGCTTCCCGACGCGTGCGGAGCTGATCGCACGCTACGAGGAGCGCTCGGGCCGCTCGATGGGCGACGTCGCCTGGTACGCGACGCTCGCGCTGTGGAAGGCGGCGATCTTCCTCGAGGGCTCCTACAAGCGGCTGCTCGCGGGCACGACCGACGACCCGTTCTTCACGCTGCTCGACACCGGCGTCCCGTCGCTGGCCGAGCACGCGTGGGCGGTGGCGCATGGCGAGTGAGGCGCAGGACGGCGCCGCGCGTGACGCGGCGACCGGCGGCGTGCCCCGCACCGCGCTGCTCGTCGACTGGGGCGGCGTGCTGACGACGAACCTGTTCGCGTCGTTCGGCGCCTTCTGCAACGAGGCGGGGCTCGCGCCCGACACGCTCGTGCAGGCGTTCCGCGGTGACGCCGCGTTCCGCGACCTGCTGATCGCGTTCGAGGAGGGCAGAGTCGAGGAGCCCGTCTTCGAGGAACGCTTCGGCGGGCTGCTCGGCGTCCCGCACGACGGCCTGATCGATCGCCTCTTCGCGCGCGTCGGCCCGGACACGGCGATGCTCGACGCGGTGCGCGCCGCACGCGCGGCCGGCATCCGCACCGGCCTCGTGTCGAACTCGTGGGGCACGCGCCGCTACGACCGCGCGGTGCTCGACGAGCTGTTCGACGGCGTCGTGATCTCGGGCGAGGTCGGGATGCGCAAGCCGGCGCCGGAGATGTACCGCCTCGGCGCCGAGCGCGCCGGCGTGGCGCCGGCGGCGTGCGTCTACGTCGACGACCTGCCGTTCAACCTCCCGCCGGCGGCGGAGCTGGGGATGGCGACCGTCCACCACGTCGACACGCCCGCCACGATCGCCGAGCTCGAGCGGCTGCTCGACGTGGCGCTTGCGTAGCATCCGGCGCCGATGCTCCGTCGTGCCCTGCCGGTCTTCGCCCTCCTGCTCGCGCTCGCGCTGGGCGCCTGCGGCGACGACAGCCTCACCGCCGACCAACTGCACGCGCAGGCGAGCGCGATCTGCGCGAGAACGGCCGCCGCGACCGACCGCATCCCCGTCCCGAGCACGCCCGAGCAGGGCGACGGCTTCCTGCAAGCGGGGATCGCGCGCCTGCGCCCGGCGGTCGCGCAGCTGCGCGCGCTGAAGGCGCCGCAGGACGTGCGCAAGCGCTACGACCGCGCCGTCCAGCTCGCCGGCCAGGAGGTCGACCTGATCGGCAGACACGAGCGCGCGATCGCGAGCGGCGACGACGTGATCGACACCTTCCGCCGGCTGCAGGCCGCGCTCACCCGCCTCACGATGGAGGAGGATGCCTACTGGCAGGGGCTCGGGATCGACGCGTGCGTTCGACGGTGACCTGAGCGCGGTTACGCCCGCTTCCCGCGCCCGTACATGAGCTTCACGAGCCGCCCCAGCATGCGCGTCTTGCCCTTCGAGTACGGGAACATGTGCGGGTCCTTCTTCGGCGCCAGGCGCGTCACGAGCAGCGTCTGCGTCTGCGTGTACTTGCGGATCCCGCCGGACCCGTGGCGCGTGCCCAGGCCGGAGCTCTTCCAACCGCCCATCGGCAGCTCGAGCGCCGTGTAGTTGACCTGTGCGTCGTTGACGCAGACCGCGCCCGCCTCGATCCGCCGCGCGAGCTGCTCGCCCTTGTGGACGTCCTTCGTCCACACCGACGCCTGCAGGCCGTAGACCGAGTCGTTCGCGAGCCGCAGCGCCTCCTCGGCGTCGCCGACCTTCATGATCGGCAGCGTCGGGCCGAACGTCTCCTCCGTCATGCACGTCATCGTGTGGTCGACGTCGACGAGCACGGTCGGCTCGTAGAAGCGGCCGGGCCCGGCGGCCTGCTTGCCGCCGACGAGCACGCGCGCGCCCTTTCTGACGGCGTCCTGCACGTGCCGATCGATGATGTCGATCTGCGGTGGGAAGGTGACGGCGCCGACGTCGATCGAGCCGGGACCGCTCGGGCGGCCCTGGCGCAGCGCGCGCACCTTGTCGGTGACCTTCGCCACGAACTGGTCGTAGACGGGCGCCTCGACGTAGACGCGCTCGACCGAGATGCAGACCTGACCGCCGTTGTTCATCGCGTAGAACGTGGCAGCGTTCGCGGCACGCTCCAGGTCGGCGTCGGCCAGCACGATCATCGGGTCCTTGCCGCCGAGCTCCAGCCCGACCGGCGTGAGCGTCCTGGCGGCGCGCTCGGCGACCTTCTTCCCGGTTCTCGTGGAGCCGGTGAACATGATGAAGTCGACCTCGTCGACGAGCGCGCTGCCGGTCGTGCCGTCGCCGGTCGCGACCTGGAAGACGTGCTCCGGGATGCCGCAGGCGCGCAGCCCCTCCGCCATCAGCAGCGAGGTCAGCGGTGTGACCTCGCTCGGCTTCAGCACGACCGCATTGCCGGCGGCGAGCGCCGGGATGCAGTCGCCGAAGGAGTTCGTCAGCGGGAAGTTCCACGGGCCGATCACGCCGACGACGCCGACCGGGCGGTAGCGCTGGATCAGCTTCTTGCCCTTCACGAACGGGTTCGCCGACTTGAGCTGCTCGTCGGCGAGGAAGCTCGGCGCCTCCTTGGCCCAGAAGCCGAACGCGGCAGCCGCGTACATGATCTCTGCGAGCTGGGCGTCCTCGTAGGACTTGCCGGTCTCCGAGACGATCGTGGCGATGATCCGCTCGGCGTTGTCGGTGACCCACTTCTGCGCGCGCAGCAGCACCTTCGCGCGCTCCTCGAAGCCGAGCGCCTCCCACGCGGGCTGCGCGGCCCGAGCACGCGCGACGAGCTCCTTGACCTCCGCTCTGCCGAGCGTCGGGACGGTCGCGATCGTCTCGCCGGTCGCAGGGTTCTCGACGGGAATTCCGCTGCCGTTCTGGACGGCTGCCGGTGCCTGCTCGGTGGTGGCCATGGCGCGCTCCTCGGGTGCTCGGCTTCGGGGTCCGGATTGACCTGCGTTGACCTGCGTTGACCTGCGTTCAAGGCTACCGGAGCCGCGCAGCGATTTGGCCGGCTGGCCAGGAGCTGGTCAGACCGGCTCGTGCAGGAAGCGCGCGAGCGTGCGGCGGACGGCGGGCAGGCGCCTGCCGGCCTCCAGCTCGAGGATCGCCCCCTCGGAGATCATCCGCACGAACAGGCGTGCGGCGACGCGCGCGTCGCGCCAGTCCATCGCCGCGAAGCCGGAAGCGGAGAGCTGCGCGAAGCGCTCCTCGCGCACCGAGGCGCGGCCGGGGATCGCGCCGTCGGCGCGCGCCTCCAGCAGCAGCGCCTTGACGCCGCGATCGGCGAGGCAGGCGTCGAGGTAGGCGGCCGCGCCGCGCAGCAGGCGCTCGGGGCCGGGCGCCGCGTCGCGCGTGGCTGCGGCGACGGCCTCGTCGACGCGACCGTAGAAGCGCTCGTGAAGCGCGTCGACGAACGCGTCGCGGTCGGCGAAGTGGACGTAGAAGGTGCCCTTCGCGACGCCCGCCTCGGCGACGACGCGATTGACGCTCATGCCCGCGAGCCCGTCGCGCTCGGCGACGGCGACGCCGGCGTCGAGCAGCGCGTCGTGCGTGCGGTGGGTGGACGGCGCGACGGCGGACGGGGCGGGAGCAGCCGCCCCGGCCGACCGGGCGGCGGGAGACGTCGCGGCGCGACGCGCGGCGGCCACGGCGGGAGTCGCTCGGCTGGTGCTCGGCATCGGGTCGATCCTAGCGACCGACCGGTCACCCGGCGTGTGACCGACCGGTCAGTCATATGGTACGGTCCACGCATGCCGATGCTCGAGCTGCCCTCCGCCACCCTCGCGTGGGACGCGCGCGGCGACGGCCCCGCCGTCGTGCTGCTGCCGTCCGGCGCCCACGCCCGCAGCGACTACGACGCGCTGCGCGACCTGCTGCCCGGCTCCGTGCGCACGATCGCGCTCGACTGGCCCGCGCACGGCGACTCGCCGCCCGCCCCGGGCCCCGCCAGCGCGATGTCGTTCGCCGACGTCGCCGAGCAGGCCGTCGTACGGCTCGCGCCCGAGGGCGCGGTCGTCGTCGGCAACTCGATCGGCGGCTTCGCCGCGGCGCGGCTGGCGCTGCGACGCCCGGACCTCGTGCGCGGGCTCGTGCTGATCGACAGCGGCGGCTTCCTCGCGCGCGGCCCGCAGGTGCGCGCGTTCTGCGCGCTGATGGGGCGCCCGCGCTTCCTGCGCCGCATCTACCCGGCCTTCTCGGCGCGCTACATGCGCTCCCGCGCCGACGCCGACCGGGCCGCGCGCGAGCGAGCGATCGCGACGACCCGTGATCCCGCCGGCCTCGCGGCCGTGGCCGGCCTGTGGGCCAGCTTCAGCTCGCCCGAGCACGACCTGCGCGCACAGGCCGGCGCGATAGCCGCGCCGACGCTCGTGCTGTGGGGCCGGCGGGACCCGGTCATCCCGGTCAAGGTCGGCCGCTGGCTCGCAGACGCGATCCCGCGCGCCCAGCTCGCAGAGCTCGACACCGGCCACGTCCCGTACACGAGCGACCCCGAGGCGGTCGCCGCGCAGCTCGTCCCGTTCCTCGACGCGGTGCTCGCGGCGGAGGCGGGCGCAGCGTGAGCACCTCGCGCGAGGACCCGGTCTTCCCGTTCGCGCACGCCGAGCGCTACGCGGCCGAGCTGCACGACGCCCGCCTCGTCGAGATCCCAGACGCGTGCAGCTTCACGCCGGAGGACCAGGCGGCGCTCGCCGAGGCGATCGCCGCCTTCCTCAGCGCGTGAGCGCCAGGCGCCCGTAGGCGCCCGCGTTCGGGATCAGCTCGGCGGCGTCGGTCCCGAGCCAGCCCTCGATCAGCGAGGCGTAGAGCTTGCGGAAGTCGACCGTGACCTTGAGGTTGTCGTCGCGGTCGAGGTCGGTGAGGCTCGGGTAGTCGGTGAGGATCCCCGACGCAGCGCGCGTGCCCTGCACCCAGGCGATCCCGCCGGCGCCGTGGTCGGTCCCGCTCGACTCGTTGCCTTGCGGGCGGCGGCCGAACTCCGACCACACGAGCGTCAGCACGCGGTCGGCGACGCCGCGCGCCTCGAGGTCGGCCTGGAAGGCCGCAAGCGACTGCGACACCGACGACAGCGCGTCCGCGAGATCTCTCGGCTGATTGTCGTGCGTGTCGAACTGGCCGTCGGCGTCGATGGCCGCGAGGCGCACGCCGAGCGGCTGCGCGACGAGCGCCGCGACGCGCGACAGGCGCTTGCCGAGGTCGCCGTCCTGCGGATAGGGGACGGGCGGCGCGAGCGGGTCGTGGCCGGCGTGCTCCGCATACGGCGCGAGGCGGTCGCCGACCGACTTCGCGAGCCGCGCCGCGGTGTGGACGGCGCGCGGCCCGTCGCCGCGGACGCGCGCGGCGGACATCCGCTCCCAGGCGTCGAGCATCTGCCGGTCCTGCCGGCCGCCGATCCCCCACACGTCGAGCGCGACGTCGCTCGGCGAGTCGAGCGCGGCGACCGGCGCAGAGGCGGTCGCGAGCACCGGCGACAGCGTCGAGGCGAGCGTCAGGCCCTGGAGCGGGTTGTCGCGCGAGCCGTGGTGGTCGAGCCAGCGCCCGAGCCAGCCGGGCGCGGCGCGCTCGGTCACGAGCCCCGTCTCCCAGAAGTGGCGCGAGTGGAAGTGCGAGAGGTCGGGGTTCGCGTAGTCGATCCCCGGCAGGAAGCCGACCTTGCCCGCCTCGAACAGCCCCTTCACGCCGCCGCCCGTTCCCGCCGTCAGGGACGGATGGATGCCGAGACCGGTCGCGCCGAGCGCCGGCGGCGCCTCCAGCTTCATCGCGCCGCGCAGGTCGGCGTAGCGGCCGTAGGCGCCGATCGGCGGCAGCGCGTCGAGCAGGTCGCAGCCACCGGGCAGGAAGACGCTCACGAGCACGCGCGCGCCGGGCGCGCTCGCAGCCTGCGCCTCGGCCGCCTCGAAGATGCGTGCGAAGGGCATCGCCTGCTCGGCCCAGATCGCCAAGGTCCCGCCGAGCGCACCCGCGAGCGCCTGCCGCCGCGTGAGAGGAGGCCCGCCGGCCCCCAGCCAGCGCTCGCGCGCGCCGGCGCTCGTCTGGCGGAAGTCGTCGCAGCCCTTGTGGATCGAACGTGGCATCGGGGGGGGTCCTCGGTCGTTCGTCTCAGCAGAGCTGGCTGTCGGGGCAGGTGAGCAGCAGGTGGCGCAGCGTCGCCTGGAGCGCGTCGCCGCGCCAGTCGGCCGTGGCGCGCCAGCGCGGGTCGAGGTCGTCGAAGAAGCGGGCGGCGAGGTGCGTGAGCACGGTGCGCGTGCTCGCGGAAACCTGCGGCTCGCCGACGGCCGCCCACGCGCGCTCGTACGCCTCGCGCGGCTTGAGTGTGGCCGGCTGCGCCCCTCTTCTCACTCTCGGCCGGCCGTAGACGACGACGTAGTTGCCGAGCGCGAAGCGCTGGCGCATCGCGTTCGACGACATCCACGCCGGGCCCCAGTCCCAGCCCGCGACGCTCGGCGGGCGGAACAGCTGCTGCCCCATCGTCGTCAGCATCCACGTCGGGTAGTCCTGCGTGACATGCGAGCCGGTCGTGCGCAGCGCACCGGCGACGTAGACGGCCGGGCACTTGACGAGGTCGGGCGCGTCGAGGCTGCGGTAGAGCGCCGGGTGCTCGAGGATCGCCCGCACGACGGGCTTGATGCGCAGGCCGGAGCCGCGGTACGTCGCCGCCAGCGCGCGCACGGTCGCGCGGTTCGGCGGCGTCGCGACGAAGAAGCTCCACAGCTTCGTCACGAGGAACGGCGCATGGCGCGGATGCGCGGTGACGAGGTCGAGCACGTCGTCGACCGCGAGGCGGCCGCGCCTGCCGAGCAGCGTCTTGACGCCGGCGTCGTGGTCCGCGGCGGACCAGCGGATCGAGACGAGGCCGCGGTCGCCCCACTGCGCGCGGAAGCCCGTCAGCGCGCGCGCCGCCTCGCGCACGTCGCGCTCCGTGTAGCCCGAGCCGAGCGTGAAGAGCTCCATCAGCTCGCGCGCGTAGTTCTCGTTCGGCGCGTCCTTCGTCGAGTCGGCGAGTGAAAGGAACAGCTGCATCGCCGGATCGCGCGTGACGTCGCCGAGCAGCGCGCGGAAGGAGCCGAGTGCGTGGCCGCGCAGCATGCGGTTCTGGCGCAGCATCAGCGGCGTGTCCTGGTCGGTCGTCGCGAAGTGGTCGTGCCAGAAGAGCGTCAGCTTCTCCTGCAGCGGATACGTCGTGCGGACCATCCGGTCGAGCCACCACAGCATGTCGTCGCCCCACTGGTTGAGCGGGTCGAGCCGGCGCCCGTTCACGCGCGGCTCCGGCCCGCGCAGGCGCGCGCCGCCGGGCGGTCCGTTGACGACGAAGTCGATCGTCGCCGCCTTGCCGCGACGCGCCCAGCGCCGCGCCTCCGCGGCCGTGGCGCCGAAGCCGGCGCGCCACAGCAGCCGGCGGACGTGCGCCTCGGTCCAGCTCATCTCGTCACGCGGATCGTCGTGCGCATGCCGCGCGCCTCGTGGTCGGCGACGTCGCAGACGAGCCGGTAGCGGCCCGGCGCCAGCCGCAGCTCCAGCGTGGCGCGCTTCCCGGCTCTCACCTCGCCGGTCCGCGCCAGCTCGCGGCCGTCGGGGCGGACGACGACGAGGTCGTGCCGGTCCTCGCCGTAGTTGGCGAGGTTGAAGCGGACGAGCCCGCGAGGGACGGTCGCACGGTAGGCGGCGAGGCGGTACTCGCGCGCGCCGACGCCGACGGCGGTCGCCGGCGGGCGGCGGTGCGCATCCGCCGCCGCGACGAGCAGCGCGGCAGCCGGCAGCGCCGTGGCGAGCACGGCACCGGCGAGGACCGAGCCGGTTCGCCACACGACCATCGTCCCCTTGTATCGGCCGCAGGCGGCGGCGCTTGATGGGGTTCTCGCCCCACGCGCCGCCGCACGGTCAGTCGGCGAACCAAGCACGCCGCGGAAGCCTTCACGCGGGCGCTGCGCTCGCCGCGTCAGTCGGCGAGCTCGATGCGCTCGATCGCGACGGGCTCGACCGGTCGGTCGCCCGGGCCCGTCTGGACGCCCTCGATCGCGTCGACCGCGTCCATCCCCTCGACCACCTGGCCGAAGGCGGTGTGCTTGCCGTCGAGCCACGGCGTCGCCTCCGCCGTGACGATGAAGAACTGCGAGCCGTTCGTGTTCGGCCCCGCGTTCGCCATCGCGAGCGTGCCGCGGACGATCTTGTGCTGGTTGATCTCGTCCTCGAACGTGTAGCCCGGGCCGCCGGTGCCGGTGCCCTGCGGGCAGCCGCCCTGGATCATGAAGTCGGTGATCACGCGGTGGAAGCTGATGCCGTCGTAGAAGCCGTCGGCGGCCAGTCTGCGGAAATTGTCGACGGTCTTCGGCGCGTCGTCGTCGAACAGCTCGAGCGCGATCGCGCCGTGGGTGGTGTGCATCGTGGCCTGGGACATGGCGGCTCCTCGGAGTCGGGGTCTTGACTCGACCCTACTACCCGAGGATCGCCGCCAGCCGGTCGAGCCACGGCGCCTGCGCCGGCAGCAGCTTCTCGCGCGCCGCGGGCAGCGGGAGCCAGGCCGCCCGGTCGACCTCCGGGAAGGTCTGGAGGCGGCCCGAGCGCGGCGGCCATTCGAGCTCGAACGTCGTGCTGAGGATCGCGTCCGCGTCGAGGTCGCGCTCCAGCGCCCACGCCGTCACGACCTTCCCGCTTCTCTGGCGCACCTCGCCGAGCGTGATCAGGTCGCCCTCGGACACGTCGGCGAACGTGGCGCCCGTCTCCTCCGCCAGCTCGCGCAGCGCCCCCGCACGCTCCTCCTCATCCGGCTCGACCTCGCCCTTCGGGATGCTCCACGCGCCGGCATCCCGTCTTGCCCAGAACGGCCCGCCCGGATGCACGAGCAGCACCTCGAGCTCCCCACTTCCGCTCCGGCGGAACAACACGATCCCCGCACTGCGCCGCGCCATCGCGCCGCGTCGTCCCGTCAGCCGCTGACGGGCTCGAGGCGCAGGCGGCGCCCGCCGACCTCGCTGCCGTCGACCTGCTCGACGACGCGCTCGGCTTCGGCGGCCGGGACGTCGAGGAAGGCGAAGCGGTCGAGCATGCGGATGTTGCGGATCGCCTCGCCGTCGAGGCCGGTGGCGGCGGTGATCGCGTGGATGACGTCCTTCGGCTCGAGGCCGTCGGCACGGCCACCGGCGAGCACGAGCCGCGTGCGAGCCCCGTCGTCGCCGTTCGCCGAGGCGTGCGGCTTCGAGTGACGTCTCGGCTTCGTCTCCACGGGCAGCGCCGCGACCTTCGCGCCGGCCGTCCACGGCGACATCGGCGTCGAGGTGTGGCGTTCGATCGCCTCGACGTCGCGCTTCTGGCGCGACTCGTAGAACGTGATCGCGCGGCCCGAGCGGCCGACGCGGCCGGTGCGGCCGATGCGGTGGACGTAGACGTCCGGCGAGGTCGGCACGTCGAAGTTGATGACGTGCGTGACGGAGGAGATGTCGAGCCCGCGCGCGGCGACGTCGGTCGCGACGAGTATCGGCAGGCGCCCGCTCTTGAACGCGAGCATCACGCCGTCGCGCTGACCCTGGCTCATGTCGCCGTGCAGCGCCTTGACGTTCATCCCTCTGTCGCGCAGGCGGCGGTAGAGCTGATCGCAGCGGATCTTCGTGCGCACGAAGACGATCGCCTGGTCGGGCCGCTCCGCCTCCAGCACGCGCACGAGCGCCTCGTCCTTCTCCTTCGACCCGGTCTCGAGCGAGAACTGCTCGACTGTGTCGACCGTGAGGGTGGCGGCTCTCACCTTCACGAGCACCGGGTTGTAGAGGTAGCGCTCGGACAGCTTGCGGATCTCCGGCGGCATCGTCGCCGAGAACAACGCCGTCTGACGGCTGCCGGGCGTCAGCGCGAGGATCTTCTCGACGTCCTCGAGGAAGCCGAGGTCGAGCATCTCGTCGGCCTCGTCGAGCACGACGAAGCGGCAGTCGTGCAGCACGAGCGAGTGGCGCGAGATGAGGTCCTTCACGCGCCCCACGGTGCCGACGACTATGTGCCCCCCGGCGCGCAGCTGCGCCTGCTGGGAGCGGATCGGCGCGCCGCCGAAGACGGCGACCACGTCGACGCCCTTGCGCGCGCCGTACGCGCGCAGCGCCTGCGTGACCTGGATGCACAGCTCGCGCGTCGGCGTCAGCACGAGCCCCTGCACCTCGGCCATCGACGGATCGACGTACTGGATCAGCGGCAGCCCGAACGCGGCCGTCTTGCCCGAGCCCGTCTGCGCCTGGCCGATCACGTCGGCACCGGTGAGGAGCGGGGGAATGCCCTGCTCCTGGATCGGGCTGGGCGACTCGTAGCCGACGTCACGCAGCGCGTCGAGGAGCGTGTCGGAGAGGCCGAGCTCGGCGAAGGTCGTCACAGGGACCTGAGACTAGTCGGAAGCGCGTCCCGGGGTCGCGCGGCTCCCGGCGCGGCGGCGCTCGCTCACGCCCGCGGATCGAGCAGGACCTTGCCGGTCGTGCGTCGCTCCGCGATGTCGACCTGCGCCCGCGCCGCGTCGGCGAGCGGGTAGGCCTCGCCGACGACGGCTCTCAGCTCGCCGCGCGCAGCGCGGCCGAAGAGGCCCGCGAGCGGCTCCTCGACCATCTCGCGACGGCCGAGGCAGTGCATGAACCAGAAGCCGACGACCGCGCGGGACTTGCGCATCAGCGCGCCGCTGCGGACCTCGTTCTGCTCGTGCGAGGCGATCCCGTAGGCGACGAGCCGGCCGAAGGGCGCGAGCGCGTCGAGCGAGGCCTCGAACACCGCGCCGCCCGCCATCTCGAAGACCGCGTCGACCGGCCTGCCGCCGTTCGCCTCCACGATCCGCTCGGTCATCCCGTCGGGCGAGGCGTCGATCGCAGCGTCGGCGCCGAGCGACAGCGCGAGCGAGCGCTTCTCCTCCGTGGACGCGGCGGCGATCACGCGGCCCGCGCCGAGCGGCTTCCCGAGCTGCACCGCCAGCGAGCCGACCCCGCCGGCCGCGGCGTGCACGACGACCGACTCGCCGGGCGCGAGACGCGCGCACGTCTTGTAGAGGTGCCACGCGGTGAGGCCCTGCACGAGCAGCGCGAGCGCGGTGCCGTCGTCGACCCCGTCGGGGATCGGGAAGACGAGCGCCTCGTGCACGGCGACCTGCTCGGCGTAGCCGCCGTTGCCGCACAGCGCGATCACGCGCTCGCCCGTGTCGGCGCGCACGCCCGCGACCTCGGTGCCGGGGATCAGCGGCAGCGTCGCTCTCGCGAGGTAGGAGTTCGTGCGCTGGTGCGTGTCGGCGAAGTTCATCCCCGCGCGGCTCACCTCGATCAGCACCTCGCCGTCGCCGGGCGTCGGCGTCGGCAGCTCCACGAGCTGGAGCACCTCTGGCCCGCCGAACTCCTGCAGTTGGATCGCGCGCATCGCGCACGCAGGCTATCCCAGCCCGGCCGTCGCCCCGCCGGTACGCTTCCCCGCCAACGGATCGCGTTCGCGCTCCGTCCGTGACCCCGACTGGAAAGACGCCCACCACGATGTCGCTCACCGTCGTCGGCTCGATCGCATTCGATGCCGTCTCCACGCCGTTCGGAAGCCGCGAGAAGATGCTCGGCGGCTCGGCGGTCCACTTCTCGCTCGCCTCGTCGTTCTTCACCGACGTGCGCGTCGTGGGCCCGGTCGGCGACGACTTCGGCGACGACGAGTACGGCGTCCTGCACGAGCGCGGCGTGCTGACCGACGACGTCGAGCACGTGCCCGGCGGCGAGACGTTCTTCTGGCGCGGCCACTACGAGTACGACCTCAACACCGCCCACACCGACGACACGCGCCTCAACGTCTTCGGCGACTTCGCGCCCAAGCTGTCCGACGCCTCGCGCGACTGCGACGTGCTGTTCCTCGCGAACATCCAGCCGGACCTCCAGCGCGAGGTGCGCGAGCAGTGCGGGAGCGCCAAGTTCGTCGCGCTCGACTCGATGAACCTGTGGATCGAGACGGCGCGCGAGTCGCTGCTGAAGACGATCGAGACGGTCGACTGCGTGCTGCTCAACGACGCGGAGATCCGCCAGCTCACGCGCAAGCCGAACCTCGTGCAGGCGGCGCGCGAGCTGCGCGCGCTCGGGCCGAAGGTGATCGTCGCGAAGCAGGGCGAGTACGGCGCCGCGCTGCTGACCGACGACGGCTTCTTCGCGCTGCCCGCCTTCCCGCTCGAGACGGTCCTCGACCCGACCGGCGCGGGCGACTCGTTCGCTGGCGGCTTCGTGGGCTGCATCGCCGCGCACGGCGGCGACGACCTCTCGCTTCAGACGCTGCGCCGCGCGATGGCGTACGGCACCGCGATCGCCTCCTACAACGTCGAGGAGTTCGGCACCGAGCGCGTGCGCCGGCTCACGCGCGAGGAGATCGTCGCGCGCGTCGCCGAGCTCCAGCGCATCACGCAGTTCGACGACGCGCCGCTGGCGCTGCGGGCGTAACGGCCGGACGCCGGTGCGTCGGGCGGGCGACGCACCGGTCGAGGGGTGACAGGCGCCCCCGCGCGGGGGTAGCATCGCCTCTATGGAGTGGACGGGCTTCCTGTTCCTCATGCTCGCGCTGAAGATCCCGCTCGGGATGCTGCTGTATCTCGTCTGGTGGGCGGTCAGACAGACGCCCGAGGAGGACGGCGAGCCGAACAACGACGGCAGCGGCGGCTCCCGCGTGCACGACCGGCCGCGTCGCTCCCCGCCGCGTCGCCCGCGCCGCGGCCCCCACGGCGACCCGGCGCCCGCCACCCCGCCGCGCATCCGCACGACCGTCGCGCGGGCGCGCACGCCGGGGCGCTGACCGGCGACGATCCGCCGCGGCTGGCACACTTCGCGCCCATGACGACGCCGCCGACCTCGGTCCTGTCCGACGGCACGATCCTCGAGCTCGTCGAGGCGGGCCGCATTCGCATCGACCCGTGGAGCCCGGCGCTCGTGCAGCCGGCGAGCGTGGATCTGCGTCTCGGCGACACCTTCCGCGTCTTCCACAATCACAAGATCGCCGCGATCGACCTGCGCGAGCCGCCGGGCAACCTCACGGAGGAGGTGCGGATACCGGAGGGCGAGGCGTTCGTGATCCACCCTGGCGAGTTCTGCCTCGGCCGCACGCTCGAGTGGGTCGAGCTGCCGGACGACGTGGTCGCGCGGATCGAGGGCAAGTCGTCGCTCGGGCGGCTCGGACTGATCGTCCACGCGACGGCCGGCTTCTGCGACCCGGGCTGGAAGGGCACGCTGACGCTGGAGCTGAACAACCTGACGCGCGTCCCGATCAAGCTCTCGCCCGGGCTGCTGATCGCGCAGCTGTCCTTCATGACGCTCGACCGCCCGGCACAGCGCCCGTACGGCAGCGCCGAGCTCGGCTCCCACTACCAGGGCCAGCGCGAGGCGACCGAGAGCCGGTACGGATCCGCCGCGCCCAGCGCCAACGGACCCTCGCGCGCCACCCGCTAGATGGCTGATTCCATGAGATTCGTGGAACCAGCCATCTGGATCGGATAGGCTCGCGCGCGATGCTGACGCTGCTGGCAGCCGTCGTGGGGCACTCCGCCGACCCCGGCTCGAAGACGGCCTTCTACATCGCCGGCGGTGCGTTTGTCTGCTGGGCCGTGCTGGTCGGCGTGATCGGCGTGACGCGCCCGGCCTTCCCTCGCGGCGAGGGCGGCGCACGCGCCGTGATGCTCGTCAGCGGAGTGCTGATGGTCTGCGCGATGGCGACCGCCGTCATCACCGCCTCCTGACGCGGCCCTGGCGCGCCGCTCCACCGCGTGCTGCGTGCTTGATCGCGCAGCCGAACGGACAGGTGTTCACAAGCCGGACGTCGGCCGGCGCGGCCGATCCGGTAGAACAGGTGCGAG
>DASRXW010000071.1:0-10369 GCA_035654055.1 Conexibacter sp.
GGACGCCGCGCTGTTCCTGCCCGACGGGTCGCTGCTCGCGCACGCGCGCCAGCTCGCGATCTTCATGCCGCTGGAGTCGTGAGCGCCGGCGTCGCATCCGGCGCGGTGGTGGAGCCGGCCGGACCGCCCGGCGGTGCGGCCGGCAAGCGTTCGCCGGCGGGAAGCCGCGAGCGGATGGTGCGGAGCGCAGCGCTCCTGTTCCGCGAGCAGGGCTACAGCGGCACCGCGTTCAGCGACGTGATCGCGCACTCCGGCGCGCCGCGCGGCTCGATCTACCACCACTTCCCCGGCGGCAAGGCGCAGCTCGCGCAGGAGGCCGTGGCGTGGGCGGCGACGGCGATCGCCGAACGGCTCGACGAGGCGCTCGCGCGCGAGCGCGACGCCGCCGGCGTGCTGCGCGCCTTCCTCGCGCCCTGGCAGGAGGTGCTCGAGCGCAGCGACTTCCGCGCCGGCTGCCCGCTCGTCGCGATCACGGTCGAGACGGAGGTCCCGCCGGCGCTCACCGCCGCCGTCGCGACCGCCTTCGCCGGCTGGCAGGAGCTGCTCGCCGCGCGACTGCGGCGCTCCGGGATCCCGTCGGCGCGCGCCGCCACGCTCGCGACGCTCACGCTCGCGTCGATCGAGGGCGCCGTCCTGCTGTGCCGCGCGCAGCGCGACACCGCGCCGCTCGACGCGGTCGCCGCCGAGCTGGCGGTCGCGATCGAGGCCGCGCGCGCGTAGCGGCGCGCACGCCTACACGCGCCCCGAGCGCAGGCGGCGCTGGCGGGCGGCGGCGTCGACGACGACGGCCGCGAGCAGCACGCCGCCGGTGACCATGTACTTCGTCGAGGACGGCAGCGCGAGCAGATCCATCCCGTTCGAGATCGAGCCGATCACGAGACCGCCGAGCAGCGCGGACCAGACGGTGCCGCGACCGCCGAAGAGCGATGTGCCGGCGATCACCGGGCCGGCGATCGCGAGCAGCAGCAGGTCGCTTCCGCCGGAGGACTGGTTGACCGCGAGCAGCCGCGAGGCGAACAGGATGCCGCCGCACGCGGCGAGCGCGCTGCAGAGCACGAACACCATGATCCGCACGCGGTCGACGTGGATGCCGGCGCGGCGCGCCGCCTCCGCGTTGCCGCCGACGGCGAGCACGTGGCGCCCGAAGCGCGTGCGCCGCACGATGTAGTCGAAGACGACGACGAACGCGATCAGGATCACGAGCGCGACCGGCAGGCCGCGGTCCTGGTCGAGCACCGCGACGACGCCGAACGAGACGAGCGCCACGGCGGCGATCCGCGCCGCCACGACGAACGGCGTCGCCGCGACGAGCCCGGCCGCGAGCCGGCGGCGGCGCGCGTCGAGCGAGGCGAGCGCGAACAGGGCGACGACGGCCGCCGCGATGATCCACGCCGTCGCGCCCGTGAAGAACTTGCCGGCGAGGTCGACGATCGCGGGGTTCGTGATGTTGACGGTGCCGGTCGAGCCGAGCACCCACAGCAGCACGCCCTGCCAGCCGATCAGGCCCGCCAGCGTGACGACGAACGAGGGAATCCCGAAGCGCGTCACGACCGAGCCCTGGAACAGCCCGATCGCCGCGCCGGCGGCGACGGCGGCGGCGATCCCGGGCGCGGCCGCCCAGCCGTGCTGCTCCACCAGCACCGCCATGATCGCCGCGCACAGGCCCGACACGATCGCGACGGACAGGTCGATCTCGCCCAGCAGCAGCACGAGCACGACGCCGATCGAGATCATCCCCGTCGCCGCGATCTGCAGCGACAGGTTCACGAGGTTCGTCGCGGTCAGGAAGCGGTCGTTGGCGAGCGTGAAGATCGTCCAGATGACGACAAGGCCGAGCAGCACGCGCAACGAGCCCAGCTCGCCCTGGGCGACGCGGCTCAGGACCGCGAAGCGCCCGCCCTCCTCCGGCCCGGGAGCCGCGGCGGCCCTCGCGGGCGGCGTGGGCTCGGACGGGGTCGCCGTCGCGGTGCTCATCGCGCCGTCTCCGCGGGGGCGGCGCCGCCGGAGCCGCTGCCGTTCCCGCCCACGCCGAACTCGGCGCCGGTGATCGCGGCGACGATCTCCTCCTGCGACGTGTCGCCGACGGCGTACGTCCCGGCCTTGCGGCCGAGCCGCAGCACCAAGATGCGGTCGACGACGTCGAACACGTTCGCGAGGTTGTGCGAGATGACGACGACGCCGAGCCCGTGCTCGCGCAGCCGTCTGATGAGCGCGAGCACCTGCTCGGTCTGGGCGACGCCGAGCGCCGCCGTCGGCTCGTCGAGCAGCACGACCTTCGCCTCGCCGATCAGCGAGCGCGCGATCGCGACCGACTGACGCTGCCCGCCGGACAGCGTGCCGACCTCCTGGCGGACGCTCGGGAGCTTCACGGTGAGCGTCTTCAGCAGCTCCGCCGCCTGCTTCTCCATCGACGCCTCGTCGAGCGAGCGCAGCAGGCGGGCGGGACCGCCGGAGCGCTCCTCGCGCCCGACGAACAGGTTCGCGACGACGTCGAGGTTGTCGCACAGCGCGAGGTCCTGGTAGACGGTCGCGACGCCGAGCTCGGTCGCATCGCTGGGACCTGTCATGCGCCGTGCGGCCCCCTCCCAGCGGTACTCGCCCTCGTCGGCGAGGTAGATGCCCGACATGACCTTGACGAGCGTCGACTTGCCGGCGCCGTTGTCGCCGACGAGCCCGACGACCTCGCCGGCGCGCACGTCGAAGTCGACGCCGTCGAGCGCCTGCACGGCGCCGAAGCGCTTGCTGACGCCGTGCAGTGCGAGCAGCGGCTCGCTCGTGGTGGCAGTCATGCCGGGCATCCCTCCTTCGCTACCCCTGCGTGAGCCCCGCTCTTCTGCACGCCGCCGCATACGCCGGAGTGCAGATCTGGGCGATCGTCCAGTAGCCGTCTCTGACGACCGTGGCGTTGATGTTTCTCACCGTGACCGAGACGGGCGTGAGGATCACCGACGGCACGTTCTTCTGGCCGTTGCTCACCTGTCTGTTGACGATGCTGCTCGTCGTGTTGCCGTTCAGCACCGCCATCGTCAGCTGCGCGGCCCCCTGGGCCTCCTGCTTCACGGCCTTGTAGACCGTCATGTACTGCTGGCCCGCGACGATCCGCTGGATCCCGGCAAGCTCGGCGTCCTGCCCGGTGGTCGGGCGGGTGCTGGGGTCGACGCCACCCGATCTCATCGCGGCGATCGCGCCGCCCGCGGTGCCGTCGTTGGCCGCGTACACGCCGACGAAGCCGGTCTTGCCGAGCGCGGCGATCGCCTGGTCCATCTCGGACTGGGCCTTGTCGGGGCTCCAGTCGGGCGTGTCGTACTCCTTCGCGACTCTGTACGGGCCAGGGTCGATCACGCTGTGCGCGCCGGCCTTGAAGAGAGCGGCGTTGGGGTCGGTCGGCGAGCCGTTGATCATCACCAACGAGCCTCTCGCGCCGTCGGCTCTGAGTCTGTCGACGAGCGCCGTTCCCTGCAGCACGCCGACCTGTCTGTTGTCGAACGAGATGAAGTAATCGACGTTCGCGTTCTCGACCGGGCGGTCGTAGGCGACCACGCCGATCCCGGACTGCTTGGCGCGCGCGACGATCGAGGCGGCGGCCTTGCTGTCGACCGCGTCGAGCACGAGCACTCTCGCCCCGTTCGTGATCGCGGCCTCGGCCTGCGTCTGCTGCTTGGCGGCGTCCTGCTGGGCGTTCGAGTAGATCACCGTGCAGTTGGGGCAGAGCGCCTTCAGGTCTCTCTCGAACAGCGGCTTGTCCTGCGACTCGTACCGCGTCGTCTTGTTCTCCGGCAGCAGCAGGGCGACCGTGCCGCTCTTGCCGGCGCCGCCCGACGGGGTCGAAGCGCCGCTCGTCGTGCTCTTCGCGCCTCCGCCGCCGCAGGCGGCGAGTCCTCCGATGCTCAGCGCCAGCGCGGCGGCCAGCGCAAGCGTGCGGGTTGTCGGTTTCTGATGCATGCGCTCCTCCTCCGGCAGATGTACCCCATCGAGGAGGACATCACCCGTGGAGCGCGTTGTGAAACGCGCCCGTACTCAGCCGGCCGGCTCGTCCGGATCGCGCTCCTGCTCGGGATCGAGCTCGGCGACGCCGTCGGTCACCGTGCGCACCGGCGGGAGCTGCGCCGCGACCAGATCGCGGCGGCTGCGCACGGCGCCCGCCGCCTCGCCGATCACGGTGCGCTCGACGGCCGACATCTGCGGCCACCGCTCGCGCAGCGCGGCGAGCGCGTCGTCAGCGCGGTCGAGCGCGTCGCGCGCCTGGCCGGCGGCGCCCTCGTCGAGCGCCGCCTCGGCCGCGGACACCTCGACGCCGGCGTCAGCGGCGAGCTTCAGGAGCGCGTCCATCGGCGGCAGGCTACGTGACACGGCGGCAGTGCGGCCACGTCGCGACGAGGCGCTGCGCCGGCGCCGGGAGCCCGACCCCATCGGTAGGCTGGCTGCAGAGCCAGCCCGATGACGCTCGTAACCGACCTCGACCTGCCCGCGTTCGACTACACGGACGCCGACCTCCACGGCCCGCGCTTCCACGCGACGCTGCGCGACCTGCGCGCGCAGGGGTGGCTGGCGGCGACGCCGCTCGGCTACGTCGTGCTCGAGCGCGAGGCTGCCGGCTTCTTCCTGCGCTCGCGCAGCGCCGAGTTCCCGGGCATGAAGATCGCGGAGATCTTCGGGATCGACGACGGGCCGCTGTACGAGGAGATGCGCCGCAACATCCTCCACATCAACGGCGCCGACCATGCGCGCCTGCGCGGGCTCGTGAACCCGTCGTTCACGCCGCGCGCGGCCGAGCGCTGGCGGCCGGCGATGCGGCAGTACCTCGGGGAGCTGCTCGATTCCGTGCTCGCAGACGGTGCCGACCGCTGTGACTTCGTGAGCGCCTTCGCGAAGCCGTACCCGTCGCTCGTGATCGCGACCGTGCTCGGGGCACCGCTGGAGGACGCGCCGCTGCTGCACGAATGGTCGAACTGGGTCCAGCGGCAGTTCGACGCGCCGACGCTGATGGCCGAGCGCCCGCGCATCGAGCGCGCGGTCACCGAGCTGTACGCCTACCTCGACGAGCTGCTCGCGGCGCGGCGCGCCGATCCCGGCGACGACCTCATCTCAGAGCTGATCGCCGCCGAGCAGGAGGGCGACCGGCTGTCCGACGTGGAGCTCGTGAACCTGGTGCTCGACGTGCTGATCGGCGGCATCGACACGACGCAGAGCCAGCTCGCGCACGCCGTGCGGCTGCTCGCCGAGCACCCTGAGCAGTGGGCGCTGCTGCGCGCGGATCCGGCCGCCCGCGCGCCGGGCGCGGTCGAGGAGGCGCTGCGCTACGAGCCGATCACGCCCTTCACCGCGCGCATCCTCGTCGAGGACGTCGAGTACCGCGACGTCGCGTTCCCCAAGGACACCGTCCTGCTGATCTGCGCGCACAGCGCGAACCGCGACACGCCCGGCGGCGACGCGTTCGACATCGCCGCCGAGCGCGGGGCACAGCTCCCGGACGGGGTGGCCGGGAAGCCGCTCACGTTCGGCGCCGGCATCCACTACTGCCTTGGCGCGAACCTCGCGAGAGCGGAGCTGCAGGAGGGCCTGCGCTTCCTCGCCGAGCACCTCGAGCACGTGCAGCTCGACGGCGAGCCGGTGTTCGAGGGCGTGCAGGGCGTCTATGGCCTGCGCGTGCTGCCGCTGCGCCTGACGCGCGCTGCTTCGACGTGACCGCCGCGCGGCTGCCGTCTTGGCCGGAGGCCGCTCGCGTGAATTGCTAGCGTGCTGGGTCGACCGGATACCGGTGGCTTCATCGTCTCCGGTCGTGAACGCAGCTCGGTGTTCGAGCACGGGAGGTCTGAGTGCGGTGAAGGCGCGCTCGTCTCGCATGGAACTGCTCTGCGGGACCTGACACGCGGAAGCTTTCGAAGCTGGCGCCGCCGTTCTCCCCCTCTCTGGCGGCGACCATCCCGGCTCATTGTGGTTGGGCTGGGAGAACAGCGGGCGAGAGGGTGCTTGCCCGGGCGCTCCGGTGTGGCCTCCCGAGCACCGGAGCTTGGAAGCGTGCAGGGATGGCAGCGAAGCTGTCGGAGACGCGCATGAGGCGCGCGCGCTTCACTCGGGTGACGCCGGACTCCGTGCCGGATCGGCGTCGCCCTCTCGCCCGCACGGCTCTGCGGCGCCGGTGACGGCGCCGTCCGGCCGTCGGGCAGGTAACGTGCCGCGCCCGATGCGCCTCCAGCACGTCCACGTCACGCAGGACTTCCGCGCGCCGGTCGAGCGGGTGTTCGCGTACCTCGCGGAGCACGAGAACCTCGAGGCGCTGTTCGGCACGCGGATCGAGCGGGTGCGCGACGGCGAGCGCGAGCGCAACGGCGTCGGCTCGTGCCGGCGGCTCAGCTTCAACGGCCTGCTGCCGTTCGAGGAGACGGTGACCGAGGTCGTCCCGAACGAGCGGATCGCCTACCGCATCACCAAGGGAACCCCGATGCGCGACCACGAGGGCGTGATGGCGTTCGCCGCGACCGCACGCGGCGGCACGCGGCTCGACTACCGGATTCGCTTCGGCTCGGCCGTGCCCGGCCTCGCTGCGGTCATCGCGCGCGTGCTGCACGGCAGAATCGCCGCAGGCCTGCGCAAGCTCGACCGCGACATCTGAGCGCGTGCCGCGCGGAGCGGCGCATCGGTCGGGTGGACGCGCGCGAGCGACCGCCCATGCGGGGCCCACGCACGAGGCGGCTGCACGCTCGGCTACCGTGAGCGCGTGAGTGCGCTCGCCCGGCGCAACGGGGAGGTTTCGTTCTGGCAGGCCGTCCTGCCCGCGCCACCGCCCCGCGCGCCGCTTGCGGGCGACCGCGACGCCGACGTCTGCATCGTCGGCGCCGGCTACACCGGGCTCTGGACCGCCTATCACCTCAAGCGTGCGCGGCCGGACCTCGACGTCGTCGTGCTCGAGCGCGAGCGCGTCGGGTTCGGCGCCTCGGGCCGCAACGGCGGCTGGCTGACGCCTGCGTTCGCGGCGCCGCGCGAGCGGCTCGCGCGCACGCACGGGCGCGCCGCGGTCGTCGCGCTCGAGCGCGCGCTGCGCGACAGCGTCGCCGACGTGCTCGCCGTGTGCGCGGAGGAGGCGATCGACGCCGACATGCGCGCCGGCGGCGTCCTGCGCGTCGCGCGCGGGCCGGCGCAGGCGGCGCGGCTGCGCGCCGCGGTCGCAGCCGAGCGCGCATGGGGAACGGGCACGCACGACCTCGACGAGCTGGCCGCCGACGCGCTCGCCGCGCGGGTGCGCGTCGCCGGCGCGACCGCCGCGACGTGGAGCCCGCAGGGCGTGCGGATCCAGCCGGCGAAGCTCGTCCGCGGACTCGCCGCCGCGGCCGAGCGGCGCGGCGTGCGGATCTGCGAGCGCACGACGGTTCGGGAGCTGCGGCCCGCAGCCGGCGCCGCCACGGCGGCCGCCGTCACCGACCACGGCACGCTGCGCGCGCCCATCGTGCTCTCCTGCCTCGAAGGCTTCACCCCGTCGCTGCGCGGGCAGCGCCGCGTCCTGCTGCCGCTCAACTCGGCGATCGTCGTGACCGAGCCGCTGCCGGACGCGACCTGGGCGGAGATCGGCTGGGAGGGCGCGGAGCTGCTCGGCGACGCGGCGCACGCCTACGTCTACGCGCAGCGCACCGCCGACGGGCGGATCGCGCTCGGCGGGCGCGGCGTCCCCTACCGCTGCGGCTCGCGCACCGACCGCGACGGGCGCACGCAGGCGCGCACGATCGCCGGCCTGCGGCGCACGCTCGACAGACTCTTCCCTGCGGCGGCGAGCGCCGCGATCGACCACGCCTGGTGCGGCGTGCTCGGCGTCGCGCGCGACTGGCAGCCCGCAGTGCGGCTCGACCGCGCGAACGGCCTCGGCTTCGCCGGCGGCTACGTCGGCAACGGCGTCGGCGCGGCGAACCTCGCCGGTCGCACGCTGCGCGACCTCGCGCTGGGCGAGGACACCGAGCTGACGCGACTGCCGTGGGTCGGCCACGCGGCGCGTCGCTGGGAGCCCGAGCCGCTGCGCTGGCTCGGCGCCCACGCCGTCTACGGTCTCTACCGCGCCGCCGACCGCCGCGAGGCGCGCGGCCTCCCCCGCACGAGCGCGCTCGCCCGCGCCGCCGACCTGCTCGCCGGGCGCTGAGCGGCCGACCTGCCGCGCGCCTCAGCGGTTGCGCAGCTCGCGCCGCGCGCGGCGGACGATCGTCATCTGGTCGAGGCGGTCGAGCACGCGCGAGCGAGGGACCGGGAGGGCGTGGACCTCCTCGGGCGTGATCGTGAGCGTCACGGCGCGCTCCGCGATGTGCGCGATCTCGGGGGCGTCGACGAAGCGGCGCCCGTGGCGTGTCTCGACGACGATTCCGTCGAAGATGTGCTCGCGCTCGTTGTCCTGCACTCGGCGCACGCGGCCGACCTCGCTGCCGTCGCTCGCGCGCACGCGCGTCCCCCGCCGCAGCAGGAGATACGAGATCGCCGGGCCGTCGTCGTGCGCGTGGCTCACGCCCCGAATGACAGCAGATCGACGCGCCCGGGACGGGCGATCGCGGGCGCGCCTTGGAGCGGGCGCGCGCCGGCGGGCGCAGCTTGGCGCCGCCGACACGCTCTCTGCTCACCCGCCGAGCGGCGTGCGTTCGAGCGCGGCGAGCCCGACGGCGATGCCGGCCCCGATCTCGGCGATCTGCTCCTCCGCGATCGTCAGCGGCGGCGAGACGGCGACGCCGGTCGCGAGCGCCCGCACGAGCAGTCCCTGCTCGCGGCAGGCGAGCATCAGCCGCGTCGCCGCACCGGGGTCGGCGGCGCGCGCCTCCTCGCTCAGCTCGACTGCGCCGAGCAGGCCGAGCCCGGCGCGCACCTCGGACACGAGCGGGTGGGACGCGAGCGGCCGCAGCGCCTGCTCGAGCGGCTGCTCGAGCGCGCGGCCCCGCTCGATCAGCCCCTCGCGCTCGTAGACGTCCAGCGTCGCGAGCGCCGCCGCGCAGCAGGTCGGGTGGCCGGCGTACGTCGGCCCGTGGCGCAGCACCGGCGCGCCCGGCTCGCTGGTGAAGAACGGCTCGGCGACGTGCGGCGCGACGATCACGGCGCCGACCGGCAGCGTGCCGCCGCTGATCCCCTTCGCGAGCGTGATCAGGTCCGGGCGCACGCCCGGCCAGCGGTCGATCCCCAGCCACGTGCCGAGCCGGCCGAAGGCGTTGACGACGCAGTCGGCGACGAGCAGCACGCCGTGCGCCGCACAGACCTCCGCGACGCCCTCGACGTAGCCCTCCGGCGGCAGCCGCACGCCCCCGGCGCCGATCACCGGCTCGCAGAGGAAGGCCGCCACGCGCTGCGACCCGACCCGCTCGATCTCGTCCGCGAGCGCGTCGACGCTGCCGTACTGCACGCGCGAGACGTCGGGCACGAGCGGCCCCCAGCCGGTGAGGTTCGCCGCGATGCCGCCGACGCTCGTGCCGAAGCCATGCGTCCCGTGGTAGCCGTGCTCGCGTGTGATCAGGTGGACGCGCTCGCGCTCGCCGGCGAGCTGGAAGTGCGCGCGCGCGAGCTTCGCGGCGGTGTCGATCGCGTCGCCGCCGCCGGAGCCGAGGAAGACGCGCGAGCCGGGGATCGGCGCGAGCGCGGCGAGCCGGTCGGCCAGCTCCAGTGCGGGACGGTTCGCGAAGTCGCCGAAGATCGAGTAGGTGTCGAGCGTGCGCAGCTGGCGCTCGACGGCCTCGGCGATCTCCGGGCGGCCGTGGCCGGCGTTCGCGCACCACAGGCTCGCCGTCGCATCGAGGTAACGGCGGCCCTGCTCGTCCCACACCCACACGTCCTGCGCGCGCGCGAGCACGAACGGCGCTCCCTCGACGGCTCCCATGTCGGCGAACGGGTGCCACAGCGCATGACGGGCGTCCGGTGCCACGGCGGAAGTCTCCCCCGCCCGCGTGCGGGGCGCCTCATGCGCACCGGCCAAAGCGCCACGGCGCCGTTGTCCGCGCTGCGCCACCAGCGGCGCGCCGCTACGCGGCGGACGCGACGGCGCCCCGCACGACCTCGACCGGCGTGCCGTGGCGCGGCACGAGCGTGATGCCGCGCATCACGACCGGATCGGGCTCGGGGCGCACCGCCCGCAGCTCCGCGCGCGTGACGACGGTGCGGATCACCTCGGCCATCTCGGCCTGCGCGAGCGCCGCGCCGATGCAGCGGCGGATGCCGCCGCCGAACGGCAGCCAGGCGTAGGACTCGGTGCGCCCGTCGAGGAAGCGCTCGGGGCGGAACGCGTCCGGCTCGGGGTAGAGGTCGGCGCGGCGGTGCACGACGGCGATCGCCGGATAGACGGCGATCCCGGCCGGCAGCTCCCAGCCGGCGACCGTGCGCGGCTGGGTGAGTCTGCGCTGGTTGGCGTCGATGATCG
>DASRXW010000072.1:0-16244 GCA_035654055.1 Conexibacter sp.
CTCTACCCGCACCAGCTCAGCGGCGGCATGAGCCAGCGCGTCGGCATCGCGATGGCGATGATGCCGCGGCCGCAGGTGCTGGTCGTCGACGAGCCGACGTCGGCGCTCGACGCCCAGCTGCGCAGTGAGGTGCTGCGCGTCATCCGCACGCTGTCGCGCGACTTCGGCACGGCCGTGCTGCTGATCAGCCACGACCTCGGGCTCGTCGGAGAGTTCTGCGACCGCGTCGTCGTGATGTATGCCGGCCGCGCCATCGAGGTCGGCGGCGCCGACGACGTCCTGCGCCACCCGTCCCATCCGTACTCGGTCGCCCTGCGCGACGTCTCGCCGAACCTCGACGCCGAGCCGCGCGAACGGCTGCGGACGATTCCCGGCGCGCCCCCGCAGGCGGGGCAGTGGCCGAGCGGCTGCGTGTTCGAGCCGCGCTGTCCGCGCCGTCGCGACGTGTGCCGCGCGGAGCGGCCCGCGCTCGAACCGCGCGAAGGGCGTCCCGTGGCCTGCTTCTTCCCGGGCGAGCAGGATCCGGAGGCGACCTCATGAGCACGACCGGGCGACCACCTGCCGCGTCCGCGGTCGTCGACGTCCGGGACGTCACCCACGAGTACCGCCGCGGCGGCGTCACGCGCACGGCGCTCACGGGCGTCTCGCTGACCGTGGAGCGCGGGCGCACGCTCGCGATCATCGGCGAGAGCGGCGCGGGGAAGTCCACCTTGGGCCGGTTGATCGCGGGCCTGGAGACGCCGACGCACGGAGCGGTGGTCGTGAACGGCGCCTCGCCCGAGCCGACGACGAAGGCTCCCTCGCCGGTGCAGATGATCTTCCAGCATCCGACCGAGGCGCTCGATCCGTTGATGACGATCGAGCGCAGCCTCGTCGAGCCGCTGTGGAAGCTGCCGAAGCGCGAGCGGCGCGAGGTCGTGTGCGGGCTGCTCGAGCGCGTCGGGATCGACGCGTCGCGCCTGTCGGATCGCCCGGCCGCCTTCAGCGGCGGGCAGCTGCAGCGGATCGGCATCGCGCGGGCGCTCGCCGTGCGTCCGTCCGTGCTCGTGTGCGACGAGCCGACCTCGGCACTCGACGTCTCCGTGCAGGCGCAGATCGTCAACCTGCTGCTCGACATGCAGGAGGAGCTCGGCTTCGCGTGCGTGCTCGTGACCCACGACCTGCCGGTCGCTCGCTCGCTCGCGGACGAGATCCTCGTGCTCAAGGACGGCGAGGTCGTCGAACACGCCGCCAACCGCGCGTTCTTCTCGGCGCCGTCGCACGCCTACTCGCAGGCGCTGATCGCGGAGGCGCGCGGGCAGACGGTCTCGGCGCCGGCCTAGATGGTTGATTCCACGATCTCGCGGCGCGAGGGGCACGTTGGGCGGCGCTGGGCGCCACGCGGCGTCTTGCCGATGCCACCGGCATCGCCTTCGACGCCGCGCGTCGTCCAGCATCCGCCCATCGCACCCCTCGCATCCACGAATCTCGTGAAATCAACCATCTAGCGCTGTCGCGCCGACGCGGCGCGGCTGCGTCTGGGTCTCGCGACCGCGCGGCCGTTGCCCGGCGGCGGCCCGGTCGAGCTGCGCTCGACGAGACGGCCGCTGAGCCGGTGCAGGCCGGACTCGCTCGCGCCCGCGCGCGCCTGCATGAGCAGGTCGAACGCCAGCTTCCCCAGCTCCGGCATCGGCAGCCTCAGCGTCGTGAGCGGCGGCTCGGCGTAGGTGGCGACGTCGATGTCGTCGTAGCCGATCACCGAGACGTCGCGGGGCACGTCCAGTCCCAGCGCGTGCGCCGCCTTCATCGCGCCGACCGCGACGACGTCTCTCGCGCAGACGAGCGCGGTGGGCGGCTCGGCGCCGCTCAGCAGCTCGGCGGCGACCGCGCGCCCGCCCTCGTACGTGTCGGGCGTCTTGACGACCGCGGTCAGGTCGTGGCCGGCTTCCCGCAGCGCCGTCCGCATGCCGAGCAGGCGCAGCAGGTACGGCCGTGTGGGCGGACCGACGAGGTAGGCGATGCGCGTGTGGCCGAGCGCCAGCAGGTGCCGCGCGATCAGCGCGCCGCCGGCCACGTCGTCGGCCGTCACGTGGGCGGACCACTCGCCGGCCGGCGCCTCCTCGGGCAGCCTCCGCAAGCGCGGACGGATCGGCCCCGTGCTGAGCTGCTCGAGCAGCTTCCACTGCGGCGTCTGGTCCCAGTCCAGCAGCACGACCGGGGTCGTCGGGCCGGGCTCCGGCCACGCGAGCGGATCGCCCGCGACCGCGCCGACGATCACGCCGTCGACGCGCCGGCCGTGCAGCACCTCGAGCATCTCCCGCTCGCGCGCCGGGTCGCCGTGCGAGCTGACGAGCAGGACCGTGTAGCCGTGCTCGCCGGCCCGCTGCTCGATCGCATTGGCGACCTCGGCCCAGTACGCGTGGAGCAAGGAGGGGATCAGCACGCCGATCGTGCTCGATCTGCCCGTGATGAGCGCGCGCGCGTTCGGGTTCGGCCGGTAGCCGAGCTGCGAGGCCGCCGCGAGCACGCGCTCGCTCGTGGCCGGCCGCACGAGCGGCGAGCCCTGCAGCGCCCGCGTCACGGTCGCGATCGAGACGCCGCTCAGCGTCGCGACGTCGTGGATCGTGACGTTGCGCTTGTCGCCCTGGGTGCGTGCCACGCGCACAACGTATCCCGTTGCGCAGCGGCGTGTTGGATCGTCAGGCGGCGTCTCGGCGCAGCGCAGTGAAAAGGGCCGTCAGCAGCCGCTCGGCGCGGTGTCCGGCCGGGTGCTCACGCGGCCTGGCGCTCGCGCCATTCCGCGACGGCCTGCTCCATCGTCACGAACGCGGCGCCGGCCTCGCGCATCCGCTCGATCAGCCGCTCCAGCATCAGCATGCGGTGGCCGCGACCGATCACGAACGGGTGCAGCGTGAGCGTCATCACGCCCCACTCCACGCTGCGGCGCATCCACGCGAAGTCGCCCCACCAGTTCTCCTCGACGGCGGACGCGGCGCGCAGCCCGGGGGTGCCCGGGCCCCACGGCTCGAAGTGGGGGAAGTCGTCCAGCGACCAGCTCACCGGCACCTCCACCAGCTCGGTCGGCGCGCCGCGATGCAGCGGCTCGCCGAGCACCCCGTGGTCGCCGTCGCGTGCGAGATAGAGGTCGTGGTCGTGGCCCATCATGCTGCTGTCGTAGACGAAGCCGTGCTGCACGAGCAGCCGCACCGTCACCTCGCTCAGGTCCCACGACGGCGAGCGATACCCGCGCGGCGCCGCGCCCGTCAGGCCGACGATCAGCTCGCTCGCGCGCAGCAGCTCGTCCTCCTCCTGCGCCCGCGTCAGCTCGGCCGGCGGCACGTGCGTCCAGCCGTGGTTGCCGATCTCGTGACCGGCGGCCGCCACGCGCTCGCAGGCGGCCGGGAAGGACGCGATCGTGTGGCCCGGGACGAACCACGTCGACCGGATCTCCAGCCGCCTCAGCAGCGCGAGGATCCGCTCCGACGCGACCGCGCCGAACTCGCCGCGCGAGAGCGGCGTCGGCGTCGTCAGCCCCTTCGCGATGAAGAGCGACGTCGTGTCGAAGTCGAACGTCAGGCAGACGAGGTGGCGCGGGGAGGTCACGACGGTCGCTTCCATCCGACATCGCGCAGCGCGGCGAGCGCCGTCTCGCCGTCGAGGCCATGGGCCGTGATGCCGTCGCGACCGGTCATCCTGCCGGCGCACAGTAGCGCGTTGGCGATCGCCTCCCCGGTTGGCTCGCCCCGCCCGCCTCCCGCGGGCGGCAAGGCGTTTCCACCCGACCACAGTGCCTGCGGTTTGGTCAATTGATTGGACACCTTGTCGCATGCCGCTGCGCCACGCTCGAACCGGGTTGCACGACACGCGATCATTGATCGAGTGAATAGAGCACCGCTGCCCTCAGCCGAAGGCGCTCCGAGCGCGCGCATCGTCGTGGCCGACGCGCTCGCGCTGCCCGTCCTGTGCCGCGGCGAGCCGCAGGTGCTCGCGGGCGAGGCCCAGCTCGGCCGCGAGATCCGTTGGGTGCACGCCGGCGAGGTGCCGGACATCGCCGCGCTGCTGAACGGCGGGGAGCTGCTGCTGACGAGCGGGATGGGGATCGGACGCCGCCCCGCCGACCAGCGCCGCTTCGTCGCCGCGCTGGCCGAGCGCGACGTCGCGGCGCTCGTGATCGAGCTGGGTGAGGCGCTCCCGCAGGTGCCGCCTGCGCTCGTCCGCGCGGCCGAGGCGCGCGGCCTGCCGCTCGTCGCGCTGCGGCGCGAGGTGGCGTTCGTCGAGGCGACGGAGGCGATCCACCGCGCGATCGTCGACGCGCGCTACGAGCTGCTGCGCCGCGGCGAGCGGATCCACCGTGAGCTGACGCAGCTCGTCGTCGATGGCCAGGGCGTGTCGGAGCTGATCGCCCATCTCGCGGAGCGGCTCGCCGCGCCGGTGCTGCTGCACGACGGCGACGGCCGGCAGCTCGCAGCGGCCGACGGGCCGGGCGGGGCGGGCAGTGCCGTGTCCGCGTGGGCGAAGCGCGACGAGCCAGGCCGCACGCGCGTCGTCGCACCCGTCGCACTCGGCCCGCTCGCGTCGCCTGGACGACTGACTGCGCTGGCGTCCACGCGCGGGCTGGACGAGCTCGCCGCCATCGCGATTCAGGAGGCGGCGACGGTGATCGCTCTGCTGCTGCTGGAGGAGCGCCAGGAGCAGGAGCTGATGGCGCGCGAGCGCGGCAGCTTCATGGGCGACCTCGTCGGAGGACACGTCGCGGGCGAGGACGCGCGCGTCAGCGCGCTCGCGCTGGGCCTGTCGGCGGAGCACGACCGCCTGCTGCCGGTGGCGGTGAGCGGCGACGAGATCGCGACGCTCGCGGAAGAGGTGCAGCAGGCGCTGCAACGCGCGCAGCTGCCGAGCCTCGTCGCCGCCTCCGCGCTCCCCGGCGTGCTGGTCGCGCTCGTGGGGCTCGCGCGCGAGGCGGAGCGCACGGACGCCGCCGAAGCGGTCGCTGCGGCGATCCGCACGGCGATCGGCGTGGCCGAGGTGCGCATCGCGGTCGGTCCCGCGGTCGGCTGGGACGGCGCTGGCGGGGAGCTGGCGCGCGCCGCCGAGACGGCTTGCGTCGTCGTCGACCTGCCGCCGCGGCCGTGGCACGATGCGCGCCGCCACGACCTCACGCGGCTGCTGTGGCGCGCGCGCGGCGACGGGGAGCTGGAGCGCTTCGTCGCGCGCCGGCTGGGCCTCCTGCTCGTGGAGGAGGCCGGCCGCGAGCGACTGCTGACGGCGCTCGCGGCGCTGTGCGCGGCCGGCTGGAGCAAGGCCGCGGCGGCGCGCGCGCTCGGCCTCAACCGCCACGCGCTCTACCTGCGGGTGCAGCGGATCGAGGAGCTGCTCGGGATCGACCTCGCCGACCCGCAGCAGCAGCTCGTGCTCCACCTGGCGCTGCGCGCCCGCCCGTTCGCGGTGCCGCCGGCCGCTCCCGTCGCCGGGCGGCTGACCGCGTAGGCCGTCGTGACGTCGTCCGAGCCGACAGGAGCCGCCGAGCCGCTCGCCCCCCACCTGACGGTCGCGGACGCGCTCGCGCTGCCCGTCTTGCGCCGTGGCCTGCCCGAGGTCGCGGCCGGCGCCGAGCAGCTCGATCGTCCGATCCGCTGGGTGCACGTGGGCGAGGTGCCGAGCTTGGCGCAGCTGCTGAGAGGCGGCGAGCTGCTGCTGACGACGGGAATCGGCCTCGGCCGTCGTGCGTCGGACCAGGGCCGCTTCGTCGAGCAGCTGGCCGCGCGCGGCGCCGCCGCGCTGCTGGTCGCGCTGGGCACGACGCTGGAGGAGCTGCCCCGACCGCTCGTGGTGGCGGCGCAGGTGGCGCAGCTGCCGCTCGTCGCGCTGCGTCGTCAGGTGCCGTTCGTCGCCGTCACCGAGGCGATCCACACGGAGATCGCGAACGGTCGCTACGGGCTGCTGCGGCGCGGCCACGACCTCAACCGCCGCTTCGCCGAGCTGCTGCTCGCCGGCGACGGCATCCCCGAGGTGCTCGGCGCGCTCGCGGAGGTGCTCGGCAATCCCGTCTTCCTCGAGAGCGGTGACGGGCGGCTGCTGTTCCACGTCGACCCGCGCGCCGACGGCGACGCGCTCGACGCATGGGACGCGATCGAGCGCGGCGGCCGCATCTCGCTCGGCGGCGCGGGCCTCGCGGCCGAGGTGCCCGCCGGCGCGGGTCCGGCGGCCCGTCTCGTCGTGCTGCCCGTCGCCGCCGCGCTCGACGACGTGGCGGCGGTCGCGGTCGACCGCGCGGCGGCCGTCGTCGCGCTCGCGCTGCAGCGCAGCCGCCAGGAGGAGGAGCTGCTCGGGCGCGAGCGCGGCAACTTCCTCGCCGACCTCGCCGACGGGCGCAGCGCGGCCGCGGATGCCGCCCGCCAGGCGCGCGCGATCGGCTTCGGCTCGCGCGCGCGGGCGCTGCTGCCGATGGCCGCGCAGGCGGCCGGCCCGGTGTCGGGGGAGGAGTGGAGCCGTGTGATGCGCGACCTGCGCCGCCGCGTCGAGGCGCGGGGGCTCGCCGTGCTCGTCGGTGTGCGCCCGCGCTCGCGCAAGCTGCTGCTGCTGGCGGCGCTTGCCGATCCAGCCGCCCGCGACGTGACCGCCGACGCCGTCGCGGCGGCGATCGGGGCGGCCGCGAGCGGCGGTCTTGCGCACGCCGTGACGATCGTCGCCGGGCACGCGACGAGCTGGGAGGACGCCGGCGCCGGCCTGCGCACGGCGGCCGAGAGCGCAGCGATCGCTGCCGCGCTGCCGCCGGCCCCGTGGCACGACGTCGCGCGGCTCGACCTGCTGCGCCTGCTCGGCCGCTGGCACGATCGCGACGCCCTCGCCCGCTTCGCGGAGCGCACGCTCGAGCCGCTGCTCGCGCACGACCGGGGGCGCAAGCATCAGCTGCTGCCGACGCTCGAGGCGCTGTGCGCCCGCAGCGGGCAGAAGGCCGAGACGGCGCGGGCGCTGCACCTCAACCGGCAGGCGCTCTACCAGCGCCTCGCCCGCATCGAGCAGCTGCTGGAGGTCGACCTCGACGACCCCGAGCAACTGCTCGCGCTCAACGTCGCGCTGCAGGCGCGGACGGTGCTGGCAGCCGTCGCCTGAGCGCACGCCGGCCGCCGCAGGGTGTCGGCCGCCAGACCGCCAGGTGCCGACGCTCTGCCCATTGCGGGCGGCCCCGGGGCCGTGGGACGCTGCGGCAGTCGCTCGAAGGGCCGAGCGGCGGATGCCGCTCGCGGACCGGAGCGCATGCAGTGCGTCGTACCGGGAGATGGAGGGACCGGTTTTCACCGTAATAGCGGTGTGACCGGGCTGTCACTACAAGTGGAGGTAGTTCGTTGTCTCTTGATGCACACGACACGGAAGGCGTCGCCGGGATCACGCGGTCGCTCTTCCTGCGGCAGTCGGCGGGCCTCGCAGCGTCGCTGTCGCTCGCGAGCGTCCTGGCCGCGTGCGGCTCGTCGGACGCGGGCAGCGGAAGGACCGCCGGTCGTCCCCCGGCGAAGCCGACCGGCACGTTCGCGTTCCCGCTCGACGGCGCGTCGACGACGTTCGATCCGGCGTACGGCAATCTGCTGCCGGACTTCATCGTGATGCACACGATCTACGACCGCCTGGTCCTCTTCAACGACGCGTACACCGACCTCACCCCCAGCCTCGCGACGTCGTGGGAGCAGAGCGCCGACGCGCGCGAGTTCACCTTCCACCTGCGCCCGAACGTGAGATTCCACGACGGCGAGCCGCTCGACTCGACGGCGGTGAAGAAGACGTTCGAGTACTTCGTCAGCGCCACGGCCTCGTTCGCCTACCTGCTGATGCCGCCGAAGTTCGCGAAGCTCGACGACTCCGACCCGGCCGTCCTGCGCGTCGTGACCTCGATTCCGCAGCCGGACTTCGTGCGCAACCAGACGTTTCTCGGCGTGCTGTCGCCGAAGGCGGTCGCCAAGGGCGCCGACTACATCAAGCAGAACGCGATCGGCTCCGGCGCGTACACGTTCTCGCGTCGTGGCGGCACCGGCGGCGTGGTCGTCGAGGCGAACAAGGACTACTGGGGTGGCGGCCCGTACTTCGAGCGGATCGACTTCTCCGTCATCAGCGACCCCGGCGCGCAGATCAACGCGCTGCTGGCAGGCCAGGCGAACATGGCGTACCGCATGCCCCCGACGCAGGTGGCGCGCGTCAAGAGCGCCGCCAAGATCCAGACGGTGTCGGGACCGGTGTGGTCCTCGACGTTCCTGCCGATCGCGTGCAACGTCAAGCCGTTCGACGACGTGCGCGTCCGCCAGGCGGTCGCCCACGCGATCGACAAGGAGGCGCTCATCGCCGCGGTCGCGCGCGGCCAGGGCGAGGTCGCCGACACGTTCACCCCGAAGGGCGTCGTCGGGTACGCGCAGCCGTCGACCACGTACAGACACGATCCGGCGCGCGCGCGTCAGCTGCTGGCCGAGGCCGGGCACACGCAGCCCGTCAAGCTGCGGATGATCACCCACGCCGGGGCCTACCTGCAGCCGCAGCTGGCGCAGGCGGTCGCCGGGCAGCTCAACGAGGCCGGCTTCGCGGCGCAGGTCGACGTCGTCGACGTCGTCGCCTACGGCAGAGCGGTCGGCGACGCCAGACAGCAGACGTACGCCGCCTTCCCGACCGAGTACACGTGGCTCACGGGCGGTCCGCTGATCCAGGAGCTGAACGCGGTCCAGGCCGTGTCGCGCTACGCCGCGGACGACATCGTCAAGCCGCTCGACAGAATGCGCACGACGCCGGACGGGCCCGAGCGCGACGCCGCCTTCAAGGCGTTCGAGGACGCGTTCAGCCAGCAGGTGCCGATGGTGCCGCTGTTCCAGAGCGTCTACACCGACGGCCTCGACGACACCGTCGGCGGGTACACGAGAACCCCCAAGAACGGCTACGGGCCGAACTTCGGCCCGCTGTACGCAGCGGCGCGCTGATCGGCTGCGCGAACGACTGGGCGCCCGCTCCATGCGACGTCGTCATCCCCTCGCGCACCTGATCGCGGTGCGCCTGCTGCAGAGCGTCGTCGTGTGGTTCGGGGCGCTCATCGTCTGCTTCGTGCTGGCCGCCGCCGCAGGCGATCCGGCCGACGTGCAGACCGCCGGCCAGCTCGGCTCGACCCCGGAGCGCGTGCGCGCGCTCCGGGATCAGCTGGGCTACGGCGACCCCTTCCTCCAGCGGCTCGGGCACTTCGTCGCGCATGCGTCGCACGGTGACTTCGGGACCTCCTTCCAGAGCTCGCAGAGCGCCTTCGACATCGTCATGAGAGCGCTGCCGAGCACGCTGCTGCTCGTCGGCTGCGCGCTGACGATCGCGCTCGCGTCGGGCGTCGGGCTCGCGCTCGTGTCGGTGCTCCGGCGCGAGCGCGTGGCGGATCGCGCGATCCGCCGCTTCCTCGCGGTCGCGCAGGGGATCCCCGACTTCTGGCTCGCGACGATGCTGGTGCTGCTGTTCTCGGTGACCTTGCAGATGCTGCCGAGCATCGGCTTCGACGGGCCCGACGGGCTCGTGCTGCCGACGATCGCGCTGGCCGTGCCGCTGCTGCCGCCGTTCGTGCGCCTTGCGCGCGGCAGCCTGCTCGACGTGATGAAGCTCGACTTCATCACCAGCTTGCGCGGCAAGGGCCTCAGCGAGCGCGACATCGTGGTGCAGCACGCGCTGCGCAACGCGCTGCCGCCGCTCGTGACGTTCGCCGCGCTGCAGGTCGGCTGGCTGATCGGCGGCACGATCATCGTCGAGTCGATCTTCGCCTGGCCGGGCATCGGCAACCTCGTCGTCGAGGCGGTGCGGGCGCGCGACGTGGCGGTCGTGAAGGCGGTCGTCGCGGTCGTCGCGATCAGCTACATCGTCTTGAACCTGGCTGCCGACGTGCTCACGGCGCTGCTCGACCCGCGCATCCGGGTGGCACGGGCATGAGCGCCACGACGACCGTCGAGACGGCTGCCGCGTCGCGACCCGCGCGCCTGCGCTCGGCCCGCCAGACGCTGCGGCCGAACCGCTCGCTGCGCGCCGGCGTGCTGCTGCTCGCGAGCGTGCTGGTCCTGAGCTTGGTCGGCGTGCTGGCGCTCGACGATCCCAACCACCAGGTGCTCGCCGACGCCTTCGCGAAGCCCGGCGCCCGCGGTCATCTGCTCGGCGCGGACCCGCTCGGGCGCGACGTGCTCGCGTGGTGCGCGCGCGGCGTGTGGACGTCGCTCGAGGTGAGCCTCGCGGTCGCCACGCTGGCGGCCGTCTTCGGGACCGCCGTCGGGGTCGTCGCCGGCTACTTCGGCGGGCCGCTCGACGCGCTGCTGATGCGGCTCGTCGACCTGTCGCTCGCGATCCCGCCGCTGCTGCTGTTCGTCAGCCTCAGCGTCGTGCTGTCGCCCTCGCGCGTGACGCTGATCCTGCTGCTCGCGCTGGTCGCCTGGATCCCCTACGCGCGCGTCGTGCGAACGCGGATCCTGGCCGAGCGCGAGCGCCCGTACGTGGCGGCGGGGCGGCTCGCGGGGACGCCCGACCGGCAGATCTGCATCCGCCACCTGGTGCCGGCGGCGAGCACCGCGATCCTGGTGCTGCTCACGTTGCAGCTCGGCTACGTGCTGCTGTGGGAGGCGGGCCTGAGCTTCCTCGGCCTCGGTCTGCAGCCGCCGAACGTGAGCCTCGGCTACATGGTCGCGCAGGGTCGCGACTACCTCGCGGACGCGTGGTGGGTCACGACGATCCCGGGGCTCGTGATCGTCACGTTGATGTTGTCGTTCAACCTGATCGGCGACGGCCTGCGCGACCTCTTCCAGGACGACGTCGCGGTGGGAGGCGCCGATGGCCGCTGATCGACTGCTGGAGCTGACGGACGCGGCCGTGACGCGCCGGAGCCCCGGCGCGAGGGAGCGCACCGAGCTGGTGCATGCGGTGACGCTGAGCGTCGGCGCGGGCGAGGTGCAGGGGATCGTCGGTGAGACGGGCGCGGGCAAGTCGCTGTCGATGCGGGCGCTGCTCGGGCTGCTGCCGCCCGGGCTGTCGTCGTCGGGGGCGATGCGGCTGGGCGGGCGCGAGATCGATCTCGCGACGCCCGGATTGCGGCGGCGGGATCTGCTGGGCAGCGAGCTGGGGATCGTGCCGCAGAATCCGGCGGGGATGCTCGACCCGGTCGTGCGCGTCGGCGCGCAGTTGGTGGAGGGGGTCGTGAAGCGGGACCTGCTGGGGCGCGAGCACGCGAACGAGCGCGCACAGGAGCTGCTGCGCCGGGTCGGCTTCAAGGATCCCGAGCGGGTCGTGGGGCTCTATCCGCATCAGCTCAGCGGCGGGATGAGCCAGCGCGTGGGGATCGCGATGGCGCTGATGCCGTCACCGAAGGTGCTGGTCGTGGACGAGCCGACGTCGGCGCTCGACGCGCAGCTGCGTCTCGACGTGCTGCAGCTGATCCGCGACTTGGCGAAGGACACGGGGACAGGAGTGCTGCTGGTGAGCCATGACCTTGGGCTCGTCGCGCGCTTCTGCGACACGGTCGCCGTCCTGTACGCCGGGCGGATCGTCGAGCATGGCTCGGCGGCGGCGGTGATGCGCGCCCCGCGTCATCCGTATGCGCAGGCACTGCGGCAGGTGGTGCCGAAGCTGACCGCGCGGCGCCGTGAGCTGCTGCCGACGATCCCGGGCGCGCCGCCCGCACCCGGCCGCTGGCCGTCCGGGTGCGTGTTCGCACCGCGCTGTCCGCTCGTCGAGCAGATCTGCCACGAGGTCGAGCCGCCGCTCGCCGGGCCGCCCGACCATCCGGCCGCGTGCCACGTCGCCAACCGCGCGGCGACGGCGGCCGTCGAGGAGGTCGCGCGATGAGCATGCTGTCGGTCGAAGGCGTCGGCAAGGTGTACGGGCGCGGCGAGAGCACCGTCGTCGTGCTCGAGGACGTCTCGTTGACGCTCGCGCAGGGCGAGACGCTCGCGGTCGTGGGTGAGAGCGGTGCCGGCAAGTCGACGCTCGGCCGCCTGATCGCGGGGTTGGAGCGGCCGACGAGCGGTCGTGTGCTGGTGGAGGGCGAGGAGCCCCGGCTGCGCTCCGGGGTGCCCGCTCCGGTGCAGGCGATCTTCCAGCACCCGTCGGAGGCGTTGAACCCGCTGCACAGCGTCGGGCGCAGCATCGCGGAGCCGATGCGCCGCACGCCACGACGAGCGCGGCCGGCGCGCGTGCGCGAGCTGCTGGAGCTGGTCGGGATCGACCCTGACCGCGCCGGCGATCGTCCGGGCGCGTTCAGCGGCGGTCAACTGCAGCGCGTCGCGATCGCGCGTGCGCTCGCCGGCAGGCCGCGGCTGCTGCTGTGCGACGAGCCGACGTCGGCGCTGGACGTCTCGGTGCAGGCGCAGATCATCAACCTGCTGCTGACGATGCAGCGCGAGATGGGCTTCGCCGCGACGCTCGTGACGCACGACCTCGCGGTCGTCAGGAGCCTCGCCGACCACGTGCTCGTGCTGAAGGACGGACGCGTCGTCGAGTACCGGGAGGCGGACGCATTCTTCGCCGCGCCCGCGTCGGACTACGCACGCATGCTGCTTGCGGCTTCCTGATGAACCAGCTCGGGCTGCCGTTCGCCGCGCTGTCACGATAGGGCCGTGACGGCGAACGACGGCAGCGGCCGCGGGCGGCCGACGATGCGGGACGTCGCGGCGCACGCGGGCGTGAGCTTCAAGACGGTGTCGCGCGTGGTCAACGACGAGCCGGGGGTCGCGCTCGCGACGCGCGAGAAGGTCGAGCGGTCGGTCGCGGCGCTGCGCTTCGAGCGCAACGACCTCGCGCGCAGCCTGCGCCCCGGGCATCGGACGCACACGCTCGGGCTCGTGATCGAGGACTTCGCCAACCCGTTCTTCTCGGCCGTCACGCAGGGTGTGGACGAGGTCGCACAGGCGCAGGAGCAGCTGCTGCTGATCGCCTCGACGCAGGCCGACCTCGCGCGCGAGCGGGCGGCTGTGACCGCCCTCGTCCGTCGTCGCGTCGACGGGCTGCTGCTCGTGCCGATGGTGCCCGACGACCCCTACGCGGCGAGCGCGCAGGGGACCAGCACCGTCTTCATCGACCGGCCCGGGGCCGGCGTCGACTCGGTGCTCGTCGACAACGTCGGCGGCGTCGAGCAGGCGGTGTCGCATCTCGTCGAGCGGGGACATCGGCGGATCGCGTTCGTCGGTCGCGACCCGGGCACGTTCAGCACCGAGCAGCGCCTGACGGCCTTCCGCCGCTGCCTGGCCGAGCGCACCGGCACGGTCGACGAGCAGCTGATCGCGACCGCGGCGGGACTGATCGCCGACGCGGAGGTCGCCCACGCCGAGTCCGCGGTCGAGCGGCTGCTTGCGCTTCCCGCTCGCCGGCGCCCGACCGCGATCCTCACCGTCAACAACCGCACGACGGTCGGCGTCCTCCACGCGCTGCGCGGGCGGCCGGGCGCGCCCGCCCTCGTGGGCTTCGACGAGGTCGAGCTGGGCGAGCTGCTCGGCGTGACCGTCGTGCGGACGCCCGCGTTCGAGATGGGCCGGCTCGCGGCCGAGCTGGTGCTCGAGCGGATCCACGGGCGCGCCGACGCGCCGCAGCAGATCGTCGTCCCGACCGAGCTCGTGCCGCGTGGCTCGGGCGAGATCGCTCCGTAGCGCCCGCCCACCGCTGATCGCTGCCACCCGGCCCGCCCGGCGCCCCTCCCGGCGTGTTGACAACGTTGTCTAACATGATCCAGACAACGTTGTCAATCACTGGGGTATACGGAGGGCAGATGGAAGCGGTTCGCATCGGCATCGTCGGCTCGGGCTTCATGACGCGCGCCCACACGATGGCGTACAACAACGCGCCGTCGATCTACTGGCCGGCGCTGCCGCCGGTCGAGAAGGTGCGGCTCGCGGACGTGACGCAGGAGCTCGCGAGGGCCGGCGCGGACCGCTGGGGCTGGGGCGAGGGCGTCACCGATTGGCGCACGATCACGCGGGCGGACGACGTCGATCTCGTCGACATCGTGACGCCGAACGACGTGCACGCCGAGATCGCGATCGACGCCGCCGCCCACGGCAAGCACGTGCTGTGCGAGAAGCCGCTCGCGCACACCGCCGACGCCGCCCGCGAGATGTACGAGGCGGTCGTCGCGGCCGGCGTCGTGCACCGCGTCGGCTTCGTCTATCGCAGCTGGCCGGCGGTGATGCTCGCCAAGCGGCTGATCGACGAGGGCCGCATCGGCAGCGTGATGCGCTTCCAGGCGCACTTCCTGCAGGACTACGCGCTCGACGCGTCGCTGCCGCTCGTCTGGCGGCTCCAGCGCGAGCGCTCCGGCGGCGGCAGCGTCGGCGACGTCGGCTCGCACCTGATCGACCTCGCGCGCTACCTCGTCGGCGACGTCGAGCGCGTCTTCGCGCGCTGCAAGACGTTCGTCCCCAAGCGCCCGCCGGTCGCGGCGAGCGGCGAGGCGGCGTTCCGCTCCGACGGCGCGAGCGCGATCGACCCGGCGACGCTGCTCGACGTGAACGTGGACGACGCGGCCGACGTGCTGTGCGAGTTCGCCGGCGGCGCGATCGGCGTGATCCAGACGAACTGGGTCGCGAGCGGCCACAAGATCGACCTCGCGTTCGAGGTCACCGGCGACAAGGGCTCGCTGCGCTTCAGCTGGCAGCACGGCAACGAGCTGCAGGTCTACCTCGCCGACGATCCCGTCGGGCTGCAGGGCTACCGCACCGTCGTCAGCGGTCCCGAGCACCCGGGCGGCGCCGAGTTCTGGCCCGTCGCCGGGCAGGGCCTCGGTTACTCCGACGCGTTCCTGATCGCCTGCAGCGAGCTGCTCACGTCGGTCACGACCGGCCGCTCCGTCAGCCCCGACTTCCTCGACGGCGTGCGCGCATGCGAGATCGTCGAGGCCGCGCTGCGCTCCGACGCCGAGCGGCGCTGGGTCGACGTCGCGCGCCATCCCGCGGCGGCGTAGGGCGGCGGCGCTCGGCCGAGCTCTCGGCCCGCCGCGGCCGGGCTCGCCTCCCGCCCGCCGCGATCAGTCGCCGCGGCCGGCGGTCGAGGCGCGCACCACCAGCTCGGGCTGGAAGACGTGGCGCTCATGGCGGTGGCCCGCCGGGTCGCGGATCTCGTCGAGCATCAGCCGCGCAGCGCGGCGGCCCAGCTCGTACATCGGCTGGCGCACCGACGTCAGCGGCACGGTGGAGGACGCGGCGAAGAGGACGTCGTCGTAGCCGACGATCGCGAGGTCCTCCGGCACGGCGATGCCGCGGGCTGCCGCGGCGCGCAGCGCACCGATCGCGAGCAGGTCGCTGCCGCAGAAGACGGCGGTCGGTGGACACCCGTCATCGAGGATCCGGCTGGCCGCCAGCTCGCCGCCGGCGACGTCGGCCAGCTCACCGCCGCCGGCGTCGGCCGACAGGATGTCGTGTGCGGGGGCCACCGGGCAGCCGGCCTCGGCGAGGCTGGCGAGGAAGCCTCTGCGGCGGTCGGCCGCCTGCTTGATCGACGTCGGGGCGTTGACGAGGCCGATCCGCCGATGGCCGAGCGCCATGAGGTGCTCGGCCGCGAGCCGCCCTCCCGCCGCGTCGTCGACCGACACAGAGCATTGGTCCTTCGAGCGGCTGCGGCGATCGACCAGGACGACTGCGGTCCCCTTCTCGCGCAGGCGCCGCAGCGCGGGCGGGTCGGCGACGGCGGCGGGCGTGATCAGCAGTCCGCCGACGCGCTGTTCCTCCAGCGCGCGCAGATGGCGCGCCTCGCGCTCGGCCGAGCCGCCTGAGTTGCAGAGGATCATCAGGTAGCCGTCGTCGCTCAGCGCGTCCTCGACGCCGCGCGCGACCTCCGTGTAGAAGGGGTTCGTCACGTCGAGCACGACGAGGCCGACGGTCAGCGAGCGCCCGCGGCTGAGCTGGCGCGCGGAGTTGTTGCGCACGAAGCCGAGCTGCTCGATCGCGGCGAGGACCCGCTCCCGCGTGCGGACGGCGACGATCTCCGGCTGGTTGAGGACGTTCGAGACCGTGCCGAGCGAGACGCCGGCGGCACGGGCTACGTCGCTGATCGTCGGGGTTGCCATGGGCGGGGTCGTCGCGCAGCTTGACACGCTCGCGGACCTCACGTAGCTTAGTGATTGAAGCGCTTCAATCCACGACGGAGGTTCGCCCCATGAAGGTCGGTGTCGTCTCCAACGCCCTGTTGCAGTTTCCGTTTGAGGAGGGGTTGGATTTTCTGGTGGGGCTTGGGTTGGAGCGGGTCGAGGTTGCGTGTGGCGGGTATCACCGCAATCGTGCGTATGGGGATGCGGT
>DASRXW010000073.1:0-62403 GCA_035654055.1 Conexibacter sp.
GCCTCGCTGCTCGCGGTGGTCGCGCTGCTCGGGGGGTGGGTCGACCGTCAGCTGCTCAACACGGACGACTGGACGGCCACGAGCGCGGCGCTGCTGCGCAACGACACGATCCGCGTGCCGCTCGCCGACGAGCTCTCGTCCGAGCTGGCCGACGGCTCGCGCACGACGCAGGCGCTGCAGAGCGCGCTGCCCCCGCGCCTGCGGCCGCTGGCCGGGCCGGCCGGCAGCCTCGTCGCCGACGCCGTGCAGAGAGCGGTCCAGCGCGTGCTGGCGTCGGGCAAGGTGCAGCAGCTCTGGGTCACCGCCAACCGCCTGACGCACGAGCAGTTCGTCAACCTCGTCAACGGCGGCGGCACCGTCGTGACCCAACAGGGGGTCGTGCTCGACCTGCGACCGCTCGCGAAGCAGATCGCGGCGCAGGTGGGGATCGACCCGAGCGTCGTCGACCGCCTGCCGGCGTCGCGCGGGCGGATCGTGATCGTCCAGCCGCAGAAGCTCAAGCAGCTGCGCCGCGCCGGCGACGCGCTGGGCGTGCTCTCGTGGCTGCCCGGCGTGCTCGCACTCGCGCTCTACGCGCTGGCCGTGTGGCTCGCCGGCGAGCGGCCCGGAGGACGCCGGCGCGCACTGCTCGCCTCCGGCTTCGGGCTCGCGATCGCGGCGCTGCTCGTGCTCGTCGTGCGGCGGATCGCCGGCAACCAGGTGGTGGACGCGGTGACGAACGGCGGCCCGCTCGAGCCGGCCGCCCAGGCCGTCTGGCAGACCGCGACGACGCTGCTGGCAGAGCTGGCCGTGGTCGTGCTGATCGTCGGCTCCGGCGCGGTCGCCGGCGCCTGGCTCGCCGGCGACGGGCGGCGTGCGAGCTGGCTGCGCGCGCGCCTCGCCCCCGGGCTCGCCGCCCGCCCCGAGCTCGCGTTCGGGATCGCCGGAGTGACCTATCTCGTGCTCGTGGCGTGGGGGCCGCTGTCGGTCCTGCGACGGCCGCTGGCGATCGTGATCCTCGGCGTGCTGCTCGCCGTGGGCGTGGCGGCGCTGCGCGCGCAGGTGCAGCGCGAGCTGGCGGTGCCGGGGGCCGGCGACGCGCCACCGCCCACCGGCAGCGCTGCCGAGCCGACGGCGGCCGAGGGCGCGCCGACTGCCGCTGCGGACCCTCCCGCGCAACGCGACGCCGGGCCGCCCGCCACGGGATGATGCGGGCACGGGCCGCGACCGGTCCGCGCTCGTCATGGCCCGCTTCGACCCGCTCGCCCAGCTCCGGCACGCCACGCGCGACCACGCTCGCCTGTCGCGTGCGGTCGAGCTGACGGGTGCCTCGCTCGAGCGGCTGGTCGAGATCCAGTTCGTCGATCGCTCGATAGCGCTCGGCTCGCTCGCCTTCACCGCGCTCGTGCCGCTGCTCGTGATCGCCGCCGCCTTCCTGCCAGGCACCGACGGGCTCGCGAGCGAGCTGATCAAGCGGTTTCACCTGCGCGGCGCGACGGCGGACCTCGTGCGCGAGGTGTTCGCCCAGCCCGACGCGGTGCGCCAGTCGATCTCGTGGCTCGGCGCGCTGCTGCTCGTCGGCGCGTCGCTCAGCTTCACGCGCGGCCTGCAGCGCGTCTACGAGCGCGCCTGGCGACTCGAGGCGCGCGGCTTCGCCGGCACGCGCGCCGGCCTGATCTGGATCGGCGGGATCGCCGTCTGGTCGACCGTCTTCGCCGCCGCGCGCGACTCGCTCCTCGACCTCACCGGCCCGCTCGCGTCGCTGACGATCCTGCTGGCCGGCGACGCGGTGCTGTGGCTGTGGTCGCCGTGGATCCTGCTCGACAGACGCGTCGAGTGGCACCGGCTCGTCCCGAGCGCGCTGCTGACGGCCGTCGCGATGACGGCGATCAGCGTCGGCTCGATCGTCTACATGCCCGAGGCGATCGGCCGCGCGGCAACGCACTACGGTCCGATCGGCATCGCCATCGCACTCGTCTCCTGGCTCGTCGGCGTCGGCTTCGCGCTGACCTGCTGCGCGGCGGTCGGCGCGGTGCTGGGCGGTGCGATGGACGAGTGGGAGGCGGAGCCCGCGGTCGATGACAAGGTCAGCCGCAGCTGAGCGGGTTCTCCCAGCGGATCCCCGGGAAGCGCGAGAAGTCGCGGTCCGAGCTGCACACCGTCAGCCCATGCTCGATCGCGAGCGCCGCGAGATGAGCATCGTTCGCGACGTCCGGGCGCGTCTCACCGTGAAGCAGGTCGGTGAGGATCTGCTGGTGGCGCTCGGTCGGGACCGGGATCCACGCCTGCGGCAGCGCGAGCCAGCTCTCGGCCCGCGCCCACGCCTCGCGCAGCGGAACGGGACGGCGCATCACATTCGCGTTTCCCATCAGGCGCACGAAGGCGAGCAGCGTCGGCCATGGGAACCCGACCCGCTCCGGCGCGCTCATGACATCCTCGAACCACGCCCGTGCCGGCTCATGGTGCGGCGACTCGGAGGCGTGTGCGTAGACGAGCAGGTTCGCGTCGAGCAGGATCACGGGCCTGGCGGCTCGGCGATCTCGAGCGCCGCGGTGACGTCGTCGACGTCGACGAGCAGCTCGCCCACGGCGAACGGCTCGACGCGATACCGCTGTTCGGCAGGCCCACGGCCGATCTCGCGGTCGCGCTCCAGCCCGAGTCGCAGCAGCCGGTTCACCTCGGCCTTGAGGGAGCTGCGCCCCTCGACGCGCCGCCGCTCGAGCTGGGCGGCCACGTCGGGCTCCAGCGTCAATGTGGTTCGCATGCACCAGAGCATATACCGATTGATGATTTGATGTCGTGGGCTATCGGCCCGCCTGGAAGACGGCGTTGGGGGTGCCGCCGTCGTGGCGGACGCCGCCGGGATAGGGGACGTGCGTGCGGACGACGACGCACCAGGCGCGGCCCTTCGCCGGGTCGGGCGCGCAGGTGCGGTAGAGGCTGCCGGGGACGACGGCGATTGTGTCGGACAGGTCGACGTGGCGGCGGAACGCGGCCGGGGCGTGGACGCCGATCCAGGCGACCGCGCGCATGTGCGCGTCGGCGAGCGCGTTCGCGTTGCGCACGACCGTGCCGTGGTGGAGCAGACCCCCGAGCAGCAGACCGGCGGTGACGAGCAGCACGAGCGCGACGCCCGCGCGATCCCGCGCGACCACCACCGGCAGATCGGGCCGCACCCGCCGCAGCGTCATCGCGACGAAGGGGGCGAGCGCGGCGACCGCCACGAGGTTCAGGAAGCTCGCGAGCAGCAGCGCGGCGACGAAGACGGTCCGACCGTCACCGGCCAGCGGCCGATAGTGGATCAGCAGCGCATCGCCGACGGTGAGCACGACGAGCAGCGGAGCCAACCACGCTCCCCGCAGGCGCCAGCGCAGCCGCGTAGCCCACACGCGCTCCATGGGACGAGGGTAGGGAAACGCCGATCGGGCATCTGCCGGCAACCCAAACGCGCCGGGAGCGTAGGACCCAAGCGCGTCAGGCCCGAACGTCAGCAGCAGCCGCGTCGACGACCTGCCACGGCCGATCGTCTGGACCGGCCAGCGCGAGCGTCCAGCGCTCGACGACGATCGTCTCGCGCGACTTCGAGCCCGACAGCATGGCGGCGGTGTCGCGGTCCTCGACGTAGCGGCGGCCGCGCACCGCGACCTCGACCGTCATCGTCGGCGGCACGGCGGCCGGGTCCAACGCAGCGATCCGCAGCCGCGCCACCTGCGGCCCGCGGATCACCAGCCGCGTCTTCCCCGACGGATCGCCGGGATGCAGGAGCGCGCTCGCCGCCGCGGGAGTGGCGACGTCGAGCAGGTCGTGGTCGGCACCGTCGACCGCCTCGGCCCATGCGGCGACCGCGCGCCGGGCTGCGGCCTCGAGCACGTCCGGGCTCCAGCGCGCGTCGGCGAGCGAGAGGTCGAGCGCCGCGGCGCGGGCATCGCCGGCGTAGTCGAGGTCGGCGACGTCCGCGGTCGAGACGCCGTCGGGCAGCTTGTCGGCGGCGGCGACCTCGACGATCGACGCGTCGCGCATGCGCTGCTCGTCGCCCCACGGCGTCGCGACGATGTCCTCGTCGAGCACGTGCGCGCCCTCGGCGTCGGACTCGATCGAGGCGACGATCCAACCGGCGTCGCGGCGACCGAAGGTCCAGTACTCGGTGAGTCGAACGACGTCGCTCGTGGCGCCCTCGCGCATGACGCGCATGCCGGCGTCCGTCTCGACGTAGTCGCGCAGCCTCGCCGTGATGCGAACGGTGACGCGATCGTCCTTCGTGCCTTCGCGGTTCACGAGCCCGAGGTACTCGATCGCGTCGATGCCGAGCACCTCGACGCGGTTGCGCCAGCCTCTCGCCGCGAAGTCCGTGAGGCGACGGCGCCACTCCACGAGCAGGTCGGCGTCGAGCAGCTGCGCGAGGCGGGGGTCGTCGCACGCGTCCCACGCCTCCTGCGCCGCGAGGAAGATCCGCTCGGCCGCCTGCACGACCATGTCGGCCGCGAGCAGCGGATCGTCGTCCGCCGCCTCCGCCGCCGCCAGCTCCACCTGCCGCCGCCGCGCTGCGCGCCGCTTGCGCACCCGGCGCGTCTGGAGCGCGCTCGTCAAGACGACCGCGATCACGACGAGCGCGATCACCAGGAGCAGGAAGACGCCACCGCCGCCCGACCCGCCATACGCGCCGCCGCCCCCGTACGAGCCGCCGCCGCCTCCACCGCCTCCGCCGCCACCGAAGCCGGACGAGCCGCCGCCGGCAGCGGCGAGCAGCGCTGTGAGCGCGAGCGCGATCATGACCTGCACGCTACCGCGACCGGCCACGGGCGCGCGCGGAGCTCGGCACGCGCGGGGCTCGGCACGCGTGGAACTCCGATCAGCGCACCTTCACTCACCCGTTCGGGGGGCCGGCGGGCAGGTACCCTCGACCCTGATGGAGACCCTGTCGCCGCGCCCGACCGGAGATCCCGGACGGACGCGCGAGGGGGCGGACGGAGATCCCGTTCCGCCCCACGAGTGAAGGGGTGATTCAGGCGATGGCGATGCAGACCGCAGGACCCGTCGCAGCGGACGCTCCCGCCGGCGCACCGGACCGGCCCGGCCCCTCGAACCACCTCACGCCGGCCGACCAGGCCGCGCTGCTGCGCGCAATGCTGCTGATGCGGGCGATCGAGGCGCGCGCGCTCACGCTCTACCGGCAGGGCCGCGTGCCCGGCTCCTTCTATGACGGCTTCGGGCAGGAGGCCGTGTCCGTCGGCGCCGCCTTCGCGATGGGGCCGCGCGACCGCCTCTGCCCGCTGCACCGCGACCTCGGCGCTCACCTCGTGCGCGGCGTCGAGCCGGTGCGGATCCTCGCCCAGTACATGGGGCGCGAAAGCGGCGTGACGGGCGGGCGCGACGGCAACGTGCACTTCGGCGACGCGTCGCTCGGGGTCGTCGGGATGGTCTCGATGCTGCCCGACATGATGTGCGTCGCGACGGGCATGGCGATGGCGTTCAAGCTGCGCGGCGAGCAGCGCGTCGCGCTCACGTGGTTCGGCGACGGCGCGACCTCGCGCGGCGACTTTCACGAGGCGATGAACTGGGCCGGCGTGCAGCGGCTGCCCGTCGTGTTCGTGCTGGAGAACAACCAGTACGCGTACTCGACGCCGCTCGGGAAGCAGTTCGCGGTCGACCCGGTCGAACGCGCGCGGGTGTACGGCTTCCCGGGCGTGACGGTCGACGGCAACGACGCCGAGGCGGTCTTCGAGGCGGTGCGGATCGCGCGCGAGCGAGCGCTGGCGGGCGAGGGCCCGACGCTCGTGGAGGCGGTGACGATGCGGATGCACGGTCACGCCGCGCACGACGACATGCGCTATGTGCCGCCGGCGCTGCTCGCCGCGTGGGCGCAGCGCGACCCGATCGAGCGTCAGGAGCGGCGCATGGCCGCGCTCGGCGTGGACGTCGCGGCGCTGCGCGCCGAGATCGACGCGGTGGTGGAGGCGGCCGCCGCCGAGGCGCTCGCCGCGCCGATGCCGGACCCGGCCACCGCGGCCGAGGGCGTGTTCGCGGTCGGCGAGGCCCAGCCGCTCGGCGACGGGCGCGCGCCGTGGAGCTGGTTCGCGAGCGATCCCGCGGCGGATCGCGCCGTGCCGACCGGATCGGCCGCGAACGGCAACGGCGCCGGACGCGGGACCGCGCGCTGATGGCCGTCATGACCTACCTGGAGGCGATCTCCGACGCGCTGCGCGAGGAGCTGCGCGCCGACGAGCGCGTGCTCGTGATGGGCGAGGACGTCGGCGCGTTCGGCGGCGCGTTCAAGGTCACCGACGGCTTCGTCGAGGAGTTCGGCGAGGCGCGCGTGATGGACACGCCGCTCGCCGAGGCCGCGATCGTCGGCACCGCGGTCGGCGCAGCCGTCGTCGGCATGCGGCCGGTGTGCGAGATGCAGTTCGCCGACTTCGTCGCCTGCGGCTTCGACCAGCTCGTCAACGTCGCCGGCAAGACGCACTACCGCTTCGGCCTCGCCGTCCCGCTCGTCGTGCGGCTGCCGTCCGGCGGCGGCTTCTCCGGCGGCCCGTTCCACTCGCAGAGCCCGGAGGCGTGGTTCATGCACGCGCCCGGCATCAAGGTGCTCGCGCCCTCCACGCCCGCGGACGCGAAGGGGTTGCTGACCGCCGCGATCCGCGATCCCAACCCCGTCGTGTTCCTGGAGCACAAGCACCTCTACCGCCGCATCAACGGCGAGGTGCCCGCCGGCACATACGAGACGCCGATGACCGCACGGATCGCGCGCGAAGGGAGCGACCTGACGGTGATCGCCTACGGCGCGATGGTGCACGCCGCGCTCGAAGCGACCGAGCCCGAGCAGCTCGACTGCGCAAGCGTCGAGATCCTCGACCTCCGCTCGCTCGTCCCGCTCGACGACGCAGCCATCCTCGCGAGCGTCGCCAAGACCTCCAAGGTCGTCATCGTCGACGAGGCCAACGAGACATGCGCCCCCGGCGCTCAGGTCGCCGCCCTGATCGCCGACCGCGCCTTCGAGCACCTTGACGGCCCCGTCCGCCGCGTCGCCACCCCCGACGTCCCGATCCCCTTCAGCCCACCGCTCGAACAGGCCGTGCTGCCGAGCGTCGAGCGCATCCGCGAGGCCTGCCGTGAGCTCCTCGAGTACTGAGCCCACGGCCGGCCTCGTGGAGGTCGTCATGCCCCAGCTCGGGGTCTCGGTCGTCGAGGGGACGGTGGTTGCATGGTCGCTCGCGGTCGGCGACGAGGTCGCGGCCGACCAGTCGCTCTGCGAGATCGACACCGACAAGATCGTCACCGACATCCCATCGCCGGCCGCCGGGACCCTCACCGAGATCCTCGTGCCCGTCGGCGAGACCGTCGAGGTCGGCACGGTGCTCGCGCGGATCGCCGTCGATGCTTCGGCTGCAGGCCAGGCGCAGCTGCGGGCGGGTCCTGAATCGGCCCCGCCCACCCGCGCGCACGCCGGACCTTCGGCCGGCGCACGTGCGTCCTCATCGCCACCCGCCCGATCGACGTCCGTGCAGGACGCCGCAGCACCGCCCGCGCTCTCCGCCTCGATGCCCGTCGCCCCAGGCCCCCGCTACTCGCCGGTGGTGCAGCGGATCGCTGCCGAGCATGGCGTGAACCTGTCACTCGTGGCCGGCACCGGCCGCGGCGGGCGCGTGCGCAAGCAGGACGTGCTGGCGGTGGCGGCCGCGTACGAGCCGCGGAACGCCGACCGATCGCTGCACACCGAGACCCCGTACCGACCAGAGGACGAACCGGAGCCGGCGGGCCAGCTCTCGCGCATGCGCAGAGCGATCGGCGCACACATGAAGCGCTCGCTCGACACGGCCGCCACCTGCACCACATGGATGGAGGCCGACATGTCGCGCGTCGAGGCGGCGCGCAGACGCGCGAAGGCGAGTGCGCTGCTCGGCGTGACGGCGCTGCCGATCGTGGCGCGGTGCGCGATCGAGGCGCTCGCGGAGCACCCGGCGCTCAACGCGACGCTGGAGGGGGAGCGCTACACGCGCCACGACGCGGTGCACCTCGGCGTCGCGGTGTCGCTCGGCGAGGACGGGCTGATCGTGCCGGTGATCCGCGATGCGCAGACGCTGAGCGTCGAGCAGCTCGGGCTCGCGATCCGCGACCTCGCGCGGCGTGCTCGCTCCGGTGGGCTGGCACCCGACGACGTCCGCGGCGGCACGTTCACGGTCACGAACCCCGGCCAGTTCGGATCGTTGATGGCGACGCCGGTGATCAACCAGCCGCAGGTCGCGATCCTCGACCTCGAGGCGATCGTCAAGCGCCCTATCGTTGTGTCGAGCGATGACGGGACCGACGACGACATGATCGCGATCCGCCCTCAGACGATCCTCGGCCTCTCATGGGACCACCGCGCGCTCGACGGCGCGCAGGCCGCGCAGTTCCTCGCCGCCGTGCGGCGGCGGCTGGAGCACTGGGATGTCCGCGGCTGAGCCGGTGCGCGCGGCCGTCGGCGAGCCGGCGCGCGACGTCGCGCCGCGCGAGCTGCTCGTCGTGCGCCTCGGCACGGTCGAGTACCGCGCCGCGCTCGCCCTGCAGGAGGCCGTGCGCGAGCGGCGCATCGCGGACGAGCTGCCCGACGTGCTGCTGCTCGTCGAGCACCCGCCCGTCTACACGCGGGGGCGCCGCTCCAGAGACGGCGACCTGCCGTTCGCGCCCGAGTGGTACGCCGAGCAGGGGATCGACGTCGTGCCGGTGCGGCGCGGCGGGCAGCTGACCTACCACGGTCCGGGCCAGCTCGTCGGCTATCCGATCATGCGGATCGACGACGTCATCGCCTACCTGCGCACGATGGAGGAGGCGCTGATCGCCGCGCTCGGCGACGCGGGGATCGCCGCCCGCAACCGGCCCGAGGACGGGATCGAGTACACCGGCGTGTGGGTGGATGAGCGCAAGATCGCCTCGATCGGCGTGCACGTCTCCCGCCACGTCACCGCCCACGGCTTCGCGGTCAACGTCGACAACGACATGCGCCCCTTCGAATGGGCGGTCGCATGCGGGCTGCACGGCGTGCAGATGACGTCGCTCGCCGACGAGCGCGAAGCGACGGCGCTCACCCGGGCTGGGCGGGACGGGGTCACCGAGCCGCTCGCGCTCGAACGCGAGCCGTCGCCGGCGCTCGCCCAGCTCGCCGACCACGTCGTCGCCCGCTTCTCCGCAGCCTTCGACCGCACCCCGGTCGAGGCCGCCGCCAGCGCCCTCGGGGTCCCCCTGCGGGCCACTCAGATCGCGTCGTAGCGCGTTCCGCGCCGCTGGCCCGACCGTCGAAGGCGGCCGGCGCGCACGAGGCGGTCGAGCACGGCAAGCGCCTCGACACGATCGAGTCCGGTTGCTTCCCGGACCTCGCTGTTCGTGATCGATCGCTCCGCAGCGAGGCGCGCAACGACGTCATCGAGCTCCTCGGAGCTGAGACGAAGGCCCGCCGGCGGCCTGAGCGAGCCGCTCAATCGGTAGGTGGCGCCCCCGCGGCGGCCGCGTTGCTCCAAGAATCCCTCGTCCCGCAGCCGACGCAAGGCCTCGCGTGCATCGTTGGCGTCGACGCCGAGAATCTCGCGTACACGTGCGTTCGTCAGACGCTCGCCGCGAGCTGCGTACACGAGTGCGATGCGATCCGCCCCGTAGAGCGTCCCCCGATGCTCGAGCTCGCGAATCCAAGCGCGCTCGACTGGCGCGACGGTGCTGCGAATCGGCAGCTCGACCATCACCTCGTGTCCGCTGTCCGCGAACCGAGGCGGGTCGAGCATCTCGTCAACCATCGCATCCTGCATGACGTCCACCCCGAGTCCCTCGTCCTCGGCGAGCCCGAAGCGACGGAGCGTGCGAATCACGGCGAGGTTGCGCGCCGCGCTGGCCTCGCGCATGTTCTCGATCGTCACGGGCTCTGGAAGCCCGCCCGGCGACCGGATGACGACAGACGACGGACGCATCTCGACACGCACCGCCGTACCTGCGGCCTCGTAGCTGCGATGCGCGAGCGCGTTGGCGACGGCCTCGCGCAATACGACCTCGGGGAGTCGCGGCAAGTCGTAGCGCCGGACGCCAAGCACGACCAGCTCCGTCCCGAGCTCGGCCATGATCCGCTCGACGGTTGCGGTGAGGATCTGATGGATTGGCCCGTGCAGCTCGTCGCGGCGGTCGTACTCGACCGTGATGTCGTCTGCGAACCGGCGGAGCTCGACATGCGCCTTGCCGAGCGCTCGACCTGGGTCCTTGAGCAGATAGAGCGCTCCCGCAACGGTCAGCCGGTCTCCGTCCGCAAGCTCGGCGTCCCGCAGCCGATCGGCGCTCGCGCGCTCCCACCGCATGACCTTCGCGAGCGCTGATCGCAGCGCGGGATCGACGGACTTGAGGCCGATGTCGACCTGCGTCGACTCGTAGCGGGACGCTGTGCGTTCGTTCGCGAAACGCACGAGCTCCGCGCCGAACAAGGGATCGTCCCGCGTCCCGCGTCGGACCTTGACGACGCCGCCGGACGTCTGGGCAAAGCCCTCCCGCCTTCGCGCGATGGAGATGACGCAGACGGCCCGGCCGTCGACGTCGACCTGCGTCATCGAATATCGGCCGACGTCACGCGCGCTCTGCATCACGCGGTGGATGTCATCCTGCGTCCCGGAGTCGAGCGCTCGCCCGGCGATCGTTCCGTCGTCACGGACGCCGATCAGCACCACGCCGCCGTCCGCGTTCGAGAACGCGACCGCTGTGTCCTGGATCGGATCCTTCCCGATGCTCGTCTTGAACTCGACGTGCTGGCCTTCGCCGGGGAACGCCTCCGTGAACTCGGCCCGGCTCAATGTGAGCTGCGGCGCGATGCGACTCTCAGGATGGAAAGGCGGATATGCCAAAGTTCTTGCCATACGAGACACGATCAAAGAACTTTGGCATAACTTGGCTTCCTGCACGCCGGAACAAGCGCAAGACAGACCCGTCCGAGGCGGACTTCCGGCCGGGCGGTCATGATGCAGCCCCATGCGCATCTCCGCGAAGGTGGACTACGCCGTACGCGCGGCGATCGAGCTGGCCACCGCCGATGAGGATCAGCTGACGAAGGCGGACGCGATCGCCCGCGCGCAGGACATCCCGCCGAAGTTCCTCGAGAACATCCTCGGGGACCTGCGCCAGGGCGGGCTCGTGCGCAGCCAGCGCGGCGCCGAGGGCGGCTACCGCCTCGCCCGGCCCGCCGAGGAGATCACGATCGCCGACATCATCCGCGTCGTCGAGGGCCCGATGGCCTCGGTGCGCGGCGGGAGGCCGGAGGACGTCGAGTACGCCGGCTCCGCCGAGCCGCTGCGCAGAGTCTGGATCGCCGTGCGCTCGGCGCTGCGCCAGGTCGCCGAGCACGTCACGCTCGCCGACCTCGCGAGCGGGAGGCTGCCCGCCGAGGTCGAGGCGCTCACGCGCGTGCAGGACGCCTGGCTGACCCGCTGAGCGGGATCAGGCGCTGAGCGCGTCGGGCGCAGGCACCCCGCCGGTCGTCAGCGCCCGCGGCAGCACCGTCGAGCGCACGTGCACGATGTCGCCGATCGCGATCTCCAGCTCGTCCGCCTCCGCGCGCGTGAGCTGCACCGCGATCTCCTCGCCGTCGCCGAGCACGAGCTCGGCGCGCACCTCGAAGCCGAGGTGGACGACGCGCGCCACCTGCGCCTCGAACGAGCCGGGTCGCGCGTCGAGCGAGAGCGCGATGTCGTGCGGGCGCACGAGCGCCTCGCCGAGCTGCGTGACCGGCCCGAGGAAGCGCATCACGAACGGCGTCGCCGGCCGGTCGTAGAGGTCCCGCGGCGTGCCGACCTGTTCGATCCGCGAGTGGTCCATCACGGCGATCTGGTCGGCGATCGACATCGCCTCCTCCTGGTCGTGCGTGACGAGCAGCGTCGTGACGTGGACCTCGTCGTGCAGCTTGCGCAGCCACTCGCGCAGGTCGGCGCGAACCTTCGCGTCGAGCGCGCCGAACGGCTCGTCGAGCAGCAGCACCTTCGGCTCGACCGCGAGCGCCCGCGCCAATGCCATCCGCTGGCGCTGGCCGCCGGACAGCTGCGAGGGGTAGCGCGTCTGGTAGCCGGCGAGGCCGACGATCTCCAGCAGCTCGTCGACCTTCGCCGCGATCTCCGCCTTCGGCCGCTTGCGCACGGTCAGCCCGAACGCGACGTTGTCGCGCACCGTCATGTGCTTGAACGCGGCGTAGTGCTGGAAGACGAAGCCGATCCCGCGCCGCTGCGCCGGCACAGCCGTCGTGTCCTCGCCGTGGATCTCGACGCGGCCGACGTCGGGCGACTCGAGCCCGCCGATGATCCGCAGCAGCGTCGACTTGCCCGACCCGCTCGGCCCGAGCAGCGCGGTCAGCGAGCCGTCCGGCACCTCGATCGAGACGTCGTCGAGCGCGACGTAGTCTCCGAACCGCTTCGTCACTCCGGTCACGGAGATCATGCGTCCCCCTCCTCACGTCGTGGCTTGATCATGGTCATCGCGAGCAGGGTGCCGAGTGCGATCAGCGCGAGCAGCGCCGAGGCGGCGTAGGCGCCCGCGAGGTCGAAGTTCGAGAAGCGCTTCTCGACCAGCAGCGTGAGCGTCTCCGTCTCGCCGCTGATCTTCCCCGAGACGACCGAGACCGCCCCGAACTCGCCGATGCAGCGCGCGACCGACAGCACGACGCCGTACGCGACGCCCCAGCGGATCGCGGGCAGCGTGATGCGGCGGAACGTCGTCCACGCGCCGGCGCCGAGCGTCGCGGCCGCCTGCTCCTGCTCGTCGCCGATCTCGCGCAGCACCGGCGTCACCTCGCGCACGACGAACGGCAGCGAGACGAAGATCGTCGCCAGCACGATCCCCGGCACGGAGAAGATCACCTGGATGCCGGCGTTCGTGAGCGCGCCGCCGAGCCAGCCGTTGACGCCGTAGACGAGGATCAGCGAGAGGCCGATCACGACCGGCGAGATCGCGAACGGCAGGTCGATGATCGCGTTGACGATCGCCTTGCCGGGGAAGCGCCCGCGCGCGAGCGCCATCGCCATCACGACCCCGAACAGCGTGTTGAGCGGCACCGCGATCGCCATCACCTCGAGCGTCAGCTGGAAGGCGTGGATCGCGGCGGGCGTCGTGATCGAGTCCCACACGGCCCCCACCCCGTGCTCGAACGTGCGGTAGAAGATCAGCCCGACCGGCACGAGCAGCAGCAGCGCGAGGTAGCCGAGCGCGAGCACGCGCAGGCCGATCCGCCAGGGGCGGTCAACGGTCATGGCGCACCCCCCAGCGGCCGAGGCCGCGGATCCCGAGCAGGACGCCGAGCGAGACGAGCAGCAGCACGGTCGAGACGGCCGCCGCGCTCGTCGGCGCGTCGCTCTCGATCAGCTTGAAGACGTAGACGGAGCTGACCTGCGTTCTGAACGGGATGTTGCCGGAGATCAGCACGATCGAGCCGAACTCGCCGATCGCACGCGCGAACGCGAGCGCCGCGCCGCTGAGGATCGCCGGCCCGAGGTTCGGCAGCACGATGCGGCGGAAGATCGTCGCGTTGCGCGCGCCGAGCGACAGCGCCGCCTCCTCCATCTCGCGGTCGAGCTCGATCAGCACCGGCTGCACCGAGCGGATCACGAACGGCAGCGTCACGAACAGCAGCGCGAGGAGGACGGCCGCCTGCGTGAAGGCGATGTCGATCCCGAACGGGCCCCGCGGCCCGTAGAGCGTCAGCAGCGTGAGCCCGGCGACGATCGTCGGCAGCGCAAACGGCAGGTCGATCAGCGCGTTGACGATCCGCTTGCCGGCGAAGCGGTCGCGTACGAGCACCCATGCGATCAGCGTCCCGCCGACGACGTTGATCGCCGCCGTCGCGAGCGACACGAGCACGGTGAATCTCAGCGCCGCGAGCGCCTGTCTGCTCGTGACGGCGTCCCAGAACGCGCCGACGCCGCCGTCGAGCGAGCGCACGACGACGGCGGACAGCGGCAGCAGGACGATGATCGAGAGCCACAGCGTCGCCACGCCCACGCCCAGCGCTCCCGAGGAGCGCCAGGCGGGGCGGGCGGAGCGGGCTGCGGGCGGCGGGCCGCCCGCAGCGCCCGCGCGCGGTCCGGTGAGGGACGTCGCGGTCACTTGGCGGTCGACACCCCCGCGTCCGCCTCGATCTTCGCGATCGACCCCTTGGCGACGTCGAAGAACTGCTTGTTGACACTCTTCCAGCCACCGAGATCGTCGATCGTGAAGAGGCCGGGCGGGTTCGGGAACTTGCCGGCGGCCTGCGCCGCTCTCAGGACCTCCGCGTTGACCGGGCGGTAGCCCCAGTCGACGAAGCGCTCCTGCGCCGGCTTCGACAGCACGTAGTCGAGGAACGCCTGCGCGGCGGCGGGCGCCTTCTTCGTCTTCGCGATGTCGATGTCGATCTTGATCGTGGCGTTCGGCAGCACGTAGTCGACGCTCTCGCCCTTCTTCTGCGCCGTCGTCGCCTCGTACTCGTAGGAGAGGAGCACGTCGGCATTGCCCGAGACGAAGTTCTGCAATGCCTCGCGGCCCGACTTGTCCTGCACCGGGACGTGGTCCTTGATGAGGCTTCTGACGTAGGCGAGGCCGGCCTGCGGATCTCTGCCGGCGCGGGACGCCTGGCCGTAGGCGGCGAGCAGGTTCCACTTCGCGGCGCCGGAGGAGAACGGGTTCGGGGTGAGGACCTTGATGCCCGGTCTGAGGAGGTCGCTCCACGTCTTGATGTGCTTCGGGTTGCCCTTGCGCACGACGAAGGCGACGACGGAGGTCGTGACGAGCCCTCTGCTCGGCGTCGCGTTCCAGTCGGGCGCGACGAGGCCCGCGTCGACGAGCCGCGTCATGTCGGGCTCGGTCGAGAACGTCACGACGTCGGCCGGGAGGCCGGCTTCGACGGCGCGGCTCTGGTCGCCCGAGGCGCCGTAGGAGGTCTTGAAGCCGACGTCTCTGCCGGCCGTGGTCTGCTGGAAGCCGGGGATGATCTGGTCGTAGACGACCTGCGGCGTGGAGTACGCGACGAGCGAGAGGGTCGTGCTGGCGTTCCCGCCGCCGCTCGCGCCCGTGCCGCTCTTGCTGTCCGAGGCGCCACCGCACCCCGCGACGGCCGCCAGCGCCCCGAAGACGAACAACGCGGCGGCGGTCCTGCGTACGTGCGAGATCAAAACTCCTCCAAGCCAGTCGGGATTCGTAGGTTTTGAGTTATACAGCATCCCTACATGACATGTCGACTTAGTGGAAGAGCGCCGCCGGCCGGCGGCGGGCTCGGCGGCCGTCCCCGCGGCGCGACGGCCGCTAGCCTTCACAGCACATGAGCGCGACCGAGGAACGCAGACACGTCACGCGCTCCCGCGCGAACCCGGGCGGGATGGACGTGCTCAAGGTGCTCGGCTCCGAGGTGCGGCCGTTCCGCGAGCGCAAGCCGCCGTGGTTCAAGGTCCCCGCTCCCGGAGGTCCGAAGTACCGAGAGCTCACGAGCATGATCAGGCAGGAGAACCTGCACACCGTCTGCCAGGAGGCCGCCTGCCCGAACGTCGGCGAGTGCTGGGAGCGCGGCACCGCGACGTTCATGATCCTCGGCGACACGTGCACGCGCCGCTGCGGCTTCTGCAACGTGCAGACCGGCAAGCCGACGTGGAACGACCCGCTCGAGCCCGCGCGCGTCGCGCGCTCGGTCGCGAAGATGGGGCTGCGCCACGCGGTCATCACGTCGGTCGACCGCGACGACCTGCCGGACTACGGCGCGAGCGCGTTCGTCGGCGTGATCCGCTCGATCCGCATGCAGGCGCCAGCCTGCAAGGTCGAGGTGCTGACGCCCGACTTCCGCGGGCAGGAGATGCCGCTCGCGAAGGTGATCGCCGAGCGCCCCGACGTCTTCAACCACAACGTCGAGACGGTGCCGCGGCTGTACCCGGTCGCGCGGCGCGGCTCCGAGTTCCTGCGCTCCTGCCGCGTGCTGCGCAACGCGAAGGAGATGGGCGGCGCCGAGGTCGTCACCAAGTCCGGCCTGATGGTCGGGCTCGGCGAGACGTTCGAGGAGATGGTCGAGACGTTCGAGATCCTGCGCGCCCACCGCGTGCAGGTGCTGACCGTCGGGCAGTACCTGCGCCCGACCGAGCGCCACCTGCCGATCGTGCGCTACTGGCACCCGGACGAGTTCAAGGCGCTCGAGGCGGCCGCGTACGCGCTCGGCTTCGACCACATCGCCGCCGGCCCACTCGTGCGCAGCTCGTACCACGCCGACCAGCACGTCCCGCAGGAGCAGCCCGGGACCGGACCGCTGGCGGCCTGACCGGCTCCCCTCGCCACCCGCGACACCGCCCGATGAAGCTCGAGCAGGCGATCCGCACCCGCCGCACGCACAAGGTGTACGGCAGCGAGCCGGTCGACCGCGCGACGCTCGACGAGCTGTTCGAGCTCGCGCGCTGGGCGCCGAACCACCACCTCACCAACCCGTGGCGCTTCCGCGTGCTCGGCCCGCAGGCGCTCGCCGCGCTGAAGGCGGCCGCCGGCCCGGAGGCGGCGGCGAAGCTCGATCGCGCGCCGACGCTCGTGTGCGTGTCGGTCGTGCAGGGCGGCGAGGACGCGGCCGCCGACGAGGAGGACCTGCTCGCGGCCGGCTGCGCGACGTACGCGCTGCTGCTCGGCGCGCACGCGCGCGGGCTCGCCGCCTACTGGCGCACGCCCGCGGTGCTGCGCTCGGACGCGGGGCGCGCCGCGCTCGGCCTGCCGCCCGAGGAGCACGCGATCGCGCTCGTCCACCTCGGCCCGCTGCGCCAGGAGAAGGCGGCGCCCGAGCGCGCGCCTGCGGCGGACGTCGTGACGTATCTCGACTGACGCAGCCCGCGACTGCGAAGCTCCGGCCGTCCCGTGCTCCCCCTGAAGGACAACATCCCGACGGACCGGCTGCCGATCGTCACGCTGCTGCTGATCGCGGCGAACGTGCTCGGCTCCTTCTTCCTGCAGCACGGCGGGATCCTCGAGCTGCTCGCGACCGTGCTGTTCCTGTGGGTCTTCGGCATCAGCGTCGAGGACGCGATGTCGCGGCTGCGCTTCGCTGCCTTCGCGGTGCTCGGCAGCGGAGCGGCGACCGGGCTGCTGCTGCTGATCGATCCGGGCGCGACCGTCGAGCCGGTCGCGGCGGCGAGCGCGACTGCCGCGGTGGTCGGCGGCTACATCCGGCTCTATCCCCGCGCGCGGGTCGTGTCGGCGACGCTCGTGCCGTTCACGGTCACGCTGATCGAGGTGCCGGCATGGGGATTCGTCGGGGCGTGGTTCGTCATCCAGGCGACCTTCGCCGCGACGGCGCTCGGCGCGCCGGCCACGGACGGCGCCGTCGCCTTCGTCGCGCAGGCCGTCGCCTTCGCCTTCGGCCTGCTCGCGATCCGCGCGTTCGCGCAGCGCCGCAAGCCGACGCCGCTGCCCGCCTCCGCGATCGCGGCGCGGTCATGAGCACGCGCCGCATCGTGATGGCGGTCGCGCTGGCGTTCACCGCGTTCTTCGCCTTCCTCACGCTCTACGACGCGGTCCGGAACGGCGTCAGCTTCCTCACGATCGTCTCGCTCGGCGTGCTGATCCTGTTCGCGGTCGGCATCCTGGGCGCGCTCGCGCAGGGGCCCGACGAGTAGCGGCCCGCCCAGCCGCGGAGCCGGCGCGGCTATGCCGCTTGGCGCAGCCGGCGGCTCGCCGAGCGGGCCGACGGCATCTCGCGCACGAGCGACGGCAGCACCGGCATCAGCCGGCGGACGGCGGCCGTCGAGGCGCCCAGCAGCCGCTCGCGCCGCGGACCCCAGGCGAAGCCGTACCGCTCGCGCGCCGTCGACGGCAGCAGTCCGACGGTGACGACGTTGAGCGCGTCGAAGACCGGGCGCAGGGGCAGCGGGAGCTGGCGCGGGCGCAGCACCGCGGTGGCGACGTCGCGCGCGGCGGGCGTCACCTCGAGCACGTCCTCGACCATCTGGTCGAACCAGGCCGTGAAGTCCGCGAACGTCGCGGGCGCCGTCTCGGCCGGCGCGCCGCAGGCGGCGAGGAAGCGCTTCTGCTCCCCGTAGTAGGCCTCGACGTCGGCGACGCCGAGCGGCCGCACGTAGCGCGTGTACATGAGCAGCGCGCTCTCGACGAGCGTCGCCCACACCCACAGCAGCAGCTCGTGGTCGGCGGCGTCGTACGTCGCGCCGGCCATGCGGCCGTCGGCGACGGTGCCCTTGACGTGCCGGTGGACGCCCTGCAGCTGGCGCGACGCCTCCGCCGCCGTCTGCGCGTCGCCGAAGACGATCCGCCCCGTCACGTCAAGCGTGCGGAAGAGGCGGCCCCACGGGTCCTCGCGGTAGCCGGAGTGCTGCGCGACGCCGGCCGCGACGCTCGGGTGCGCGACCTGCAGCAGCAGCGCGCGACCGCCGCCGAGCAGCAGCACCGCCTCGCGGTTCACCTGCCAGGTGATGCTCTGCGGACCGAACAGGCCCTGGTCGGGCATGCGCCCCCTCCTGAATCGAACGCCCTTGATCGAAGGTAGCGGCGGGCGCCTGCGCGCCGCGCCGGTAGCGGCCGGTCGTTGCGGCCGCGGATTCCGATGCCCGGCGACGCGCCGCTCCGGCCGCGGTATGGTGCTTCCTAGAAACCGATTGGCCAGTCAGCCAGCCCGAGGGAGGAGCGCCGTGGACCTCAACGACACGCCTGAGCAGGCCGCATTCCGCGCCGAGGTGCGCACCTGGCTCGAGCAGAATGCATCCGTCGCCCCGTCGACGCGCGGCCGCGGCGACGAGGAGGGGGCCGTCGCGGCCCACCGCGCCTGGCAGCGGCGCCTCGCCGAGGCGGGCTACGTCGGCGTGACGTGGCCGGCCGAGCACGGCGGCCAGGGCAAGGGCCCGCTCCACCAGGTCGTCATCAACCAGGAGATCGCGCGCGCGGGCGTGCCGGGGATCCTCGACGCGATCGGCGTCGGCATGCTCGGCCCGACGCTCATCGCCCACGGCAGCGAGGAGCAGAAGCAGCGCTACCTCGCCCCCATGCTGCACGGCGACGAGGTCTGGTGCCAGCTCTTCTCGGAGCCGGCCGCCGGCTCCGACCTCGCCGGCATCCAGGCCCGCGCCAGGCGCGAGGCGGGCACACAGGGCGACAGCCCTGGGTCGGGGAGCTGGCGCCTCTCCGGCCAGAAGGTGTGGACGACGAACGCCCAGTTCGCCGCGTACGGCCTGCTGCTCGCGCGCACCGACCCGGACGCGCACAAGCACAAGGGCCTCACGATGTTCGTCGTGCCGATGGACGCCGAGGGCGTGACGATCCGCCCGCTGCGCCAGATCTCCGGTGAGCCGGAGTTCAACGAGGTCTTCTTCGACGACGTGAAGCTCGAGCCGGGCAGCGAAGTCGGCCCGGTGAACGGCGGCTGGGGCGTCGCGCTGACGACGCTGATGTTCGAGCGTCTGACGATCGGCGCCGGCTCCGAGGGCATGGGCTACCGCGCCGACCGCTTCGCCGCCGCGATCGCGAGCGACCCGGTCGCCGCGAAGGACCCGGAGGTGCGCGCCCGCTTCGGCGAGCTGGCGACCGAGCTGCTGGCGCTGCGCTTCACCGGCTACCGGCTTCTCACCGCCATCTCACGCGGCCAGATCCCCGGCCCGGAGGCGGGCATGGGGAAGATCACCGCCGTCAACGGCGCGATCGCCGCCGGCGACCTGATCGCCGACGTGCTCGGACCGGAGGCGCTCGATCCCGAGTCCGAGTGGTCGTACCTGATCTCGTTCCTGCCGGGGCTGAAGTCGGCCGGCGGCACCGAGGAGATCCTGCGCAACACGGTCGGCGAGCGCGTGCTCGGGCTGCCGCCGGAGCCGCGCCTCGACAAGGGCATCCCGTTCAGCGAGCTGCGCGCCAAGGAGCGCCAGGAGGTGGCGTCGTGAACTTCGACCTGTCCGACGAGCAGATCCTCCTGCGCGAGGCCGCGCGCGACGCGTTCGGCCGCGTGAGAACGATCGAGGCCGCGCGCGAGGCCTTGGAGGGCGGGACGCTGCCGGACCTGTGGCCGACCGCGCAGCAGGCCGGCTGGACCGGCCTGCTGATCGACGAGGCCCACGGCGGCGCCGGGCTCGGCGCGATCGACGCGATGCTCGTGCTGGCCGAGGCCGGCCGCGTGCTCGCGAGCGTGCCGCTGCTCGGCCACCTGCCGGCGACGGCGCTGGTGAACGCCGGCGGGAGCCACAGCGCGCTGCTCGGCGCGCTCGCCGCCGGCCACGAGCGCGCCGCGTTCGTGCCGCTGCGGCCGGGCGACGACGTCGACGCGACGTGGACGGCCGAGCCGCGCAGCAGCCGGCGGCGCGCGCCGGCGCCGACCGTCGGCGGCTACGAGGGCCCGGACGCCGGCCAGCCGTTCGACGTCGTCGTCAGCGGCTCGGTCGCTTGGGTGCCGGACGCGCCCGGTGCCTCGTTCCTCGTCGTCGTCGCGCTCGACGACGGCGTGCCGACCGCGGTCGTCGTCGAGGGCGGCGACAGCCGCGTCGAGATCGAGCGTGCGAGCGTCTACGACGCGACGCGCCCGCTCGGCCATGTCACGTTCGACGGCGCGCGCGGCTTCCGGCTGAACGTCGGCGAGCAGGAGCTGCGGCGCGCCTGGTTCCTCGCGCACGCGCTGATCGCCGCCGAGTCGCTCGGGGCGGTCGAGGAGTGCCTCGAGCGCTCGGTCGCCTACGCGAAGGAGCGCTACACGTTCGGCCGCGCGATCGGCTCCTACCAGGCGGTCAAGCACGCGTTGACGGAGGTCCTGCGCCGCCAGGAGAACACGCGCTCGCTGCTCTACTACGCCGGCTGGGCGTACGCGGACCAGCCGTCCGAGTTCGCCGCCGCCGCGAGCGCCGCGCGCTCGGCCGGAGGCGCGGCGCTGGACTTCGCCGCGCGCGAGGTGATCTCCGTGCACGGTGGGATCGGCGCGACGTGGGAGCACGACGCGCCGCTGTTCTTCCGCCGCGCGCAGCTCTCGCGCCGCCTGCTCGGCGGCACGGGGGATGCCGTCGATCGGCTCGCGGGCGAGCTGCTCGCCGGCGCCGCGTAGGGATGACGTCGCGAAGGCTTTCCAAGCCCCCACGCAAGGCGGCGGGACCGCACCTCTCCTCCGGTCCCGCCGCCGCGCGTGACGGCGTTGCCAAGACCGGTCCGCCGCGCATGCGAGAGTCCGCCGCATGAGCGACGCAGACATCATCGTCACCACCATGAACGACCTCCCCGGCTACGAGATCGTCGAGGTCTACGGCGAGGTGTTCGGGCTGATCGTGCGGGCCCGCAACGCCTTCTCGAACATCGGCGCCTCCTTCCGCACGATCGCGGGCGGCGAGGTGAAGGGCTACACGAAGCTGCTCGCGGAGAGCCGCAACCACGCCGTCGACCGCCTGCGGGACGCGGCGCGCGAGCGCGGCGCGAACGCGGTCGTCGCGATGCGCTTCGACTGCAACGAGATCGGCGACATCATGAGCGAGGTCGCCGCCTACGGGACCGCCGTGACGGTGCGCCGGCGCTAACGCTGCGCGTAGATCCGCACCGTCTCGACCGGCGTGGCGGCGAGGTCGGCGCGGAAGGCGTCGTCGTCGGGCCAGTCGCGCTTGCGCACGAGACGGCGGCGCATCGTGAGCGGTGTCGTGTCGTCGACGAAGGGATACGGGTCGAAGCGCATGCGCCACGGCCCGAGCGGCTCGATCGCGATCCGCGTCGGGTCGTCCGTACCGCCGTCCGTGGGAACGCCCTCGCACTCGCCCGGCGTCCCGACCTCGACGTTCGCGAGCCCGAGGTAGAGCGAGACGACGTCGAACACCTGCAGGAGCGCGTAGCTCGTCCAGCGCCAGCTCTCGTCGGCGTCGAGCATGCGGCGCAGCTGGACCTGCCGCTCCTCCTCCTGCGCGACGAACGCGTCGACCAGGTCGCGCACCTCCTCGTCGAGCGCACGCGGCGGGCTCGGCATCACGCCGTAGCGCTCGCGGTAGAGGCCGCTCATGTGCATCGAGACGAGCAGCCCGGCGCGCGGGTCCTCGTCGCACACGCACTCCACGCCCGCGCGGTAGAAGGCGAGGTGGACGGGCGCCGGCACGACGACGAACGACTGCGGCGCGCCGTCGGACCCGAGCCGCGGCTGCTGCTCCCACGCCGCCCAGCCGTCGTCGTGCCGCTGCGCCGCGCGCACGACCGCGTCGTACGGCTCCGGCCGTGCGAACCCCGGCCCGCCCCACGCCGCCGCGAGCTGCCGCGACACGTCCGCGTGGTCGGTCTGCAGGACGATCTGCCAGACGTCGCCGGCGTCGCGCACGAGCATGGCGTCAGGCTACCCGCTGCGGCGCCGGCCACCCGCAGGCTGCCGGCGCGCGGCGTGCGTCAGCGTGCGGTGGACGGGCTCCCGCCCGGCCGGCGGCGCCGGCCGGAGCGGCGGCGGCGGGCGCTGCCGCCGCTGATCGACGGGGTGCTCGTGGCGCGGGCGCTGACGGGCAGGCCGCCCGCCTCCAGCTCGCGGTGCAAGCCGAGGCCGGCGACCATCGAGACGACCTCGCGGACCTGGTCCTCGAGCACGAACGTGATGCCGATGCCGGTCGCGCCGGCGCGCGCGGTGCGGCCGACGCGGTGGACGTAGTCCTCGGTCGCGCCGGGCGCGTCGTAGTTGATGACGTGCGTGACGTCGCGCACGTCGATGCCGCGCGCGGCGACGTCGGTCGCGACGAGCGTGTCGATCCGCCCCGACTCGAACTGCGCGAGCGCGCGCTCGCGCTGGCTCTGGGACTTGTCGCCGTGCATCGCCGCGACGTTCAGCGTGTCGACGCGGCTGAGCTGCTTCGCGAGCCGGTCGGCGCCGCGCTTCGTGCGCACGAAGACGAGCGTGCGACCGCGCTCGCGCTCGGTCAGCTCGGCCACCAGCTGGTCGGTGCGGCGCTCGCGCGTGACCTTCACGAAGCGGTGCTCGACCTTGCCGCGCGCCTGCGGCGCGACGGCGTGCGCGTGGCGACGCGCGTCGCGCGTGTAGATCTTCGCGATGCGGTCGACCTCGCCCGCGAGCGTCGCGGAGAAGAGCATCGTCTGGCGGTCGTCGGGCGTGAGCGCGACGAGACGGTCGACGACCGGGCGGAAGCCCATGTCGAGCATGCGGTCGGCCTCGTCGAGCACGAGCACGCCGACGGAGCCGAGCGAGACGGCTCTGCGGTCGAGCAGGTCGACGAGCCGGCCGGGCGTGGCGACGAGCACGTCGGCGCGGCGCGCGGCATGGATCTGCGGGTTGATGCCGGCGCCGCCGTAGACGGCGACGACCGACAGCGAGCGAGCGCGGGCGATCGCGCCGAGCTCGTCGACGATCTGGCTGGCGAGCTCGCGCGTCGGCGCGAGCACGAGCGCGCCCGGCGCGCCCACGGGGCGGCCGCCGCGCTTCACGCGATCGACGAGCGGGATGCCGAACGCGAGCGTCTTGCCCGAGCCGGTCGGCGACTCGACGAGCACGTCATGGCCGGCGAGCACGTCGGGGACGACGGTGCGCTGAACGGCGAACGGCTGCTCGATGTCGCGCGCGGCGAGCGCGCTGGCAACGGCCTTGGACACGCCGAGATCGGCGAAGGTCTGCTTCTGCATGCACTGCTCCTAGGGTGGCCCGGCGCAATGCGCCAGACGCTGTGGTGGGGGAGATTCGACTGTCCCCAACCGCGCGTCGCGCCTTCAGGAGCAAGAACCTCAGCAGGCAGCGGCGCCGCCTGCGGCTTTTCACCGTAGCAGCAGTCTGGCCGCATCGTTAGTCTGCACCCCATCGACCAGCCAGTTCTCGAGCATCCAGCCGGTCCCACGCCAGACGACGTCGAGCCCGTCGCGTACGAGACGCTCGATCGTACGCTCACCGGGATCATCACGGTCGTGCCGGTGCTCGCGCTCGGCCTCGTCGCCTGGCAGCTGTGGGGCGACGCGTTCGGCATGAACGACCTGATCGTGTTCGGGATCATGTACGCGATCACCGGCCTCGGGATCACGGTCGGCTTCCACCGGCTGTTCACGCACCGCTCGTTCAAGACGAACCGCGCAGTCCGCGGTGCGCTCGCGATCGCCGGCTCGATGGCGATCGAGGGCCCGATCATCTCGTGGGTCGCCGATCATCGAAAGCACCACGCCTTCTCCGACCGCGAAGGCGATCCGCACAGCCCGCACGTCGACCACGGCCACGGCCTGCGCGGCGCGCTGCGCGGCCTCGTGCACGCGCACCTCGGCTGGCTCTTCATCCACACGCAGCGGGGCAACAAGGAGCGCTACGCGCCCGACCTGCTGCGCGACCCGGTCGTCTCGTTCGTCAACGGCACGTTCTTCGTGTGGGCCGTCGGCGGCTTCGTGCTCGCCTTCGGGCTCGGGTATGCGATAGGCGGCACCTGGCAGGCCGGGCTCACCGGGATGCTGTGGGGCGGCCTCGTGCGGATGCTGGTCCTGCACCACGTCACCTACTCGATCAACTCGCTCTGCCACTTCTTCGGCCGCCGGCCGTTCGAGACGGGGGACGAGTCGCGCAACCTCGCCTGGCTGGCGCCGCTGTCGTTCGGCGAGGCCTGGCACAACGGGCACCACGCCTTCCCGACGTCCGCCCGCCACGGGCTCGAGCGCTGGCAGATCGACATCTCGGCCGGCGTGATCGCGCTGCTCGAGCGCGTCGGCCTGGCATGGGACGTCGTGCGGATCGACCCGGCGAAGCTCGCGGCGAAGCGCGCGAGCTGACCGCAGGGTCGACGGCGCACCGCGTCGCCGCATCAGCGCGCCGACGGCGTGGCAGCTCGTCGTGTCGTTCGCGCTCACGCTCGCGACGGCGGCCGCGCTCGTGCGCGTGTCGGCGGCGGTGTATGCGGGAACGGCGCTGCGACTCGGCCCGCGCATCTCGCTGCGTCGGGCGCTCGCCGTGCGGCGCTGAGCGCGTCAGCGGCGCCGCGGCGGAACGCTGAGCGTCTGCACGAGCTTCGCGCCGCCGCTCGCCGTCACCGTGACGCGGTAGCGGCCGGCGGCGAGGCTTCTCGGCAGCGGGAAGTGCACCACGCCCGCGCGTCGGAGTCTCGCGGACAGCGTCGCGACGAGTCGGCAGGTTATGTGGCCGCGACGCTTCGTGCAGCGAGCGAGCCGGGCGCGCACCGTCGCGGCGCCGGACACGCGCACGCCGAGCGTGCGGCCCGAGAGGCCGAGTCTCGACAGTGTCGGCGCGTTGACTCTGCCGCCCGCGCCGGTGCCACCACCACCGCTGCCGCCGCCTCCCCCACCTGCCGGCGGACAGGTCGCCGCAGCGTGCGCGTGCGCTGCGGCGCGCGCGGCGCCGACGCCCGGAACTCCACACCAGTCGACCTGCAGGAGCACCTCGAAGCCGTCCATCCAGCCGACGTCCGTGTTCGAGTTGTTCGGCACGAGCGCAGGGTGAAGGAAGGACGCCGCCGGAGCGCTGAGGTCGAACGTGCCGTGGACGCCGAAGTCGTGGACCGGCAGCGAGCCGGGACCGACAGCCGTGACGACGACGATGTCGTTGTACTGGCCGCCGAGCCGTGAGGTGTCGATCCCGCTGCCCGCCGGCAGGTTCAGCGGCACGGTCGTGATCGCGTTCGGCGTCGGCTGGAAGACGTCGGACTGCACCTGCGCGGTGCAGCAGAGGCCCGAGCCGGACGAGAAGATCGCGATCCGCAGCGGGGCGGGATTAGCGCCGGAGCTCACGCGCGCGGCGACGATCGTCCCCTGTCCGCGAGGGACATAGGTCGACGCCGCAGTGGCTGCCGCGGACCACCAGCTGCACGACGTGACGCCGGTCGCGATCAGCGTCGCGCCGGCGGCGCCCGGATACGGGCGTGCCTCGCAGCCGAACGGCATGTTCGCCGTCTGTCCGAGCGCGCTGCCGAACGTCTGCAGCGCGGCGGACGCGCTCGCGGGCAACCCGAGCGCGACGACGGCTGCGAGCAGGGCGAGCAAGCGTGTGGGAGGACCCAGCACGTCCGAAGTCTCCTACATCCGGCGCGCGGCTTGCGTAGGACGTACGCCGATCCGCGTAGAGGACCGCTCAGCGGCGCGGGCCGGGCGGGATCTCGTAGCGCTTGGCGGGGAGGCCGGCGGAGCTGGGGCCGTTCGGACCGGCCGGGAGGCCGGCCCGCGCGGCGGCGGCCGCACTCGCGGTCGGGGCGCCGGCCGCGCGGGCGGTCGCCTTCGCCTGCGCAGTCCAGTCGACCGCGATCGGCGTCGCCCTCAGCAGCGCCGGCCACGTCGCCGCGTCGACCTCGCCGGTGACCGGAAGGCCGGCAGCCGTCTGGAAGGCGCGCACCGCGCTCGCGGTGCCGGCGCCGAACGCGCCGTCCACGCCGGTCGTCTGGCCGGCGCCGCCGAGGTGCTCCTGCGCCCACACGACGAGGTCGCCGCGCGAGCCGACCTTGCCGCCGCTGCCGGCGCGCAGCGTCGGCCACAATGTCTCGGGCCGGGCGAGCGGGTCGAGCGGCGCGCCGACCGCGTCCCAGTCCGAGGCGCTCGCGAACTGCCACGCCCACCAGCTCACGCCGCGCGCGCCGTAGGCGCCGGAGAGCTGGCGGAAGCGGCGCACGTCGGCCGCGTTCGGGCCGTCGTACGCCTGGCCGAGCGGGAAGATCGCCGTCTCGTACGGGACGTTCCACTCGTACGTGTGCGCGAGCGACGCGTCGACCGTGTCACCGATCGTCTTCCAATAGACCTGCGGCAGGTTGAACGTCGCACCGCCGGGGCCCATGAAGACCGAGTACGGCAGGCCGGGATGGAAGTCGACGTACGGGAACGACGTGAGGCCGACCGGGTAGCCGGGCCCGACGAGCTCGCGCAGCTTCGCGATGTAGCGCTGCGCCTGCGCGTACCTGCCCTCGTACGCGCCCTCCGCGTCGATCACGAAGCAGTCGGCGCCGGCGTCCTTCGCGGCGGCGCCCGCGCGCGCCTCGCCGACCGGGTCGCTGCCGTAGACGAACTGCCAGCCGCAGACGCGCAGGCCGGTCGCCTTCAGCGCCGCGATCGCGCCGGCGCTGAACTGCGACCAGACGCCGGTCCCGTCCGCGCTCTTGACGTAGATCGTGCGCACGCCGTGCGCCTTCGCCTGCGCGGCGATCGCCGTCGGGCTGCCCCCTTCGGACTTCGCCAGGTACCAGATCCACATGCCGTTGCCGTCGAACGCGCTCGGGCCGACCGACGAGCTGCCGCCACCGGGGGGATTGCGCGGCTTCGGCTTCGGCGGGTTCCTGACGAAGATGCGGACGCCGTTCGAGTAGCGCGCGCCCGGGTTCGCGACGCGGACGACGCCGCTGATCGCGTCGGCCGGCACGCGCACGACGAGCCGCGTCGGCGTGCGGAAGCGGCCGCCGACGGCGCGCAGCCCGACGCGGCTGCCGCTGCGCGAGCGCACCGGGAAGACGACCTTCGCGCGCCTGCTCATCCCGCCGGCGCCGACGAGCAGCTTGCCCGTGCGCGTCACGACGGTGTGCGACTGGCACGGGAACGGGTCCGACGAGCAGCGGACGAAGACGATCCGCGGGTGGGCGCCGCCGGGAGCCGCGGCGGCGCCCGTGACGGCGTGCGCGGCGGCGTGCGCGGCGGGCGCCGCGAGCAACGCGAGCGCGAGCGCACAGAGGAGCGGGATGCGGCAACGGGCGACAGTCATCGGCGATGCGGTGGCGGGGCCACGAGCCAGCCAGCTTAGGCCCCGCCATGCGCCCGGGCTGGGCGCCTCCTTGCAGCCGGAACACGGCCGCACCGCCGATGGTGCGGTGCGACGTCCGTGACGTCGCCCGCAGACGACCGCTCGCGGTCACCCGCGGGCGGACCCCTACATGACCTCGATCGTCTCGTACACCTCGACGCTGCCGCCGCTCGCGACGACCGGCGCGCCCTTCGCCTTGTCGGTCGCCTCGTCGAGGCTGTCCGCAGAGAGAATCGAGTAGCCGGTGAGCGCCGAGCCGCCGCCCTGCCCGACCGAGGCCGAGGGACCGAACGGGTTGCCGGCGTCGACGAGCGAGTCGCCGAGGCCGCCGAGGAACGCGCCCCAGGCAGCCATCGCAGCCTCGCGCTCCTCGTCCGTCGCGGCCATGTTCCCGCCCTTGTAGACCAGCACGTACTTCGCCATGGGATGCTCCTTTGGTGGGTTGGATCCTGCGTTCAGCGCGGCGAGGGGATCCCGCTGCGCGCGAAGCTCTCCAGCACGCCGGCCCAGCCCTTGGCGTGGTTCTCCCGCGAGGTCGCGTCGAGCAGGCCGACGTGCTCGATCACGACGGTCGTCTGGCCGGGCGCGTCCTCCTGGAAGGTCACCGCGACCTGGCTCTCGTGGCCGGCGTAAGGACCGGTCCCCTCCCAGCTCCAGCTGTAGACCAGGCGCTCGGGGCGGGAGATCTCGCGGTACGTGCCGACGACGACGTGGTCCTCGCCGGCTTCGGGGTCGTGCATCGCGAGGCGGTAGCCGCCGCCGACGCGCAGGTCGATCTCGGCGCGCGCGTCGTCCCAGGCGGGGTTCGCCTTCCACCAGCGGCGCAGCACCTCGGGGTTCGTCCAGGCGTCGAAGACCGCCTCGGCAGGCGCCTCGAACGTGCGCTCGATGCGCACCGTGCCGGTGTCCACGTCCACATCGCTCATGCTCATCCCTCCGCTTTGGGGGTCTTGGGGGTGTCCTCGTCGCGCTGCTCGCTCAGGTACTCCTCGACGACGTCCAGCTTGCGCTCCCACAGCGTGCGCTGGCGCGCCATCCACGCGTAGGCGTCCTCGAGCGGACGCTCGCGCAGGCGCAGCCGGTGCGTGCGGCCGTCGATCACGCGCACGATCGCGCCGGCCTCCTCGAGCACCTTCAGGTGCTTGCTGACGGCCGGCTTGGAGATCGGGAAGTCGTGCGTCGCCTCGCCGACCGTCAGCTCCCCGCCCGCGAGCCGCTCGAGGATCGCGCGGCGCAGCGGGTGGGCGACGGCGACGAAGGAGCGGTCGAGCGTGGCGGAGGCCTGACTGTTAGCCATGTGGTTAACAATAGGTGGTCGGGTGGACAGGCGCAACCTGGCGGGTCACACCGCTGACGCGTCGGCGGCGGCACCGACTCTGAGCGCGCGACTCGCGCAGGCCGAACGTCGCAAGCGTCGCCCGCATGCTCGTCGGCGCGGCCAGCTTCGCACCCGTGGAGTCGGGCAGCACGAGCCCGAGCACCACGTCGGCGACCGTCGCGAGCATCGCAGCAGATCGAGCGCGCGCCCCCGCAAGGCGCGGTCGCCCGGCGCCCGCCTGCACGCCCCGTCCCGCAGCGCCCACACCGGCCTATCGCAGCTACAGTTTGACCCCGCCCCGGGGGCGTAGTGCTAACGGGAACACGCCGCCTTTGCAAGGCGGAGTTGGGGGTTCGATTCCCCCCGCCTCCATTGGACGGGAAAGCCCCGCAAAATCTGGGAATTCCCTTTGTTCATCGGCAGCGTCTGCAGGGGCCTGCCAGCACGTCTGTGTATCGAGCGTGTACATGCGCTTGGCGCAGCCCTGCGGCGGCGACAACGCGCCCGTACCTGCCGAGCCCGCGCGGGTGACCCGGCCCACTACGGCTGTGCGGGGTCGGCCTCGCGCGCATGAGGTGCGCGGGTTGAGGGTCCAGGAGTGGCCGGAGCCCTCATCGGGTGAAGGTGAGATGAGTGACGCCGCTGGGCGTCGAGACCGCCTCGACGTCGTACTGCTGCTCCAGCGCCTCCAACCCGTCCCACAGCCGGACCCCACGACCGAGGACGATCGGGACCTGCACGACGTGCAGGTGGTCGACGAGCCCGGCGGCGAGGAACTCACGCAGCATCGTCGGGCCGCCCCCGATGCGGACGTCCTGACCCGCGGCTGCCGCCCGAGCAACCTCGAGCGCGTCCGCCGGCGCGGCGTCGAGGAAGTGGAACGTCGTACCGCCGTCCATCTCCAGCGGCGGCCGCGGGCGATGGGTCAGGACGTACGTCGGCGTGTGGAACGGCGGGTTGTCTCCCCACCATCCGCGCCACTCCGGGTCGTCCTGCCAGCCCGGAGGGCCGAACTTGTGGGCGCCCATGATCTCCGCGCCGATGCCGTGCTCGTGACGCTCGGCGAAGGCGTTGTCGGCGCCGGCAGTGCCGGCAGCGTCACCACCCAGCTCGACGAGTCCGAGGTCAACCCAGAATCGGGTCGCGAACATCCACTCGTGGAGCCGGTGGCCGGCGTGACCGAACGGCGTGTCGGCGGCCTGCCCCTCGCCGGTGGCGAATCCGTCGAGCGAGATCGAGAAGTTGTGGACGCGGACGCGGGACATGGCTGCTCCTTGGGTTGTCGTTGGCCGTCAGATGGTGAACTCGTCGATGAAACCTGCGTTGAGGTATTGCAAGATGGTGTCGCCACCTCCGGCGATCCGCACGTCGCGGTCGCCGGCCGCGTCACGGGCCTGCGCGAGGGCGCTCTCGATGCCGTCGTTGATGAAGTGGAACGTCGTGCCGCCCGGTCGGGGCCAAGCCTCGCGCACTTCGTGGGTGAGGACGTAGACCGGGGTATGAAACGGCGCTTCCTCGGGCCAACCGATCTCGCCTCTCGGGTGCGATGTATCCGTCGAGTGACATCGTGACGCTGAAGAAGACCTTGCCGGTCATCAGTTGGGCCTTTCCTGTTCAGTGACGTAGGCGGCCAGACAGTCGAGTGTCTGGCGGCCACGTTCGATGGCGTGGTACTCCTCGACGGCCCGATCGCGCAGCGCTGCGGTGGGGAACACGGTGCGCATCGTGATCTCGGTGGTCTCGCCGTGGTCGACGAAGGTGAGGATCGACTCGAACGCGTCGGGGTCCTGTGCTGACTCGCCGTGGATCAGGGCGATCCGCTCGGGTGGTGTGATCTCGCGCCAGGTGATCCAGCTGGGGTAGTCCGAGCCGTCCGGTGCGTGCATGACGAAGTCCCAGGCGCCGCCCTCTCGGAAGGCGAACGCCCGCGTGGTCGTTGTGAACCCGTCGGGTCCCCACCATCGCGACAGGCGCCGCACGTCGGTGAACGCCCCGAAGACGAGTTCCCGCGGTGCGTCGATGGTGCGGGCGATCACGATCTCCCGATCGGGCATTGTTGCGTGAGGGCTGTTCGTCATCGCGGAATTCCTCCTGTGTCGCCGCCCTTGAGTCCCTGCACGTAGGCGTTGAGCGAGTCAAAGCGCCGGCGATCGCGACGTCCGCGTCGCCCGCTGCCGCGCGCGCCTGCGCCAGCGCCGACTCGATCCCATCCGTCACGAAGGTGAACGTCACCCGCCCTCCATCGGCAGCGGATCGCGCCGACGGTGCGCGAGGACGAAGACCGGCGCGTGGTACGGCGGCTCCTCGCCCCACCAGCCCTTCCACCCCTCGCCCCACCAGCCCTTCCACCCCTCGTCCCAAGCGCCGCGGTCCGCGGGGGCCGGCGCTCGATCGGCGCCGCTCAAGGGAGAGTCGGATCTGCGCACGCGTCCTCGACATCGGCTAGATCGCCTTCCCCGGATTGAAGAGCGCGTGCGGGTCGAGCGCGCGCTTGATCGTCCGGTTCAGCTCCAGCGCGTCGCCCAGCTCCTCCGCCAGGAAGCTCCGCTTGAGCAGGCCGATCCCGTGCTCGCCGGAGACCGTGCCACCGAGGCGCCGCGCGAGCGCGACGATCGCGACGAAAGCGGCGCGGGCCGCGGCCGCCTGCACGGGATCGCGATGGTCGTAGACGACGGTCGGGTGCATGTTGCCGTCGCCGGCGTGACCGAACGTCGCGATCGTCACGCCGTGCTCGCCGGCGATCTGCTCGATCCCCGTCAGCAGTGCCGGGATCGCGCCGAGCGGGACGGCGACGTCGTCGAGCAGGGTCGTGCCGCGGTGCTCGAGCGCGGTGTACGCGAAGCGCCGGGCGGTCATCAGCATGCGCCCCTCGGCCTCCTCGTCGGAGGTCACCACGAGCGTCGCGCCGGCCTCCTCGCAGCGGGCCGACATCCACTCGACGTCCGCGACGCCGCCGGCGGCGTCGGAGCGGGCGAACAGCAGCGCCGCGGCATCGCGCTCCAGCCCCATCGGCTGGAAGTCCTCGACCGCGTTGACCGTCGCGCGGTCCATCAGCTCCAGCAGCGAGGGCTGGCAGCCGCGCACGATCTGCGCGATCGCCTCCCCGGCCGCGCCGAGCTCGGGAAAGACGGCAGCGAGCGTGGAAGCGGGGCCCGGCGCCGGCAGCAGCCGCATCGTCGCCTCGGTGATGACGCCGAGCGTTCCCTCCGAGCCGCACATCAGCCCCGCGAGGTCGTAGCCGGCGACGCCCTTGCGCGTGCGGCGCCCGACGCGCACCGCGCGCCCGTCGGCGAGCACGACCTCCAGCCCGAGCAGCGCGTCGCGCGTGACGCCGTACTTCACGCAGCAGAGCCCGCCGGCATTCGTCGCGACGTTGCCGCCGATCGTCGAGAACTCGTAGCTGCCGGGGTCGGGCGCGTACCAGAGCCCCTTGCCGCGGGCCGCCTCGCCGAGCGCCGCGTTGACGAGGCCCGGCTGGACCGTCGCGGTCAGCGAGGCGGCGTCGACCTCGACGACGTCCGTCATCCGCTCCAAGGACAGCAGCAGGCAGCCGTCGAGCGCGTTGGCGCCGCCGCTGAGGCCCGAGCCCGCCCCGCGCGGAACGACGGCCACCCCGTGGAGCGCCGCGGCGCGCACCGCCGCCTGCACCTGCACCGTGGTGCGCGGGCGCACGAGCACCGCGGGCATGCCGGCCTCCAGCAGGCCCGGCGCCGCCTGGTCGCGGCGATAGCCCTCCAGCACGTCGGCGTCGGTGACGACGTCGCCCGCCTCGCCGAGGTCGGCCAGCACGGTCTTCGCCGCCGACGTGCTCACGTCAGCAGCGTGAGCGGGGCCTCGAGCAGGCCACGCACGTCCGCGAGGAAGGCCGCCGCGTCCGCGCCGTAGAGGATGCGGTGATCGCAGCTGAGCGACAGCTCCAGCGCCTGCCGCGCCTGCACCTGACCGCCGGCCAGGGCAAGACGCTCGCGCGCCGCCCCGACGGCGAGAATCGCCGCCTGACCCGGATTGACGACCGCGGTGAACGAGGTGACGCCGAACATCCCCAGGTTCGAGACCGTGAAGGTGCCGCCGGCGAGCTCGGGCGGGGTGATCGTCCCTTCGCGCACGCGCCCCGCGAGCGTGCGCGTCTCCTCGCCGATCTGGACGATCGGCTTGCGATCGGCGTCGCGGATGACGGGCACGACCAGCAGGTCGGGCCCCGCGACGGCGACGCCGACGTTGACGGCGGCATGGAGCTGGAACGCGCCGTCGCGGAAGCTGCCGTTCGCGCGCGGGTGCCGAGTCAGCGCGACCGCGCACGCGCGCACGACGAAGTCGTTGACGGATGTGGCGACCGACGCCGCCTTCAGGCGTCCGCGCAGCTCCACCAGCTCGGTGACATCGACCTCGGTGCGGACCTGGAAGTCGGGGATCGTCGCCTTCGCCTCGCTCATGCGGCGGGCGATCGTCTGCTGCATGCGCGTCAGCTCGACGACCGTGGCCGCAGCGGGAGCCGCGCCGTTGCCGGAGGCGGTCTGTGCCGTCACGGCGGTTGCGGCGGCCTGCACGTCCGCGCGCACGACGCGCCCGTTCGGTCCGCTGCCGCGCACGGTCTCAAGCGGTACGCCCAACTCACGCGCGACGCGACGCGCGAGCGGCGACGCCTTGACGCGAGCATCGGGCGGCTGGCCGTCTGCCGCGACGGGAGTGGCTGAGCGGGCGGGCTCGCCGGAGGCGGGCGCCGCGGACGCGGCCGCGTGGGCGGGCTCACCGGACGCCGGCCCAGCCTCGCTGGCAGCAGGAGCGATCACGGCCGCAGCCAGCGCGGCCTCACCGGCATCAGGCGCGCTCTCGCCGGCAGCGAGGATGTGGGCGATCGGCGCGCCGACCGCGATCGTCTCACCGGCGACGACGACGTGGTGGACGACGCCGCCCGCTTGCGCGGGGTGCGTGATCGTCGCCTTGTCGGTCTCGACCTCGATCAGGTCCTCGCCCTCGCGCACCTCGGCGCCGTGCTCGACCAGCCACTGCAGGATCGTCCCCTCCTCCATCGAGTCGGAGAGGCGCGGCATCGCGATCGTCGTCATTGCGCAGTCGGGAACGACATCGACTCGCCGCCGCCGAGGTCCGTGTCCCGCGAACGCCAGCGGCTGGTGACCGCGCGCCCGCGTGTATAGAAGCGGATCCCGTCGGGGCCGTGCATGTGCAGGTCGCCGAAGAGCGAGTCCTTCCAGCCGCCGAACGAGTAGAACGCGACCGGCACGGGGATCGGCACGTTGACGCCGATCATGCCGACCTCGACGCCGCGCTCGAACTGGCGCGCGCTCGCCCCGTCGGCGGTGTAGATCGTCGCGCCGTTGCCGTAGGGACCGGCGTTGATCAGCGCGATCGCCTGGTCGAGCGTGTCGACGCGGACCACCACCAGCACCGGCCCGAAGATCTCCTCGCGATAGACGCGCATGCTCGGCACGACGCCGTCGAACAGCGTCGGCCCGACGAAATGACCCTCGGCGTGGTCGGCGACCTCCAGGCCACGGCCGTCGAGCACGAGCTGCGCGCCCTCGGCGACGCCGCTGTCGATCAGCCCTACGATGCGCTCCCGCGACGCGGCGCTGATGACCGGTCCCATGTCACTCGACGCGTCGCTGCCGGGACCGACCTGGAGGCCGGCCGCGCGCTCGCGCACGGCGGCGAGCAGCGGCTCGGCGGCGTCGCCAACGGTCACGGCGACCGAGATCGCCATGCAGCGCTGGCCAGCAGAGCCGTAGGCGGCCGAGACGATGCCGTCGGCCGCGAGGCCGAGGTCGGCGTCGGGCAGCACGACCGCGTGGTTCTTGGCACCGCCGAGCGCCTGCACGCGCTTGCCGTGACGCGCCGCCGTCTCGTAGACGCTGCGGGCCGCGGGCGTGGAGCCGACGATCGAGATCGCCTTGACGTCGGGGTGCGCCATCAGCGCCTCGGCGGTCGCGTGGTCGCCCTGCAGGACCGAGAAGACGCCGGCCGGCAGGCCGGACTCCGCCAGCAGCTCGGCCAGCAGCAGCGACGCGCTCGGATCCTGCTCGGAGGGCTTGAGGACGAAGGCGTTCCCGCACGCGATCGCGACCGGGAACATCCACATCGGGACCATCACCGGGAAGTTGAACGGTGAGATGCCGGCAACGACGCCGAGCGGCTCGCGGCGCGAGTGCGCGTCGACGCCGGTCGAGACGTCGGAGGTCATCTCGCCCTTCAGCAGATGGCCGAGCCCGCAGGCGAACTCGACGACCTCGATGCCGCGCGTCACCTCGCCGCGCGCGTCGTCGAGCACCTTGCCGTGCTCGCGCGTGACGATGCGGGCGAGCTCGTCGGTGTGACGGTCGAGCAGCTCGCGGAAGCGGAAGAGGATCCGCGTGCGCTTGGCGACCGACATGCGACCCCAGTCCTCGGCTGCGAGGCGCGCCGCGGCGACCGTCTGCTGCACGAGCTCCTCGTCGGCGAACGGGACCCGTGCCACGACGGCGCCGGTGGCGGAGTCGGTGACCGGCCCCGTCTTGGCGCCGGACTGGGTGCGGGGCTCGCCCGCGATCCAGTGCGGCAGGAGCTGGGTCTCGACGGCGGTGCTCACGATGACTCCTCGGACGGCGCGCCGCTCAGGCGCGCGCGGATCGATGCGGCGATCGCCGCGGGGGACGGCAGGAAGGCGCCCTCGAGCGGAGGGCTGTATGGGATCGGCGTGTCGGGGCACGTCAGCCGCCAGGCGTCGTCGAGCTCCTCGAGCGCCAGCTCGGCGATCTCGGCGAGCAGCTCGCCGGCCCAGCCGCCCGTGCGCGGGCCCTCCTCGACGACGAGCAGCCGGTGGGTGCGCCGCACGGACGCCAGCACGGTGGGGAAGTCGAGCGGACGCAGCGTGCGCAGGTCGATCACCTCGACCTCGATGCCCTCGGCCGCAAGCTCCTCGGCGGCGGCCATGGAGTCGTGCACGCTCTTCATCGCCGTTACGAGCGTAACGTCGGATCCGTCGCGCACAACACGGGCCGACCCGATCTCCGCCGGCTCGACGTCGACCTCGCCCTTCATGGCGTACAGGCGCTTGTGCTCCAGGAACAGGACCGGGTTGTCGTCGCGCACGGACGCGCGCAGCAGCGCCTTCGCGTCGTTCGGCGTCGAGGGACAGACGATCTTCAAGCCGGGCACGCCGAGGAACCAGGAGATCGGCGTCTGCGAGTGGATCGCCCCGAACTGGCCGCCGGCGCCGATCGCCGATCGCACGACGAGCGGGACGCGCACCTTGCCGCCCGACAGGAACCACCACTTGGCGGCCTGGTTGACGAGGCCGTCCATCGCGATCGTGAGGAAGTCGCCGAACATGATCTCGATCACCGGGCGCTTGCCGCAGGCTGCGCTGCCGAAGGCCGCGCCGGTCATCGCCAGCTCGGAGATCGGCGTGTCGAAGACGCGGTCGGAGCCGTGGGTCTGCTGCAGCCCGGGCGTCGTCGCCCAGACGCCGCCGGGCGCGGCGATGTCCTCGCCGAAGAGGATCACGTCCTCGTCGAGCGCCAGCTCCTCGTCGAGCGCGTCGCGGATGGCGGTGCGGAATGCGATCTCGCTCATGGCGCGAACTCCGTCAGGTCGGGATCGGGTGTCGGCCAGGCCGCGGCACGGCCGCGCTCGACCATCGCCTCGACTTCGGCGGCGACGTCCTGGTCGATGGCGTCGACGACCGCGGCATCCACGCCGAGCTCGTCGACGAGGTGCCTGCGCTCGAGCACGAGCGGGTCGTACTGCTTCCAGGCGTCCAGCTCGCCGTCCGGGCGGTAGGCGCCCGGATCGCTGCGCGAGTGCCCGCCGAAGCGGTAGGTGATCGCCTCCAGGAAGCGCGGACCGCCGCCCGCGCGAATCTCGTCGATGAAGCGCCCGGCGCAGTCGCGCACGTCCCACAGGTCGTTGCCGTTGATGCGCGCGTTGGGGATCCCCATCACGTCGGGCCGCGCGCTGATGGCGCCGGCCGTGATCGCCTCGAACGGCGTGAACTCGCCGTAGAGGTTGTTCTCGCAGACGAACAGCACCGGCAGCCGGTGGACCTGGGCGAAGTTCAGGCACTCGTGGAAGTAGCCCTGGTTCGCGGTGCCGTCGCCGAAGAACGCGACGGCGATCGCGCCGGTGCCCTTGAGCGCCAGCGCGGCGCCGGTCGCGGCGGCCATGCTGCCGCCGACGATGCCGAAGCAGCCGAGCAGGCCGTGCTCCAGGTCGATCACGTTCATCGAGCCGGCGCGGCCGCCGCCGGTGCCGGTCGCCTTGCCGAGCAGCTCGTCGAGCAGGCCCTGGGCGCTGGAGCCGAGCGCGATCGCGTGGCCGTGGCCGCGGTAGGTCGACGCGACGCGGTCGCGCTGCGGGTCGAGCAGCGTGCAGATGCCGACGCCGATCGCCTCCTCGCCGGTGCAGAGGTGCGTGGTGCCGTGGATCTCCCCGGCGTTGTAGAGCGGCTGGACGGCGTCCTCGACGTCGCGGATCAGCACCATCAGGCGGTACAGCTCGAGCGCGAGCTCGGCCGGGACCTCGCGCGCGCCCTTCGCGGCTTCGCTGGCCGGCAGGACCTCGTGCGGCAGCCGCGGCTCGGGCGCCGTGACTGCCGTGCTCAAGAGACCGGCTCCGGCGCCTCGAGGATCCACACCATCCGCAGCGGCTCGATGCCGACCGCGCGGATCGCGAACTCGGCGTTCTGCGGCATCACGAGCATGTCCCACTGCTCGGCGACGCCGATCTCCGGATGGTCGACGACGGCCGCGGTGCCCGAGGTCACGAGGCAGTAGCGCACCGACGCACGCGCCTGCGGGAGCTCGGCGTTGCCGACCGGGATCTCGACCGTGCCGGCGGCGTTGCACTCGCTGAGGATCGCCTGGCCGCGGTTGTGGTTGAGGTAGCCGTCGGCGCCGCCGATGAAGCTCGTGAGCATCTGCATCGTGCCGGGCTCCTTGGCGCCGGGCGCGTCCCACGAGGGCTCCAGGGACTTCCACTCGACGTACTGCGTCGCGGGCAGGCCGGCGAGCTCCGGGTCGTCCTCGTCGTAGTAGACGGCGGCGTCGTCGCGCTCGAGCGCGTCGTGGAACCACAGCAGCATGACGTCCTCGTCGCCGACGGTGCGCGAGGCGTGCGGCGCGCCGACCGGCATGTGCAGGCAGTCCATCGTGTCGGCGCGGTCGTGCGAGATCTTGTCCGCGTCGACGCTGGGGCCGAGCGAGTCGACGGCGCCCTGGAGGATCACGTACGACTCGCACACCGTGTGACGGTGAAGTCCGAATTGACGCTGGCCGGCCGGCATCCACATCAGGCCGATCGAGGTGCGCAGCGAGATCAGGTCGGTCTCCGTGTTGATGTTCACGAAGCCCTCGGGACCGCCCACGTAGGAGAGGTTGAAGCGCAGGTAGCCGGGCTCCTTGGAGTGCGGCACGACCCACCGTGGCGCCAGGTCCCGCCAGCGAATCAAGCGCGGCTCCGTCAACTCCGTGACCTTCATGGCTCTCCTCGTTCCTCTCAGCTTCGCGGTGCAAACCACGGTACCAGGCGGATGGGAGGATTGCATTCCAAATAGGCGCTTCTAGCCACTATATGTGCCACAACTGGCATCTCCATCACCAAATGGCATACAAAATGGTTGACACCGCTGAGCGGCTCCTCCACACTGCCACTGCCGCCGCGCCGTGGAGCAGCGGACGCCGGCCCCGCTGGGACCGGCGCGCAACGTATGACGAGGTGGAGAGAGACATGTCACCCAAGCCAGAAGGCTCCCGGCCGGCTGACCCGACCCAGTCCTCCGGCGGGGTCCTGACCGAGGAGCCACCCGCGGCGTCCGCGGCTGCGCGGCAATCCGCACGACCCGTCGGCTCGCGCCTGCTCGAGCGGTTGATCCCACGCCCCGCGACGGCCGACGGCGGCGGCGTCACCAGCCTCGACCGCAGCGCCCGCAGGCGCGCGTTCGTCGGTCAGATCGGCGTGCCGCTGATGGGGCTCGCACTGATCGTCGTGTTCTCGCTGATCGCCGACAACTTCCTGACCGGCAGCAACATCAAGGACATCTTCTCCCAGGCGGCGCTGCCGCTGATCGTCGCCACCGGCCTCACGATCTGCCTCTCGATGGGCGAGTTCGACCTCTCGCTCAACGGCGTCGCCGGCCTCGCGACCGTGCTGATGGCAGTGCTCGTCGCGCGCAAGGGGATGTCCCCCTTGCTGGCGATCCCGCTCGTGCTCGCGCTCGGCGTCGGGATCGGCGCGGTCAACGGCGTGCTCGTCGGGTACTTCGGCGTCGCTGCGCTGATCGTCACGATCGCCGTCAACTCGATCCTGCAGGGCTGGGAGTTCGTGGTCTCCGGCAGCGTGCAGATCTTCGGCGGCTTCCCCCCCGGCCTCGTCAGCTTCGCGCGCGGCTCGGTGCTCGGGATCCCGACGCTCGTGCTGATCGCCGCGGCCGTCGCGTGGCTCGCCTGGGTGCTGCTCGAGCGCACCACGCTCGGGCGTCACCTGCGCGCGATCGGCGGCAACGCCGAGGCCGCCCGCATCGCGGGCGTCAACACCGCGCGCGTGAAGCTGGCCGGCTTCATCATCACGGCGCTGCTCGCGTCGCTCGCAGGCCTGCTGTTCGCCGCCCGCGAGACGAACGCCTACCCGCTCAACGGGCTCGACGTGCTGCTGCCCTCCTTCGCCGCCTGCTTCATCGGCGCGGCGATGTTCAAGATCGGCGAGTTCAACATCCCCGGCACGATCGTCGGCGTGATGATCGCCCAGATCACCGCCAACGGCCTGATCCTGCTGAACGTGGCGACGTACGCGAGCTACTTCTTCCAGGGGATCATCCTGCTGATCGCGCTGCTGTTCGCGCGCGTCGTCGTGACCGGGGGGCGGTCCACGTGACCGCGATCGAGGTCGCGGGCGTCTCGCAGACCTACCCGGGCGTGCGCGCGCTCACCGACGTCTCGCTGGCGCTGAGCCCGGGCGAGGTCGTCGGGCTCGTCGGACACAACGGCGCCGGCAAGTCGACGCTCACTCGCATCCTCGCGGGCGTCGAGCGCCCGGCCGAGGGGCGGCTGCTCGTCGCCGGCGAGGAGCAGAGCTTCCACGGGCCGCAGGATGCGATCGAGGCCGGCATCTCCGTCGTCCCGCAAGCGCTCGGGATCGTGCCCACGCTGACGGTGCGCGAGAACATCGTGCTCGGGGTGCCGCTCCAGCGCCGCCTCGGCGGCCGCTCGCGCAAGTCGGCGATCGGCCGCGACGAGCTCGACGCGCGCGTGAGCACCGTCGCCGAGCAGCTCGGCATCGCGGGCGAGCTGCGCCGCGACGGCCGCGACTGCTCGCCCTCCGTGCAGCGTCTCGTGATGATCGCCCGGGCGCTGCTGCGGCGACCGAGCGTGATGCTGCTCGACGAGCCGACGGCCGCGCTGCACCCCGAGGAGGCCGAGCGGATGTTCGGCGCCGTCGAGGCGCTGCGCGCGGAGGGCATGGCGCTCGTGTTCATCAGCCACCGCCTCGACGAGGTGCTGCGGATCAGCTCGCGCGTCGTGGTGCTGCGCCAGGGGCGGGTCGTGGCAGAGACCGAGCCGAGCGCGCTGACGAAGTCGAGCCTCGCGGAGCTGGTCGCGGGCCGCGAGCTGCATGACGCTCCCGCGGCCGCAGCCGGCGGGGGCGCTGCGCATGCGCGGGAGACGATCCTGCGCTGCGAGGGACTCGCCGTGGCGCCCAGCGTCCAGGACGTGACGCTCGACGTGGCGCGCGGCGAGGTCGTCGGGATCGCCGGCCTCGACGGCACCGGCTGCGGCACGGTGCTGCGAGCGATCGCCGGGCTGGCACGGCCCGCCGCCGGATCGATCCTGCTGAACGGGGTGGCGATCAAGCCCACCCGCGGCGCCGCCGTCGAGGCGGGGGTGGCCTTCCTGCCCGACGACCGCGTCCACAACGGCATCGTGCCGGACATGACCGTGGCCGCGACCGTGACGCTGGGCGGGGATCGCGAGTTCCGGCTGCGGCGCTGGCTGCCGGTGCTGCGCATCCGCCGCGAGGCGCAGACAGTCGACGGGCTGCTCGACACGCTGGACCTGCATCCCCGCGGCGCCGCGCGCAAGCGCGTCAAGTTCCTCAGCGGCGGCAACCAGCAGAAGGCGCTGATGGCGCGGGCGCTCAACCAGGGCGCGGACGTCTACCTGTTCGACCAGCCGACCGAGGGCGTCGACGTCGGCGCGCGGCAGGAGCTGCACCGCCACATCCTCCAGCTCGCGAAGGAGGGCGGCGCGGTGCTCGTCAGCTCCTCCGAGCCGGAGGAGCTGGTCGCCCTCTGCACGCGCGTGCTCGTGATGCACGACGGCCGCATCACGCGGCGCCTGACGGGAACGCAGGTCAGCGAGACGGAGATCGTGCACGCCTCGCTGGTGGGAGCCGCCTAGCTAGCGCAGGTCGCAGGTCGCAGGTCGTAGATGAAGCTTGCAAAACGCTCGCGGGCGAGAAGCGTGTCCACGCCCCAGCCCGCGCGCGAGACGACGGAGGAGAGCAGATGGACAGGTCGCATTCCGACGAGGCGCACGCCTCGCAGACCGCCGTACCCGAACCGTCCCCGAGAGCGGCGCTCACACGCAGCGCCTTCCTCAAGCGCGCCGCGGCCACCGGCGTCGGCGCGTCGGCCGTGGGCACGGTGCTGCAGGCATGCGGCAGCGGCGGCAGCACCGTCGCGGCCCCACCCCCGGGCGGCGGCAACAGCGCGCCGGTCAAGCCGAACATCAATGCCAAGTACAAGGGCAAGAAGATCGGCTTCGCGCTGCTGACGACGGCGGACGAGAACGTGCAGAGCGTGCAGCGCTGGGTCAAGCGGGCGGTAGCGGACGCCGGCCTCGGCTGGACGATCACGACCAGCGACGTGATGGGCTCGCTGGCCACCAGCCAGTCGACGCTGAACGCCTACATCACCCAGAAGGTCGACGGCATCCTGATGCTCGGCCTCAGCGCCGGCCAGCTCGAGTCGCAGCTCGCCAGCGCCAAGGCCGCCAACATCCCGACGGTCGGGGCGTACACCTTCGCCCCGCTCGGCAGCAGCATCTCGCAGGACTACACGCTGCCGCCCGACGCAGACGCGAGCCTGCTGGGCAACTACCTGATCGCCGATCAGCTCAAGCGCCGGCCCAGCGGCAAGATCAAGGTCGCGATGCTCGACTTCACCGCCGACGTGATCCAGGCGCGGCGGTTCGCTTTCAAGGGCCTGGTCCAGCAGCAGCCGCGCTTCGAGATCGTCGCCGAGGACTACAACATCAGCCTCACCAACACCGCCGGCGACTCCTCCGCCGCGGCCCGCACGATCCTCCAGGCGCATCCCGACCTGGCGGCGATCTGGTGCAACGACCCGCCGATCGCGCTGCCGGCCGCCTCCGGCGTCGCGCAGTCCGGCAAGACCGACGTCCAGGTCTACGGGCACATCGCCAACAGCGCGGGCGTCGAGGCGCTGCGCGGCGGCCAGTCGCCGCTCGTGGCCACCTCGTGGGTCGACCTGCCCTACCTCGCCTACACGTTCGTCGACCAGCTGCTGCTGGCGATGTCCGGCAAGAAGCTCGACCGCAAGCTCAACGTCACGCAGCCCGACCCGGCCGTCGTCTTCGACGCCACCAACGTCGATGCGCAGGTCACGAGGGGCACCAAGGCCGGCGACTGGATGTTCGGCGGCGGCACGTACCGCACGTCGTTCCTCAAGAGCTGGAACACGCTCTACGCGTAGGCAGCGACGCAGCCGCAGCCGGGGCGGAGGACACGAAATCCTCCGCCCGGTCGCGCGACGCGCCCAGAGGTTCTTAGGCCGATACGAGGCGCATGTCGGCGAACGGCTCGTCGTCGAAGCGCGCGACCTCGGTGCTCAGCAGCGTGAGGCAGCCGGGACAGCAGTAGCGCCGCAGCACGATCGGGTGGTCGATGAAGTCGGCCGGGTCGGCCTTCGCTCCGGGCAGCGCCGTGAGCGGACCTTCGTGCTGCAGCAGGTGGCGCTTGAAGTCCGCGCCGGCCCCGCACAGCACTCGCTCGCAGTGACGGCAGCTCAGGACGCGCTGCGCGCCCTCGTCGCGGGCGACCAGCGCCTCGTGCACCGCACGCGGCGGCGCGCCTGTGGCCGGCGTGACGACGACGTCGGGTGCGGCCCCGACGACCTCCGCGGCGCGTGGCCAGGTCGCCCGCCGGGCTCGCAGCTCGTCGCGGCGCGCCGCGGTGCGCACGTCGTCGGGCCGGTCGTGCGCGTCGAGCACGACGCCGTAGACCGCCTCGCCCGCGACCCGCGAGACGTGGCCGTGGGCGACGTCGCGCGCGACGTGCGCGGGGTCGCGTTCGAGCGGATCGGCGTAGCCGCCGCCGCCGGAGACCGTCGCCTCGACGACGTCGTCGGGGCCGAGCGCCAGCGTGTTCGCCTTCGACGGGCGCGAGAACGCCTCGGTCGCGTCCAGGTCGGAGATCCGCGTCGGCACGCGGCCGGCGGCGAGCAGCGCCTTGACGTTCGTCGCGCGCAGCACGTGGACGTGCGCGGAGGGGGACGGGTAGCCGCCCATCACGCCCTCGGCGCCGAACGCGGAGGTCGCCATTCCGCCGCCGAAGCAGGTGAGGCTCATCGACTCGGCGCGGTACGCCATCCAGGCGTAGGCCAGCCCGACGCCGCCGCGCCAGCGCCCGGCGCCGCCGGAGTCCTCCAGCTCGCGCCGGTACAGGTACACGAGCGGATAGAACTGCTCGACCGCCTCGACGTTGAGCAGGAACGTCAGCGGGCTCCAGGCGGCGCCGCCGGTGTCGACGCCGTCGCGGTGCGAGCGCGCGCCCAGCCCCATCGCGAAGTGGTCGAGCACCGCCTGGCCGTAGTAGCGCCCCTGCTCGTCGTGTCCGGAGATGACCGCGACGGGGAAGTCGGGCGAGGCGGCGACGATCCCCTGCGCGAGCTCGGGGTCGCACGCGAGCATGCGGTTCACGCAGGTCTGCACGGCGGCGATGTGCCCGATCACGTTCAGCACGCCGGCGCCGACGGCGGCCGGATGGTCGACGCAGGTGAGCCGGCCCGGCGTCGGCTCGAGGTCGACCTGGCGGTTGGCGCCGCCGACGGCGAACAGCTGCTCGGGCAGCATCGTGATCGACAGCGGCGTCAGCGCCGAGCCGCTGAACGACGCGAACGTGATCCCGAGCGGGCCGATCATCTGCTGCTCGGTGCCGTCGTTGTCGAAGATCAGGCGGTCGCCGCGCTTGGTGACGTTGACCTGCGTGCGGTACGTCGAGCGGTCGCCCGGCAGGCGCTCGTCGACGTAGCGGGCCTCGCTCCAGGTGCCGTCGGGGATCCGCCGCAGCTTCTCCTGCAGCGCCCGTTGCGAGCTGTCGAGGACCCGTCGCATCGCGGCCTTCACCGTCGCGGCGCCGAACTGCGCGCACAGCTGCTGGATCTGCTCGGCGGCATAGCGGCAGCCGCTGATCTGCGCGCGCAGGTCGAGCGCGACCATCTCGGGGAAGCGCGACTGGCGCAGGTACATCGCCTCCAGGTCCTTGCGCATGCGCCCGCGCTCGACGATCTTGAAGGGGCTGAAGACGGTCGGGTCGCTGAAGACGTCCTCGGCGTTCTGCGGCCAGCCGCCCGGCACCGCGCCGCCGAGGTCGTACTGGTGCCCGGCGTTCGCGGTCCACGCGAACAGCTTGCCCTCGGCGAAGACGGGGCAGGCGAGCATCACGTCCATCTCGTGCACGGCGCAGACCCAGGGGTCGTTGCCGATGAAGACGTCGCCCTCCTCGATGCCGGGCTGCTCGCCGTAGCGCTCCATGACGAAGCGCGCCCCGAGCCCCGCGCCGGCGTTGAGGAACTGCACGAACGGCGCGTTCATCACGTACTCGCCGTCCTCGGTCAGGATGCACATGTTGAAGTCCAGCGACTGGAACACCGGCGAGCCCGAGACGCGCGTCACCGTCTCGCCGTGCGCGAGGTTGATCGTCCACAGCCGATGGCGGATCACCTCGAAGGTGATCGGGTCGAGCTGCCCGTCGGCCTCGTCGTGCAGGTCGAGCCGCGGCGAGAGGCGCGCGCGCCAGTCCTCCGCCGGCCGGTAGCTGTGGACGCGCCCGTCCCAGCGAACCTCGGCGTCGTGAGGTGGTGCCGCTGCGCTCATCCGATCACGCTCCAGCCAGTGAGATGTGGGCGCTGCCGAGCGTGTCGAAGCGCAGGACCGCGTCGTGCGGCACGACGATGCTCGTGCCGGGCAGCTCGACGATCGCCGGGCCGTTCAGCACCGTCTGCGGATGGATCACCGCGGCGTCGTAGAGGGCGGCCGGCTCCGCGCCCATGCCGCGGCGATGGAAGGAGACGTCGCGGTGGCCCTTCGGCTCGGGCGTCGGCGCGGGGCCGTCGGGCCGCGCTGCGCTCAACGGCAGCTCGCGGGCGGCGCCGCGGCCGCGCACGCGCAGGCCGATGACGGCGAAGCCGGCGTCGGCGTAGCGCGAGTCGTCGCCGTAGCGGCGGGCGTACTCGGTCTCGAAGCGCTCCAGCAGCTCGCGTACGCCGGCGTCGTCGTAATCACCCGACGGCGCGAGCACCTCCACCTCGTTGACCTGGAGCGCGTAGCGCACGTCGGCGTGGCGCGTGAGGACGGCATCCTCGCGGGCGATGCCCTGGCCGGCGAGGCGCGCGAGCGCCGCGGCTTCGAGCTCGGCGAACAGCGCCGTGAAGAGCGCGGGGTCGAACGGCTCGCGCATCGGGCGCGCCACCTCCTGCACCACGAGCGGCTCCGCGCCCGCGACGCCGAACGCCGACCAGCCGGAGGCGAGTCCGCTCAGCGGCACCGAGATCGACGGGATGCCCAGCTCCGCGGCGATCGCCGCCGCGTGCAGCGCGCCGCCGCCGCCGCAGGGATACAGCGTGAAGGCGCGCGGGTGGAAGCCCTGGTTGACGCTGACGAGCCGGATCGCGTCCGCCATCTGGTTGTCGACGATGCGCAGGGCGGCGCTGGCCGTCTCCAGCGCACTGAGGCCGAGCGGCTCGCCGACCGCGGCGTACGCGCGCGTCGCGCCCTCGAGGTCGAGCGCCATCTTGCCGCCGAGGAAGTAGTCCGGGTTGAGGAAGCCCGCGACGAGGTCGGCGTCGGTGATCGTCGGCTCGGTACCTCCGCGCGAGTAACAGACGGGTCCGGGGCGCGAGCCCGCGCTGCGGGGGCCGACCCGCAGCGTGCCGGAGGTCTCGTCGAGCTGGACTATCGAGCCGCCGCCCGCGCCGATCGAGCGCACGTCGAGCGTCGGGACGAAGTACTCGTACTGGTCGTACCAGCTCGTCACGCGGCTGATCGGCACGCCCTCGTGGACGACGCCGACGTCGAGCGTGGTGCCGCCCATGTCCGCGGTGATGAGGTTCGTCGCGCGCACGGGCGCCGGCGACGCCTGGCGTCCGCTCGCGGCCGCAGCCAGTCGGCGCGCGCCGATCAGGCCGGCGACCGGTCCCGATCCGATCGTCAGGACCGGCAGCGCGCGCGCCTCGTCGATCGAGACGAGGCCGCCGGAACAGGTCATGATCGAGATCGTGCCCGCGTAGCCGAGCGAGCGGCAGCGGTCCTCGAGCTGCGAGAGATAGCGGTCCATCTCGGGCCCGATCAGCGCGTTGACGACGGTCGCGACGGTGCGCTCGTACTCGCCGGTGCGCGCGACGACCTGTGAGGCGACGGACAGGTAGGCGCCGGGCGCCAGCTCGCGGATCACGCGCGCGACCGTCTGCTCGTGCGCGTCGTCGGCGACCGACCACAGCAGCGAGACGGCGAAGGCCTCGACGCCCTCGCCGAGCAGCTCGCCGACGACCTCGCGCACCTGCTGCTCGTCGAGCGGGGCGAGCACCTGGCCGTCGGCGGCGACGCGCTCGTCGAGCTCGCGGACGAGGCTGCGGGGCACGAGCGGCTCGGGCTTGACGTGCGCGGCGACGTGCGCGATCGCCTCGGCCCCGAGCGTGCGCAGGCGCCGTCCCGCCTGCATCGTGAAGAGCGAGTCGCGATGCCCGCGCGAGGTGAGCAGCGCGACCTTCGCCGTGCGCCGCTCGACCAGCGCGTTGGAGCCGACCGTGCAGCCGTGGAGGATCTGCCTGGTGTCGGCCAGCGCAGCGCCCGCGTCGAGGCCCTGCGCCGCGGCGGCGGCGCCGATCGCATCGATGAAGCCGGTGTCGAAGTCTGGCGGCGTCGAGAGCGACTTGCCCATCCGCACGTCACCGTCACCGGTGAGTGCGATGCAGTCGGTGAAGGTGCCGCCGATGTCGACGCCGAGCACCAGGCTCATGCGCCAGACCTCGAGCCGCTCTTGCGCTTCTCGTACATATTGATATACGATCCTACCCGAAAATCCAGGATATGTCGTCTAATATGGCAGTATTGTATGCTACTTGACCGGAAGCCGCGAACGGTCGGCGTCGAGAGCTGCGGGCGTTTCGCGCTCGCCGGAGGAGGTCACACGCAGATGTCAGGCCACGAGGAAACGCCGCGCGCGCCGCGCGCCGCGCCACTGAATTCAGGTGGAGGCAGCGCCTTCACCCGCAGCGCCTTTCTCAGGCGCGCCGCCGTCACCGGCGTCGGCGCAGCCACCGTCGGCACCGCGCTGCAAGCGTGCGGCAGCGGTGGCAACACCGTCGCCGCCCCGCCGCCCTCCAGCGGCGGCTCGGGCGCCGTCAAGCCGAACATCGGCGCCAAGTACCGCAACAAGACGATCGGCTTCGCGATCCTCACCTCCGCGGACGAGAACATCTCCAACATCCTGCGCTGGTGCAAGAGCATCGCGAAGGAGGCCGGCCTCGGCTGGACGATCGTCGACACCGACACGATGGGCTCGGTCCCGACCGCGCAGTCCACGCTCACGGCGTTCATCACGCGCAAGGTCGACGGGATCATCATGATCGGGATCGGCGCGAGCCAGATGGAGCCGCAGCTCGCCAAGGCCAAGGCCGCCAACATCCCGACGGTCGGCTCCTACACCTTCGCGCCGCTCGGCAGCAGCATTGGCAACGACTACGGCCTGCCGCCAGACGGCGACGCCAGCCTCGTCGGCAACTACCTGATCGCCGATCAGCTCCAGCGCCGCCCCAGCGGCAAGATCAAGGTCGCGATGCTCGACTTCACCGCCGACGTGATCCAAGCGCGGCGGTTCGCGTTCAAGGGCCTGATCCAACAGCAGCCGCGCTTCGAGATCGTCGCGGAGCACTACAGCATCAGCCTCACCAACACCGCCAGCGACTCCTCCGCCGCGGCCCGCACGATCCTGCAGGCCAACCCGGACATCAACGCGATCTGGTGCAACTACCCGCCGATCGCGGTTCCCGCCGCCTCCGGCGTCGCGCAGTCCGGCAAGACCGACGTCCAGGTCTACGGCCACATCGCCAACACCGCGGGCGTCGAGGCGCTGCGCGGCGGCCAGTCGCCGCTCGTGGCCACGTCGTGGATCGACATCCCCTACGTCTCCTACACGCTGGTCGGCCAGATCCTGCAGGGGCTCTCGGGCAAGCAGCTCGACCGCAAGCTGAGTGTCACGCAGCCTGACCCGGCCGTCGTCTTCGACGCCGGCAACGTCGACCAGCAGGTCCCCAAGGGCACCAAGGCCGGCGACTGGATGTTCGGCGGCGGCACGTACCGCTCCGCCTTCATGGCGAGCTGGAACAAGCTCTACGCGTAGGCAGCACGCCGTACCCGGAACGACCGGCAGGCGCTCACGTGCCTGCCGGCCGTTCGGCTTTCCGAGACAGCAAAGGCAGGATGTCGATGGCTGACGAGCAAGGGCAGGACGTCGTGGACGTGAAGATCGAGGCGCAGGCCGACGCGGCCGAGGTCGACGCCGTGCGGGAGCTGCTCGGCTCGCTGGGCCTGACAGCCGCCGTCACCGCACAGCTCGGGCGCTATGCGTCGGGACCCGCGCCGTGGGCGATGGCGATCGAGACCGCCGGAAGCGCCTTCTTCGAGCGCTTGGCGGCGGAAGCGGGCCTGGAGCCGGGTGCGGCACTCGAGCGCTTCGTCGCAAGCGTCTACGAGCTGCGCCGGCGCGACGATCGTCCGGACGGCTCGATCCGCGTCGAGGACGGCGAGCGCTCGATCGCGCTCACCGAGGCTGTCTCCGGCGAGGGCATGCGACAGGTGGCGACGGGCGAGCTGCCAGCCGGCTCGTCGTACTTCTGGGACGACGGGAGCTGGCAGGGCATCTGATCCCTGCAGGGGCGCCGTGCGATGCGGCATGATCCAGGCGCGGCGATGACGACAGGAGACGTGTCGCGCATGACCAAAGCTGGCGACGCCCCCAACGACGACACCTCGCGTGAGCTGCTCACCGACCTGCTCGCCCGCGAGCTGCGCGCGGCGATCTTCGCCGGCTCGCTGAAGCCGGGCGAGCGCATCGGGCAGGCGCGCGTCGCCGAGCAGTACGGGACGAGCCGGATCCCCGTCCGTGAGGCGCTCCAGCTGCTCCAGGCCGAGGGCCTCGTCACGCTGCTGCCGCATTCCGGCGCGCGCGTCGCACGCCTCGAGCTCGACGAGCTGGGTGAGATCTACGAGATCCGCGAGCACCTCGAGCCGTTCGCGATCGCCCGCAGCGTGCCGGGGCTCAGCGACGAGCAGCTGACCGAGCTCGCAGGCTACGTCGCGCAGATCGAGCAGGCCGCCGAGCAGGAGGACATCGGCCGCTGGGTGGAGCTCGACCGGCGCTTCCACCTCACCGCGATGTCCGGCGCGCCGCCGCGACTGCTGCGGATCATCGAGTCGCTGTGGAACGGGACCGAGCACTACCGCCGCACATACCTCGTCCTGCCAGAGCGGCTGCAGATCGCGCAGCTGGAGCATCGTCTGCTGCTGGAGACGATCAAGTCGCGGCGCGGCGAGGACGCGGCGAGCATCCTGCTCGTGCACATCCGGCGCACGCGCGAGACGCTCGTCGAGCACAGCGAGCTGTTCGAGCTCGCGGACGAGAAGCCCGCGCGCAAGCGTCGGGGCCGCGCTGCGAAGCCCGAGTAGCGGCGCGGCGCTCAGCTCACGCCGGCAGCGCCGCGCTCCGGCGCAGCGTCTCGTGCAGACGCGCGCACACGGCGGCGACGGCTTCGCGGCCCGGGTCGAGCCGGTTCGCCCAGCACCAGAAGCCGTGCATGACGCCCTCGTAGATCCGCACGTCGACGTCGACGCCGGCCTCCGCGAGCCGCTGGGCGTACGCCTCGCCCTCGTCGCGCAGCGGGTCGAGCTCGGCGATCACCACGGTCGCGGGCGGCAGCCCGCTCAGGTCCTCGGCCTGCAGCGGCACGGCGAGCGGATCGGAGCGCATCCACTCCTGCGGCGCGTAGTGGTCCCAGAACCACGTCATCAGCTCGCGGCCGAGCAGGTACTCGCCGCCGCCATAGCGCAGGTAGGAGTCGGTGTCGAAGTCCGCCCCGAGCATCGGGTGCACGAGCACCTGCGCGGCGATCTGCGGCGTGCCGGCGACCTTCGCCTGCAGTGCAGCGACAGCCGCGAGACAGCCGCCGGCGCTCTCGCCGCCGACGATCAGCGGCAGGTCCTCGGCGAGCTCCTCGGCAGCCCACGCGACGACGCGGTACGCGTCCAGAGCCGCGGCCGGGAAGGGGTGTTCCGGAGCGAGGCGGTAGGAGGCGTTGAGCACGTCGCAGCCGCTCAGCTGCGCCATCAGGCGGCAGACGGCGTCCTGCTCCTCGAGCTCGCCGACCACGCAGCCGCCGCCGTGGAACCAGACCCACAGCCCCGCCGGCCGCGTGGCGGCGACGCGGTACAGCCGCGCGGGCAGGTCGGCGTCCGCCGTGGGGATCGTCAGGTCCCGCACCTCGGGGACCGGCGGGCCCTCGCCCAGCGTTCCGCGCAGGAGCGCCATCTGCTCGCGCGCCTCGACCGGCGACATCGCCGTGATCGGCTTGGCCTCGGAGCCGCCGAAGAGGCTCAGGCGCTCCCCGATCTCGGCGATCAGCGCAGCCGCCTGCGGATGCACCGTCAGCTGTTGGATGCTCATGACTCCTCCTCGTCTCAGCGCGCGCGCCGCAGTGGGCCGAGCGCCATTCGCAGGTCGTGCGCCTCGTCGATCGCCAGCAGCCGCGCCTCGAGCTCGGCACGATCCGCCTCGCCCAGCGCGAGCGCGGCGTTCTCACGGAACTTCCGGCGAACGTCCTCGCTCGTGAACGGCGGCGCGACCGCACCGGCCGGGGACAGCTCGCTCACGCGGCCGCCGTCGCGCAGGCAGACCGTGACGCGCGCCGGCAGCACGTCCGGGTAGTGGGGAAAGTCCTCGACCTCGTGCTGGATGCGCCCGGCGAGCGCCAGCACGCGCTCCTCCAGCAGCCGCTCGGGCCGGTAGGTCGCGACGTCGAGCGAGCCGTGCAGGAGCATCGACGCGAGCGAGTACGGCAGGCTGAACTTCGCCTCGAACGGCGTTCGCGGGCGCAGCTTGCTCGCGCGCGGCTCGAGCACGAGCGGGACCGCCGCCTGCGGCACCGCGACGACGACCTCCTCGACGGCGGCGACGTCGAGGCCTGCAGCCAGCAGCGTGCGGGCTGCGTCCAGCGCGCCGGCGATGAAATGGCACGCCGGGTAGGGCTTGAACGAGATCTCCGGCGTCTCCCAGCGCGTGCCGAGCTCCCAGTCCTCGCCGAGCCTGTCGCGCTGCTCGAGGCGGAAGTGCGTGGCGTACAGCCCGAAGCGACCCTCCAGCACGCCGGCGGGTCCGTCGCCGCCGGCGGCAGCGAGCGCCGCAGCGCTGACGCCGCCGTGCGCGGCCCAGCCGCCGTGCACCGACTTCGTCGCGGCGCCGTCGCCGAGATACTCGAACAGGCCGCCGGCGAGGCTGCCGGCGATGCCGAGCGCATGCGTCGTCTGGTTTTCGGTGAGGCGGCGCAGCCGTGCGGCGGCGACCGTCGCGCCGAAGACGCCGCAGACGGACGTCGGATGGAAGCCGGTCCGCATGTAGGCGGGCGCCGCGTCGGCGCCGATGCGGGCGACGACCTCGTTGCCCGCGACGATCGCCGCGAGCAGCTCGTGACCCGGCCGCTCGCCCGCCTCCGCGACGGCGAGCGCCGCCGGGACGACGACCGCCGAGATATGGCAGATCGACGCGGTGTGCGTGTCGTCGAACTCGATCGCGTGCGCGAGTGTCCCGTTCGCCAGCGCCGCGACCGCGGCGGGGCTTCCGTCGGCCTGCCCGATGACGGACGCCTCGCCCGAGCCGCCCAGCTCGAGCGAGGCGCGCGCTGCGTACGTTCCCGCGCCGCTCCCGTAGGCGGCGAGCGCGGTGCCCACGAGGTCGAGCAGGTGCAGCTTTGCCGCCTCGACGACGTGGCCGGGGATCTGCTCGAAGGTCAGGTTCGTGGCGAAGGCCGCGAGCCGTCTCGACAGGGGGTCGGAGGACGTCATCGCGGCCACCTTTCAGCCCAGCGGGCGCGCGATCGTCTGGTGGCGCAGGTAGTCGGTGAACGTGTCCGGGCCGTTGACGCCGCCGCCCATGCCGCTGAGGTTGACGCCGCCGTAGGGCAGGCCGTACGCGAACACGTTGTGCGCGTTGACCCAACTGTTCCCCGCCACCATCTGCTCCGCGACACGGTTCGCCCGCTCCAGGTCCTCGGTCCAGACGCTGTTCGCCAGACCGTAGTCGAGGCTGTTGACGGAGGCGATGGCTGCGTCCTCGTCGCGGAACTTCGTGACGTACGCGGCCGGGCCGAAGATCTCCTCGCGGAAGCAGACGTTCTGGTCGTCGCCCGCGAGCAGGTACGGCGTAACGAAGAAGCCGGCCTCGTGGCCCTCGACGTTCGCGAGCCCGCCGTCGAGCAGCACAGTCGCGCCCTCCGCCTCGCCCTTGGCGCGGTAGGCCAGCACGCGATCGACCTGCGCCTGGCTGACGAGCGGGCCCATCTCCGTCTCGGCGCCCAGCGACGGGCCGACCTTGACGGCGCTGAGCCGCTCGGTGACCTCGGCGACGAACGCGTCGTAGATGTCCTCGTGCAGCAGCCAGCGGGTCGCGGTGCAGCAGACCTGGCCGGTGTTGAACGTGATCGCGCCGGCGAGCGCGGTCGCGGTCGCGGCCACGTCGACGTCGTCGAAGACGACGGCGGCGCCCTTGCCGCCGAGCTCCAGCTTGCAGGGGATCGGCCGCGCGCCGCTGGCGGCGCCGATCAGCCGGCCGACCTCGGGCGAGCCGGTGAACGACATGCGCTTGACGAGCGGATGCCTGGGGATCGCCGCGCCGGCGTCGGCGCCGAGGCCGGTGACGACGTTGAAGACGCCGGCCGGGAAGGCGATCTGCTCCATCAGCTTGCAGATGTAGAGCGTCGAGAGCGGCGTCACCTCGGAGGGCTTGACGACGACCGTGTTGCCGGCCGCGAGCGCCGGGGCGACGCCCCAGACCAGCAGGTCGAAGGGGAAGTTCCAAGGGAAGACGAAGCCGCAGACGCCGTAGGGCGTGAGGTGGGTGCGCGCGTCCATGTGGGCGAGCGGCAGCGCGACGTCCGTCCGCAGTTGCGCGGCGAGGTTGGCGAAGTAGCGGATCCCCTCGATCCCGAACGGCACGTCGAAGGACTCGACGTTGACGATCGCCTTGCCGACGTCGAGCGCCTCCAGTTGCGCGAGCGTCTCGGCCTCGGCCTCCAGCTTGTCGGCGAGGCGGTGCAGCAGCACGCTGCGCTCGTTCGCCGGCATCCCGGACCAGGCGGGGAAGGCGTCGGCCGCGGCCTTGCAGGCGGCGTCGATCTCGGCCTCGCCGCCGAACGCGACGGTCGCGAGCACGCTGCCGTCGGAGGGATCGAGCACGTCGCCGACGCGCCCGTCGCCCGAGAGCTGCCAGCCGCCGCCGATGTAGTGGCCGATCGGCGAGCCGCTCAAGAACTCGCCGGCGCCCGCGCTGAGTGCGCGAAGCTCCTCTACCGCCTGTGCCATCTCTCCATCACCTCGTGTCGGTCTGTTAGCGGAAGACGATGCCGCCGTCGATGATCAGCGACTGACCCGTCATGTAGTCGGAGTCGGGGGAGGCGAAGTAGGCGACGAGGCCCGCGACGTCCTCCGGGGTCTGGACGCGGCCGAGCCGGATGCTCTTGGCGTACTCGGCCATCGTCTCGCCCTTCTGCTTGCCGTGCCGCTGCCCCAGCTCGCCGTCGATGTAGCCCCACATCGGCGTGTCGACGATCCCCGGGCAGTAGGCGTTGACGGTGATCCCGTGCGGCGCGAGCTCCTTCGCCGCGGCCTGCGTCAGGCCGTTGACGGCGAACTTGGTGCCGCTGTAGGCGGCGTGGAACTCGAAGCCCTCGTGGCCGGCGGCGCTGGAGGCGATCGCGATCTTGCCGCCCCCGCCGCGCGCGACGAAGTGCTCGGCGGCGGCCTGCACGCAGTAGAAGACGCCGAACAGGTTTACGGCGAACATCGCCTGGAGGTCGTCCGGCGTCGTCTCGACCAGCGGCTTGACGCGGACGATCCCGGCGTTGGCGACCATCACGTCCAGCCCGCCGAGCGCGTCCACGGTCGCCGCGACCATCGCGAAGACGGCGTCGCGGTCGCTCACGTCGGCGGGCACGGCGACGGCGCGGCGCCCGAGCGCCTCGACCTCGCGCACGACCGTCTCGGCGCTTTCGACGGCCACGTCGTTGATCGCGACGTCGAAGCCGTCGCGTGCGAGACGCAGCGCGATCGCCTGCCCGATGCCACGTCCAGCGCCCGTCACGAGCGCAACTCCTCCGCGTTCACCCATGTCCCGAGTATGGATCAGCGACATCGGAGATGTCAAGCATTTTGAATGCGATCTGGTGTCAAACACGCCAAAATTGCGGCATATCCTGCTTGTCTGGCATATTTCGCATGCAATCTTCGGAAAGGACGCTCAGATGGACGCCCCTTTGCCGCTCGACCGCGCGACCGCCTTCTTCAGCGGCGCCGTCCACGAGCCCCAGCTCAACCACCCCGAGGGGATCGCGATCGACCGCGACGGCGCCGTCTGGTGCGGCGGCACCGCCGGCGAGATCTACCGCATCGCGGCAGACGGCTCGCAGCTCGAGCTGATCGCCTCCACCGGCGGCCTGATCCTCGGCATGGCGTTCGACCGCCGCGGCCTGCTCTACGTCTGCGACATCAAGACGCCCGCCGTGCTGCAGCTCGACCCCGCGACCGGCGTGCTGGAGCCGTTCGCGCGACCGCGCGGCGAGCGCGCGATGGAGCTGCCCAACTTCCCCGTCGTCGACCACGCCCGCAACTGCCTCTACGTGTCGGACAGCCACACGAAGGACGAGCCCGGCATGGGCGTCTGGCGCTTCGACCTCGACAGCGGCGAGGGCGAGCTGTGGTGGGACGAGCCGCTGCACTTCGCCAACGGCATGGCGCTCGACGCGAGCGGCGACGCGCTCTACGTGGTCGAGAGCTACGCCTACCGCGTGACCGTCATCCGCATCGGCGCCGACGGTGCACCCGCGGGCGCGGAGCCGTTCGTCGAAGACCTGGACGGCGTCGTCGACGGGCTCGCCTTCGACGCCGAGGGACGGCTCTACCTGTCGTACTTCTCGCCCTCGCGGATCGCCCGCGCCGACACCGACGGTCGCATCGAGTTGCTGATGGACGACCCCTGCTCGCATGTCCTCTGCCAGCCGGCGAACGTCGCCTGGCGCGGCACCGACCTGTTCGCCGCCAACCTCGGCGGCTTCCACATCACGCGCATCGACCTCGGCGTCGAGGGCCTGCCGCTCGTGTGACGACGGCGGCCGCGCGGCGCCCCCTCGCGCCGCGCGGCCAGCGTGCCCGGCGCGACCCCGGAACGCCGGTCTCGAGCCCGCCTACCCCTTCGTCGGCGCGGCCGAGTCGAGCAGCTCGTACGGCGCGACCGTCAGCTCCAGCCGCCCGCCCTCGCGCAGCGACTGCGTCCGAGCGCGCTGCGGTCGCGGCCAGCGCGGGAAGGAGCTGCCGGCGACGAGCAGCACGAGCCGCGCGCCCGCGGGCAGCGCGACGCAGACGTGGCCGAGCGACAGCTCGACCTCGCCCCCATCGGCCGCCGCGGTCGCGACGCCGTCGCAGAGGTTGTGCAGCGCGCCGTCGGCCTGCTCGTGGCACAGCGTCGCGGTCCACAGGCAGGCGCCGTCGCCGTCGGCGGACGTGCGCAGATGCGCCGTGACGGGGCCCGCGAGCAGCGTCGCCTGCTCCAGCGTCGTGCTGGCGGCCTCGACGACGTCGGCGCGCGCCGCCGTCGGGCGCTGGTCGCGCACCCCCCAGCCGGCGTCGGGCAGGCCGGGCGTGAAGCCGCGTCCGCCGCGGCTCGGCACCGGGTCGCCGGGATCGACGTCGAAGCTGGCCGTTGCCAGCGCGACCGTCGAGCTGCTCGCGGCAGGCGGCGGCCACGCGTCGAGCGCGAGCCAGCGGCGCGCGTTCATCACGTAGGCGCGCACGCGCGGCGCGTCGGGCTCGCGGCCGGCGATCACCGCGTCGTAGAAGTCGAGCGACCAGGGGAACAGCCGCCCCAGGCCGGCGCCGTCGATGCCGGCGTTGACGTCCCCGATCAGCCAGGAGAGGAACGGATCGTGGCCCCACGGGCCGATCACCAGGCGGTCGCGCGGATCGCGCGAGCGGGCGAAGCTGGCGAGCGTGCCGGCCAGGAAGATGTCGTACCAGCCGCCGGCGGCGAAGACCGGGACCTCGACCTGGTCGCGGCGCGACGAAACCGACAGAGCTGCCCAGTAGTCGGAGTCGGCGGGCCCGTACCAGTCGGAGATCCAGGGCGCGATGCGCTCCAGGCCTGCGAGGTCGTCGAGCGCGCGCTCGGTCGCGTCGAGCCAGCGCTCGCCGAGCGGCGCGAGCGTAACGGCGCTCCAGGTCGAGAGGAAGCCGTGCTCCGGCACGCCGCCGGTCAGCGACCAGCCCTCGGCGAGCTCGTCGGAGGAGATCGTCGGCGCGATCGCGCGCAGCGCGGGCGGGCTGGCGGAGGCGGCGAGCCACTGGGCGGCGCCCAGGACGCTCGCGCCCGTCATCACCACGCGGCCGTCGCACCAGTCCTGCTCGGCGATCCAGGCGATGCTGTCGGCGCCGTCGGCGGCCTCGTTGACAAACGGCTCGAAGTCGCCCTCCGACGAGCCGCGGCCGCGCACCTCCTGCAGGACGACGGCGTAGCCGCGGCTCGTCGCCAGGCGCTGGTCCATCAGCGGCTGGAGCGTCGGCGGGCCGTCGACCGGCACGATCGTCCGCGTCAGGATCGCCGGGTGGGGACCGCCGCCCTCGGGCAGCCAGACCTCGGCGCGCGTGACCGTGCCGTCGCGCAACGGCACGGCGACGTCGCGCAGCACCTGGATCGACACGTTTCCGTCTCCGTCCATCTTCAGCTCACCTCTCCCGTGTTGATCGCTTCGAGCAATGTGTGGTCCGTGATCTGCTCGCTGCTCAGCTCGCCGCAGATGCGGCCGCGGTAGAAGACGAGCACCCGATCGCACAGCTGGGCGTACTCGGGCAGCTCGCTCGACGACATCAGCACGACCCGCCCCTCCTGCGCGAACCGGCGGACGATCTCGTAGATCTCCTCCTTGGCGCCCACGTCCACGCCGCGCGTCGGGTCGTCGAGCAGGATCACCCCGGGGTCGGCCTCCAGCCACTTCGCGACGGCGACCTTCTGCTGGTTGCCGCCCGAGAGCTGCTTGACCGGCGACCACGGCGAGGCCATGCGGATCTGCAGCGCGTCGCGTTGGCGCACGACGCGCTCGGCCAGGCGGCGGCGGCGCAGCAGGAAGCCGTGGCGGCCGAGCGCGCCGGCGGTCACGTGCGAGACGTTCTCGGCGATGCTCTGCTCCAGCGAGACGCTCTCGTTGACGCGGTCGGCCGGCACCCGCGCCACACCGGCGCGCACGGCGGCGGCGACGTTCCTCGGTCCGGGCTTGCCGCTGGGCAGCGTGACGGTGCCGGAGTCCGGCGCGCGACGGCCGAAGATCACGTCGAGCACGGTCACGAAGCCGGCGCCGTCGAGCCCGGCGAGGCCGACGATCTCGCCGGGGGCGATCGTCAGGTCGACCGCCTCGACGCTGCCCTTGACGGACACCTGCTCCAACCGCAGCGGGTGTCCCTCGCGCACCCGCCGATGCACTCGCGCCGCGGCCGGGGACGGCTCACGGCCGATCATCGCCGTGACGACCTGCTTGATCGTCGTCTCCGCACACGGCACCGTCTCCACGACGCGTCCGTTGCGCATCACCGAGACGACGTCCGCGATGCGGAAGACCTCTTCGAGCCGGTGCGAGATGAAGATCACGGCGACGCCGCGCCCGCGCAGGTCGCGCACGACCTCGAACAGGCGCTCGCTCTCGCTCGCGTTCAGCGCCGAGTTCGGCTCGTCGAGAATCAGCACCTGCGACTGCGCCAGCAGTGCGCGCGTGATCTCGACGAGCTGGCGCTCGCCGAGGTTGAGGCCCGCGACCGTCCGGTCGACGTCGACGCGCAGGCCGATGCGGTCGAGCAGCGGCTGGGCGCGGCGGCGCATCTCGCCCCGTGCGACGAAGCCGAGGCGCGACGGCTGATGGACGCCGAAGAGGTTTGCGAGCACGTCGAGGTCCGGGAACAGGCTCAGCTCCTGGAAGACGATCGCGATCCCCTCGCGGCCGGCCTGCTCGACGTTCGCGAGCGACGTGCGCCGCCCGCGCACGCGCAGCTCGCCGCCGTCCGGCCGCTCGGCGCCGGCGAGGATCTTCATCAGCGTCGACTTGCCGGCGCCGTTCTCGCCCACGATCGCGTGGACCTGGCCGGGGTGGATCGCGAGATCCACCCCGGCGAGCGCCTGCACGCCTCCGTAGCCCTTGCTGACGCCGACGACCTCGCAGACGGGCGTCGGCGCAGCAGCTCCGTTCAGGTCCGCTGCCATCTACTTGGCCTGGTTCCCCAGCGGCTGGATCGCGCTGTCGACGTTCGCGAACAGCTTGTCGACCTGCGGCTTGTAGTACGCGGCGACCGCGGCCGGGGACTTCAGCCGCGTCAGCCACTCGGCGGCCGCGCCCTTCTTGACGACCTCCAGACCCGGATCGATCCAGCCGGCCGACAGCTTCGTGCCCTTCGCGATGCTCTCTGCCAGCAGGCGGATCGGGATGTACCCCTGCAGGTACGGATTGCCGTTGAGGATCGCGAGGATCGTCCCGTCCTCGATCCCCCTGAGCGACTCCGGCTCGAGGTCGACGCCGACGATCGCGAAGTCCTTCTTGGTCTGGCGCTTGATCTTCGCCAGGTTGTAGGCGTCGAACGCGCACGGGCCGAGGAAGGCCTTCGCGTCGGGGTTCTTCTGCACGATCGCCGACCAGTTCGAGTAGTTCTGCGGCGCGGGCTGGCCCGAGTCGAGCGGACCGACGACCTTCAGGCCCGGGGCCTTCTGCGCGAACGTCTCCTTGATGCCCGCGACGCGGTCGTCGAGGACCGGGACGCCCGCGGCGCACGTCGCGACGACGACCGTGCCGGTGGCGCCGGCACCGATCGCGTCGATCGCCGTCTGGGCCATCTTGCGGCCCATCTCCTTGTCGTTGCCCGTCACGACGGGCACGCCGAGGTCGCCGCTGACCTGGCTGAGGTCGATCTTGACGCCCTGCTGGAGCGCGTCCTCGATCGGACGCCGCCACAGGTCCGTCGTCGGGAAGGGGATCACGGCGACGCCCTTCGCGCCGGTCTGCACGACCGTCTGGAAGGCCTGGATCGCGGCCGGCGGGTCGGCCGCGCTCGGCGGACCGGCAACCGTGTAGCCGGCGTTGCAGTCGTGGGCCGCCGACGTGCCGCCGTCGGCGATCTGCTGCGTGAACGGGATGCGGATGTGCACCACCAGCGCCAGCTTGGCGCCGTTGGCGTCGCAGCCCGAGCCGTGGCCGGCGGTCGTCTGCGTCCCGCCGCTCGCCGGCTTGGACGCGGCCGGCTTGTCGCTCCCTCCGCATGCGGTGACGAGCGCCGCGACGAGCACGAGTGCCAGCGCCATCAGGGCGCGCATCACGCTCCCGCGCCGGGTCTTGAGTTCGAACATGCTGCTCCTCCTCCGGTGGGTCTCAGCGACCCGGTTTCAGCGGACCACGCCTGCGTCCGCCGCTACGTTCGTTGCGCGCCGTCGCTGCGGCGCCTGCGGATCAGCGCGTCCAGCGCGACCGCGCCGATGATCACCGCGCCGGTCACGAAGCTCGTCCAGTTGGCGGTGACGCCGAACTGCACGAGGCCGCTCGTGATCGTCGCGATCACGAAGGCGCCCAGCAGCGCGCCGAAGACGGTGCCGCTGCCGCCGGCGAGGCTCGTGCCGCCGATGATCGCGGCCGCGATCACCAGCAGCTCGTAGCCGATCCCGTTGCTCGGGTCGGCCGACTGGAAGAACGCGAGCGTCAGCATCCCGGAGATGCCGCACAGCCCGCCCACCAGCATCAACCCGAGCAGCCGCACGCGCGCGATCGGGATGCCGCTCAGCCGCGCCGCCTGCTCGTTGGAGCCGATCGAGCGCACGAGGAAGCCGAAGCGCGTGTAGCGGAACAGCACCGTCAGCAGCACCGTCAGCACCGCGAAGCTCCAGACGATCGCCGGGACCCCGAGCAGGTCCCCGCCGAAGATGCGGAAGAACGCCTGATCGCGCGGCAGCCCGACGATCGGCTGCCCGTCGGAGAACACGAGCGCGAGCCCGCGGAACATCGACAGCGAGCCGAGCGTGACGACGATCGTCGAGATCTTCAGGCCGTTCGCGAGCAGGCCGTTGACGGCTCCGAGCGCCACGCCGATCAGGACTCCGGCGCCGGCGCCCAGCCACGGATTCCAGCCGTCGCGGATCAGGATCGCGGCGCCGATGATCGTGACGCCGTAGATCCCGCCGACCGAGAGGTCGATCTCGCCCATCGCGAGCAGGAAGACCATCCCCAGCGCCATGATCCCGAAGAAGGCGGCCTGGCGGCTGATGTTGACGAACGACTCGGCGGCGAAGAAGTCAGGGTGGAAGGCGCCGATGAAGACGACCATCGTCGCGAGCGCGACGATCACGCCCAGCTCGTTGAGGCCGGCGACGCGGCGCCACAGGCTGCGCGGGCGGGCGGGCGCGCGCGCTTCAGGGGGCGCGTCGGGGAGGGCTGCGTGCTCGTCGGTCAGCATCTCGTCGCTCATCACGCGTAGGTGAGGTCGGCGAGGCCGCCGTGCATGACGTAGCCGCCATCCACGTCGAGGGTCGTGCCGGTGCAGTAGCGCGCGGCGTCGCTGGCGAAGTGGGCGACGGCGTCGGCGATCCACTCCGGCTGCGCGATCTGCTTCAGCGGCACGCGCTGGTCGAGCGCCGCGAGCACCGGCGGCGTGTAGTAGGGCCGGCTGAGGCTCGTCCAGGTGGCGCCCGGCCGCACGCAGTTGACGGTGATCCCGTGCTCGGCGACCTCCGAGGCGAGCGTGCGCGAGAGCGCCTCGATGCCGCCCTTCGCCGCCGTGTACGGCCCCGCGTTGGGGTTCGACAGCACGGCGTGGATCGAGGAGATGCTGACGATGCGCCCGCCGCGGCCCTGCCCGATCATCCGCCGCGCGGCGCCGCGCGAGCAGTAGAAGACGCTCGAGAGGTTCGTGCGGATCGTCTCCTCCCACGCCTCGTCGCTCACCTCGACGAGCTGCCCGAGCCGCAGGATGCCGGCGTTGTTGACGAGGATGTCGAGTCCGCCGAACGCGTCGACGGTCGCGTCGAGCATCTGCTCGACGTCCGCCGAGCTGCCGACGTCGGTGGCGAGCGCCTGAGCGCGCGCACCCTCGCCGGCCAGCTCGGCCACGACTGCGGCGGCCGCGTCGAGGTCGATGTCGGCCACCGTCACGGCGGCCCCCTCGCGCGCCAGCAGCTTGGCCGTGGCGGCGCCGATGCCGGACCCCGCGCCGGTGACCACGGCCACGCGGCCTTCGAATCTTCCCGTCACTGTTGCTCCTTGCGGAATTGGACATGACCGTCGAGGCCCACCCCGGTGGGGTCCCCGCCCGCCGATCCACGGTGGGAGACGCCGACGCTGAGCGTCGTGGTGCGCCGCGCACCGGCGGCCAGCAGCTGGGCGGTGCCGTTCTCGATCGCCGCCAGCAGGCCCGACGCGGGCTGCGAGGTCCACGGCTCGACGCCGACGACGTGGTGCTCGCCGTACCAGGGGTAGCCCTCCAGCGAATGGCACTCCTGCCACAGCCAGAGGTAGGGGAAGTCCTCGGCGCTCCAGCGCATCGTGGCGAGCGTCCCGCTGCCGGCTTCGAGCGCGTACCAGCCGGCGTCGAAGCCGTCGAGGTACCACAGGTCCCCGGTCTGGCCCTCGCCTTCGAGCAGCTCGTCGAAGCGACGGCCGTCGGCCGCCGCCGGCCAGCTCGCGGTGCTCGCGGGCGCGAGCGCCTGGCGCTCGCTCAGTCGGTCGGCGTGCGCCCGCAGCCCGGTGGCGGCGCAGTGCAGGCGCGCGCTCGGGCCCAGGAGGGATTGGCGAAACTCGCAACGCCACGTGGTAGCGGGCGTTTCGAGGCCGAGAAATTCGGCCGGACCCCACGTATTCGTGGCGGTTACCCCACCCGGTTCTGTCCGGTCGGTCGGGTAGATTTCCCTGTAGATAAGG
>DASRXW010000074.1:0-2293 GCA_035654055.1 Conexibacter sp.
AGCCGCTTGTTCGATCGCATCACGCGCCCGGAGCAGCTGCTCTACTCGCTGCCGCAGGCGATCCGCGTGCTGCTCGACCCCGAGCACACCGGCGCGGTGACGATCTCGCTGCACCAGGACGTGCAGGCCGAGGCGTACGACTACCCCGCCTTCTTCTTCGCGGAGAGAACGTGGCATGTCTCCCGCCGCCCGGCCGCGGCCGACGAGATCGAGCGCGCGGCCGAGCTGCTCGCGAACGCCGAGCGCCCGCTGATCATCGCCGGCGGCGGCGTCCACTACGCGGGCGGGCGCGAGCAGCTCGCGCAGCTGGCGGAGGCGCTCGGCGCGCCCGTCGGCGAGACGTCCGCGGGCAAGGGCGCGATGCCCGACAGCCCGTGGGCGGTCGGCGCGATCGGCCACAGCGGCACGCGCGCGGCCAACGCGCTGGCGAGAACGGCCGACGTGATTCTCTGCGCCGGCACGCGCCTGATCGACCTCACGACCGGCTCCAACTCGCTGTTCGAGAACCCGGACGTGCAGTTCGTCGGCCTCAACCTCGCCGCCTCCGACGGGTGCAAGCTCGGCGCAACGCCGATCCTCGCCGACGCGCGCGAGGGGCTCGCCGCGCTGACCGAGGCCGTGCGCGGCCGCGCGACGCAGGCGCCGGAGTGGCGCTCGCGCGTGGACGAGACGTGGGCGAGCTGGAGCGCCGACCTCGACGCCGACCTCGAGCCGCGCGAGGGCGAGCGCCTCAGCCAGAGCCAGGCGCTGCGCGTGCTCAACGAGCAGGCCGGCGCGCAGGACTCGGTCGTCGTCGCCTCCGGCACACCGCACGTCGAGGTCCACAAGCTGTGGGACACGCGCCCCGGCACGCGCGTCTTCATGGAGGTCGGCTTCTCCTGCATGGCGCACGAGATCCCCGCCGCGATCGGCGTCCGCATGGGCCGGGGCGACCAGGGCGAGGTCTACGCCGTGATCGGCGACGGCACGTACCTGATGAGCCCGACCGAGCTGGTGACGGCTGTGCAGGAGGGCCTCAAGATCACGGTCGTCGTCTTCCAGAACCACGGCTACCAGTCGATCCACGCGCTCCAGCGCGGGCGCCTCGGGCGCAGCTTCGGGCTCGAGTTCCGCCACCGCGACGCCGCCTCCGGGCTGCTCGACGGCGCGTCGGTCGAGGTCGACATCGCGGCCAACGCGCGCAGCATGGGCGCCGCCGCCTTCACCGCCGAGACGGCCGGGGAGGTCGCGCAGGCGCTCGCCGCCGCGCGCGCCGAGGCCGGCCCGTGCGTCGTCGTGATCCGCACCGAGCCGTGGCGCCTGCTGCTCGGCTCCGAGTGCTGGTGGGACGTCGGCGTGCCGTCGGTCACCACCCGCCCCGACACCGACGCGGCGGTCGCGGCCAGCGACGCCGGGCGCGCCCAGCAGCGCTATCTCGGGTGATGGCGGATCCGCTCCAGATCGTCGCGACGCAGCCGATCCCGGAGCTGGCGGTCGCGCTGCTGGCTCCGCTCGGCGCGGTGCGCGTCGCGGGCGTCGAGGACGACGCGGCGATGGCCGCGGCCGACGTGCTCGTCGTGCGCACCGCGTCGGTCGACGAGACGGTGCTCGCGCGCGCGCCGCGCCTGCGGGCGATCGCGCGCACCGGGGCCGGCCTCGACACGATCGACCTGCCCGCCGCGACGGCCGCGGGCGTGCCGGTGCTGTACGCGCCGGACGCCGGCGTCGCGCCGATCGCCGAGGGGACGATCGCGCTGATCCTCGCCGCGACCAAGCGCCTCGGCGAGCTCCACGGCCTCGTCGCCGACGGCCGCTGGGACGAGCGCTACGCCTACGAGACGCGCGACCTCGCCGACACGACGCTCGGGATCGTCGGCCTCGGGCGCATCGGCTCGGCCGTCGCGCAGCTCGCGCACGGCCTCGGGATGCAGATCGTCGCGTTCGAGCCGAACGACGCCGCGCCGGGCCCCGAGGGCGTGCCGGTGCGCCGGCTCCCGCTCGACGAGCTGTTCCGCACCGCCGACGTCATCACGCTCCACTGCAACCTCGACGAGCGTACCCGCGGGCTCGTCGACGCGCGGCTGCTCGCGAGCACGAAGCGCGGCGCGGCGCTCGTCAACGCGGGGCGCGGCGAGCTGATCGCCGACGAAGCGCTGCTGATCGAGGCGCTCGACCGCGGCTCGCTGTCGGCCGTCGGCCTCGACGTCTTCGCGCAGGAGCCGCTCGACCCGGGCAGCCCGCTCGTGCGCGACCCGCGCGTGACTTGCACGCCGCACTCGATCGGCCTCACGCGCGCCTGGAACGAGCGCGTCTT